>JALDYR010000001.1:0-445202 GCA_032153715.1 Candidatus Saccharimonadota bacterium | reverse complement strand
GGAGTAGGAGTAGGAGTAGGAGTAGGAGTAGGAGTAGGAGTAGGAGTAGGAGTAGTGGGGATAGTAGTGTCAGGGTTAGTATATGTATTGCTGTTTGCGTGGGCACTGACAGGGAGAGGAACGGTTGCTCCGAATAGCAAACCGATACTGATGATAAGTATGCTTAGGTGTCGCATGATATCTTCACCTCGATTACTTCTCTACTCTTATTTTACGCCCGTTATTGGCGGGCCTCAAGGTATCTAGATGATCTTCAGAAAAGTAAAAGCGTCCCTCCTGGCACTCTTACGAAAAGGGTAAGGAATGGGGCGGGGTGTGATCGGCTATTTAAGGGCGTGTTTTGCGAGATAGCGCTCGGTGTGAGTGGGCTGGAGGCCTTGCTTCGCTTCTTTGATAGCGTGGTTTTCACGGGTTTTCGTACTGATTTTTTTCATCGTCTGCCGCATGGCATCATCAAGGCTGATGCTGTTTTCGTTAGCAATGCGAGTCACTGCACTTAGCATGCTGTGAAGTGGAATAATGGGCGAGTTATGCTGTGTCATGGCATTGTAGGCTTCCATTGTCGCAAGACCGAGCGTTTCAGAATCTGACCACTGGCTATTTGGCGTGTGACTCGCCTGGAATTCTCCAAGGGTGGCAAAAGCAGTGTCGGCGCTATTAGCGATACTGTCGAGTGAATGGTCGTTTTCCTGAGCGGCCAGGGAGATCATCATGATAGTATCGCCGATTTCACCGCGGAGTTCGTCGAGGTCTTTTTCGGGTTTGGCAATTTCGTCGAGAAGTTCGATTGTTTCTTCGATAAACGCTGTTTTGAGAGTGCGAAGTGGACTAGGGGTGTGTTTATAGCCGCTATGGGTTGTCGTAAAATCGGAAATCTGATCAAACGTTGGCGCTTGATCTGGAAGGAAGTTGGCTGATGAATCAGGTGATTTCATTAGTATTATTATAGCATTTTTTACTAAAAATTACAATAAGAAGAACTGCTGTTAAAGAGCGAGAGTGGAATGTATAATAAAAGCATCTCCCCGCGATACACACTAGCTGTTCGTTCAGCAAAGCGTCCCTCCGGTGGAATCATTCCATTGTCTTCGGCGATTTGCTAGAAACGGGCAAAAACGACGGGCAATACAATCAAAAACGTTTCTCAAACTAAACTTTTGAGGATTTTTGATATGAATGATGAACTTTTTTTGAACGAACGAATTGATGTAGTGGCCACCTTTGGTGTCGGTTTAAATCCGTGTGTGCCAGTGCGGTTTCGCCGGGCGAGTGGCCGCGTGGTCGAAGTGAAAGAAATCGGTTTACGCCACCCAAGCAGCAAGGGTAATCGAACGCTGCATATTTTTGACGTGACGGATCACGAGGCTGATTACCGGATTGAGTTTGATAGCGAGCGACTGACTTGGCGTCTGACGCGGGAGGGAGACCGGGTATGAACCAGCACTATAATGCCGAAACGCCACTCGTGATGCACAT
Organism: Candidatus Saccharimonadota bacterium; assembly: GCA_032153715.1. Taxonomy (GTDB): domain Bacteria; phylum Patescibacteriota; class Saccharimonadia; order Saccharimonadales; family Saccharimonadaceae; genus SEAL01. The sequence continues at coordinate 443,726 of JALDYR010000001.1, read as the reverse complement.
CGATCTAAATAGTTGCTTTGCGACAGTCGAGCAACAAGCCCGGCCAATGCTGCGCGGTCGGCCAGTGGCAATTGTCAATCGGCGGACGGAACATACGATGATCGTGACGGCGAGTTACGAAGCGAAAGCACGTGGCGTGACGCTGGGGATGAAGCTAAAAGAAGCGAAGCGGCTGTGTCCGGATCTAGTAGGGCTCGAAAGCGACCCGGCAAAGTACCGTTATGTGTATCACAAGATGATGAGTATTATGCAGGACTATTCGGCGCATGTTCGGATGAAGAGTATTGACGAGGGGGTGATTGATTTTCATCAGGCGACGGAAGTGATGAAGGCGCGCGGCCTGGAATCAATTGGTATGGAAATCAAGCAGCGCCTACAGGATGAAATAGGACGAGCGATGCGCTGTAATGTCGGCATTGCCCCTAATCGCTTCCTGGCAAAGATGGCCGCAAGCCTGCATAAGCCAGATGGGCTGGATGTTATTACGAGTGAAAATTTGCGTGACGTCTTTGGAACATTAAAGCTGACGGATCTGACGGGGATCGCCAGTCATAACGAGCAGCGCTTGAACGCGGTGGGGATTTATACACCGCTGGAGTTTTTAGATGCGGACGTCCGGACGCTGTATGACATGGTATTTAAGAGTATTTGCGGTGAACAGTGGCACCAGCGCCTGCGCGGCTGGGAAGTCGATAATGTTGATCATGGCTTAAAGAGCGCCGGGCGACAGTATGTGCTGGAGGGGTATGATTTGCCACGCGAGGCAATTTTGCAGCGACTACACCATTTATGTGAATCGGTTGGCGAAAAAGTCCGTAGTCAGGGGCGGGTGGCGCGTGGCGTGTTTGTGTACGCAAAGACGTATGAGCGAAAATATTGGCATGCGCGGCGAATGAGCCAACTGCCCTTCTTTAGTAATCAGGCAATTTATACGCAAGCCGAACAGCTCTTTCGCGGCGCACCCGATCACTTGAAAGAGATTGGCGTGAGTTGTTATGAGTTGACGGAAGGTGAGGATCCGCAACTAAGTTTGTTTGGCGATCAAATTGCTACCGAGCGACGCGTGACGGATGCGGTTGACGAGATTAATCAACGCTACGGAACGCGGGTGATTCACAGCGCCGATACACTCGGGACAGGTGATTTTGTGAAGCAAAAGATTCCGTTTGGCAGTACGCGCTATTTATAGTTAGCGCTTACCTTCGTACGAATTAAGGTAAAGCGAGAAGAGCTCTGCTTGGCGCGCAACGACCGCTTTATTGTCAAGACTAACAATGTCGTGCTTAACATTCCAATCGGCAGGCAGGTTGGTTTTGATAAGTGGAAGGTGATTGGCATCGGCAATCTTTTGCGGGATGCTACTCGCTAGAGTGAGGTCAATTTGATCGTCACTGTCACTAATGACGACGGCAACGCTCTTTAGGTTTAAGTCGGTCGGGTTGGCTTTGAAGTTTTTGGTGACAATATCGTAATTGGCGAGGGCGCGGTACGAGAAGCTGGCGTCATTTGGCGTGGCCGGCTCGATAAATTTATCCGGGAGAATATGCAGGCCGTAGAGGACGTGCAGGAACGGCAATTGCCACTTTGGTGCTTGTCCAGCAGCTGGTTCGTAGAACGGCGACAGCGCCAGGAGATGAGTGACTTCTGGACGATATTGGGCGGCCCAAGTCGCGAGCATACCACCGCCCGAGAGGCCAACGACCCCGAGTTCGTCGCCAAGGCCAGTAGCGGCAGTGATTGACGCATCAACATATTCAATCAGTCCAGCTGAGGTAACTTGGCCGTGTTCGTTTTTGTCAGCTGTGCCGTGGTGCGGTGCGCGCGGCACGTAGACATTGTAGCCAGCGTCAAAAAAGACTTTCGCGAGGCCATCATATTGTTTTGGACAGGCCGTGACGCCGTGGAACATAACGACGGTTTTGGCAGTTTTGTTGCCATGAGTGAGGAGTTTTGATTTGCATTCAGGTAGTACCTGGCGTTCCGCCTCGCGGTTTTCAAGGGCGGCAAAACGCTCAAGCGACTGCTGATACGAGATCGTTTCTGGTGTGCTGGTTTGGAGCGACTTGCTTTTAAGTGGCCAAAAATAAATCGTGGCAACCAGTAGAGCGGGGATGAGAATGAGGATAATAATAGTAATCATGGCAATACGAAGGTACTTATTTTTCATAGGTATAGTATGCGCGAGTGACGAAAGGAGTACAAGTACGATGTATACTAAAGTGTATATGGATAAAAAAGTGATTTTGTTAGTGTCGATCGTCTTTGGTGCAATTGGTGCATATGTGCCGATATTGTTGGGTGATACTGATCCGCTGAGCGGCTGGAGTATTTTAGGCGGCCTGATCGGTGGACTGCTGGGCATTTGGGTCGGGGTGAAACTCTCGAAAAGGTACTAGGTGACGGCGTATATTGTCGCAGTAAGCGGTGGCGTGGACTCGGTCGTTCTACTTGACGCGCTTGTCCGGCGGCGTCCGGTCGGCAGGCGAGAGGTGTGGGGTGAGCAGATGTTGGGCGAGCTGATTGTGGCGCATTTTGATCATGGCATTCGACCAGATTCTCACGAGGACGCCGAGTTTGTCCGGCAGTTAGCGGAAGCGTATGGGGTGGCGTATGTTGGCCAGCGCGAGGAACTTGGCGCGGGAGCGAGCGAGGATCTGGCGCGGGAGCGGCGCTACGCGTTTTTATTTGACCTAGCAAAAAAGCACGAGGCAACCATCGTGACGGCGCATCATGCTGATGATGTCGCCGAGACTATCGCAATTAATTGTCAGCGCGGTACGGGATGGCGCGGTTTGGCGGTATTAGGGCGGCCGGGTATCTGGCGGCCGCTCCTGGGTGTCCGTAAACGACAGCTAGTAGAGTATGCTGAGGCGCAGCAACTGAAGTGGCGAGAGGATAGTACGAATGAAGACGTGCGCTACCTCCGTAATCAGTTGCGTCAGCGGCTACGACTCGCGACGGACGACAGTGTGAGTACGCTGGGTGTGTATCGACAACGACAGTTACAGTTGCGGACACAGATTGACGATGAGGTAGCCAGTTTGCTGCCAAGCGGCCCTGAGTATGCGCGGTATTTCTTTATTGCTGCACCGCCACGTGCGGCAGTCGAGCTGCTGCGCGGACTTTTTCTTCGCTATTATCGTGACGGATTAACGATCGTGCAGCGTCAGCAAGTTTTGCATGCCATTAAAGTTACAAAACCAGGCAAAGTTTATGAAATTTCGGATGATGTTCGACTACGCTTTACGCGGACGCATTTTGTTGTAGAGCACGCCTAGTAAGTGCTATGATAATAGGAGTGGGATTTCTCTATTTTTACATGAGCTGAAAGGAAAGATAACAGACAGTATGGCGACAAAAAGCAAACCACCGAAAAATAAAGCATCAAATTGGATTCGTCTCAGCCTTTTCTGGGCTGTTGTGGTCCTCGGTATTTTAACTGTATTTGCAGTTGTTTCACCGCGCGAGCAACTAAAAGATGTAAACATTTCATCTGTTATTGAGCGTGCCAATAAGGGTGAGATCGAAAAGATTGAAGGTAACGGCAACGACCTGAAGATTACGCCAAAGGGAAGTGATAAGCCAACCGAGCATTCGTATGTTCAGGGTGGTGTCAGTACTTTGTTGCGTGACGATACGTTGAATAAAGATGTGCAGCAGCGCATTTTGAATGACACGCCGCCATCAGAAACCGGTCAAACGCTTTGGAACTTGGCGATTATTATCGTACCAGTACTGTTGATTGCTGGATTCTTCCTATTTATGATGCGTCAGGCACAGGGACAGAATAACCAAGCGATGGGCTTTGGTAAGTCAAAGGCGAAGCTTTACGGCAGCGACAAGGAAAAGGTTGTCTTTGGTGATATTGCCGGTAACGATAGTGCCAAGCAAGATCTTGAAGAGGTTGTTGACTTCTTGAAGCATCCAAAGAAGTACGAGGAGCTCGGCGCAAAGATTCCAAAGGGTGTCTTGCTTGTTGGTAGCCCAGGTACGGGTAAAACGATGCTGGCGCGCGCCGTTGCTGGTGAAGCAAACGTGCCATTCTTTAGTATTTCTGGTTCAGAATTCGTTGAAATGTTCGTTGGTGTCGGTGCGAGCCGCGTGCGTGACCTCTTTGCAAAAGCGAAGAAAAACGCACCAGCGATTATCTTTATCGACGAAATTGACGCCGTTGGCCGCAAGCGTGGCTCTGGTATGGGTGGCGGTCACGACGAGCGCGAGCAGACGCTTAACCAGATCTTGGTGGAGATGGACGGCTTTGAAACAGGGACGAATGTTATCGTGCTTGCAGCAACTAACCGTGCTGACGTACTTGACCCAGCATTGCTACGTCCAGGTCGTTTCGATCGTCGTACAAATATCTTGCTGCCAGAGCGCCGTGACCGTGAAGCGATCTTGAAGGTGCACTTTAAGAAGAAGCCAACTGATGAGACGGTTGACCTCGATAAATTGGCAGCAAAGACAGCTGGTTCGTCCGGGGCTGACCTTGCGAATATTGCCAACGAAGCGGCGATTATTGCCGCCCGTGCGGATCGCAAGAAAATCACCAATGGCGATATTACCGAAGCCTTCGAAAAGGTGGCTATTGGCCCTGAACGTAAAGCCAAGGTGATGAGCGAGAAAGAGAAAGAGCTGACCGCTTACCACGAAGCTGGCCATGCCATTGTTGGCCACGTACTACCTGACAGCGATCCAGTTCACAAAGTGACCATCATCCCTCGTGGTGGCACAGGTGGTGTGACGTGGTTCTTGCCGCCAGAAGACAAGAGTTATACGAATGTCTACGAATTTAAAGACATCTTGGCACGTGCCATGGGTGGTCGTGTCGCTGAAAAGATCCTCTACGGGGCTGATGGTATTACGACTGGTGCGGGTTCTGATCTGCGCAAGGCAACCGAGATTGCGCGCGACATGATTATCGAGCAAGGTATGGGTAGCAAGCTACGTGACCAGGTCTTCCATGATGATAACGGCGGCATGGTCTTTGACAAGATGACCCACGAGCGTCCGTATAGCGACGATACGGCGAAAGAAATCGACAAAGAAGTTGAGGCGCTGATTAAAGAAGCGGCTCGTCGTGCGGAAATTGTCATTACGAATAACCGTAAGAGTCTAGATAAGCTTGCCAGTGCGTTGCTTGTCGAAGAGACGATTGATGAAACACAGGTTAATAAACTGTTAAAGGATGCCACGCTGCCAAAAGAAGCGCGCTTGTACGCTGACAAGGCTTAGTGTAAAAACGACTCATGAGCCGCATGCATAGTGTCGTCGCAAAGGCGAACAAACGGTTAACGCTCCAGCTAGCAGCAGCCCTGCTAGCTGGTTCGACGTTGGTGTCGTTGCTGTTTGGCTTCTTCCGCATGCGCCTGTTGAACGGCACCTACTACGATACATACCCAACCGGCTACGACGCCTATATCGCGGCATTTACGGTGCCGGACTTTATGTTCTTTATTCTGGTGTCAGGTGCGCTGAGCGTCACGTTTATTCCGGTCTTTAATCAGCGACTCGCGAGTGGCAATAAAAAATCTGCATGGGAATTGTCGACAAGTATGGTGAACTTCATGGCCCTGCTGACGCTTGTTGCAAGTATTTTGATTATCATCTTTGCTGATCCGCTTATGCGCTACATTATCGCCCCAGGTTTGAGCGAGTCGGGCATGGCGTTAGCGATTAGTATGACGCGGGTGATTGCTATTAACCCGTTCTTGTTTGCGATTGCAACGGTAATTGCGAGTATTCAGCAGGCGGTGGGGCGATTTACGTTTTACGCGCTGGCGCCAATTCTCTATAACATTGGGATTATTATTGGTATCACGGTGTTCACGGGTGGCATTAATATTTTTGGCTGGCAAATCTTTGAGGGTGGCATCATGGGTGTCGCGCTCGGCGTAGTGCTTGGCTCGGTGATGCAGTTAGTGGTGAGTAGTATCGGCCTGCTTGGATTGGGATTTGATTACCGATTTAAGATTAGCTGGAAGAATAAGGGTTTTCGTAAAGTCCTGTCGTTGCTGCCGGCACGCTCACTTGACCAAGGGATGGATTATTTGGTCGGAATTGTCGAAACGAACATTGCTTCGCGTTTGGCGGCCGGTACCTTGGCGGCGTACAATCAGGCGGTCACGCTTCATATGGCACCAATTAATCTGATTGGTGTGGCGATTAGTACGGCGGCGTTTCCAAAGATGACCGAGCGGTTGAGTGAAGGACGACCAGATTTGTTTCGCAGTGAGCTGCAGACAATTTTGCGTGTGATTGTATGGTTGGCGATGCCAGTTGCGGTGGTGACATTCTTTACGCGCGGTTATATTGTAAACTTTATTATTAACGGTGGTGACGCCTTGATGGCAGGGCTACTAGGTGCGTTAGCAGTAGCAATTTTATTCCGTTCGATTTACTATATTGCAGCACGCAGTTTTTACGCACAGCAAGACACTAAGACGCCACTTTATATTTCTGTTTTTGCTATTAGTCTAAACATTATCCTTGCCATTTGGTTAACGACGACGCTTCGTGATCAAGGCTTTATCAATCCAGCGTATGGACTCGCCTTGGCGCAGTCGATTGTTGCCGCGTTTGAGGTACTAATTCTCTTTATTGTGATGAGCTATCGAATTCCTGGGTTGTTTAATCTTACGTTGTGGCAGGCGTTTGCCAAAATGATGGTCGCAACGATTATTACAGGTCTGGTAAGCTATATTTCCGTGCAGCTGTTCCAGTTGCAAAGTGCCGACCAAAGCTTTCTTGCGACCTTCCCGAAGTTTATGATTATCGTGACAATTAGTGGCGCGACGTATTTGGCACTCAGTAAATACTTCCGTTTACATGAAGTTGATCCAATCTTGAGTCGCCTCTATAAAGTACTGTTTACTAGGTTCGCAAAATAGTAGAAAATCTGCTATAATTTGTTATTAGTATATGGATCAAACACACATTCGAAACTTTTGTATTATTGCGCACATTGATCACGGCAAGTCGACCTTAGCTGATCGCATGATGGAGCTGACTGGCACGGTCGAAAAGCGTGACATGAAATCACAGCTACTCGACAGTATGGATTTAGAACGTGAAAAGGGTATTACTATCAAACTGGCTCCCGTGCGCATGGGCTATCAAGATCACGAGCTGAACTTGATAGACACGCCGGGCCATGTTGACTTTAGTTACGAAGTGTCGCGCTCGCTTGAGGCGTGTGAAGGTGCGGTGCTGGTTGTCGATGCGAGTCAGGGTATTCAGGCGCAGACGCTCGCGAATGTGTACCTAGCATTGGCGGCTGACCTGACGATTATCCCCGTCCTTAATAAGATTGATTTGCCAGCTGCCGACGTGCCGCGGGTTAGTGCTGAAATTATTAACCTTCTTGGCTGCGACGAGTCAGACATTTTGAAAATTAGCGCCAAGACGGGCCAGGGTGTGACGGAAGTGCTGGACTCAATTGTGGAGCGTATCACGCCGCCAGCCGGTCTTGAAAAAGCGCCAACGCGCGCACTGATTTTTGACAGTTATTACGACGATTACCGTGGTGTTATTTTATATACACGCGTGGTTGATGGCAGTATCAAAAAAGGTGACACTATTGAAATGCTTGCTACGGGTGCGAATGGTCTAGCGCTTGAAGTGGGCGCCTTGAACCCAACAATGAAGTCAGGTGCCGAAATTGGAACAGGCGAGATTGGCTATATCGTCACTAACCTCAAGACGACGCGCGATGCGCGCGTGGGCGACACGGTGACAGTCAAACGCCATCATGCCGAAGAGATGCTACCAGGTTATCAACACGTTAAGCCATTCGTCTACGCCGGCTTCTTTCCTGTTAGTAACGAGGATTACAATGAGCTCAAAGAGGCGGTTGAAAAGCTATCGCTCAGCGACAGTGCCTTGCAGTTCGAGCCAGAAAACTCGCCAGTTCTTGGTTTTGGTGTGCGTATTGGCTTTCTCGGTTTGCTACATATGGATATTATTCGTGAGCGCCTTGAGCGCGAGTATAACCTTGATTTGGTTGTCACGAATCCATCAACGGACTATCAAGTTACGCTTTCAAATGGTGACGAGCTGGACATTAAGTCAGCCTCTGACTTGCCTGATGTCAGCAAAATTGCTGAAATTCGTGAACCATGGATTAAGGGTGAAATCGTCGTGCCGCAGGCCTACATTGGCGCTGTTATCCAGCTTATCGTCAGCAAGCGTGGTCAGCAAAAGAACCTCAGTTACATTGATGAGCGGGCCTTGATTAGTTTTGAAGCGCCGCTAGCTAACCTGTTGACTGACTTCTATGATCAGCTCAAGAGTGTTACGAGTGGCTATGGAAGTTTTAACTACGAACTTGACGAGTATCGCATTGAAGATTTAGTTCGAATTGATTTTTATGTTGCCGGTGAAATTGTCGATGCGCTGTCAATTATGGCGCACCGCAGTGAAGCGGATGGCATTGGCCGTGTGATTGTTAAAAAACTCAAAGAGGTGATCCCGCGTCAGAACTTCCAGGTCAGCTTGCAAGCGGCGATTGGCGGTCGGTTTATCGCACGCGAGGATCTCAGTGCTTACCGTAAAGATGTAACAACTGGATTGTATGGCGGTGACGTCAGCCGAAAGAAGAAGGTGCTTGCGAAACAGGCAAAAGGTAAGAAGCGTATGAAGCGCTTTGGTAAGGTGGATATTCCATCGGAAGCCTTTACGGTCATGCTAAAGCGCGACTAGTTTGCTATACTAGTAACACCTATGACACTCGAAGAAATCGCCAATAATTACCAACCTGACCAACATGCCGCTAACGCGGTTCGCCAGGCAAATGTCCTGCTGCTCGTTGGAATTTCGGGAGCGGGTAAGGATACGATTCAATCACAATTACTTGCGATGCGCGGCTATCATCGCATCGTCACGCACACCACCCGCCCGCCGCGCGAGAATAACGGGCTGCTGGAACTTAATGGGCGTGAGTATCATTTTGTCACGTATGATGAAATGCAGCGCATGCTTGAGGAGCATCAGCTCATCGAGGTTAATCATTACGGGGTGCATTACTACGGTGTCAGTATTAATGAACTGTACCGCGCGAACGAGGGCGGTAACGTGGCTATCAGTAATATCGACGTTAACGGGGTGCGCGCTTTTCGCTCGCTTGCCGACACGGTTCGAGCACTGTTTATTATTCCACCCGACTACACGACATGGCGCGAACGCTTAGCCCGGCGCTATGCAACCGAAGATGAGTTTACTCGCGAGTTCCCATCGCGTCGCGATACGGCTATTGATGAGTTGGAGCATGCGCTTGAATTACCATATTACCACTTTATTATTAATGACGATTTAATCCGTGCAGTGCGAGTGGTGGATGAAATTGCACATCGTCGCGAACAGTTTACGCAACAAGATGACGAAGCGCGCTTGAAAGCGCGGGCGCTACTACAAGCACTAAAGCTGCAGCAGTAATTACATTACGAACGGTGTGCTGGGCGCTTTTTACGGATGATTATGATCGTAGCTGCAACGATAACTACCGTTGCAATAACAAGCGGGAGAATGACACTAAAACTGCCCCCTGTGAGAACATCTAAAAACGTGCCCGTGTCTGGTGCGCCAACAGTTTGGGTTGTTTCTTCGCTGGTTGCGCTAGTATCGCAGGTGCCAAAGTTTCCGGCGCCGTAGCTGCCGTCAGTGGCGTTGTCGCAGCTGTAGGTGGCTTGAGCGAGCAGGGTAAATGGCTTCATAATATGCGTTATTTTCTCTGTTATAGCGGAGCTTACTTCTTCTTGCTATATTACCATAATCAAGATACTATAAAAGAAGATTTTAACCGTGAGGAGCATATGTTTGGACTAGGTACGACTGAATTAATTATCATCTTTTTAGTGATATTGCTGCTTTTCGGAGGCCGAAAACTTCCTGAACTAGCTCGTAGCATTGGTGATTCAATGAAAGAATTGCGTAAGGGAATGAGCGATGACAAGTCAACAGACAAAAAGAGCACCGCAAAAACCGACAGCAAGCCAAAGCAGTCGTAGTTCCTCGCAGCCGGCTGTTCATCAGCTGACGTTTCTTGAGCATATCTACGAATTGCGTAATCGTCTTTTTTGGATAGTCATAGTCTTGCTTGTGGCGTCTTCGGTAGCATTTCAATTTAAAGACTATCTTGTTGATTTTGTGGTCGCACCACTCCATGGTGAAAAGCTAGTGTATCTTACACCTGGCGGTGGGTTTAGTTTTATTTTTACGATCTGTTTGTATTTTGGCGCGCTCCTCACTATCCCTGTCATTATCTATCATATCTACCGGTTTTTGCAGCCGGTCTTTGAAGGCGCCTCGCGAAAGCTTATTGTCATCCTGGTGCTGCTGTCGGGCATTCTGGCTGCCGCTGGTGCAGTGTTTGGGTATGTGGCGGCCATTCCGGCGGCTATTAACTTCTTAACGACTTTCGCTGGTGATGCAGTGACGCCAAATTTGACGGCCGAGTCATACTTGGGATTTGTGGTGATGTACATGCTAGGACTGGCGGCGTTATTCCAGCTGCCGTTGCTGCTGTTTATGTTTGATCATATTCGGCCCTTTCCCCCAGGAGTTTTATTGTCGTCGCAGCGCTATGTGATTGTTGGATCGGTTATTGCTGCAGCTATTATTACACCGACGCCAGACATGATAAATCAGATGATTGTAGCTGGTCCGATTATGGCGATATACCAATTAGGCGCCGTAGCGGTGTTTATTCGTCGTCGCATGCGACGCCCCGCTGAGTCGACAGCAACGTCATCCACGGCTCGAGTTGTCGACGGTTTTTCGACTATATAGCACACAACTTTTATTGACACGATTCGCCGATCGGTGTTTAATAAAAGCATAATTATAATCAAAACAAACAACAAAGGTAAAAACCGCCATGAAGCAAGAGCTCGATACGCTTCTTAATAAAAAGATGGACCGAAAAGATTTTTTGAAGCATGTTGCGATCGCGGTTGTTGCACTGACTGGGGTTGGTGCACTTCTTAAGACGTTAGCGCCCGCCCCGAAGCAGGCTCCAGCTGTCTCGCATAATGGATATGGCGCCTCTGTCTACGGAGGCCAAAAGGTATCATAACTGCATGAAGTACTACCTGCTGATTATTGTTGTTTTGTTCTTGATTGCTCTCGTGCTACGTCTGGCGCTGCCGGAAACACGGCGCGACCCATAAATAAAAACGACCAGGCTACTGGTCATTTTTTGGTAGTGATTGCTCGATATCACTATTAATTTGCTGAATAGCACTCGTGGCCTGACTGGCTGTGTCGGCGACGGTATCGCGCGTTTGGTTGGCGGCATCAACGACGGATGACACGACCTCACTTTTGAGGTTATCAATCTCGTCGTTAACGGCTTGCACTTCGCTGAGAAAGCTGCCAAAATCACTTAAAAATCCCATAGCTCCAGTATAGGTGAATTATGGTTATTCGTCACACATTTGCCGAACCGTAAGCGTCATGTATACTGAGGACAACAGAAGCTAAGGAGAGATGTATATCTACATGGCACGCGCACTGCAACTTGGAGACGATCCACAGGGCACGCTCGTTGACTGAGTAAGGGTTTGATCACGGTAGGTATTAGGTAGTGGGTGTGGTAAGTAATAGGAATATACGTGGCTTTACGATTGTCGAGTTGCTAATCGTCATCGTCGTGATCGGTATCTTGGCGGCGATCACTATCGTTGCGTTTAATGGCGTACAGGAGCGTGCAAATAGCGCCACGGCGACAAGCACTGCCAACGCCTACATTAAAGGATTAAAGGCTTGGGAGGCGGTCGAGGGGCGTCCGATAGCCTCGTCGTGTATCGCACCGGCGAGTGCAGTGCCGGGCGGCACTTGCGCCAACAGTGATTATTGGGCGGCAAATACGGTTTACGACACGGCGTTTAATCAAAAATTGGCAACTTACGCCGGTATTGCCGAGCAGAAGCTTACGAAATGGGGAAGTAATCCAACGGGTTCGATGTGGTATCATTCAAATTACTTTGCCGATAATCGATCGGTATTTGGATTTTCAGTGGGGCCGAACGCAAATTGCGGGGTTGCCAATATTTTGTCGCCAACTCCGGGTTATGACAACGTAACGCTCGCAGGTCAACTGTATACAGTTCGTAGTGCGGCACATACCTTTTGTATGGTTGAGATTAGCAAGTGGTAGATTGGCACTCTATTTGCATGAGTGCCAAAGACGCGCTATAATTTAAGCATGACCGAACGTCAAGCGCAGATATTAGCAGCCATCATTGAACAGTACGCTGAAGTAGCGAGTCCTGTTGGGAGTGTGATGCTGGCGAAGCTGTTTGGCGTTTCAAGTGCGACAATCCGCAGCGAAATGGCGCGCCTAGAAGATATGGGGATGATTCAACAGACGCACACTAGTTCGGGTCGGGTGCCGACCGATCAGGGTTACCGTTTTTATGTGAACACGCTGACCGAAGCTGACGCACACCAGGCACCGACTCTTGATCGTGGTGCGAGGACGATCGAAGCGCGCGTTTCACCGCATGGAGCCCATGCTGATCGGGCGATTCGCAGCGCGGTTGATAGCTTGGTTGAGCTGACCCATAACCTTGGCCTCGCGACAATTGGCGACCAGCTGTATATGAATGGCATTGGCAACCTCTTTAGTCAGCCGGAGTTTATGCAAAACAACCACACGCAGGCCGTCGCGCGTTTGCTTGACAATCTTGAGCCATGGCTGCGTGAAGCCGCACCAAACGAGCCATTGAATGTATTTATTGGAAGTGAAAATCCAATCGGTAAATCGAGTGGCGCCACCTTAATTGTTAGCCGCTTCCGTTCGCCGTACAGTGACCGTAGCTACATTGGAGTCTTAGGCCCAACTCGTCAAAGTTACGGAAAAGTCATGCGCTTAGTGCGACACGCCGGCGCGATGCTTGAGGAGGTATTGTAATGAATCTGATTGATACGATAGTTAACGCAATCACCTCGATTATTCAGGCAATTGTTGATGCGACAGTAACGGTGATTAACGCAGTTGGTGATGTAATAGTCGAAATACTGAATTCAATAAAGAACTTGTTTTAGGAGACAGAATGGTAAAGGGTAAGAAGCAAGAAGAACTTGAACAGCAGGTTGGTGACCTGACGAATGATTTGCAGCGAACGCGGGCAGACTTTGAAAACTACCGTAAACGAGTCGAAGCAGAGAAGTCGGCCGCACGGAGCGCAGGGCAGGCGGCGGCTATTTTGAAGTTGTTGCCAGTTATCGATAATATTGAGCGTGCCGTTGCATATACGCCAGAAGAGCTCAAGGACAATAAGTGGGCGCAAGGTATTGCTGGCCTCGTTAAGAATCTTGAGAAGTCGCTTGAGTCATTGAATCTGCAGCGTATTGATGCCAAGGTGGGTAGTGAATTTAATCCAGAATTACACGAGGCTATTCAGTTTGAGGAAGATGCTGAAGGTGAAACGGAAGTGATTGCTGAAGAGTTGCAAGGTGGGTATGTTCTTAATGGCCAGCCAATTCGCCACGCTATGGTGAAAGTAACGCGTAAATAATTTGCTACAATAAAATAGATTAAATAGGGGAACCTTCCATGACGAAAGCTGACTATGTGATTCAGGCAAAGGGGCTGAAAAAGTCCTATGGATCCAACAATGTCCTGAAGGGGATTGATATCAATGTCGAGCGCGGCACGATGCTGGCATTGCTTGGCCCGAACGGTGCAGGTAAGACAACAACGGTTCGTATTCTGAGTACGTTGCTTGGGTTTGATGCTGGTTCAGTGACGATTGAGGGCTACGACGTCAAATCGCAAGCTGATGACGTGCGAAGCGTGATCGGCCTGACAGGACAATCGGCGGCGGTCGACGAACTGTTAACAGGTCGGGAAAACTTGGTCATGATGGGGCGCTTGTATCGCCTGACAAAAGACAGCGCGCACGCCCGAGCGCAGGAATTGCTTGAAGAATTTGATCTTGTTAAAGCAGCTGAGCGCCCAGCGAAAACATACTCTGGCGGTATGCGACGCCGTCTCGACCTGGCGGTGAGTTTGATTGCAACTCCACCGGTCATCTTCTTGGACGAGCCAACGACGGGACTTGATCCGCGATCACGCATTGCTATGTGGGAGATTATTGAAAAACTGAAACAAAATGGCGCTACGATTTTGCTCACCACCCAGTACCTCGAAGAGGCTGATCAGTTGGCTGATCGTATTGTGGTGATTGATGGTGGGAAAGTAATTGCCGAGGGTACAGCTAAAGAGCTAAAGGCGAAAGTCGGCAAAGACCGCCTCGAGCTGACATTTGCGACAACCAACGAATATAAGTTGGCCGTGAAGGTGCTCGATAAGTCCGTGCAGGAAAGCGACGAAGGTGAAAAGACTGTCACAGTTGTTTTGAAAGATACTAATGCTGATGTTCGTAAAGTTCTCGATACGCTCCAGAAGGAAAACCTACGATTTGAAGCAATGGCCGTTCACAAGCCAACGCTCGACGACGTATTCTTGTCGTTAACGGGTAAGCAAACAAAAGATAGCGAGGAAGCGTAAGATGGCGGTTGAATTGAAATTTGAAAAACGATCAAAGCTATGGCTGGCTATGACTGATTCATTGATTATGATTCGTCGTAGTAGTACGCATATTATTCGCAACACCGATCAACTATTGGGTACATTTTTCCAACCTATTATGTTCCTCGTATTGTTTACGGCGGTATTTGGCGGTGCGATTGCAACGAGTGGCGGCAGTTACACAAACTTCTTGATGGCGGGTATCATCGTCCAGACGATTGCCTTTGGTTCGACAACGACGGCGATCGCGGTCTGTAACGATTTGCAACGCGGTATTGTTGACCGTTTCCGTAGCTTGCCAATGTCTAATCTTGCAGTGCTGAACGGCCACGTGATTTCCGATCTATTCCGTAATGGTATCTCGACGATCGTGATGATTCTTGCTGGCCTCGTGATTGGCTTTCGTCCAAATGCGACGTTCACTGAATGGTTGATTTTTGCGGGGCTACTGGCGCTCTTTACGTTGGCTATCTCGTGGCTGTCAGCAATTGTTGGGGTGATTGCAAAGAGTGTTGAGGGTGTTCAGTGGCTGACGTTCGTTATCATCTTCCCGCTGACGTTTGCCAGTACCGCCTTCGTTCCAGCGGAGAGTATGTCGTCGTGGCTGAAGCCATTTGCTGAAAATCAGCCAGTCAGTCAGATGGTCGATGCAATTCGCGGATTGCTTATCGGCACGCCAATTGGTGATTCGATTTTGTGGTCAGTGGTCTGGAGTATATCGATTCTCGTTGTTTCGATTCCAATTGCAGCATGGCTATTCAAGCGCAAGACTACTCAGTAAATGATCAGTCTCATGTTATAATCAAAGACAAATATGGGTGGCGAAAAGATAGAGTCGGTTAATGAGGTCAAAATTGATGAGTTCCTCCGTCTATTTGACGGGGACGTATCGGCGGCGGTCAGCGCACTACGTCGCCGTTCCACTGCAGATTCGGCCGCACGGCGGACGGCAGCCGAGCGCTTTCAGGATGCGCCGATCATCGTGTCAGTGAAGAATGCTACGAAGCAATACAAGGTTGGACGTCAGAAGGTAGCGGCCTTAAATGGTGTGTCGCTTAGTGTTCGTCAGGGTGAATTTATCGCCTTGACAGGTTCGAGCGGTAGCGGTAAAAGCACGCTACTACAGCTAATCGGTGGACTTGATAAGCCGACGGGTGGCACAGTTGAGGTGGACGGCGTTAATTTAACGCAATTAAGCGATCACAAGCTGTCAATTTTTCGAGGTCAGACAATCGGCTTTGTCTTTCAATTTTTTTATCTGCAGCCGTTCTTGAAGTTAGGACAAAACATTGAGGTTCCTGGTATGTTTGCGCGAAAAAAGCGCACCACACGACAGAATCAGGTCAGCGAACTTACTAAGGCTGTAGGATTGGCTGATCGTGTCAGTCACCTCCCGAAAGAATTATCGGGCGGCCAAATGCAACGGGCGGCAATCGCACGCGCCCTGTTTAATAAGCCAAAAATCTTGCTTGCCGATGAGCCGACAGGTAATCTTGATAGCAGAAATAGTGCCGCAATTATTGAATTGTTTGAGCTGATCCGCCAAGAATACGGGACAACGATTATCGTAGTGACACACGACCAGGCTATTGCTCACCGAGCTGATCGTGAGATTGCTTTACGCGATGGAGTGGCCTTATGATTCGTTTCTCGGATGCCTTTATTCTTGCGCAAACAAAACTACGCATGCGTAAAGTGCGTACTGTCATGACGGCAGGCTCTGCCAGTATTTTGTTCGGGCTGCTGATTGCCGCTATTTTGATTGCTGCAGGCACGATAACGAGTGGTAGGCAGTTTATGAGTGGTGGTTTGTCGGAGCGATACTTAGTAAGTTATATCGACTATAACTCGCAACCATACGAAGATACGCCAGAGCTGCGAGCACGGGCAACACAGCTCTATATGACGCGTATCGCTGAAAAAAAGGCCGAAGCCAAACGTCTTGGGATTGAGTTTGACGTCTCGAGTGAGCCAAAACCTGTATCGGGAGATAAGAACGACCCGTATATTGATGCGACAGTCCCGACAAGCCAACTTGCTATCAAAGAGCAATTGGATCAGCGAAAAACACCACTCGATAAACTGAAGGAAAGCGTAGGTAGATATCATCCTTCGGCTTATTACACCTTAAAACCAAATGTGGTACCCGAGGCGGGGCGCATTGCAACGATGGAGGGCGGAAAAGAGAACTTTGAGCCAGATGTAAACGCTCAATATCAAATGAATCCAGGTATTGAGGGAGGCTGGTATTATTTGGATAAATCAGTTACGAAACCTTTTCTACTTGATCAGTCGGCGCTAAGTGCGCAGACAAATAAGAATGATATACCTGTTATCGCACCGATTTCAAAAGTAGAAAAGGCGCTAGGTCTGCCAAAGCTTGCGAAAAACGCTCCTGCGAATGAGCGACTTGAGCGTATAAAGTATATCCGTGCCCATGCAGCATCCGCGACATTTACTGTTTGTTATCGAAACAGCCTCTCGGTGCAGCAGGTTGAAGAAGCGAAACGGATTGACAAGGAGATTAAGAAAAATACTGGTAATAAGGACTATCAAAAACCTTCTTTAATTTATGGATTGCCTGATCCAACCGCATGTGTAGCGCCGGTTATCAAAAGTGACATCCGTTCGACGGACGAGAAGGCGCTTGTCGCCAAGCAGCAGGCATTTAACGAAAAATTCGGTGAAACGGTTCATCCGATGCAGCAAAAACTGACATTTCGTGTTGTAGGGCTTGCGCCCGATGGTTTTGACGAGCAGTCCTTTTCGAACGTCGGGGCGCTGGTGAGTGTCGTAACCGGGTCATCGCTACAGGGGAACTGGGTGGTGCCGCAGGATATGTATGATGCGTTGCCGAATAAAGTGGAGTATGATAAGTATATTCCAAAGTCAGCTACCGAAGCGGCGAGTGTGAGTATGTCACGCATACCAGTAGGTCAGTTGATTGAGTTTGCTTCGGTTGATGAGGTGCGAACGTTTTATACAAAAGAAAATTGTAGTGGCGCTGATTGTTTTAATAAACCAATTATTAGTTATTTCGGCAGTAATAGTGTGATGCTTGATGAGCTAAAGGGTCAAGCGCAAAAAGTGCTGCAGATTGCCGGCCTCGTTATTGGATCGATTGCGGCATTAATTATGATGGGCATGGTAGGGCGCGTGATTGTCGATAGTCGCCGTGAGACAGCAGTTTTTCGTGCGATTGGCGCTTCGCGTAATGATCTACGGGCGGTGTATGTCATTTATACGACGCTCTTTGCCCTGATCGTTTTTGTTATTGCCTGTCTGATTGGTGGTGGTATAGCTCTTTGGGTCGATAATACGTATTCGCAGGATGCGACGGTCCATGCTCATCTTGCGTTTTTGAACGCACCTGAGGACGCAAAATTCCAGCTCATAGGTCTATGGTGGCAAGCGGTGGCTGCGGTCGGTGGGCTGATACTGATTGCAAGTTTAGTGAGTATTCTTTTGCCGTTGGCGCGTAATTTGGCGCGTAATCCTATTAAAGATATGCGGGACGAGTAGGATTGTAGAATATATACAATTAGCACTCTTGACACGAGAGTGCTAATTTTATTACACTATAGATATTGGCAATCTATATCGTAGAGTGCTAAAATATGAATAGAACTTTATACAGATACGACTAAGCGAAAGGGTATATATAATTTATGGGTAAAATCATTGGAATCGACCTTGGTACAACGAACAGCGCGTTTGCGTACATGGTCGCAGGTAAGCCAGAGGTTATCGCAAATGCCGAAGGTAACCGCACAACACCAAGCGTGGTGGCAATTAATAAAAAAGGCGACCGTTTGGTTGGCCAGGTGGCACAGCGTCAGCGCGTCACAAACGCCAAAGACACGATCTACGGTGTTAAGCGTTTAATTGGACGCAAGTTCAGTGACCACGAAGTCCAAAAGGATCACGACATCATGCCATACGAAATCGTCAAAAAGGGCGATGGCGTCGCGGTAAAGATGGGCGACAAAGAGTACACGCCAGAAGAAGTATCAGCAATGATCCTCTCAAAGATCAAAGCTGATGCCGAAGCTTTCCTTGGCGAAAAGGTGACTGAAGCGGTTATTACTGTGCCAGCTTACTTTGATGACTCACAACGCCAGGCAACTAAAGATGCTGGCAAGATTGCTGGACTTGAAGTAAAGCGTATCATTAACGAGCCAACAGCAGCGGCCCTTGCATACGGCCTTGATAGTAAGAAAGACGAAAAGATCGCGGTCTTTGACCTTGGTGGCGGTACATTCGATGTGTCTGTTCTTGAGCTTGGTGACGGCGTCTTTGAGGTTCGTTCAACGAATGGTGACACGCACCTTGGTGGTGAAGACTTTGATAACCGTATTGTTAACCACTTCCTTGATGTGTTTAAGAACGAAGAAGGTATCGACCTTAAGTCTGACAAGGCGGCAATGCAACGCCTCAAGGATGAAGCGGAGAAGGCAAAGAAAGAACTGTCATCAACTAGCGAATACGAAATTAACCTGCCATTTATCACGGCTGATGCCGAAGGGCCAAAGCACTTCGAGTACAAGTTGACTCGTTCAAAGCTAGAAGACCTCGTTAAAGACCTAATTGATCGCTTGGCTGAGCCTGTCGAAAAAGCTCTCAAGGATGCTGACGTTAAGGCGAGTGATATCGACGAAGTGGTTCTCGTTGGCGGTATGACACGTATGCCGGCAGTTGTCGAAAAGGTAAAGGCAATCTTTGGTAAAGACCCACTCAAAGGCGTCAATCCAGATGAAGTTGTGGCTGTTGGTGCAGCGATTCAGGGTGGTGTGCTTGCAGGCGACGTCAAAGATGTCTTGCTGCTTGACGTTACACCACTGTCGCTCGGTATCGAGACGATGGGCGGTGTCACGACGAAATTAATCGAACGTAATAGCACTATCCCAACAAGTAAGAGTGAAACCTTCTCAACCGCTGCTGATAATCAGCCGCAAGTAGAAATTCACGTCTTGCAAGGTGAGCGCGAAATGAGCAGCGACAACAAGTCACTTGGTCGTTTCATCCTCGATGGTATTGCGCCAGCCCCACGTGGCGTGCCGCAAATTGAAGTGACGTTTAGCCTTGATGCCAACGGTATCTTGAATGTGACCGCCAAAGATAAAGGTACCGGCAAAGAAAACTCTGTTACCATCCAAGATAGCGGCAACATGAGCAAGGAAGACATCGAAAAGGCACAAAAAGAAGCTGAAGCGCATGCTGACGAAGACAAGAAAAAGCGTGAAGCAGTTGATTCTCGCAACCAACTTGAAAACGGTATCTACCAAGCGGAAAAAATGCCAGATGAATTCAAGGACAAGATTTCCGAAGATGACGTCAAGGTGATTAAAGAAGCGATCGAAGAAGCCCAGAAGGTTAAAGACAACGCCGACGCGAGCAAAGATGAACTTGAAGCGGCAGTGAAGGCATTGAACGACAAGATCATGCCAATCGGCGCTAAGATGTACGAAGCCGCTGCTAAAGAGGATGCACCTGCCTCTGAAGACGGCGACAAAAAAGCCGACGACAAAGACGAGCCAGTTGAAGGCGAAGTTGTCGACGACAAAAAGTAGCTAGCAGTAGTGATACAAAAACCTCCTCGTATAATAGCGAGGAGGTTTTTTGGGTGAATTGAAAGTACGACTAATTCTTTATACGAGACAGTCAAGCGCTGCATTCATGTCGGTAGCGTTGATAATTAATGTCAATTCGTTATAAGAGGAGGCGGTTTCTACTAAATTGACACCCCGGAGGGCGAGTCGCTGTAGAATGTATGCGCAGACGCCCGGAATAAGGAGGTGGCCTGGTTTCAGCCGGATTGTAACCGCAACTAAGTTATCGATTTTCACTGAACTAGAGAATTTAGCTGCTAGGTCGACAATGATATCATGTCGTCCAATTAGGGTGGTGTGCCAGACGCCGCGAGTGTACAGAGCGTATTCATGGTCCTGCTGTAGTCGGGTGACCGCATCGAGAAATCGGTCGGTATCCAGGTTGGTTTGGGATACAGTTAAGAGACTAAGCCCTGATTGTACGGAAACTTCACCTAAGTAGCGAGTGTAGTCAAGTGTAGCCAGCGTCGCAGCTGACCTGCCGTGTCGATTGAGCGCGAGCGTGACTGCTTCAGCGGAGACGCGCTCGCCAACTTGTTGTTCAATCTCAGGACGTATTTGGCGTGCTAATGACGAGGCGTTCAATAGGCCGTCAGCCATAAAGCGAGCGTGAAATGGGTGACGAGTAATCCAAGCGCGAACGTGGTCGGTAATGGTAATCATGTGATTAAATTTAATCACATTGTGTATATTTGTTCAATTACGGGAAATTTTTTATGAATGTTCAGTCGTTGTCTACGATGAAGGTATGAAAACACCTGAATTATTTATCCGACCAGCCGAATTAAGTGACGCGGCAGAAATCGTCACTATGCACCGCAACCTTGCTGAATATTGAGAGGCGGATATGAACCGCTTTAGTATTGATCAGTCCATGATCGAAGCAACCATTAGTAACGAGCAAGCCTACGAACGGTATATTGTTGCCGAAAGTGACCTCGATGAGGGAAGTCGAGCGCTTGCAGGTATGATGTATTTTAGCCGATCACCAATGTCATGGAATGGTAATCGTGGAGTTTATATTGAAGACCTGTATGTCAAAGAGCGGTTCCGGCGCGGGCATGGAGTAGGGACGAAATTACTCGGGGCTGCCTGCCTTCAAGCGGTAGCGCTCGCGAAGGGTGATACTGACCGTGCATTTGTTCGGCTGGATACGGCGGCAAATAACAATGACGACACGCTTCGCTACTACGAAGGTCGGGGCTTTAACGGCTACAATACTAACTTACGGCTTGGTGGTGTAGCGCTTGAAGAGATGATTAAGTTACATACCTAACGATACTCTGGATTCTCGAACCCAAATCGCTCGCCACCGCTCCACTCTGGACGGAGGTTGCCGTATTTCGGAATACCACCAGCGTCTTTTAGTAATCTCGCCATGTGCATGAGGTTCCACGTCATGAAGGTGGTATTGCGGTTGGTAAAATCATTGTCCATACCCGTGTGGCCACCGTGGCCGTCATCATCGCCGTAGCTAGGACCCGGCCCGGCTTCGCCAATCCAGCCGGCGTCTGCCTGGGGCGGGATGGTGTAGCCGATATGTTGCAGGCTATAGAGGATATCCATGGCGCAGTGCTTGATGCCGTCTTCGTTACCCGTGATCAAGCAGCCGCCGACTTTGCCGTAGGCGAGTGATTGCCCGGCTTCGTTTTGATCGCCCGACCCCGCGTAAAGTCGTTCAATCAATTGCTTGGTAATAGAACTATTGTCGCCTAGCCAAATTGGTCCGGCAATGACGATGATGTCGGCAGCTTTAACTTTTTCGTATATTGCCGGCCATTCGTCGTAATCCCAGCCGTGTTCGCGCATATCAGGATAAACTCCCGTGGCAATTTGGTGGTCAACCGGTCTGATTACCTCTGTAGAAACACCTTGTTTATCCATGAGTGAATGACTGGCATTAACGAGCAGCTCTGTATGGCTTTTTGCCGGCGACCGGGTTAATGTGCAGTTAAAGTACAGTGCCCGTAGATTGCTGAAGCTCCATGCTTGCTGTGTATCCATAGCTACCTCCTTTTTCAATAGTAAAGGGTGGCATGGTAGCAACCTGTGAGCTATCTAACAATTTAGAGATATTGTTTTACTTATCGTGCTTTTCGTAGTCGCGGGTATAGCTGGGTGGTCAAAAGGTATGACGTAAAAAGCCATAGCGTCGCTAAAACACGCATGATTAAAAATGTGTAAAAGGCAAAGAAGGTAATTGGCAGCAAGAGGCTATAGATACTTTTTTGCCATTTGCTTAGATATTTATCGGTCCACAGTCCAAATAAGACAAAGGCGCTCATCGCAAGGCAGCATAGCAAGAAGAAAGCAGGCTGATGGAGGTTGCTTGCTAGAAAGGCAAAATAGCCAAGCAAGAAAGGAAGGCACAAGGTAACGAGACTCAAGATTAGTATAAAAGGTAAGTAGATCCAGGTGGCGAACTTCGTGTATGTCTTGTCGGACGTAAAGAAAAGGTGGCGGTGACGGACAAGTCCTTGTAGATGGCGTTTTTGTTGGCGGGCTTGTTGGATAAGTAGGCTAGGGAGTGATTGGATACCATCTTTATAAACGACTACATCATCAGCATAGTAGCTGTGTAGAGTTTTGTTGCCAAATGCGCTGCGATTGAGCAGTGTTGATCGTCGATAGCTGATGTTTTTTAGCTGTGGGATATAAGCGGTGTTGAATGCACTTTCGGTTTTTCGCCAAAGTCGCACGAGTGATTGTTCGTATTTTCGCAGCAAGCCCGCCGTACTGTAGTTTGATAGAAGACGCGCATTGAGCGTAACAATATTCACCTGTTCGTCGCGATTAAAGTGCCAAACCAGATGGTGAATCGCGCGCGAGTCAAGGTTACTGGCTCCATCGAGTAAGAGGACGAGTTCTCCATTGCCGTATCGACGAAAGGCTGTCTGGATTGCATCAAGCGGCTTTCGTCTACTTTTGAATAGGCGAACTGGACGCTTGGGCGACGTAGTAAATGGCTTGAGGCTGGTCCGAGTTTGATTGTGCGACAACGTGTCGATGACAATGATTTCAATATGTCGATATAAGTTTTTCAGGATACTTTGCATGCATTGCCGAAGTGTGTCCCGGTCGCCATTTGCTTGAACGATGACGGTGACAAGCGGATAGTGACGGTAGCGCCGAGCGCGAGGATGTCGTGCAAAATGAAGCCGTGCTTTGATATCGTGAAGGTCATACAGTGTGACTCCAACAATGATAAGCAGACTCAAAAAAATAAAGACTACTGCGCTAATAATGAGGAGCTGGCTGAGCATTATTGAACCACCTTTTCAAAGCTATATTGATACATGGTGCGCCATTCACTTACGGCTCCGGTGCAAGTTTGTAATGTAAGGATTGGCGGGCCTGAATAATTAAAAATTGAGGTATCGTCTGGTGTCGATTCCTTTGCTGCCTGGAAGCGGTAGGAAAGAATATGACCGTTATTGGTGTAGACGAGCGCTTCGCTCGCTGGTTGTGGCGGCATACTGACAAGTCTTCCAAAGACCTGGTCGGTTGCATGTCCGTAGACGAACGTATTGCCCGAGTGATTATTGGCAACCATGGTGATCATCGCAAACTGTGCATTGGTATCACTGAGGCTCCATGTGTGATCGGCGTTATTGTAAAATCCTTGATCAATCGGCAGGTCAATTTGAGAGCCAGGAACAACAATGCGAGTTGGAATGCCAGAAATAAGTTTAAAGCTCGGTTTTTCGGGTTGCTTGACGACTTGCTTTACGGGTGTGACATTCGCGACGGAATGAGGTGGCGATGGGGCTTGCAGGCAATACCACACAAACCCCATCGTTAAGCTATACAGCAATCCAATGCTGAGACAGAAGCGAATTTTTTGTAACCATATTCGTCTGTCGCTCATAGCGAAAATCCTCACATTGTCACATTACTTTAGTGCTGCGCGCTGGTAGGCGAGAAGGCCGAATCGGGAAGCTACGATGACGCTCACAAGGGCAGTGATGCTGATAGCTGCAATGCCTGCGTTGTTATTGCCTGCGGTGTCAGGTAGCATTGCTACACCTGCACCACCTCCGCCTCCGCCAACTCCACCTGCACCGCCGCTAGGCGTGACGGCTGCAATACCAGTAACCGGAGCCTCTGGATTGGATGGCGTGACAACTTCTTGTGCTCCACATGATGCACCAATCTCAACTTCGGTGCCATTTTCATTGACAGCTGATCCTGATGACGCGCTGCCGCCGCTATTGTTTCCGTGGACAGTTCCATCACCAGATTCGCTATCCTGGTCGTTATCATTAACGACATACACGTTATTCTTACATGTGACATGAATGATATTCTTTTCATCGATCTCGCATGTATTTTCCGAGCCTGGTCCGGTGCCTGTTATGTCGCAGTTCGCCTCTTGGGCACTCGCAACTCCGCCCACGAAACTCGCGCTGATAATGATTGCTGTTAAACCTCGTACATATCGCTTCATCTTAATACCCCCTGTATTAACACTTGATATATTTTCGTTATACATCAAATTCTCAGACATAGCAATGGCTGCTTTTTTCTCATTTTACCTCAGTAAAAAGCAAGTTTGACCCCAGTGCAACTAAATTGCTTATGTGTGAGAATTTTCACATACCTAAGAACAATTTGAGTATATGCTTAGAGTATTCAAGTTGGGTACGAAGAGAGGAAAAGTGAAGATGTGGAGCAATTCATCACAATCCAAAAACCGTTCGAACACCACCAACTTTCTTAGTGTAGGTAAAGTTAATAAGCGGCTCGTCGTTGCAACCTGTGCTATTGTGTCGCTTATTTTTTCCGCCGCTGCAGTTAGCTGGTACAACGCGGCGCCGCCGAGTGCATCCGTGACACCACAGCCAGAATCAGCAAAGGATGTAGAGTCCAGCAATACTCCTGTCCTGAATGAACCTGAAGCGCCAAAGACCGAAGTTGAAGTATCGACGCAGAACGATCCGAATACCGAAACGCAAATGAGCATAAATGGCCAGACAACTACCCTGCCGTCTAACGGAACTGTCAATAAGACCGTAGAAGGAAATAGCAGCAACGCCGATGTTGATATTTCCGTGAATTCCCATTCAACTGGCTCGGCACAAAATCACTCATCTATGAATATTCAACTCAATTCGAAAACTGAAGTAGAAAGCAGTAGCCGAACGAGCATTGAATAGGCACATTTATTTGCTGTTGATTTTGCGTGGTCGCACGATTTGGAACGACAGTTATGTGCCATTCTTGATCGGGTGAACACCCGAGTAGTAAAAATAATCCATAAAGGAGGTCAGTATGAAAATTAAAAAAGCAGTAGGCGCTGGAGTAATGTCACTTGGTCTTGTAGTTGGCCTTAGCGGATTCGCAGGAGCGGCTTCGGGAGATATCGACTGGACTGGTCCAGACTCATATAACAAGGTTGATATCGAGAAAGAACATCGAGTTGATATCGATAACCACAACGACCTTGATGTAGATAATGATAACGATCAATACGCATCTTCGGGTGACGCTGAGGTTGTGCACAACAATCGTGGTGGCGATGCAGAAACAGGCAATGCATACAATGAGAATGAACTAGACGTTTCAGCATCTGTTGATAACGGCGGCTCAGCATCTGCTTGGGCAGGCGTTGGTGGTGGCGGTAGCTCGAGCGCGAGCATCAGTGACACTGGCCCTGACTCATACAACAAGGTTGAAATTCGCGATACAACGCGTATCGATGTTGAAAATCGAAACGACATTAACGTCACCAACAACAACGACCAGACCGCTCGTTCAGGTGATGCAGTAGTCGCAGGCAACACACGTGGTGGCTCTGCTACGACTGGCGACGCTTCAAATCGCAACTCTACAACTGTTCGTTTGGACGTCTCTAACTAATTCCTAGTAGAGTAGAGTATTTTACTGCTCGGGGGGTTATAGCAAAACGGGAGAGTGCAGCGAGTACACTCTCCCGACCAAGAACTTATCTTTATAGTAATTAAGTGAAGAAGGAGTGTACTATGCAAAAGTTTAAAGCGGCGTTGCGCGCGGGCCTACTCTACGCTTTTGCGGTAGTCCTTGTCGGTAGCTATCCGATGATCGCAATGGCGGAAACTTCACCTACGACAACAGAATCTACAGCACCGGCACCTGAAACAATCTATACGCAAAATCCAGAAACGAAACGATGGGATAGTGATAAATGGCAGTACGATCCTGTTTCGGGTAAATATCAAACGCCACCAGCTCCTGCACCAACGTCTTCGTCAACGACGACCACGACGACGCCAACGACCGACTCCTCAACAACTACGACAGCAGGTCCGGCTGGTCAAGAAACGACAACAACCGAGACTGGCGCAAACGGAAGTACAAATACGGCAACTACGTCAAACTCGGGCTCGACTGATACCAAGGTGAATACTAATAATAGTATAGAAAATAATCTCAATTCTGATGCGCAATCAGGTGACGCTCTGGTTAATAAGAACGTGAGGGCTGGTGACGCAACAAGTGGCAATGCAACTGCGGAAACGACAGTCATCAATACAGTACACTCGACGGTTGCAGGCGACACGACTGGCGTTGCTCATTTCACGTCTGATATTTACGGTAACGTGTATGGCGATATCACGTTAGGGCCAGCAATTAACTCTGCTACCGGTCAGTCGATAGGCACGTCAAGTAGTGCAGTGAAGGTTAACGATAATAACCAGATTACGAACAATATTGATCTTGCCGCGACGAGCGGTAGCGCTGGGGTGACGAACAATACTTCAGCTGGTAGCGCAACGACTGGTGACGCGAATACCGTAGCAAACGTACTCAATCTCATTAACTCCATTATTGCGGCAAACAAATCGTTTGTCGGTACGATTAATATTCACGGCAACCTTGACGGCGACATCCTGATCTCTCCGGATTTTATCCCGCAACTGATTGCAACGAATAGCTTTACCGACCCAACCAGTGGTTCACTAAAAGCCGATCTTAATGACTCTTCATCGATCATTAATAACATCGCCTTGAATGCGCAAAGCGGTGCGGCGAATGTCACGCATAATACAAGCGCTGGTAACGCGACAACTGGCAATGCGAATACAAATCTGACGGTTCTTAATCTGACAGGCAAAGAAGTTGTGGCGCGCAATAGCTTACTTGTCTTCGTCAACGTCCTTGGCACCTGGGTCGGCATGATCGTCGATGCGCCGCTTGGAACAACAGCCGCAGCAATCGGCAACGGCGTGACAAGTAATGCAACGCTCGCAGGTTCGCAGCTGGCTGATGTGAATAACAACAGTACAATTACAAATAACCTCAATCTCGACTCTCGGTCGGGGGATGCCACGGTCGCTAATAATACCCGAGCTGGCGACGCTACGAGCGGCAACGCAACTGCTTCGGCAAACGTCCTCAATATGACGACGAGCAGCTTTAGTCTGACGGATTGGTTCGGTGTTTTGTTCATCAATGTCTTCGGTACATGGATGGGAAGCTTTGGAGTTAACACTGCCAATGGTGATGTGATCCAACTGGAAGGAACGACACTAGCACCACTTGCGCCGCCGGCACCGTCGGCGCCAAAGATGCGATTTGGTTTTGTACCGCGTAGTGCTGGTGCGGATAGCGGACTGAATAGTGCTGCCCTCTATATGAATCAAGGTGGCGGCAATGGTGAAAATGAGCAAGTAAAGCAAGTGCCAGCGGCAGTGCTTGCGGCAATCGCAAAGGCGACGCCTCCCGACGCACAATCAACGAATCTTACACCGCGCATGAGTCCACGCGAAAACCCCTTCGCAACAGTGATGATGATCGGTGGATTCCTGACGGCGGGCGCGGGCGCGGTCATCGAGCTGATACGTCGACGACACACAGCGGGGTTGGCATAGCAGTGAGATAGATATTAACTCTCCTTATCGCGCTATAGCCGGAGCGAGATAAGGTAAAAATAGCAAGGTGGACAGGCCTATGGACTCATTCAAGCAATTCATCACTCAGCATCCGGCAAAGACGTATAAGCGAGGTGAGACGATATTGCTTAAGAATGAGCGTCCGGCGGCGGTGTACATTATCGAATCAGGCCTTGTAAAAACGTATAGCATTACCAGTAATGGTTATGAACGACTTGTCTCACTCGACCATAAGGGTGAGGATCTACCGGTTGGGTTTGCCTTTGGTTTGATTGAACGTTCACAATTCTTTTATGAAGCATTTACGCGCTGCACTATTCGACTCATCCCGCGCGAAAAATATCTAGAGCACCTGACGGCAAATGTCGAAAGTATGTATAAACAGCAAATGCGCGTTACCTCACTGCTCCTCTCGACATTGTCACGTGTACACGCGCTTGAGCAGCCTAGTGCGGGTGATAAAATTGCCTACACGCTACTCTATATGGCAAGTCAGGTCGGGGTGATGTTGCGACCGTATAATACACGACTCAAGATATCAATTACACAGCAGGAGATCGCCAATGCCCTGGGTCTGACACGTGAAACGGCTAACATTGAACTTAAGAAGCTGGAGACGTTGCATTTAATTGCTCACTCACGCAAGAGTTACGTGCTACATATGGAGCGACTAAAGCAATATCTTGATAATAAATAGTTACTAGCACTCTAGACAGCTAAGTGCTAATTCGCTATACTACGTACAGATGAGTAAGCGTGATTACTATGAAGTCTTAGGGGTGTCCAAGAGCGCCAGTGCTGACGAGATTAAAAAAGCCTTTCGCAAGGCGGCTGTTCAGCATCATCCTGACAAAGAAGGTGGCGATGAAACGAAGTTTAAAGAAATAAACGAAGCCTACGAAGTCCTAAAGGATCAGCAGAAACGTCAACGGTATGATCAATTTGGTCATGCCGGTGTTGGCGGTGCAGCAGGCGGTGGCGGCTATAGCGGCAACCCGTTTGAAGGGTTCGGCGGCTTTAACGGACAAAATGCTAACTTTGATTTTGGTGGCGGCCTTGATGATATCTTTGGCCAGTTCTTTGGCGGCGGTCAGCAATCGCAGCGTGGCCCAAAACGAGGTCGCGATGTCGAGACGAACCTAACGCTATCATTTGACGAAGCGGTATTTGGAGTCGAAAAAGAAATTACACTTGAGATGAATGGCGAGTGTGATCACTGTCACGGCAGTACTGTTGAGCCTGGCTATAGTATGAAGACCTGCCCGACATGTAAGGGTGCTGGTCAGCAGGCGCGTGTGATGAATACGATCTTCGGTCAGATCCAACAGGCAGTTACATGTGAAGATTGCAAAGGAGCGGGCAAAGTACCTGAAAAGGTTTGTAGTGTTTGTCATGGTCGCGGCACCGAGCGTCGCAAGCAAGCGATTACTCTCAAGGTGCCTGCCGGCGTTGATGACGGCGCAACGATACGTTTAAAAGAGCGCGGTGAGGCGATTGGTGGGGGTGAGCGTGGTGATTTGTATGTTCATATTCGCGTCAAAGCACACAAGAAATTCACTCGCGAAGGTGATCTGATTCTAAGTGAAGAACATGTCGATATGGTGGACGCTGCGCTAGGAACGGAAATTGACGTTGATACTGTCGATGGCAAGATTCGCATGAAGGTGCCCGCTGGAACACAGAGCGGAACTGATTTTAAATTGTCAAAACACGGTGTACCGCACCTACGCTCAGAAACTCGTGGTGCGCACATCGTGAGTATCGTGGTTGATACGCCAACCAAGCTGTCAAAAAAGCAAAAAGAGCTGCTCGAACAATTTGGCGGCGCCAAAAAACGCGGCATTTTCTAGACACAGAGAGTGTGCTAAGCTTAAGCGTATATAAAGGGGTATATACGTTATGGGGTTTTGGCTATTCGTAGCGATCATTATTATTTTAGTGCTGGTTGCACGACGAGGTAATTCGTCCGACAATCGCTACGCGGAAGGCTATTGGGATGGCTATCGTGCGCTCGGCGAGAAAATTCGCGACGAACTAGCAAACGACAAGCTGGACGTAGACAAAGTTCGAGCATATATCGATTTTGGCTTTACTGGTGATGCGGTTGCTAGTAGTGCTTCAGATGAGGTGGCGTCCGAAGACGATGAAGTAGTCGAGTCGAATGTTGTGACTAGGGTTAGCGAGCCGCAGGCAGTTGTCGAACAGACTATTGCTGGCTGGTGGCAGAACAAGAAGGCGCCGACGCCTCAGCAAGACGATGTGCGGTCGCTACGTAATTTGAACATCCTACTGTTCATGGGTAGCCTGTTGCTGGTCGCTGCGGCAGCTGCATTTATTGCAACGGCGATGCCAGATGGCGTCAAGTTGGTGAGCGTATGGCTGCTTGTTGCGGGGTTCTATGCCGCTGGAATTGCACTCTTATCTTCTACGAAGGTTCGCCCAGCAGCGGTTGCATTTCTTGGAACGGGACTTGGCATTTTGCCGTTTGCTGGTCTTGCCTTGCATCAATATACCGACGTTAGCGCGGCTGGTGCGTGGGCCTTTACCTCTGTTATTGGCGTCGTGGCATACTTTTATGCCGCGCTTGCCCTCAAGAGCCAGGTTGTTTCCTACCTAACACTTGGTTTTGTGATTTCGCTCGCCGCTTCATCAAGTGACGCGCTTAGCATGCCGCTTGTGCTGAGTTTTGTGTGTATTATTCTCGTTGCTCTCGTCTTGACGCTCGTTGCGCATCTGCGTCCGACATGGGTGCCGCAAGTGTTTGCCGAGCCAATCGAAAAGACAGGACAATTCGTGACACCGGTTGCTCTCGTTGCAAGCCTCGTCGTCTTTGATCGTATGTCGCTGCTGTCGTATATTATCGTGTTTGGTGTGGCAACGTTGCATTATATTGTTGCGTGGCTGCAAGCACGAACACTTACTTTTGCACTTGCTGCCAGGATATTGGGACACGTGGCATTGCTACTTACGGGGTATGACGTACTAGATACGTTCATGCTCGACAAAAAGTATTTTGCGCTTATTTGGTTAGCCGTGGCGACGGCTCACTTGGCGTTCGCGTTATTTATGCTTGCTCGTCATAAGAGTGATCAGGTCCGTACGGGTGTTGAGCGGACTATGTATGTCGTTATGACTGTGTTGCAGTTTGTTGCCCTTGGAATTTGGACGAGCCATGACGGACAGGCGGCATTTTACACCTTAACGCTGCTTTTGATTGGGGTGGGCAGTTTGAGTCTCGCAATCATTACACGACAGGTGGGGGCGGCTGTCCTCGGTCTTGGTGTGTCGCTGATATTGCCAAGCGTGGCGCTCGGTAGCATGCTTGAGCTACCAGTCGTGTGGCAAGTTGGGTGGTTCTTGCTGGCGTCGAGTGTCGCATTGTATGGCTACTGGATGACACATACTCACCAGCGTTCGCAGTCGTTACGGGTATTTATGACAGCGGCTTATTTAGTGTACTGGTTAATGGCGCTACTCCTTTCTTTCCTCTGCGCGTCGTGGGTGTTAACGGTTGTTTTGTTTGTCGGCGGAGTACTCTTTTATGTCTTGTCGTATCTAGAGACGTCAGTGACGACGGTCGCGACGGGGCTGGCGTGGACTTTTTTGTCGCTGGGCATTATCCGTTTGTGGTGGCATGGCGAGGTGGGGCTTGATTGGGCGACCGTTAATGGATTGCTAACGACTGCGGTTGTCAGCTACGGCGTATCCTTCATTCATAAGGGGCTTGGTGATAGCACGCGTCGCATCATACTTGCTGCCGTTACGGTTTTTGTGCTACTGATTGCAAGAGTTGCCAGCGAATTGTTACCGGACGCATGGCGTGTGGTCGGGTTAGTGTGGCTAGTGTTGGCAATGATACAAGCTGTTTATTCACTGTACGTTTTATGGCGACTGCCTTTGGGACAGCGAACTCAATCGAATGAGGTAATGTGGCTGATTGCCGCAGTGATTGCACAAGTCTCAAGTGTACTTATGTGGTGGAATGATGATCTGCGGGCGGAACTAAGCTTACTTAGTTTGGGATTGGCGACGCTGACATTGATCGTGACAAGTTTTACTCTCCGAACCGTTCTATCGGCTTACGCGGCACTCGCCCTCTCGTTCACGCTTCCTTTAATTCTCTTTAATGGCGTCCTTGATTATACGGGCTTTGTCGCATCGGTGATTTGTTTTGCCGTGTTGACTATTGTTTGCTTTAGCGCTCGTATAATTCAGGCTAGCCGCTCCGCAAACGTACGACAATTTTGGCTGATTGCTTACGTTTTGTACTATATTTTAGCGTTTGGGCTGGCGTATATTGACCACGACGCGCCGCGGTGGATTGCGACGACGATTCTGCTGACTGGGTTTGGGTTGGCGTATTGCGGATCGTATATCGAGAAGCTGCCGATGGCGACACTGTGTGGCTGGGCGGCGGCGTTATGGGGAGTTGGACGGTTGTTGTCGCCACATTTTTCAGTGGAGTGGACGCAAGTTTACGCGCCAGTTATTGTTGCGGTCGTTGCCTATATTGCCTACATTGTTCATTACAAGCTGCGCGACCAAGCACGTCGGGTTATCGCGATTGCGGTTGTATGGGGAACGCTTGGTTGGGCGCTGCTGATAAGTGCGATGATTCCAGCTGCGGACTACTGGGTACCCGGTTTACTGCTTGCTATATCGGCAACTGTGGCTATCGAAGGAGTGATTCGCCGCAACAATCTCATGATTGAAGTAGCGTTATACGGTGCAACACTTGGCTTGCAGCGACTCGTTAATTTAACCGCTGATCAACTGAATGTCGTGTTTTATACGCATTGGTGGGCTGTGACAATTGCGGCAACTGCGTGGTGGCGCGGCGATCGAGCACTCCGCTTTATGGTTGCGGTTGGCTTGATGACGGCAAGTACAGGAATATATGCCCTTGGTGAGGGTGGCCTGTATTCGCTCCTATTCTTGATTGAGCACCTCGTTCTTCTCGTAGTGGGCGCAATCCACTCAGCCCGTTGGGCAATTTGGTGGGGGTTGATTGCTTCGTCGCTCGCCGTTTTGTACTTCCTGCGCGATATTACATTTTTGGCGTTTGCCTTCCTGGGCATACTGCTGATTAGTATCGTGATCTGGCGCTTGCTTCGTGCCTCAAAAAGTCACGAGTAGCACTATCTGTGACGATGAATGTGTATCGTAAATTTGCTGAGTTTTTCGCTGTAATAAGCTTGTGTTTTAACTGTTTACAATATACTTGATTATTCGACTATAAAGTCGTATAATAACAGATGTCATGTGGGATACACTCCGATTGCCTACAATCGGCAATTATTCATTGCGTAAAATTGCCCGTTCTTTCTTCGCCGTCATCTTGTCGGTTTTCTTGTGGAACATCGTGACCGCCCCAACAACTTTTGCCGCCGACGTCTCGTGGGATGGCAATAATCTTAAGTACCAAAACCAGACGTACGAGCCAGTAAGCGCTAACATACCAGGCGCGCCGGCCGGGGCACAGGCCTATGCATTCAAGCAAGCGTCGCAAGGAGTGGCTCACGTCATCTTCCTTCCGCAGGGTGTTGATACGTCGCAGGAGTTTCAAGGAACATTCCGCAGTTATAACTTTGCCGAACCAGCTACCTATACTAATCCACAAGCGGAACGGCAAGTCGCTGTGGATGCGCGTACGCCGATTGACCGGACGGCAGGCACGGCGGGTGCGCAAGGTGCGCGCGAAGGTGAAACACAGTGTGCTGTCCAGGGTGTCGGCTGGATTATCTGCCCTACAGTGCGCTTCTTGGCATCTGGTATGGATAAAATCTTTGATTTGATGAAAGGTTTTCTAGAGGTCAAGACAATGACACTTGATACAACTAGCCCCTTGTATCGTATGTGGGAAGTCATGCGCGGCTTTGCTAATATCGCTTTCGTGATCGCCTTTTTGGTAATTATTTACTCACAGTTAACTAGTCTTGGTTTTAGTAACTACAACATTAAAAAGATGCTGCCACGCTTAATTGTCGCAGCGCTTTTGGTTAATATTTCGTACTATGTTTGTGCGCTTGCCGTTGACGCGTCGAATATCCTTGGCTATGCGTTACAGGATGCGCTTGTAGATCTTCGCGGTACTATTGTTGGACCATACACTTCAGCGAATACAGCAGTGACTTCATGGGAGAGTGTTACTACCTTTATTATATCGGGGGGTACGATTGCTGTCGCGGGGATTACAGCGTTAGGTGTTGCAATCGCGAGTGGTGCGGGTGTGCTGAGTCTTGTGTTTATTTTGATTCCATTCCTGCTCGGTGTGCTCGTCGCGGTCATTGTTGCGCTACTCGTATTAGCCGCCCGCCAGGCACTCATTATCGTGTTGGTTGCGATTTCGCCACTAGCCTTTATCGCTTACTTGTTGCCAAACACAGAAAAGTGGTTCGAGAAGTGGAAAGACTTGTTTATGACCATGTTGCTACTGTTTCCAATTTTCTCAGTTATTTTTGGCGGCTCGCAGCTGGCTGGTTCGTTGATTATCCAGAGCGCAACTGACCTAAATACAGTCTTGCTTGGTATGTTTGTGCAGGTCGCGCCGATCGTAATTACTCCGCTACTCGTCAAGTTTAGCGGTGGTCTTCTTGGTCGTCTAGCTGGCATGGTCAATAATCCGAGTAAGGGTATCATCGATCGAGCACGTAACTTTACGAAAGAGCGTGATCAGCAGTATCGCAACCGGCGCAAGGGGCAGGGTCACATAGATATGAAAGAGGGTCGTAAAGGGCTACGTGGAAGTACTGGACGTTGGGCTGCTCGACGTGAGCTTGCGAAGCATGAACGCGAAACTGCTGACAAGAAGTGGCAGGGTGTGTCTGAAGCGGCCGCCGACAAACACTGGAAAGAGCGGCTATATGAGCAGGATGAAAAGACGGGTGAATATATTACAAGTGGCAGCCGACGACGACAGGCTGAGACGAGGGCGCTTCGTACTGCTCATGCATACTCGTACGGTTCTTCGATGACAAGTCAGGCTCTGGATGCACTCGAAGAGCGTGAGAAGGAAGAGGCAAAGGCAGGTAAGAGTAAGCTTTATGAGCAAGCTAACCATGAAGTTATGCAGACAGCGCAAGATCTTGCTTTGCAAAATATGGCCGCGCAATCGGCTAAGCGTGTTGTTAATGTCCAGACAGCTAACCTGCTCGAACATGATAAGGATATGCAGAAGATTGCTGCCGGTATTGATGAGAAGTTTGGGGCGAGCCGTGCGATTGCATCAGCAATTGAGACGCGCGTTAACGATCGCTCTGCGGGCTTGAAGGGTATCGAGACGATGCTTGCTGTTAAAAACCCATCGAGGGATCAACTGTTTAAATTAGCTGCAGAAGGCGTGTCTACGATTCCGGGAATTGAAATGACTCGCGAAGTCAGGGAAGTTGCGATTAAGCAAATCGCTGGTGGTGGCGACATCGAACAGCTTCACAAGCTGGCGATGGAGATGAACTTTACGTCTCGCGATGAAGATCACGAGTTCTGGCGAACCGCATTTGTCGATGCGCTGCGAGCCAATTCAAGCAAGCCGGCCGAATTTAGCGCGACGCTTCTTGAAAACCTCAGCCAGGCAAAGCAGCCACTTGGACAAGCGGGGCTTAATAAAGCATTCCTGGATGCCGCCAACGCCAACGCTTTTGATGCAGCGGGAATCATCAAGAATGATAAAGATACGATTGAGCGCCTCTATGCAGCTATCGCAAGTAATCCAACAGGCCTTACGGATAAAGGTAGGCAGAACCTTCAGCGAGCTATCTATCAAATTACCGCGAACGACAACTACAAGGGTGCAGTCGGTAAGCGAAAGGATATTCTTATCAGCCTTGGTCGTCTGGTGGGGCAGCCGATTACCCCTGATGATTTATAGGTATCGAACGGCGGTCGACTTGTTGGCTGTGGCTAACTCTTAGCTACAGGCGGCATGAATTTATGTATGGCACGCAAATAATTAGTTATTCAAATTAAAATATTATATAATATATAGAATCTTTTGCATAAGCAAGAGATTCGTCGACCTTAAGGGGCTGGCATGAATTTCGATGATCTGGTTCTTAATGCACTTCATCAAAACGACAATGACCTGCAACGAATAGCTGCAGCCAAGGAGAAGCGCAAGAAAGAGGAGGCCTACGCGCAACCGATTCGCTGTGAGAACATTCAAAAGTTTGTATCTACCTTGAAGTCTCACGGAATCAGTCCACAGCCTATAGTAAAAGTTGACCGCAGCGATTACGGACAATATGGTCGAGTGAATCATCTGGGTGTCGTGGGGTACGGGTGGGTTGTGCGTGAGCCGTATAACCCATGGGGTGACTACGCTCAAGGTCTTGCTCTTCTCGATTCTGTAGATATGTTGGAGGTTGCAATAGATTATGCGGAATCGGGGGACGGGTGGACTAGTGTACCTGTGCCGCCTGTACTAAAGTTTCAAAAGGGGATGCAACTGTTTTGCCTGGAAGATCCGCGCGAAACTACCAACTTTGGCCCGGCCATTGAACGCAATAGCGCAACCAAGGAGCAGACTGGCAGATGGGTAAATCCGGGCGCTGAAGAGCTGGCGCGCGCAGCTGCAAGGCTTATCCTGGAGAATGTTTAAGTCCCCTCGGGTGAATAGCCTGACGATAAATCATCCGAAATCCGGGTGTCCCCACGACAATTGCGTCGTGGGGTATATTATTTTTGAAGGTGCATTCATTGACAAAATATGTTTAAAATTATAATATAGTGACATAGTTTTTCATTATTTTCTGCTTGAATTAACACCAACACGATTAGCTATTCATATTAAATAAAGAAAGGGGTACTTTGCTCATGTCAAAAAAACTTGTTATTGCCAACAACCAGAGAGACCTATTTGTAGATTTTCACCGCGAGCTTCAGGCTGGACGTGCAATTTATGATTACATTGGCTACCGTTCTTTATTGTTTGAATTCGCTGTTCTCGGCGATCAGTCTGTGGTGAGCTTTAGCAACGTCGAAACCGGTGACTCTATGGATATGTATGGTGGTGTCTATCTGAACGGATACCTGTCTACAGTTGAACTTGCAACCACTGCAGCTATTACACTTGATGCGCAAAATATTCCGTACGTCAACAAAGAGCTCGGCAATGCACCGTCGCTAACAAAACTCTCTGCATATGCAAAATTAGCGGCAGCTGGCGTGCAAATGCCACACACCTTTGGCGGTGCTGCGTATGCGCTTTTGGCGGGCATTCGAAGCGGTAGGATCAATTTACCACTTCCGTTAATTGTCAAGCGCGCTGATGCTGATAGGGGAATTGATAATTATAAATTTGATACCTATGAGCAAATTACGGCGATGCTTGAAAAGCAGGATGAGCGATCGATATGGGTAATCCAAGAATTTATTCCAAATGATGGTTTTTACCTAGTTAGCTTTTATCACGGCAAGCCAGAATTTGTTATCTTTCGAGCACTCGGTGAGCGCAAGGACAAGCGTGAGGATTTGGCGCACATGTTCAAGCCAAAGGGCGGACGAAACGCCAGTCTACTGGAAGTTACTGATACACCTCGCTCAATTGTCGACACGTCGCAGCGCGCAGCAGATGTGCTAAATCGTCAATTTGCGAGTGTTGATAGTCTTTATGATCCGATAACGGAAAAAACATATGTTCTAGAGGTGAATTACAACCCCCAGCTGGTGACGATTGAGACTTTTAAGGATGTGCGTCGCAAGGCATTTCTTGACGCTATCGAAACCCTTGGCGAGTAGTTTAAGCGTATTGACAAAAAGTTATTTATTGTTTATAATATAACGGATGAAAGAACGGCAGATTATAGGGCGAAATACGCTCGTAGAATTCATTGGTTATGCATCAAATGTCCCAGCAAAGGTAGATACCGGAGCGGATAGCTCATCACTATGGGTGAGTAATCTCTTTGTTGACGAAGATCATAAATTGCACTTTGTCCTTTTTGATGTTATTTCTCCGCATTACATTGGCCAAGAAATTATTACCGATGACTTTAGTGTTTCAAAGGTAAGGAGCTCAACGGGGCATTTGCAGATTCGTTACAGGACTCACTTCTCGGTCGTCATTGGCGGCCGAAAGCTGCGGACGGCTTTTACGCTCGCTGATCGATCAGTTAATGCCTTTCCTGTACTGATTGGCCGACGGACGTTGCTGAATAGGTTTCTCGTGGATGTTTCGCAAAGTGAGTATAGTCATCAAAGACCAAAACGAACAATGGATCTGAACAAAGAGCATGTAAAAGATCCCCATGCATTTTATAAAAAATACCACCTGAATAACGATGAAGAATGATAAGGTAAAGATGATGAAGATTGCGATACTTTCCAACGGCCCGGGTAACTACTCGACAAAACGACTCAAAGAAGAGGCAATTAAGCGTGGCCATACAGTCTCGATTATTAAGTATCGCGACTGCTATGCTTCAATTGAGAAGAATAACCCAACGGTTAGCTATAAAGGCGTTGATCTTGCGACATTTGATGCGATTATTCCACGTATTGCCGCCAACATGACTCGTTACGGCACGGCAATTGTGCGTCAGCTCGAAA
This sequence comes from Candidatus Saccharimonadota bacterium, assembly GCA_032153715.1. GTDB lineage: Bacteria > Patescibacteriota > Saccharimonadia > Saccharimonadales > Saccharimonadaceae > SEAL01. The sequence goes on along the minus strand of JALDYR010000001.1, from coordinate 405,171 downwards.
TGCAGGGCGTGTATAGTGTTTCTAGTTCGATTGCGATTAACCGTTCACGCGATAAGTTGCGTAGCTCACAGGTGTTAGCACGTGCGGGTGTAGGTATTCCGAAGACGGTCTTCTCGCGCAACTCAACCGATATTGACGACCTTCTTGAGAAGTTAGGCGGAACACCGGTAATTATTAAGTTAGCTCGTGGTACGCATGGCAATGGTGTTGTTTTGGCTGAGACCAAAAAGGCTGCAAAGTCGGTACTCCAGGCATTTTACTTGAGCAACGAAGACGGGACGAATATCCTGCTGCAAGAGTTTGTAAAAGAATCAGCCGGCACTGATATTCGCGCCTTCGTAGTGGGAAGCCGAGTTGTCGCTAGTATGAAACGACAGAGCCTTGACGATGACTTCCGTTCAAATCTTCACAAGGGTGGCGAGGGAACAAAGATTAAGCTGACCGAAGAAGAGCGTAAGACCGCTGTTAAAGCAGCAAAGGCAATGGGTCTCAATATTGCTGGTGTCGATATGATGCGCAGCGAGCGCGGTCCACTTGTACTTGAGGTGAATGCAAGCCCTGGTTTTGGGGTTGAAAAGGTGACTGGTCGTGACGTCGCAAGTGCGATTATCGATTACGTCGAACGCAACGCAAAACGTCGCAACAAAAAAGATAAAGTTGGCGCATAGTAACTGGTCATAAGCCTGATATAATGAGGCTTATGGTTGGATCTACGTCATCGGCAACGGTAGTCAAGCGGTTTATTATTGGGTTGACGGTTATTGCTGTTTTGGTCGTTAGCGCAAATTATATTTACGCAATGACGCGCCCGCAAATGACAATGGTGCTAGGTGATGGCACATTTGCCGCTAAGGTGCTTGAAGAAGAAAAGATGCGCCAGCGCGGCCTGTCCGGACAGGAGTCGCTTGGACTGACAGAGGCAATGCTGTTCGTCTTTCCTCACGATGACAAGTGGGGGATTTGGATGAAGGACATGCATTTCTCGATTGATATTATTTGGCTAGATAAGGACCAGCGCGTGGTTCATATTGTGGAGTCAGCGTCGCCGGAAAGTTACCCAGAGTCATTCAGGCCAACAAAAGAAGCTCGCTATGTCGTTGAAGTGAATGCGGGAATGGTAAAAAAGAAATCCATTCATATTGGCTCAAAGGCGCGTTTTGATATTGATAAAGGAGTCGTTGAATGAACGTACTAATCGTTGTGCTAGTGACAGTTGTGATATTGTTTGCACTGACATTCTTTACGAAACGACGCTTTGGCGTACTGGGTTTGGCGCTGGCGGCTGGCTTTGTGCTGAGTGGTTTGTGGGCGGACACGGTAACGCCGCTTGTTACTCAGGCTGGCCTGCAGGTTATCGCTCCGCCACTCAATACGATTGTTGCGACAGTGCTTATTCTGGCTCCGGCGGTGCTCCTGCTCTTTAGCGGGCCGAAATATACAGCAATGTCCCAGCGGATTATCGGAGCGGCAGCGTTTGCCTTGTTGGCGCTTGCCTTTATGGTTGAGCCCCTTGAATCAGCTTTGGTCCTGGAGGGCGATGGCAAGAAGTATTTTGATCTGCTAGTAGTAAATCGTGATTATATTATTACGGCTGGTTTAATCTTTGCGCTATTTGATATTTTAACGATCAAAAAACCAAAGCCTGAAAAGCACTAGTTATTGACAACCAACCCCTTGAGGTGGTAGATTAGTATAAGTTTGCGGGACCATAGCTCAGCTGGTTAGAGCACCTGCCTTTTAAGCAGGGTGTCCTGGGTTCAAGCCCCAGTGGTCCCTCCAAGAAAAATCACTCATCGAAAGATGGGTGTTTTTTCTTGTGTTACTATGAAGGAAGATGAAACCTCGATTTGTATATATTCATGGCAATGGTGACACCGACTGGCGCTCACCATGGGCGCTGTGGCTGAAGCGCGAAATTGAAAAGCTTGGCTTTGAAACAGTGTTTGAAACAATGCCTGATCCAGAACTGGCCCGGGCTGAGCACTGGTTGCCGTATATGAAAGATGTGTTAGCGATTGGCGAAGACGACGTAATTATTGGCTATTCGTCAGGGGCAGTCGCGGCAATGCGCTACGCCGAGGCTAATAAGATTCGCGGATCAATCTTGATTTCGCCAAGCTATACGGATCTTGGCGATGAGACGGAAAAAGCGAGCGGGTACTTTATCGATAAGTGGCTATGGAATGATATCAAAGCCAATCAGAAAAAGATGGCAGTTGTGTGGGGTGATGACGATCCATATATTCCTCAGTCAGAGTTTGCCTACATTGTCCTGCATTTGGGTTCAGAGCGCATTAAAATCCCGATGGGGCGACATTTCCAGGACAAGCAGGATTTTATGGAAATCTTGAAATATATCCAAAAGACGTACGTGCCAAAAGCTGTCTAAAGATCTTTAGCGGCGTCCTGATCAATTAGCCAGTTGGCATTGGTGATGCGCGCAGCCTGCGCGATGGGTAAATCACTGTCTGATATTTGAGCGGCATTTAGTGCTTCGGCTTTGCCTCCGCCGGCAGCTAAAATGATCGTTGACTGTGCGCCGCGGAGCGCATGAAGCGTGAGGGTGATGCGGGCACTTGGTGGTTTTGGTGAGTCATGAACTGGAATGATGAAATGCTCTGTCGGAGTGAAATTTGGATGCCCTGGAAAGAGCGACAGGGTATGTCCATCCTCTCCCATACCAAGCCAAACTAAATCAAATCGTGGAATGTTTTGACTAGTTTTTGATAGTGAATTTATAACTTGTTCGTAATCGTCGGCCGCCTCTTCAGCGGTCAAATTACTGAGTGGACGATGCAATTTTGCCTGTGAAATGTGACACAGTAGAATTTCTTCGGCGTGTTTCCAATTTGAGTCGTTTGAGTCAAATGGTGCAATTCGTTCATCACCAATGATGATAGTGACTTTGGACCAGTCGATAACGTCTAGATAACGCTCGGTAATGACAGAATATGCAAGTTCTGGTGTCGACCCACCTGCAAAAACCCATGTTGCCTGGCCGTATGTATCGATGGCTTTTTGCAGCGTTTTGATGGCGTGTGCAGCGGCATGTTCAGCGAGCGTTTGCTTTGAATCAAAGACTTCAAATGTATTCATCCTACTATTATGACATAGCCGTTGGGCTGAAATCGTTTGCTGAAATTAATAAGTATATTATGCTGATAGATATGTGGGCTTGGCGATATCGAAAAATACACTCATCATGGATTATCGCCTTTTTATGCCTAGGTGTTATATTGGGCGCTACTTGTGCGCAATATATACCAGCCGGTTGGTTTACTTCCTTGCTGTGGGCTGTCGTTGCGCTGGTCATGCTTGGTGTTGCGTTATGGCGCCGCAACGTATATTTGATCGGAGTAGTGCTTGTCGCTGGTATGTTGTTTGGTCTATGGCGCGGTGGAATCGAGCGGACGCAATTGGTGATTTATGAACAAATTAAAGGTGGTGTTGTTCAGATAGGCGGGGTGGTTAGTGAAGACATTGATACTGGTAAGAAAGGGGAGTTGGTGCTGCGGTTGCACAGTGTCACGATCGAAGGTCGTCCTGTTGCGGGTAAGCTATGGGTAAGCGTTAGGAGCCATGCTGATATTAAGCGAAGCGATATTGTCATGCTTAGCGGAAAACTCAGCGAGGGCTTCGGGGGTTTTTCTGGAGCGGTCTATAATGCGAAGCTTGATAGAGTCGAGCGATCGGAGGTGGGTGATGTGGCGCTTAAACTTCGTGACTGGTTTGCCGATAATATACGTCAAGCGGTACCCGACCCGCAGGCGGCGCTAGGAATTGGCTACTTGGTCGGGCAGCGCCGCGCTTTACCGCCCGACCTCGATGAGGCCTTGCAAATTGCAGGCTTGACGCACATCGTTGTAGCAAGCGGCTATAACCTGACTATTTTAGTACGACTGGCGCGGCGGCTTTTTGCAAAAATATCAAAATATACGGCAGCGCTTGCGGCGAGCGGCATGATCGCAAGTTTCATTGCGATTACCGGGATGAGCCCTAGTATGTCGCGCGCCGGACTAGTGGCGGGGCTGTCGCTACTGGCATGGTACTATGGCCGCAAATTTCATCCGCTCGTTTTATTACCGCTTGCAGCGGCAATTACGCTGCTAGTGAATCCAAGTTATGCATGGGGTGATTTGGGCTGGCAGCTGTCATTTGCCGCGTTTGCCGGAGTGATGGTTCTGGCACCGCTTGGTCAGCGGTATTTCTTTGGTGAAGATAAGCCGAGTACAGTGCGGCAGATTCTTGGCGAAACGGTTGCTGCGCAAATCACGACCTTGCCAATTATAATTTTGGCATTTGGGCAATTTAGCAATGTGGCGGTAATTGCAAACTTACTGATTTTGCCGTTTGTACCGCTGGCGATGCTGCTGACGTTTATTGCCGGTGTCGGTGTACTTGTCGCACCGGGGGTCGCTAGTCTGATTGGATTGCCTGCGAGCTGGTTATTGCAATATATGGTGGAGGTTGCCCGATATCTCGCCGGGGTACCTTGGGCGCAGACCGCACTGGAAGTGAATGGTTACGTAGCAATAGGCGCGTACATCGGGCTGGTGGCTCTCTGTATTTACTTATGGAGGGTAACAAAATATGACCTGCGTGAAAGTAACATTGTCGAGTAGGCGGAGTGATGGTTTTGCGTTAATATAGTACTAATGAAAAGGTGGGCAAAAACAAACACGCAGTCTGGGTTTACGATTGTCGAGTTGTTGATCGTGATCGTCGTAATCGGTATTCTTGCCGCAATTACGATCGTAGCGTTTAATGGCGTCCAGGCGCGGGCGAGAGATTCCGAGCGTAAGTCCGAGCTTCGGTCGGTGGAAAAATCACTCGAGCTGTATTATGCAGACAACGGATCATATCCTGCGACGGTTGGCATTGGTGCGCCGAGTGGATGTCTGAGCATTCAACACTGGAATTGCTGGGGCGCCGGCACATCGACAGGACAATTGGTTCCTAGTGTGTACATGTCTGCTGCGCCGCAAGACCCTTCGATTAAAGACTCAGGGGCGTGTGCGTTCCCTAATACCTATCAAAGCCGGATGTATAGCTACTTCGTGAATGCAACTCGTCAAGGATATCGACTAGCGACCTATATGGAAAATGTTTCAACGAGTGACCCCAATTATTTTGACGGCAGCTCAAACATTGGCTGTGCAAACTTTGCAAACTATGTCATTAACAAGAATTATTAATGAGGGTTAGATATGAATAAACGATTAGGAGCAGGATTTACAATAGTCGAACTACTAATTGTTATTGTTGTCATTGGCATTCTTGCCGCAATTACCATCGTGGCGTTTAACGGCGTTCAAAACCGCGGCTATGATGCGACGGTGCAGAATGACCTGAAGAACCTGAAGACAAAAGTAGAGATGTTTAAGGTGTCAAACGCAAATGACTACTATCCAAATGGTGGTGATATGGTGAATCTGGAATTTAAGGCAAGTAAAAGTGCGTATACTGTGCAGCCGACCGATGGTAGTAACTTGTTCTATTGCTACTCACTAACTGACCGTTCAATTTATGCCGTGGCGGGGAAGAGTAAATCTGGCGCGATCTACTATGTTTCAAACACTGCAAATGTCCAGCCGTACACTGGGTCATGGAGCAATCCATGTGCGGGAATATCAGCCGCTCTCTCGACGAACTATCGCGGCTATGCATATGATGACACGACGTCTGGACCATGGCGACCGTGGACAAATTAGCAGTCGCTGCTAGATAGAGTTGGTCGTATCTGTTACAATAAGATAAATACGATAAAAATCAAGCGGAGAAACTGTCATGTCAGGACACAGTAAATGGTCGACTATTAAGCGAGAAAAAGGCGCTAAAGACGCAAAGCGTGGTGCGGTCTTTACGAAGATTGGTAACCAAATTGCGATTGCTGCTCGTGGCGGTACTGATCCCACGATGAACTCGGCGCTAGCGCTAGCAATTGAAAAAGCCAAGCAGGCCAACATGCCAAACGCGAATATTCAACGTGCGATCGACCGGGTGAACGATAAAAACGCGGCCGTACTTGAAGAGATAACCTATGAAGGCATGGGTCCAGGCGGCGTTGGTATTATTATCGAAACGGCGACTGACAATAAAAACCGTACATTCCCCGAGGTGCGTAATGCCCTGACGAAAAATGGTGGCCGCATTGCTGATGCCGGTAGTGTGACGTTCCAGTTTGACCGCAAGGGCGTGATTCGTGTAGCGGCAACAGGTGAGGATGCGTTGCTGACAATTCTTGATGCTGGCGCAGAAGATGCCGTAGAGGATGACGGTGAAATCGTTGTCTACACTGATCAAAAAGATCTCGCGAAAGTTCGCACCGCATTGATTGAAGCCAGTCTGGAAGTGAAAGACGCCGAGCTGCAACATGTTGCTAAGAATATGATTGAAATCAGCGACGAAGAGCAAGCGGCCAAGGTATTTAAGGTACTTGATGCGCTTGATGACCTCGATGATGTGGTGAACGTGCATACGAACGCCGACATCACAGCAGATGTAACTGAATAATTTTATTTACTTTTCATTTTTTCTACTGTATATTTTAAGCATATGCAGTGGGTTCGATGGTTGCTAATCGTTCTGACGCTTGTAACATCGGCGACGATGACAAGTCCTACGAGCTATGCGACTCCATCGCCACATCTCGTTTTGAGCCATATTCAAGCTGGTGGTGTCGGGGATGTAACTCGAGAATTTGTCGCTCTGTACAATAACAGCGATAATTCAATTGACGTTACGGGTTGGTGTATCCAAAATGGGAGCGGCGCTATGATTGGCTGTATTGATGGATCGGTCAGTCTGCGTGCGATGGTTGAAGTCCATGGGTACGTAACAATAGCTTCTGCGAGCTTTTCGGCACAATTCAATTACCAGCCCGATGTAGTTCTACGGACGCTTAATCAGTCATCTGGCAGTATTGCGACTGGCACGGATAAGATAGGCATTATTGATTCTGTAGGAGTTTTGGTAGATGAGTTTGGGTGGTCGAGTAGTTTGTCAGCGGGTAGCGTTTGGCAGCGACAGACAGTACCAGGTCAGCCATTACAGAAGCTTGACACAGATCTTGGAACAGATTTTATAAAAGCGGCATCCTGGACAATTCCGCAGTCGGGCGTTTACGAGCAAGAGATAGTTGTCGACGTATGCGACAATCTTGCAGGCTTGCAAACAGGGCTGCCTGTTGGATATTTATACGACGAGACGGGATCGTGTCAGATTGACTCTTGTCTAAACCTGGCGGGATTACAATTAAGCATTCCAGATGGCATGACGGCAAATGAGGCGGGAGCCTGTACGATGTACGACGCTTGCCTGAATTTAGATGGCATTCAGTCCGCTGTACCTGAGGGCGCGACTCAGTCAGTTGCTGGCGACTGTGTGACACCATTGGTGCCGCTGGTAATTACCGAGTTGCTGCCGAATGTGAGCGGGAGCGATATAGGTAACGAGTATATCGAATTATATAATCCTTCAAGTCAGCGGGTTGAGTTAGGCCGCTACCTGTTGAAGATTGGCATGAATGCCGATAAGACCTACTCATTTCCGAGTGGTTTAAGTATTGACGGTGGCCGATACTTGGCAGTCTCGAATTCAATCCTGCCGTTTACGTTGGTTAATACTTCCAGTAAAGTTACCCTCACCGGATTGGATGAAAGTATCGTGAGTGAAACGGCAGCTTACACGGAGCCAAAAGATGATATGGCATGGGCATTGATTGATGGCGTCTGGCTATACACTAATCAGCCAACGCCAAATGACGCCAATCATGCATCTGAAGAGTCGAGTGAGATTGAAGCTGTAGCTGTCGTGCCTACGCCATGTTCGACGGGGAAGTACCGAAGTGAAGAAACAGGTCGCTGTCGTAATATTCCTGTCGAGAGCGTACTGGCTGCTTGTAAATTAGGGCAGTACCGTAGTGAAGAAACGAATCGTTGTCGCAACCTAGTAGCTGCAAGTATTCTGAAACCGTGTCGTGATGATCAGTACCGCAGCGAAGAGACGAACCGGTGTCGCAATATCGCTACGGCCGTAAGTCAGTTAACGCCATGTAAAGAAGGACAGGAAAGAAGCGAGGAAACGAATCGTTGTCGCAATGCCGTTAAGACTGTGCCGGCAGCCGCCTTTGCAATTCAACCGGTGAAGGATGGTGCAAAGACGTTTGTCGGCTGGTGGGCGCTTGGTGGCGTTACGCTGCTTGCACTGGGCTATGCCGGTTGGGAGTGGCGACGTGAAGTAGTGGCTGCTGTTCAAAAAATGGGCTCATTTCTGACGCGCGGTAAATAACGTATACTAAGAGTAATGAGAATTATCGGTATTGACCCGGGAACAGGGATTTTAGGCTTTGGCGTTGTCGACGTCGTGCGCGGCAAAGCAAAGATGGTGACGGCCGGGGTGATTACGACGCCGGCACATACACCACTTGACGAACGACTCGAAGAAATCTTTGACGGGCTGACGGATATTATTGCCGAGACGAAGCCAGAAGTGATGTCGATTGAAAAACTGTTTTTCTCGCAAAACGTGACGACGGCAATGAGTGTCTCTCATGCTCGCGGCGTGGCAATGCTAACCGGCCGCAAAGCAAGATTGCCAATTGCTGAATATACGCCGCAACAAATTAAACAAACACTGACAGGATACGGCAAGGCTGATAAAAAGCAAGTTCAGGAAATGGTGCGCATGCACCTAGGGCTAAAAGAAGTGCCAAAACCTGACGACTGCGCCGATGCACTGGCGGCGGCAATTACGCATTCAATGATGAGCCGTGGATAGATGTTATGAATAACGTAGAAATTATAGTCGCCAGCCCGACTGTCAAAAAACCAGTACATCGCCCGAAGGCTATCAACGCATTGTGCGTGAAAGTCGTGTGCTTGAGTTGCTAGAACAGAGTCCTTACGTGCCAAATATTATCAGTAGGCAAGAAGTCGACAGCAATACGACATTAGAGATGGAGTATGTTGCTGGCAAGAACGGGAAAGAGTGGCTTAATCTGAGAGATGACTGGTCGGCGGATGCCCAGTCGTGGGAGGCTGTCGCGGGCTCTTTAGAGAGTTATATTGACGCCGAATCGGACCTTTTGGATCGCGGAATTATGTACCGCGACCTGAACTTAGAGCATTTGATTTTCTGTGATTCTGGCGCTCGTCTCGTTGACTTGGAGGCGGCAGTCATTAAAAATCCGGGCGAGCCTAGCTGGCTACAGGATGATATGCGCGGAACGTGGGAAACAATGGCGCCAGAGGAATTCCCAGTACAAGCCGAGCTGACGACGCGCACCGCAACGTATCGCGTGGCGGTTATTGCCCATCTTGCCTTGAGCGGTCGATTGCCATTTGAACGTTTACTTCTTCGGAGCGATACGTACGCATGGCGAAAAAAATACCCTGCAACAATATCGAGAAACCTGCCTATTCCAACGCGGCGCGTTTTTACGAGCGCGCTTGCACGCAAAGCCATTCATCGCCACGTAGATCCGCAAAGTTTTCTCGCGGCGTTGGCACAATCATACGAAAGTTCTATAAAGGCATAACGGCGAAAGCGGCGGTAATAACTGCTGCAGTGACAAACGCCTGTGCATTCATCATGCGAGCCTTTAGTTTGTCGGCTTTAAGGGCGGCGTTATCGTTAACGGGGACGACTTTCCCGTCGTCGGCGTGCTGCTGCCCGGTGCTGGCGTAGCTAATGCAAAAGTGGTTTCGTGCTTGCAGATAGCCAGTGCAGGCAATGAAGGCGGGAATGAAAACGACAGTTCGGTAATACCACGGCGCATGAAACAGGACGAGCGCGATAACGAAGACAATAAAGACGCCAAAGCCGACGTTGCCGATCATTTTTCGTCGCTTAATTTCGACGGGGTTGATGTTGCAGATGCCTGGAATGTAGTTTGATTCGCTTGCCATAGATATTCCTAGTATGACACATGCCGGCGCATTATAGCGCGAGCATGATTGCTGCCATGATGCCCATCGATCCGTACTCGATCAAGCTGACGGTAGTTAGTGGCACTTTCAGGACGGTTGAAAGGCACATGCACATAAACTTTTCGCGGCGGGCGAGTTTGATTGCAATGCTAGCGACGTTAATGATCATCAGGATGATTGTGGCGATATAGAGCCATGAACTTACTACGGCGAGAAGATAAAGCGTTGCGAGGATGACTTCAAGGAATGGGTAAATCCAGCCGTAGAGTTTGACGCGCTGCGCAATCAGGTCATATTCATGATAGCCGTCAGCAAAACCCGGCAGATCAATGAATTTAAAGAGGGCAAAAAAGAGAAAAAAGAATCCCATGAGCGCATTCATCCATATGAGGAATGTGTTGCCCTGTAACGCAACGTAGATGAACGTGCTAAGAAGAATAAAACCAAGTACGGCGATAAGCGGCAGATAGTCTTTGAGTGAATGATTAAGTGGATTGAGTGCGGGTTTTAGGTTAGTCGCGTGGTTGGTCTGGCTTGTTTCGTGTGAATGATGATCGTGATTCATGGCGTTATTTTCCTCGGTTATTTTGCAGCTCATATAGCTGCAGGAGCTCTTCGATCGATTTTTCTTCGTTGCCGTGTTTGATTTCGTGGGCGATGTGAGTGCGCAGGTGGTTTTCAAGGATAAGTTTATTAAGGGATCCTAGTGATTTTTGAATTGCTAGACTTTGGGTTAGGATGTCCATGCAATATTCTTCGCTGTCGATGGCGGTCTCAAGCGCGCGAAGCTGCCCCTGGAGGATTTTTACGCGATGTGAAGAGCGCTTTTTAATATCTTCTATCATAGTCTTATACTAATACCCCCAGGGGGTATTAGTCAAGCTTGAAAACCCCCGAAGGGGAATCTCAAGCTTATTGTTTAAGCGAAATTCCCCAAACGGGGGCGAAACTCATTAAATCGGAATAAGTACTTTATCGCACTCAATGCAGATTTTACGAGCTGGAACTTCAAGATGACAATATGAGCAAATGACCATACGACATCTCGTGCTTCTATCGATGCATGTTCCGGTGTACGGACGACGTCCGCGATTTGAGACATTGTGAGGATGAAACAACTCTTTGCGGTTAATGTAACCAAACTGTTTTTCGACCCATTCATGAATAATGGAGGCCGTTTCCTCATTTACTCGCCTATTTGGTGCTCGGAGAATCTCGTAACATACTTCGTACGAAAGCTTCGTTTCGTCGGAAAGTATCCTCGCTCCGATGCCTAGACCCTTGAATAGTTCAACAATTGCATTTTCCAATGCTGTCACCGTCTTCCTGTGTAATGTACGTACGCGTTCGCGCAAGCGTTCTTATTATGGGGTATTCTAAGCAATTATTCAAGTAGTGGCGCGTGGGGTATATTAGTCTATTTCTCAGCTAATTTGGTATAATAAGAGAAATGATTCGTCAAGGAAAATACACCAAGCGCGTAAGTCCAGCACAAAAGGTAAAACGTGGAGCGAAAAGACATTTTCGCTGGTGGCACGAACTAAGTCTGAAGAAGAAGATCCTTGTGATTGCTGGGCCCATTCTTGCCTTTTTGATTATCTTGCCGTTGGCTACCTATTTGTATTTTGCGCGCGATATTTCGAACCAAGAACGGCTGATGAACCGTAATAATACCGGGGTTGTGTTGTACGCAAACGATGGCAAGACGGAAATCTTTAGCCTGGGCCGAGCAAAGCACCGAGAGCTAATTGGACTTGATAAAATTAGCGATTCAACAGAGAAGGCGCTCCTTTCGAGTGAGGACAAGAATTTTTATGATCACGGCGGCTTTTCAATTGTCAGCATGGTTGGTGCGCTGTATGCCAATGCAGCGACTGGCGGCAGCAATTACGGCGGTTCGACACTGACGCAACAATTAGCAAAAAACACTCTGCTCAGCGACCAAAAAAGCTATCTGCGAAAGTTCCAGGAGCTATCGATTTCAATCGCGATTGAGCGGACGTACAGTAAAGATGAGATCCTGGCGATGTACCTAAACTCGGCATTCTTTGGCGGCAACGTGTTTGGGATTGAAGATGCGGCGAAGACTTACTTTAATAAATCACCACAAGACCTGACATTGGCGGAAAGCTCGATGTTAATTGGCATTTTGCCAGCGCCAAATGCGTACTCGCCGCTGTACGGTGAAATGAAGTATGCCAAGGAGCGTCAAAATACCGTCTTGACACGCATGGTCGACAACAAGGTGATTACCGAGCAAGACAAGACTGCCGCACTTGCCGAAGAGTTGGCGTATCAACCAGTGAAGCCATTGGCGGATAGTAGTAAGGCGCCGCATTTCACGGAGATGGTCATGAATGAGCTGTACAAGAAATACGGCGAAGAGAAGGTGGCACGTTCGGGCTATCAGGTGACGACGACGCTTGATATGAATATGCAAAATCAGCTACAGACAGCAGTCAGTAATAATATGAGGACAATTAACGCTAATGGCGGTACGAATGCGAGCGGGCTGGCGATTGACCCAACAAACGGTGAAATCCGGGCGCTAGTCGGCAGTGCAGACTGGAATAACGAGCAGTTCGGCAAGGTGAATATGGTGACGACGCCACGTCAGCCGGGCAGTAGCTTCAAACCACTGTATTATGCACAGGCGCTTGCTGACGGCAAAATTACGCCGGCAACAATCCTCAAGGACACAAAGCCAACCGATAGCGATTTTGGTGGGTACAAACCACAGAACGCCGATCGTCGCTTCCGTGGTGACGTGACGGTGCGTAACGCATTAGATTGGTCGCTGAATATTCCAGCAGTAAAGGTTATGCAAAAAGTTGGCGTGTCGAATGCAATTGCAACAGCAAAGCGTATGGGAATTACGACCATTGATGACAAGACGAACTACGGTTTGTCGCTGGCACTTGGCTCGGCCGAGGTGCCACTGTTAGAAATGACAAATGCTTATGCTGCCTTTGCAAACGGCGGTGATCAATACGATACTTCGACAATCAAGAATATTCAAAGCAAGTACAACGACAAGGTATTTGCGGCAAAAGCAACAAGCAAAGAAGTGATGAGTGAGCAGGGTTCGTACCTGATTTCTAATATCCTTGCTGATAATAATGCTCGTAGCTCGGTGTTTGGTAGTAGCCTAAACGTGATTGATGCCAAGACTCGTGCCGTTAAAACGGCAGCAGTGAAGACCGGGACAACCGATGATTCAAAAGACGCGTGGACTATTGGCTATGCACCGCAACTAGCGGTTGGCGTGTGGGTTGGCAATAACGACAATACCGCTATGGCAAATGGCGGCTCGATCATGGCTGGTCCAATCTGGCGAAATGCGATGGGGTCAATGCTTGCCGGTGTGCCAACATCTTTCCCGATGGTATCGGGTATTGTCCAGCGGAATGTGTGTAGCGACGGCAGTTTGGCTGATGCGGCAGTTAATGGCAAGACGCGGAGTGAGTACTTTATCTCGACAAGCCTTCCAACGGCAAGTTGTTCAGTCAAGGTGCAAGAGACGAAGACGGAAGAGAAGAAGGATCAAGACGAGGGTGAAGAAGTAGCCACTGATGAGCTTGTCGAAACGACGACGACATTGAGCGTCAAGCCAAATAACACCGCTTCACGTGGAACGAGCGTCACCTTTACGGCAAGTGTTCAGGGAGCAGGCGCACGGGGTACTGTCATATTCCGAGACGGTTCAACGATTATTGGGGCGGTGTCGGTGGTTGATGGCGGCGCACAGTTTACGACGAGTTCGCTGTCGATTGGCGCCCATACGATTACGGCCGAGTTTGAATCAGCGGACGAAGAGGCCTTCGCTTCGTCTAGTTCGTCAGCAGTGACTTACTTAATTACGCCAAGTACTGGAAGCGATTCATCGAGTGGCAATCAAGGGAATGGTAACGGTAATTCTCGTTAATTTTGTCGGAAAAGCAAATACGTTATAATAGTTAGTATGATTGCACATGTCTCTGGGGTTGTTGCCGAAAAATTTAATTCATCCGTGATCGTTGATGTTCATGGTGTTGGGTATGAGGTTGCGGTTGCGTTGGGTGATTACGAGCGAGCACTCCTGAATGAGCCGATTAAATTTTATACGTATCATCACATTCGAGAACAGTCGCAAGAATTGTTTGGCTTTGCAAGCTTGGCGGCAAAAAAGTTATTTGAAATGTTGATTACTGTACAAGGTGTCGGGCCAAAAGCGGCGCTTGCTATCTTGAGTCTGGGTGAAGGTGAAACTGTGCGTAATGCGATTGCCAATAGCGATGCAACGTTTATAACAAAGGCAAGCGGTGTCGGCAAGAAGACAGCTGAGCGTGTTGTCGTTGATCTGTCGGATAAGGTTGGTATGCCACTATACTATGACAACAATACGACGACTGGTATCGCGCAGCCCATTAGTCATACTGATGAAGCGCTCGAGGCGCTGATGGCGCTTGGCTATACCTTGAATGACGCAACGCGCGCCTTGGAAGGCGTGCCAACTGACTTATCGACAGCTGACCGCGTGACGCAGGCATTGAAGGGGTAATTAATGGCGATTGAACGAATTGTAGACACAAGTTTGCCAGAAGAGGACCTGGATGAACAGGCGATTGAAGTAACGCTGCGACCGCAGAATTTTTCAGATTATATTGGTCAAGAGCGATTAAAAAAGAATTTAAAGCTAGCAATTGACGCCGCAAAAAAACGCAGTGAGCCAATTGACCACGTACTTTTATACGGTCCTCCGGGACTCGGCAAGACAACGATGGCAACAGTGATTGCGAATGAAATGGGCACAAACATTCGCGTGACGGCAGGCCCAGCTATTGAGCGAGCTGGTGATCTGGCGAGTATTTTGACAAATTTGACGGATGGCGATGTGCTCTTTATCGATGAGATTCATCGCTTGAGTCGTGCTGTTGAAGAGGTCTTGTATAGCGCGATGGAAGATTTCAAATTAGATATTGTGATTGGTAAGGGGCCAGCGGCGCGGAGTGTGCGCCTTGATTTACCAAAGTTCACAGTCATCGGTGCCACCACCCGAACGGGATCATTGGCAGCGCCGCTGCGTGATCGTTTTGGTCTCATTCATCGGCTGGAATTCTACACTCCCCACGAGATCGGACAGATTATCACTCGCGCCTCGGCGATCCTTGAGAGTAAGATTCACCCTGATGCCGCAACTGACCTATCGACGCGGGCACGCCTAACACCGCGTATTGCTAATCGCTTGCTCAAGCGAGTGCGTGACTACGCCGATGTTAACGGTGACGGGATTATTGACACAGTTATTACTCGTCAGGCGCTTGAGATGCTTGAGATCGACGAAATCGGACTAGATCCAGCGGATCGTAACTTGCTGACGAGTATAATTGAGAATTACGGAACAAACCCAGTGGGACTCAATACCATTGCTGCCTTGACGGGCGATGAGGCGACGACGATTGAGGATTTCTATGAACCGTATCTGATTCAAATTGGCTTTATTGAGCGAACCCCCCGCGGTCGTCGCGTTACGCCAAAAGGGTATCAACACCTTGGAAAAGTCCACCCAGATCTAGCTGATAGCCTGGCATAGTTGGTATAATATAGGTATGAAACCGGACTCTTCACACCCTACTGACTACAATCAACCTGTTGCCTACGACACAAACGGGCAGCCGCTTTATGCACACCCACCGCAAGCCGATTCTGGACCTGACCCAAAAGTAGTTGGCACTGTGCCGGTGTCGCAGGTTGTGCACATGAGTCGGGCAATTGAGCCTGAGATGCCTGAGATGTCAGCCGAGGCAATTAAACGTCACGAAGAGTCATGTCGGCAATACCCTCAGCTTAACCTTAGCAGGGGTGAGTATGTGATTAATATGGTGAAGCGTCATCCAATTGGGTTGTTTATTCCGGTTGGTTTTACGGCGATGGTGGTAGTAGTGATGCTTGCGGGGCTTGCGCTTTATCCAATAATTGCCGAGACAGCGGATTTACCTGGACTTGAGCAAATCATCGTGCCGGCACTCTTGCTGATTGCGTTATTTATTATTGGCGGCTACATGGTGGTGTGGGTGTATTTACAGAATAAGTTCTTTTTGACGAACGAGAGCGTTGTGCAAGAGATCCAAACGAGTTTATTTTCGCGCCACGAGCAAACGGTGAGTTTGAGTAGTATTGAAGATGCTAGTTATCGCCAGCAAGGTGTACTGCAGTCGATGTTTGACTATGGGTCGATCCGCTTGAGTACTGAAGGTGAAGAGACGACGTACCGTTTTCACTATGTGGCAAATCCAAAGCAGCAAATTGCCGTGTTAAACAACGCTGTCGAAAACTTCAAGAACGGCCGCCCAGTGACGGGTGACACCGACCAAGACTAGTTGGTGGCTAGCTGCGTCGGCTTTTCTTGACGTACTCAGCTTCGCGGTCAAGCTGAACGCGGATTGTGTAGCTTTTGCAGTGACCTTCAGTGTCGCAGTTAGTTGGCTCGTACTTATATTCGTAGGCGCCCTGCAGGTATGACTCGGCGGCTTGACGGTCTTCCTCACTGAGGTCTTCAGCACCTTCGAGGGCCTGATTGGGCTTGAGCCCATTAGTGTCAGTGAGAAGGGCGGGATCCATGGCAGTTAAGTTCTTCTCGTTGATAGAGATAGGGTAGTAGCCATTTTTTGAGTAAAATACTTCTTCTAGATTGTAATAAATAGCGTTAACAGCAACCTTACGCTTTTCGTCGCGGTTAGCTGATTCTAGGTTGCTCTTCTGGATAAAGAACAGAACGCTCGCGACACCAAGGATGGCAATGATAACAAGTAGTTCGATAACAGTAAAACCACTTGCGCGGTGAGATTGTGGACGTTTCATTGCTTCTATTATAGCAAACTCGTCGTAAATTACGGCTTAATACCCTTAGCTCAGCCTAGTTTCAGCAAAGTGGCTACGGTTAGCGAAATAGTGTATAATAATTGGAGTAATAAGAGAGGGACTGTAATGGCAAAAAAGACTGAAAAAGCAGAGATGGCTGAGAAATCAACAACCAATGAAGGGAAGTTGAAGGCTCTTGGTCTCGCAATGGACCAGATCACCAAGCAATTTGGTGATGGTTCGATCATGAAACTAGGCGAAGCGCATAAAGTTGATGTTGAGCTGATTCCGTCGGGCGCATTGAGTCTTGATTTGGCTCTTGGTGGCGGCTATCCAAAAGGCCGCATCATTGAGATTTATGGACCTGAATCATCTGGTAAAACCACCCTTACTCTTCATGCGATTGCTGAAATTCAAAAATCAGGCGGAACCGCGGCGTTTATCGACGCCGAGCATGCACTTGACCCATCTTATGCAAAAAAGCTTGGGGTTGATACTGAC
Source organism: Candidatus Saccharimonadota bacterium (assembly GCA_032153715.1). GTDB lineage: Bacteria > Patescibacteriota > Saccharimonadia > Saccharimonadales > Saccharimonadaceae > SEAL01. The sequence continues at coordinate 387,901 of JALDYR010000001.1, read as the reverse complement.
AACCTTCTTGTCTCTCAACCAGATAACGGTGAACAGGCGCTTGAGATTGCCGAAACACTTGTCCGCTCAAACGCAGTTGACCTGATTGTCGTCGACTCTGTTGCGGCATTGGTGCCACAAGCTGAAATTGATGGCGACATGGGCGATAGTCATATGGGTCTACAGGCACGTTTAATGAGCCAGGCGCTCCGTAAATTAACGGGAATTATCAACAAGTCAAAAGCAACTGTTATCTTTATTAACCAAATTCGTATGAAGATTGGTGTGATGTTCGGTAATCCAGAGACGACAACTGGTGGTAACGCACTCAAGTTTTATGCGTCAGTTCGTTTAGATATTCGTCGTACGGGTCAAATTAAAGTCGGCGAAGATATTGTTGGCAACCGGACGAAGGTCAAGGTTGTGAAAAACAAGATCGCTCCTCCTTTCCGTATCGCCGAGTTTGACATCATGTACAACGAAGGTATTAGTAATACCGGCGACGTACTGGATCTTGCAGTGCAACATGGCATCGTCGGTAAAGCTGGTGCGTGGTTTGACTATAATGATTCAAAGATTGGTCAAGGGCGTGAAGCAACCAAGGTGTATCTAAAGCAAAACCTTGAAGTGCTCGCTGAAATTGATCACAAGGTTCGCGAGAAAGTCGCCGAAATCGACGCGTAAGAAAAAGGCCGAGTAACATCGGCCTTTTTTGGTATGACATGAAAATAACCGCTATCACCGCCCAGCAGAAAGATAAAAATCGCGTCAACGTTATGGTTGACGGGTTGTATCGTTTTTCCCTCGATATTTTTCAAGTGGGCGATTTGGGGATTCGTGTCGGCAAAGAGTATAGTGACGACGAGCTTGTGGCGCTTGAGATGGAAAGTCAGTTTGGTAAGCTATACGCGCGAGCGTTAGAGTACTGCCTGATGCGACCGCATAGTGCGCGCGAGGTGCGAGACTATTTGTATCGAAAGACACGGACGACAAAGACGCGTAGTCGAAAAACTGGCGAGCTTACTGAGCGGCCTGGAGTGAGTCAAGTAGTCGCCACTCGCGTGTTTGATCGCCTCGTTGAAAAAAGTTACATTGACGATAATAACTTCGCGCGTTACTGGGTGGAGAATCGAAGCCTTACTAAAGGAGCGAGTCGGCGTAAGTTGCAGGCCGAACTGCAAGCCAAGGGTGTGGAGCGCTCAATCATTGAGCGCTACTTGGCACAGTCATCGCGCACCGACTTGGATGAATTACGAAAAATTATCGCAAAGAAGCAGAAGCGTTATCCTGATGAGCAAAAGTTTATGCAGTACCTCGCGCGACAAGGTTTTACGTATGATGATATTAAAGCTGCCCTAAGCGACGCAGATACTAATTAGGGGCGACTTGAGTTGACTGCTTCTGGCTGAGTGGGGTTTTGGCGAAATGGATTGACGTAGGCCCCGGCAGTGCGCATAACAGGACGCGCGTTTTCGGCACCTGATTTAATAACGATTGTCGTATCGTTAATTTCAATAATTTGCGAGCGATGGACGAGAAGCTCAGCGTCGCTGAAGCTCTTGAGGAGGGGGCGCTTAATGTTAAGCTGTTGGATGACAAACCCGTCAACTTCCAGGGTGTAGTCAGTGACTTTGCCAATTTTGTTTTGCTTTTCGTCAATCACATGCTTGTCGATAAGTTGAAAGTGGAGTTCGTAGATATCTTTGATCTTGATGACATCATTAACTTCTATAAACTCATCATTTGAATCGATGATCATACCGATGTCACTGACCTCGCGGATGTCAGCAGTGCGAAGAAGGGAGGGGTGGTGATCTAGGTTTGCGCCTGTTACTTCGTAAGCGATGATCGAGAGGTCGTGCGGGTTGATGATGGCCGAGCTGATCTTCGCGAGTTCAGTGCCTGTCTGCAGACCCATAATAGGGGTATCGATGAGCTGAGATCCTTGTATTAACATACCTCTAGTATACGGGTTTTTATCATGCTACTCAACAAAAGGATTTGTGCGATCGCCTTGGGGGAAAGAGAGGGCGGCAGGGTTTTGTCGACTATCCTTTAATTCATTGATGCGTTTGATTGTCGTTTCGTCAAATGTACCGTTGATCTGGTTGGTAGAGTTTTTAGCCGCATCAGGCACGGTTGAGGCGCTAATAATTGTGATCAGCATAGCAAGCGCTGCAATGAGCAGTAGTGAGACGACGGTGATGAAGATTGTCGGATGGTGTCGACCGAAGAACTTGTTGATGGGAACTGTAATTGACTGCAGAGAAGCGTTCATTAGCGTGTATAAACCTCGATTGTTAGTGCATTGCTCGTGACTTCGTTCGTCTGTTGGTCCTTGGCAAGCGAGACGCCCGAGAGCTGCATCTTTGTTAAGTTTTGTTCAATGAAGTGAATAAAACGCATAATGCTTTCGTATGAAGTGCCGGATTTTAGAGTCACTGAAACATTTGTCGATTTGAGGCCGGTCGCGGTAGGGGTTGGAGCAGCTGTGTCGGCGGTACTGGCGCTTGGGGTTGTTGCAGCGCCTGCTGCACCTCCTCCGGCAAAGCTGTAACCAGCAATGCCAATGCCTGCGCGCCTCGCATAGGTGTTAATGTCTTCGATAATCTTATCCTGATACTGGTAGGAAGTGCTTTCAGCGACGACGCCTTTGGCGCGATTGACCGCATCGTTATTGGTAGCAAGATAAGCTTCGAGTTTTTTGAGGGTAGCGAGGTTTTCCGTGCTCGAGGCAACCTGTGCATTAACGCTACTGACTTCGAGGGAGTACTTTGTGAGCTGCTGACAGCCAAACCAAAAGGCGACACTGCCAAGTGCAACAAGTAAGAACATGCTGACGAAGAGGACGATGCGAAGTCCGGTGGCGCTGAGTCCGCTGACACTATTTTTCAACATTATGGGTCTACCTTATTAATCTTTACACTAATTGAAACGGCGATCGGGTAGTCTGAATTTGTCGAACCTGACCCGCCGGCTGAGCCTGTCGTGCTGTCGTTGAGCGCCTGAAAGAAGACGTTTGAGAACAGTTTCGATCCCTGAAAGTTCGTCTTCAGGTTGGTCGCGCTTTCGTAGTTTTTCGCTTGAGCTGTCAGCGTGATTTGGCTGCCAAAATCTTTGGCATTAAGCGTGAGGTTATCGAGGATTACGCCGCGTGGCAGTAGTTTTGCAATCTCAAAGACGGTGTTGGTATAGGTCACTTCGTTGTTGAGGATTTTTTGTGCGGTTGCTAGATTGGCGCGATACTCTTCGGCGGCTGTTTTTGTATCGGCATAAGCACCTGATTTTTCAATATTGCTTTTGTTGGCATCATTAGCGAGCCGTTGATTCTCCGCCAGGATCAAGAATGTCGCAGCGCAGAGTAGCGCCAGCAGGCCGAGCGCGATAAGGATGACGATGTTGTAGCGCAGCAGGGCGACGTTCGTTCGAGCGGCGCGGAGTTGCCGCTTGTTGGTGTCGGGCAGTAGATTGATCATTTCCACATCTCTCCCTTTGGAACATTCGAGAGACCTGCAACGGTAATGTAGCGTGAGCGGAACTGCTTGGCTGGCTGAGTGAGTTCGCCGAAGTCAAGTTCTTGCCATGGATTAGCGGTGCGTGCTGGCATGACGAGTTCGTTTGTGAAGTATTCGCCAATGCCAGGAACGTTACTGCCGCTACCGACAATCAGTACTTGCTCAAGGCGACGATCATTACTGAGGCGTTCGTTGTAATAGCGGATCACCTTGCGCGTCTCGGTGACGATGCCACGAAGCGACGGGCGGAGGGCGGCAGTGAGTTTTTCTTGACGTGCACCAGGTGCGAGACCGTTCAAGACTTTTAGTTGGTGGGCATTTTCCAGAGTGACGCTGAGCTTTTTGGCAATATCAAGTGTGAAAGTGTTGCCACCTGTGGCGATACCGCCGGTAATACGAACAGAGCCATCCAAGACGGCAATGTCGGTGTTGGCGGCACCAATGTCGACGATAACGGTCGGCAGGTAACCTTCTTCGGCAGATTTGATAATGCGTGCAACGGCATTGATAGCCGGTTCGATCATATTGACGGTCAAGCCAGCACTTTCGCATGCAAGAAGAGCGTTGTCGATCAATTTGCGCGGTACGGCACTCATGACAACTGTTAAGGTCTCTTTGGTACGTTCGATAATTTCATAGTCGACGTAAAGGAGAGAGATAGGGAGCGGAATATACTGACCGACCTCCAGTGCAACCGCCTCTTTGAGGGTGTTTTCTGCACTGGTTGGCAGAGTGAACGTGCGTGAAAAAGTGCGCGCCGTCGGAATGCCAAGAACAACTTGATCGCTCGCAAGGGCGCCGATAAGCTTCTTATCAAGGAGGGTGTGCAGACTTTCGATCAGGTAGGTGTCTTCTTCGTCGAATGATTTTTTAATACGAAGTGGATCGAGGTCGATCGTGCCGTAGCCTACAACAAACTGACGCTTAACGTCGATAGACATGACCTTCATGTCAGTACTACTGATGTCGAGGCCGATGATTGGTTTGTCAGTGTAGAATAATTTGTTCATGATGCCCACAGATGCTTTGTTTGTCAGTATAGCACGCGTATACCTCTTATGCTAGCCTTTAATATTCTGCGAAAGACTGGCGATTGGCCCCATGACACTGGCGGCAATCAGACCGACTGCACTACCCATAATCACGATCATAACTGGCTCGATAATTGAGCTGAGACTGGCGATGGCCGTGTCAACTTCTTCTTCGTAAAATTCCGCTACTTTTACAAGAACGGTGTCGGTTTGGCCGGTCTCTTCACCGACGGCAAGCATCTGGGTGACGATTGCTGGGAAGATTGGGTTACCTTCAAGGACTTGTGATAATTGCTTACCATTTTTAACTTCGTCAACTGCCGCAAGAAGGGCATCTTCGAAAACAACGTTACCGAGGGCGTGTGCCGTGACGGTGAGAGTTTCAATGATCGACACGCCGGCACCGTTAAGCGCAGAGAAGGTGCGTGCAAAACGCGCAATGACGACTTTGGTGACAACTCCCTTAATGGCAGGAGTTTTTAGAACAAGAGTATGAAATTTTCGTTTTCCGCCAGGAGTTTTTAGGTAGCGAAGAAGCATGAAGATGCCAAATCCAATAGCGGGAATGAGGATGTACCACCACTGTAGTGTAAAAGCGCTAATGCCAAGCATGATCTGAGTTAGGAGGGGTAGCTGGGCATCGGGTCCGCCAAGATCTTGAAGGATTTTACCGATTTGTGGAATCACAAAGAGCATCAGGCCGAAGAAAGCAATAACTGTAATGAACATCAAGACCATTGGATAAGTCATGGCGCTCTTTACTTTCTTGCGAATCGTGGCATTTTTTTCTTGCTGCAAGGCGAGGCGCTTGAGGATTTCGTCAAGAATACCTGCCGCTTCACCGGCGCGAACCATGTTGACGTAGACATCGCTGAAGGTGTCGGGATATTTGTCGAGTGCATCGCCAAGCGTAGCGCCGCCTTCAACGTCACGGATGACATTAATCAAGATGTTCTTAAGGGCTGGACTTTCTGAGTGTTGTTCAAGCGAGTTGAGCGATCGAAGTAATGGCACGCCGGCGCTAACCATAGCGCTAAGCTGGCGGGTGAAAATAACGAGGTCATCAGACTTGACGTTGTTGCCTCCCATGACTCCACCAAGCGAAAAGCCGCCTGTTTTTTTCGCAGTAATACTGAGTGGACGAATATTTTGTTTACCGAGCGCTTCAATGACCGCTGCTTCGTCAGAGGCGTCAAGTGTGCCGTGAATGGTTTTATTGTCGCTACCAGTGGCGACGTATTCAAAACTTGCCATATTATTCCTTTGTTACCCTTAGGATTTCTTCAATAGTGGTCTCACCGCGCAGGGCTTTAATTAAGCCGTCGGTCTGCATCGTAATCATACCTTCGTTAATCGCCTGGGCTTGAATCTGATTACTGGTGGCATTGCTCATAATAAGCTTTTGAACGGGCAGCGTGTTGTTGAGGACCTCATAAATGCCGATACGTCCCTTGAAACCGTCGGTTTTGTCGTCTTTGTTATCACTTTCGGCTGGCTTGTAAAGTGTTATGATGCCGTTCTCATCAGTGCTGAGCGGCACGTTTCCGCCAATACCCTGAGCAGCGGCTTGCTTTTCAAGTTCATGGATATAACGAAAATCTTGGCCATCACGCAAGTTGAACAAGTGAATAATTGCTTGCTTTTCTTCCTCAGTTGGTTGATAAGCGACACGGGTTTCTTTGTTGAGGCGACGAACGAGTCGCTGACCAACGACGGCTCGGACAGTACTGGCGATTAGGAATGGTTCAATATCCATATCGAGCAGACGCGGCAAACATGTCGCTGCATTATTGGTGTGAAGGGTACTAAAGACCAAGTGACCCGTCAAAGCAGCCTGGACACCCAGGTTAGCAGTTTCGCCGTCACGGATCTCTCCTACCATGATGATGTTTGGATCTTGACGGAGGAGGGCACGTAGACCGCTGGCGAAAGTCATGCCGGCCTTGGCATTTGTTTGAGTTTGGTTGACTCCTGGAATTTTGTACTCAACTGGATCTTCAATAGTCGAGATATTGACGTCTGGCTGGTTGAGCTTTGAAAGAACACTAAAGAGGCTAGTTGATTTACCGGAGCCGGTTGGGCCGGTGACAAGGATCATGCCGTTTGGCTCGGTGATGGCTTCGTTCACGACATTGAGTGAGTAGCCCCAATAACCAAGGTCGTCAAGTGTGATTGCCTGATTAGACTCATTTAAGATACGCATGACCACTTTTTCGCCGTCACTGATTGGTAGTGTGCTAACACGTAGTGCAAATTGTTTGCCAGCTACCTTTACTTTAAAGCGACCGTCTTGCGGAACACGGCGCTCATCGATCTTTAGGTTCGACAAAATCTTAATGCGACTGACTAGCGCCGGGTGAACATTGCGCGGAAGGCGGTTGACTTCCTTGAGGACGCCGTCAATACGGTAGCGAATTTGGACATAATCTTCGCGTGGTTCAATGTGAATATCGCTGGCGCTACTGCGGATCGCGTATTCAAGGAGGAGGTTGATTGTTTGAGCGATTGGTGAATCTTCGGCGACATCTTCGGCATTGATGTTGTCGTTGACGGTATTGTCTTCACGCTGAACATCAATAACATCATTAAGGGCCTTGTCGACATCGGCGTGATAGTTATCAAGTGCGGCAACGATATTTTCGTGGGGCGCAATGTAGGTACGTACGTTTTCGCCAATTTGCTTGGTAATAAAGTCAACTGCCTGAACATCGTCAGGATCGTCCATCGCCAGGTGCTGCATGCCTTTGTCGTCAATGCGAAAGAGGATCGCGTTGTACTGGCGAGCGATGTGCTCGGGGATTTTATTGAGTGTTTCTGAGGGGATGTCAGCTGGATCAAGCTCGATGTAGGGAATGTCGGCATAATCAGCGAACTGTTTCGTGAGCGTCTTTTCATCAAGTACTTCTTTTTGAATCGCAAGGTCTTGGAGGGGGCGCCTTGAACGAGTACTCTCTTCTTTTAGGGAAGAGATCTGTTCGGCTGTTACGCCTTGGCTTTGCGTCAGCAGTTTTTCGATAGTACCGTCAGAAATACGCATAATGCTAGTGTCTATTGTAAATGACGATTGCAAATTGTACCAGACGAATTATTTGCGAGTTTTACCTCAAGATTAATGGTATAATACAATCTTATGAAACATATTGCGAGCGAAGCGGCAATGAAAGACTTTGGCGCCCGATTGGGACGCTTGTTTCAAGGTGGTGAGGTGATCGAGCTAATTGGTGATGTTGGGGCGGGCAAGACGACACTGACAAAAGGTATTGGTATCGGCTTGGCTGTTGATGAAGCGATTCAAAGCCCGAGCTTTACGATCAGCCGCGTCTACTCGGCTCGCGACGACTTGCAATTGGCGCACTATGATTTTTACCGACTTGATGACGCTGGCATTATGGGAGCGGAACTTCAAGAAGTTGTGCGGGATCCATTGATGGTGACGATTATTGAATGGGCGGCCGTGGCAGAAAACGTCCTGCCTGCCGATCGACTGACGATTCATATTACGTCGCCGACAGAAACGGACCGTAATGTTGAACTACGAGCGGGCGGCGCAGTGAGTCAACGCTTGCTGGAGCAGCTCGGATGATTTTATTACTTGATACATCGACACCGTTCTGCCGCCTGTCGTTAGTGGATGGCGACACAGTCTACAGGGCGGAATGGGAAGCAAACCGTGAGCTCGCCAAAGGTTTACTGCAGTATATTGACACGCAGCTGCAGGCGCAGGGTAAAACCTGGCGCGATATCGAGGCTATTGGCGCCCTCCGTGGTCCGGGGAGTTTTACAGGGCTTCGCATTGGCCTGACGGTGCTGAATACGATCGCTGACACGCAGCAGATTCCGATTGTCGGGGCTGAGGGTGAAAATTGGCAGCAGCAGGCGCTTGCACGTATTGCTCGTGGCGAGAATGATCAGATTATCCTACCAGAGTATGGTGGCGACGCGCATATTACAAAACCGCGCAAATAGCCTTGCGGACGCTTGACAAAAAGAGCTACAATAGAATCAGCTTTTTACATTTTGACCAAAAGCTCTGATGAAACTTTTTGACTGAAACACGCTTATCTTTGATTTTTGCTGATACTTATTTGCTTTAACGAGAATTCCAAGGATGATAAAGCGGAGAAAGGAACATATATGATAGAGGGTATTATTGCCGCTGTACTAGGGGTTGTTTTTGGCGTTGGCGGTACTGTACTGTACGGTCGTCGCACTGAAAGCAGCGCAAAAAATAAAGCCGAACGAGAAATTGCCCGTGCCACCACCAAGGCGAGTGACATTGTCCTGAAGGCAAAGGACGAAGCATTGCAGCTAGATAATGAACGTCGTCGTGAATGGAAGAAAACCGAGACGCGCTTGGCGGATCGTGAAGCAAACCTCGATAAAAAACTTGATGATCTTGATAAGCGGGTTGAAAAGCTGCGTGCGCAAGAAGATGAAGTTGAAGAGTTGAAGACTGATGTCCGTGAAATTCGTACCCGTCAGCAAGAAAAACTGGAAAAAATTGCGAAGCTCAGCAAGAGTGATGCGGCTGAAAAACTGATGCAAATGACTGAACGTGACATCAAGCACGACTTGCTTGGACTCGTGAGCAAGCTGCAAAAAGACGCTATGGACGACGCTGAAGAGCGGGCGCAGACGATCCTAGTAAGTGCTATGGAGCGTATGTCGTCAGAAGTAACTGCTGAGCGAACAGTGACGGCGATCAAGCTGACTGATGACGAAATGAAGGGGCGCATTATCGGCAAAGAAGGGCGTAATATTCAGGCGATTCAGCGTGCGACAGGGGTTGACGTCTTGGTTGATGACACGCCAGGTATGATTGTGCTTTCTAGCTTTGATCCGGTTCGCCGTCAAGTTGCCCGTCTGACATTAGAGATGCTAATGAAGGACGGTCGTATCCATCCGGGTCGCATCGAAGAAGTGGTTGCCAAGGCGGAAAAGCAAATTGATAAAGATATCACTCGCGCGGGTGAAGATGCTGTGCGCGAAGTTGGCGTCGCCGGCATTCCAAAAGAAATGGTCCGACTCCTGGGTGAGCTAAAGTATCGCACAAGTTACGGGCAAAATGTGTTGCTACATAGTACTGAAATGGCGCATATGGCGGGTCTGATAGCCGAAGAGATTGGCGCGAACGTACGCGTCACCAAGATTGCGACGCTTCTGCACGATGTCGGCAAGGCGGTAACTCACAAGATCGAAGGCAAGCATCACCATATTGGCGCTGAACTCGCTCGCAAGTATGGCATGAGTGATGAAATTGTTCACGCGATTGAAGCGCACCATGACGACATTGAGGCAACGACACCGGAGGCCTTGGTGGTTCGCGTGTGCGACGCCTTGTCGGCAGCTCGCCCCGGTGCACGTAATATTAGTGCTGAAAACTTTGTCGAGCGCATGCGTGACCTTGAGAATGTAGCGACGAGTTTTGAAGGTATTGATAAGGCCTATGCAATTAGTGCTGGCCGTGAAATCCGCGTGATTGTCAGTCCAAAACATATTGATGATTTGTCAGCAATCAAACTGGCGCGTGATATTGCTACCAAGATTGAAAGCACAATGCAGTATCCAGGAACCATTAAAGTTAATGTGATCCGCGAAACTCGCGCGATAGAGTTTGCGAAGTAACCTATGCCAAAGTACACGATCGATCAGGACCGAACATGGTACAACGGGTTGCCAACCAAGCGCTCAAGTGCGGCGATGATTCTTCGTGATGACGACAAGGTGCTTATGATCAAGGATAACTATAAAGACTTCTGGACCTTTCCTGGGGGTGTGATTGATGCAGGCGAGTCGCCATTCACGGCTGCGCTTCGTGAAACCCACGAAGAGGTGGGCGTCGAGATTACTCGTGAGGATGCAGTTTTTTATAGTGTGTCATATGTGCCGGAGCGTCATGGCTTCTTGGATCGACTCCATTTCTTTTTTCTGACGACAGCGCATGGACAAGCGGCTACCAAGATTGTTCCTGAAAAGGGTATTGAGGACTACGCATGGGTGCCAATTACTGAAATCGGCAGGCTGTCCGGTGAGCGTCCGGGCTATATCGGCCTTCAGGCGATGCTTGAATCAGGTGCGCCGCAATATTATTTTGAAGCACCAACCTTTAAGTAGATAATAGAATAGGGAGGTAACTATGGCAGATTTGAATAGAGGTGACGTTCAGCAGGCGGTTCAGGATGGACTGCGGGATGTTCGTAATGAGGTGGCGCGTATTCGCGAATCGGTGCAGCGAGTCGACCAACGGACCGAGGATCTTGACCGATCGCAAGATGAAATCAAGCAGCTATCGCGCCAGATGAATGATGTTCATCATGACGCTGACAAAATTGACCGGGTGATGGTTGATATTAATGACCTTCGGGCGCAGCTACAGGCGACGAATCAATATCTAAAAGAAGTTGCTGGTTACCTGTCGGCACTTGACGAGCGACAACGCGGCAGCGGTGACGACGACGGCTATAAAAAGTTGTAGCCTGCTGGTGATAAAATAGAAGTATGGCTGTTTCGAATAGCGTCATTATTGCTGAGTTATTGCAGTTTCTGGACGAGACTGATTTCTTTACGTTATATCCGACGCGCGCTCCACTGCGCCAGTATCTGAAGGATGCCGTGTCTGATGGCGATAAGATTAGAGCGATTTTGCGCGATGAGTACGTGCAACGCGAATTATTTCCTGACTGGGAACAGGTAAAAGACAAACCGATTGATCCGGTTGAGCACTATCGGCGGGTTCGTCGCGGAGTGTAGGTTGATTGTCGAGCTGGGCTCGGCTTTTTTGAAGATCACTATTTTTGTTTGGCGCTATCGATCATTTTTTGAAAAACCGCTTTGTTACGCTCCCAGTCCTGCTGGGTGGATCGAAAAGCAACTGTTCTTATCCGATCGTCTTTGCCGACGAACGCCTTGATGTGGACGATAAAATCACCATCGTCGTTTTTACAATTTCCGGTTACGGTATAAAGTCGTACTGTAGTTGCGTCGGCGCGTTGGTCCTTTTGTTTTTTAATGCCGCTGATTTCCTGGCAACGATCTTCGCCAGTCAGGGCTGCATTGACGATCGAATCAGAGATGGCATTAAAAGCGATATCTCGAATTTGCGACTGTCGGGCTGGTTCGCCTGTGACGACGCCTTTTCGCGAAGCATCGCTTTCGGTGACGACAATTGACGCTGTCGACTGACCGTTGGGACCGAGAGTATTGCCATAGCCTTCACTGCTTCCGGTCAAATGTGACCACTGTTTTGGTCGTAAGAGCGTCGTATGGTCAACGGTTGACGAGACAAGGTCGGGTTCTGATACATGACTTCGCGTGGCTGAAAATGCCGCCAAGCCGCCAAAGACAACGGGTATGACTAGTAATGTGATCATCCATAGGCGAACATGTTTTTTCATGCGCACTGGCTGCGGCTGTCTGACGCGGACGGTGTGGGCGGGGAGTGATGGGCGTGGGATTGGAGTGTCGGACGACGAAGCCTTTTTTGACGTCGTCTTGCTTCCGGGGTTGGTATCCGTCGGGGTATGAACAAGCTGTAGATTCTCTATATCTACATGATCTGGACTGGGGTCTTTTTTCGGATACCTAAGTGGGTTTGGTTGCATGTTGGCTTTTATTAATTCGCTTATGGCTATTGTATGTCAGTCCATGAAACAATACAAATATAACCCCCGTTTGCCACATCAGTCTTATTTTTATCGTATTGCCGATGCGGGGGATTATTTAATTGAACGCTCAATAACAAGCAAAAAGCCCTACGTCGTCAACGCAGGGCTAATGCTCAACGCGGAAGATGTAGGGCTATGGTTCGATGATAGTGACGGTCACGTTACCCTTACTCATAGGAGAGGGTAGGTCCCCCGACAAAGCAGCTCGCATTACTTCCGTTGCACCTAGGTCCGTCCAGGTAAACACATTGGCCCATGTACCATCGGAGCGGGGAACGACACCGATGTCAGCGAGGTTCACTGGCCCTGTGGTCGTGCTGCAGTGCCACTCGCCGGCGTCATTTTGAGAGGGTGTTCCAGTAAAGGCGCCCTTTGATGCAAACATCTCGCCGCTTGATAGGTCGTAGACGACGTAAGTAATGGCGGCTAATTTGCCGAGAGGTGTTTGTACGTGATGAGTCCACTGTAGCCCATCGAAATTGATGTCGAAACGAGTGAGGGCGTATTTAAAGGCCGGGTTTCTCATGTCAGTCCTATCATCGAGTGTTGAAAGAGCTTCGTGCTGCAACCTACACGGCTGAACGATAGATACTGTAGTCTAAAATGACTGTTTTGTCAAAGCAATATAGAGTCACCTCGGTCTTTGGTCGCCTACTAAAATGACGCTTTTCGGAAACCATCAGCTTGAGCCTCTGCTGCCGTGCAATAGAATTTAGAGGTAGGCCTCACGCGATAGCTCGTCTGTCCTTTTTCCGAATAAGACATGCCCGCCATGAAGTCACTTGTTATCACGGGAGCTTTACCGCATCCGATAGCGGCAACAGTGTACTGCGCATATCCCGTTAGGAGGCTCAGCGCAATAATTATACCCATGCACACTAACGTGCTTATTAAAAAGTTCTTTTTGTCTGGTGCGATATGAAATTCCCGCTGTAGTACGGACTTTTCTTGACTTCGATTTTTCGCTGGACTGGTCGTCTTTGCTGTTTTCTTCATTACTTTAACTATAGCATCGTGTCGGGAGTTGAAAGGGCATCACTTTGCTCCTTCATTCGTTGATAAAAATATGTAAACACATTTTTATTGCACTCATTTCACTAAACCTTCGACTATTTTTGTGTGTCACAAAAAATCATAGGTTTGAATCTCAGCCTCTAACCAAATAAAAAGACCGTACAAGACGGTCATTTTATTTGGTCGGGGTGAAAGGACTCAAACCTTCGACCTCTCGGTCCCAAACCGAGCGCGCTATCAACTGCGCCACACCCCGATACGATGTGCTTGATAAATTATAGCCTATTTTGAAATAGATTTCCAGTGGTAATTTGTCTAATCCTTCTATATAGTTAATAGTAACGATTTATGGAAAAAGCTTTAAAGCAGGCATACCGCACAGCTCGGCACCATAGTGAGCGTGCGACGCGATTTGAAAAGGTGCGTTTTGCCCTGGTGGGCGTGGCGAATACGATTGTTGATTTTGTGGTTCTGATTAGCCTGGTGACACTCTTTCACATGCCAACATTCGCCGCAAATATTGTCTCGACGACGGTTGCCTTGGTGGCAAGTTTTTTGCTTAATAAAAAAGCGGTCTTTAAGGGCGAGGAAGGGAAGAGCGTTCGGCAAATTAGCTTGTTCCTGATTGTCACCTTGGCTGGAATTTGGCTGGTGCAGACGGTAGTGATGACGCAGCTCTATACGACGCTTTATGATGTTTTAAATATCACGATCGGCTGGCAGGCGCTGACGCTGCTAGTGGGAGCAAAGGTAGTCGGTATTATTGCGGGGTCAATCTGGAATTACATGTGGTATAGCCGTGTGGTGTTTAAAAAGAGGAGTGCATGAGGGGGCGGATCGAAGAGGTAATGAGTCGACCGCGCGTTTTTTGGATAAGTGTTGCGGCGGCGGTTGCCCTGACCTTTATTGTGGCAATGCTCCTCGGTATGTCTCAGAGTACGTGGTTTGATGAGAGTTATTCAATCATGCTCGCTCGCCGGCCGCTTGCAGAGTTGTTCGCACTGACGGCGGCGGACGCCCACCCGCCTTTTTATTACCTATTTCTAAAAGCGTGGGGAAGTGTATTTGGCTGGTCGGAGTTTGCCTTGCGGGCAAGTAGCGCGCTGTGCGGTTCGCTTGCGGTGGGCGTGATAGCATTGCTACTGCGCCGATTGTTTTCGGCCAAAGTCGCTTTGGCGACACTGCCGTTTATTATATTGGCGCCATTTGTGCTGCGTTATGATTACGAAATTCGTATGTATGCGCTGGTGATGTTGATTGGTGTGACGGCGACATGGGTGATGGTACTTGCTCGTCAGAAGCGGCAGGTTGTATGGTGGGCGCTATACGCGGGCTTGGTTGCGCTTGGCATGTACACGCTATACATGTCGGCTGTATTTTGGTTGGCGCATTTGGCGTGGCTAGTGTGGCGAGATTATCGCGAGAAAGTATCTATTTGGTACAAGCCATATCTTGTCGCGTATGCGGCCGCCGCCGTAGCATTTTTGCCGTGGGTGCCGACAGTGTTGGCGCAGCTTGATAGTTCGGCATTGCCGCCGTATATGACGCGCGTCACGCTTACCGAGCTAACGAATATCTTGACAATGTTTGTGACATTTCGCCCGTCTTGGGGGACGAATCTTTTAATTACCCTGGGGCTTCTGTTTCTTAGTGGACTTTTTTTATGGGTGTCGTGGGGAGTGTGGCGTAGGGTGTCGCCCCGGTACCGAAGCGGCTTGGTGCTTTTATTGCTTTGTTTTGTGACGGCTATTATTTTTTATGCGATTATTTCGCTGCCACCAAATCCGCCGCGTTTTATGGAGCGGTATATGATGCATGTCGGTATCTTTTTCTATGCCTTGATTGGGGTCACGACGGTGCTTGCCTGGCGGTACGGTGATCGTTTGCAAAGCATGTTATTTGCAGGATTGTACGCGGGGATGATCATAAGTGGAGTCGTTTCACTGGCACTGACGGGTAATTATAATTTTCAACGTCTACAGGCCGTGCAGGCGCAGTCGATCCAGCGCGAATATGGCTGCGCGGATACGACGTATGTAACGGCGGGACCATTTGGTTACATTGATATGCGCTATGAATTTGAGCACTGCGATCTGCGTTTTTATTACGGTGATGATACGTATTTTACGGGTGGCTACGCACCGGTGAACGGGAGTCATGATCGCATTAGTAGTTCGGAAACTCTCACTGCGCAGCGGATCATCTTTAGCTATTACGATGATAGTATCGCGCTTGAAATGCTTAACCCGGATGCGCGGTATCATCTTGTCGCGGAGAAAAGTATCGACAAGACTCATCTAAAGATTTACGAACGCAACTAGCGGTCTTGATAATACTGGAGCGCAAGTGGCGGGTAGCTGAGGGTGCTATCGCCAGATGATATGGCCTGCCGCTGAGGTGTGTCAAAGGCATTGCTGCTGCGAGCGGGGTAGTGCAAGGCGAGGTCTGTCGTGTAGTGAGCTGTGGCTAGGATAAAGATGAGGGCGCTTGCCCACTGGAGGCTGCGAGGAGTGGCACGGCGAAAAATAATATTCCAGCCAATTGTGATGATAATGACAATAAATGGCCAAGCGGCGGTTGCGCGAAGGGAATGGGGCTGACTCTCGTTTGTAAGGGCTGATCCAAGCAGACTCGCTGCTACCCCGAAGAGCGCAATTACAAGTAGCTGCACCGTTTTATTCTTGCTGAGGTCGCGTGCTTTTCCTGAGCGCATCGAGCGGACGCCGGCGACAACGAGCGCAATGAGCGCAGGCAGGGCGGCAAGTCCAAGCATGCCTTGAACACCAGTGCTGTGGCGGAGGTTTGGATCACCAGTTACAAATAGAAAACTCGGGCTTAGTAATTGGAGGCAGTTAGTGAAGGTAAGCCATACACTCTCGACAATTGAATGGTCATAAAACACACTCAGCGTACGGCTGCGTTCGAGGGCTTCGGGCTGGAACATGAAGACAAGCAGTGGCAGGCTGGCAAATAGCGCAGCGATACAGGTCAGAAAGATCAGCCGGGCATCGATTAGTTTGCGTAAGTACAGTACGGCGTACGCGCCAACAAATAGGAGCGGGGCGGTGACGCGAGCGGGTGGATAGAGATAGGCGAGGGCGATAAGCGAGAGCGGCAGGATGACGAGCATTGCGACACGAATGCTCCGAGTTGGGGTGTGGAGCAGGAGTGAGAGTGCAAGTAGGGGGAGGGTAATGAAGAGCGGGACGAGAGCAGGATCCCAGGCAATACTTCCTTGTAGCCAGGCCCAAGGCAAAGCAAGTGCGACGGTCACACTGATCAACGCTGCACGCTTCCCGAGCCATACATAGGCAACGCAGGCGAGCAGGGTGATTGTCAGGAGTGTACTGGCAAGTGAAAACGCGCGTAGCGCAAGCTCGCTTGTACCGAATACAGCCGCCCAGCCGACGAGAGGGTATAGATAAACGGGTGTCGTATAGCCGCCACCGAGTGACTCGGAAAATAACGGCAAGGCAACATGGTGTGCATTTGTGCCGTGCTGCAGCATAGCTACGACATGTGCGCCCGTCGCTGCCTCGTCAACGAAAAACCCTGGTGGCGCAATAGGCAAAATCAGGATATGCAGGAGTATCAAAATACCAATAGTAGCAATGAGGATTCGATTAAAAGTAAAGAGGTGACGCATCGTGCTTTTAAGTATATCGGATAAGGGGTAATGACACTAGCGTGGTAATACTCGTTGAACGAGCGGCATGCGAATTAACATCCAGGCCCCAAGAATAGCAACGATGCCGAGTGCAGTGTTGTACCAAATGTTCGTGCGGTCAATCAGGACAAGCCCCAGTATGATGAGGATGAAACCGTGGGCAACATAGGCCGTGAGTGATTGGGTGCCAAAGGGAAGCAGCAGCCAGCCGACACGCTTCTCCAGCCACGGCAGGAGGTGATGGAAGGCAAGAACAAAACTTGTAAACCATATAAAAGCAAGAATGATCCGCCAGAAGTCGAGCGTAAATTCTTTACTAAAGAAATCATTGATCCAAATGGCGGTTTGATTATTGGGAATGAGGTATGTCGTAATAGTTGAGGCGATGATCGTCAAAAGTGTAAAACCATGCAGACTCCATAGCTGGACTTGTCGGGCGCGCGCTGATAGACCGCTCCACCATGATTGAATCGTCGGCAGATAATAGCCGGCAATTGCAGGCAGGAAGAAGACGGGGGTCCATTCGAGCCACTCAATATTCAGATACTTACCAACAATGAAGCTTGCGAGAATGCTGATTACAAGGACGATGGCGGCATTTTTTCGTAGTAGCCAGATAGCAATTGGCGTCAGTGCCATGAAGATAGCGTACAGGTAGAGGAAGTGAACCCAGGTGTGTGCGGTAATAAAGGTGATGGTTTGCCAGGTGAGTGTGGCCCAATCGCCCTTTGCGATTTCCATCCATGGCATTGCCGCAACAAACGGCGCATACCAAACGATACCAGTGTAGAGCAGGGTCATAATGACAAACCATACGTAAAGAAGCAGGGCGCGGCTAAGGAGCTTTTTAGACACAACCTTGAGGGGAAGCTCACGATTTTTGTAGCCACGAATATAACCAACGAGCAGACCAGAAATGATTACAAAGCCCTCGGCAGCACTAACCCAAAGTCGGCCTTCCCCGGTAAAGGCGGCAAGCAGGTTTGGCCAGCGCCAAAGGTGGTCGATAATAATCACGACAATAAAGAAGCCCCGCAGATAATCAAGCGCCAGTAGGCGATTAGTCGAAGGTTTTGACATCTGCATCTATTATACAGTGGTTTTCTGAGAGATGCCCTACATGGACGGTATAATAGGTATATGACAATGAAGCAACCACCCTACCCAGCTCCTCAATTTACTTTGCCAGATGAAAATGGCGATTTGCATATGCTGGGGGAGTATGCCGGCAAGTGGGTGGTGCTGTATTTTTATCCAAAAGACGATACGCCTGGCTGTACAACCGAAGCGTGCGCAATGCGTGATGCGCGGGACGAATTGACGGACTTAGGTGCCGAGGTGATTGGTATTAGTAAGGATGATGCGGCAAGTCACGAAAAATTTAAGGCAAAGTACAACCTTAACTTTACGCTTCTCGCTGATACGAACGGTGCAACGATTGATGCGTATGGCGCGTGGGGTGCAAAACAATTTGGCCGCGAAGGGATTCTTCGCCGCACGTTCTTGATTGATCCAGACGGCATTGTCCGTAAGGTGTATGGTCGCGTGACGCCAGTTGGCCATGGCGATCAGGTCGTTGCTGAGTTGAAGAAGTTGCAAGCGCAAATATAAAACGGTTACGTTTATCATAGATTTCTGATAATATACTGACATCAACTAATCGGGGTATATTATGACAACGAGTGAAGATCAAGTGGTTGCAGAAAGAAAAAGTTTTATTGCGGTATGGCTGCTCAGTCTATTTTTGGGTGTGTTCGGCGTTGATCGCTTTTATTTAGGTAAGATCGGCACGGGTCTCTTAAAACTATTTACGCTTGGTGGATTGGGCATCTGGGCGTTAATCGATATCATTATCGTACTTAGTGGTGGTGTGCGAGATAAGCATGGCCATAAAGTTGAGGGATACGAGAAGAACAAGATTCTCGCGATCATTGTGACGGTCGTCCTCTTTGTCCTCGGTGGTGTTTCTTCGGCAATGAATAAGCCGCAAACGCCGTCGCTAGACACGGCGTCATCGACGCCTGTTACTGCAAGCACTGCGGAGAGTTCTTCGACGAAAGAAGAAAAAACTGAATTCGCGGTGAATGAGCAGGCGATGATCGACGAACGTTCGATTATGGTAACTGATGTTCAGCGTAACTACCAGACGGGGAACCAATTTGCGCAGCCGGAATCAGGTAAAGAATTTGTCGTTGTAAGTGTTCAAATTGAAAATAATAGCGATAGCACAATGAGCTACAATACTTATGATTTTAAACTCCAAGATAGTAACGGGGTGCAGCAGAGCGAGAGTGTTATGGCACTTACCGAGGGTAAGTTAAACTCTGGCTCTTTGGCACCAAAGGGTAAGGTGGCTGGAAAATTGGCTTACCAAGTGCCTGCGAATGATGCAGGATTGAAGCTTCTTTTCGAAAATATGAGCTTGTTTAATAATAAGATAATTACATTTAAACTATAGCTGCGCACGGCACTATTTTAGCAAAAACACCTCAGTAGAGGTGTTTTTGCTAGCGCGGCCGTTTTACGGCGTGTTCACGGGCTAATTTGGCAAAGCGGTCATCAATCACCGTTGGCGTAAAATCACCAAACTTTTTCGTTGCTGCCGTTTCAATGAGAAAGTCCGCGATAGCTGGATTCTTGGGAAGTAGTGAGCCATGCAGATAGCTGCCAATCACATTCTTGTAGCGAGCGCCCTCTGTATCGTCTTGGCCGTTATTGCCTGCGCCTTTTTGCACGCGGCCGAGAGCTTGGACGCTTGCACCAAGGAAAGTTTGCCCACTGTGGTTTTCGTAGCCAATAATATCGCCAAACTGCCCGCTGTGAGTGATAATATTGCCAATCAAGCGCTCGGGTCCGGCGTGAGTTTCGATATCGAGAATCTCAATGCCTTGAATGATATGACCATCCTGCGTCTTGAAGAACTTGCCGAATAATTGGTAGAGGCCGCAGATCATCAGCATGGGTGTGCCGCTATCGGCGAGTGCGTGAAGCTCGTCGCTGATTAATAGGAGGTCGGCTTGAATTTTATCTTGACCACTATCTTGCCCGCCGCCGCCGATAATAATGTCGACATCGTTTGGAAAGGCGTCGCCAGGGTTGTAGCTGAGCAGCTCGACAGTGTAGCCATGCCATTTTGCGCGCTGAGCGAGAACAAGCGTGTTGCCGCTGTCGCCATAAATATTCATGTCATGAGGATAGAGCTGTAGAATTTTCAGAGTGCGCTGTGTCATGAGATAACCTCCACGTCAGTAATTTTAGCCAGCTCTCGCCGCAGGGCAAGCATTGCGGTATATGTGCAGTAAATGCGCTTTGGCAAGTCGCTATTGTTATTAATGAAGTGTTGCAAGGCGCGAGCAGGATCGGTGTCGATGTGGGACACGTCAACCTCGTCGTATTGCATACGTAGCGCCATGTCGTAGGCGCGAGCGCCAGTGATCTCGGCGACGCCAGCTGGACGAAGGCTGGCAAACTCAACATCCCACAGCCAGCTCATATCACGACCGTCGGCGTAGTTGTCATTAATGGCGATCATTGTGGCATAGCCAGTTGGGTCAAAGGATTGCAGCCCTAATCGGAAGCCGCTTGGGTTTTTGACAAGGACAAGTTCGAGGGGCTTGCCGCCAATTGTTAATTTTTCTCCGCGTCCAAATGCCGGGGTAATGTCGGCAAGTGCGGCAATAAGCTTGGTTTTATCAGTCGCTTCACCGGTGATTGCGCGTGTTAATGCAAGTGCGGCAGCGGCGTTATAAATATTGTAAATCCCTTCAAGTTTTAACGGCGTCGTGACGTTTTCGTTACCTATCGTAAATGTCGCATCATTGCCATTAAACGCCGCCAAACTGACAGCGGCATTTGGCAGCTTGTCAGCTGTCACTGCGCCGCCGTGAAGCGTGTCATCGCTAGGGAAAGTGTCGCGTAGCGAGCTGTCGAGACCGAAATAGACGATCTGTTTATTAGTGATAGCTTTGGCGATTGCGCAGACGCGAGGGTCTTCGCGGTTCAGCACGACAGTGTCGGTGGTTGCTTCAGCAATTTTTTGCAGCATGGTCGCTGTTTTATCGATTTCACCAAATCGATCCAGTTGGTCGCGCATGACGTTCAAAAGGAGACTGTAGCGTGGTGGCACGTGGGCTACGAAATGAACGGCGTGTGCTTCGTCAAGCTCAAGCACGGCGATGTCAGCGTCAAGTTTACCTCTGCCATCAACCTCGCCAAGTAGTGCAGCGGCAACGCCGCGTGAAAAATTGCTACCGGTTCGGTTGGTAAACACCTTGAGACCCTGGCTTTCAAGGAGGGCGACGACCATTTTTGTCGTCGTCGTTTTGCCATTAGTACCGCTAACGAGGACGACGCCATGCTCTAGCTGCGACAAGGTATCGCGGACGAAGTGCGGATCAATTTTTTCAACAAACAAGCCAGGAAGGGCAGAGCCACCGCCGCGAAGGCGTGCGGCATATCTGACGGCTTTGCCGAGCAGGGTTACGTAAGGTTTTGACATATATGACTATTATACCGCACGTTCCTTAGTGCTATAATGTGATTATGCTTTTTCTCAGTCTTTTTAAGTGGTGGTACGGTGCCGGCTGGCGTCGTCGTGCATTACTGGTCAATGGCCGTCTTGAGGGTGTAATGGATTACTTCTCCATTGGCTTACTGCTTAAAACATTATTTTCACCCTTTCGTCAGATCTCGGCTGGTCAGGTTGATGGTCCGCTTGGCGTGCAGCTACATGCACTCGCAGACAAGCTTATCTCGCGAGTAATTGGTGCGATGGTTCGATTAGTTATTTTGGTGATTGGTCTGATTACAATTGCGTTGCAAGCGTTGTTCGGCGTGTTTATTCTTGCCGCGTGGGCATTCGTGCCAGCGTTGCCAGCTATCGGACTAGTCCTTGCGGTCTTAGGATGGGTTATTTGATGGATCAATCGGCTACGTTTAATTATGCGAGCGAACGCGCCGTGAAGGCTCGGTTTGGCGCGCGACTGACGAAACCTTTGCGGATCATCCTCCTCGTGACGACGCTCGTGTTTGCGCTTGGCGGAGTGGCATTGGTTGTCGGTGGGCTGTCAATTGGTTGGCTGATTGTCGGTTTTGCAGCACTTCCACTTATGGTTCACGAATGGTGGAGTGGTCATTTGCATCACCTTCCATCACCGACGAATCAGGTGACGATTGACCAAGTGCTCTCTGGTGATATTTTAGGGCAGCTTGGCGAACATCCCACGCCAAAAGACCTTGCGGCAGCTGTCGGTAGGGTGCAGGGTGGACAATTTTTTGGGCTTCGCTTTGGCATTACGGCAAACTTTCTATTGAATATTACTTCTGATAATGCCGCCGAGACGCAGGCAATTTGGCAAAACGCGCTCGACATTCGCGCACAAACAGCCAGCGAGCATATTTCAGGGGGCGTGCTGACGGTGGCGATTTTAAAAAGCTTTCCGCAGTATGAAACCCTCCTTGCGCACATGCAGCTTGATATCGAAGATTTGTATAGCGGCGTGCGCTGGTACGATCATATTCGCGAGCTCATCGCAAAGAGCAAGGCGCCAAAACGAACCGGCGGCATTGCGCGCGACTTCTCGTTTGGCTACATTCCCCTATTAAAGCGCTTTGGGGTTAACTTGAGCGACGCGGCCGGCGGACGTATGAACGTTGAGCTTGAAGCGCACGCGAAGGCGCTTGATCAATTAATCGATACATTTGGAGCGGGTGGTCGACAAAATGCCGCGTTGGTCGGTCCAGCTGGTGTCGGCAAGACGACGATCGTTCATGCGTTTGCCGAGCGCTTGCTCGACGCAAATGCCAAGCTGCCATCGAGTCTCAAGTTTCGACAGGTCTTTCTGCTAGACTCATCGGCATTGATTGCAGCTGCACCAGGGCGGGGCGAACTGGAAGGGCTGATTATGGAAGTGCTCGGCGAGGCGTATCATGCCAAGAATATTATTATCTGTCTCGATAACGCCCAATTGTTCTTTGAAGAAGGAGTCGGGTCGGTTGATCTGACAAATATCCTGCTGCCTATTCTTGAGGCTGGTAACCTACGGGTTATCCTGACGATGGACGAGCAGCGGTATTTGCAGATTGGCCAGCGTAATCCATCGCTTATTAACGCCCTTAATCGCATTAGTATCGCCCCAGCGAGTCGCGAAGAGACAATCGCGGTTATGCAGGATCAGTTGATTATTACCGAGTTCCAGCGTCATGTTAGTTACATGTATCAGTCGCTGGCTGAAGCATATCGTCTCAGTGAGCGCTACGTTCATGATCTAGCAATGCCAGGACGGGCGCTTAAACTGCTTGAGAGTGCGGCAGGCTACAGTGAAAATGGCATTGTTACGGGTAACTCGGTTCATGCGGCAATTGAGCAGACGATGGATATTAAGGTTGGTGTCGCTAACGACGACGCCGAGCGCGAGAAGCTGCTACATCTTGAAGATTTAATCCATAAGCGGATGATTAACCAAACTCGCGCCGTTCAGGTGGTGAGCGACGCCCTCCGTCGTGCACGGGCCGGGGTGCGTAATCAAAATCGTCCGATTGGCACGTTCTTGTTTCTTGGACCAACCGGTGTTGGTAAGACAGAACTAGCAAAGGCGCTTGCCGACGTATACTTTGGCGGCGAGGGGCGCATGATTCGTCTTGACTTGAACGAGTACGTTCGTCCCGAGGATGTGTCACGCTTAATTGCCGACGGGGCTGATGATCCAACCAGCCTGACGGCGCAGGCAATGAAACAACCATTTAGCGTCGTGCTTCTAGACGAGATCGAAAAGGCTCATCCGCAAGTGCTAACGACATTACTGCAGCTACTTGATGAGGGAATTTTGCGCGATATTAAAAATCGTGAAGTGAGTTTTCGTGACGCGATTGTGATTGCCACTTCAAATGCTGGCGCTGACCGCATCCGTGAATATATTGAGCGCGGCTACAAGCTTGAAGATTTTGAACAACAGTTTACTGATGAACTGATTAACACTAATCAGTTCCGCCCTGAATTTTTGAACCGCTTTGATGAAATTGTCGTTTTCCGACCACTTAACAAGACAGAGCTCGTGCAAGTGATTGATTTGATGCTTGCAGGTATCAACAAGCAAATGGCTTTGCAAAAAATTACCGTTAGCGTGACTGAGGACGCAAAGCTATTTCTCGTTGACAAAGGCTATGATCCACGACTAGGCGCTCGTCCGATGCGCCGCATCGTTCAGCGCGCGGTCGAGAACTTGGTTGCCAAGCAAATGCTCTCAGGTACGGTTGCGCCAGGGAGTGTGATTGATGTGACGTTAGCACAAGTGCAGCAAATCCTTGGTACCGCTGAGCAAGCAGCTCAGATTGCACAACCGCTTCCACCGGCGTCGGTTGCTCCGAAGGAGGGATGATGAATTACGAATCATATTACACGTCCCTCGCGTTGCCATCATGGGCACCGCCAAGTAATCTTTTTGGGATTGTCTGGCCGATATTGTATGTGCTGATTGCGATTAGTTTTAGCTATGTATTTTATCAAGTGATTGCCAAGAAGCGATGGCCGCGCGTATTGCTCGTGCCATTTATTGTTAATTTAATCGCCAACGCTCTCTATACGCCGCTCTTTTTTAACTTGCAGCTACCGCTTCTGGCGGCGGTTGATATTTTAATTGTGCTTGGCTCGATTGTATGGATTATGAGCGTTATGTTTAGGCGCGCTCGATGGGTGAGTGTCATGCAAGTTCCGTACTTGTTATGGGTTAGCTTTGCGACCTGTCTTCAGTTCGCTATATTGATGATGAACTAAACGGATTATACTGAGAGTACAACCAAGGAGGTGGCATGAACAAGAAGCTTAATACTCTTTTTACAAACTTTACGTCAAAAGTATCAGCGTTACTGGGGCGACCGGCGGTGTTTGTAGGGGCGCTTGCGCTGCTGCTGTTATGGGGAGCGAGCGGGCCATTATTGGGCTTTTCGGACACCTGGCAGCTTGTTATTAATACGAGCACGACGATCATTACTTTTTTGATGGTATTTATTATTCAAAACACGCAAAACCGTGATAATCTGGCGATCAATATCAAGCTCGACGCTCTCATGAAAAAGCAAAATATTACCGATAGTGACTTGGTCGAAGCAGAAGAAGAGAGTGATGTGAGCTTGGAAAAGAATATTAAGCGTATGCAAAAACGGGTTGAAAAGAAGAAGCGTCGCAGTCGTTAACGCTCCTACGGCAAGAGAAGTCAGTGCTTAGTTAGGATTCAAGTAAGCGAATTTCGGATGGTTGCAAATCATAGGTGATCATTACTTCGGGACGACGAATATCGCCAATCTTAAATATGTGGAGTGGGATAATTCCCTCCCAGTAGCGCTGCGCCATTATTTCAAGCTTGGCAATTGCGGTGCTCGTAAGCGCAGCGTGAATCGCATCATATTGGTCAAGGTCAGACACAAAGCAGCGATGGGGATCGACCTGAAGACGAAGGACGGCATTTGCATTATGTTTGACGAAGTGTGTCAGCTCGACATGGTTGCCGTCGGTGATGTCGACAATTTTATCGTCAATGCCGACGTAGGCGTATAAATTATTATTGCGGCTAATGTCCGCTTCGATTGCTGCTGCTGGACGCAGGTCATCAAGGAGGCGATTGGTTCTCGTGATGGCCGGCTCATCATCGCTCGTATCGCGGGGCGTGCAACGTAAGCCTGAGCTAGAAATTTGATCGAGTGAATCAGGGGATGCTTCATGGTAGATGATCAGTGGTTCCATGACAACTGCCTTAAAGCGCCCGGTGTTCTTCGTCAGTATTGTTACTCAGTAGCGCAACCGCCACAATAACGAGGCCGACGACAACGTGCGGCAGCCAAGCGTTGAGGGGTTGATCTGCAAAGTCAAAGAGCCACGGCGATGCAGTCAGGAGGATACCGAGAACAATATCAATCATCAGGTGAGCGCGTAAAGAGGTGAGCTTAAGCGGGCTGAGTGTGCTTGGTGAGGTGAGTTCGTTGGCGATAAGTAAGATGCCAATTAATATTGCCGTCGATACCGCGGCGCCGCTGAGGGTACTGAACGCAAATAGCCAAGGAGCGATCAGGAGGGCGACGCCGATAATAAGACCGATGATCGTGTGCAAGCGAACGGGTAATTTATTCATACTACTCCTCTCCTCTAAGCTTGTACTCATAGAGTAGCATTATTACGTGTGACTGACTGTAATAAATTTTACTCGTGCGATATAGAAATTAGCACTCTTGACGCTAGAGTGCTAATGCTTGTATTATGGATATAGAAAAGGTAAGCCTTTTCGCGAATCAACAATCAAATGAAAAGGAGGTTATTATGAGTAGCTTAACTAGATTTGACCCATTTGCGGAAATTCAGGCATTGCAACGACAGCTATTATCGGACGACTGGTTTATGTCAACGAAAAGTCTGCAAATGCCAACGACCGATGTTTATACGAGCGATGACAAGCAGCTGACGGTGGAGGCGCACTTGCCGAACTTTGATCAAAAGGATATCGACATTCAAATCGACAAAGGTTCGCTTGTCATTCGGGCGGAGCGTCACGAAGAAGAAAAAGATAAAAGCAAGAAATATATTGTCCGCGAGAGCAGCAGTAGCTTTTATCGCCGTATTCGCCTCCCTGAAGCGGCTGACGAAGATCATATTGAAGCCGTAATGAACCAGGGGGTCCTTAAGGTGACAGTACCATTTAGGGAGCTGCCGGAGCCAAAAAAGATCACCATCGGCAAGTAGTAATTAATTAGCGTCAGCAATGCATGGCGCTATTTTTCTTTGAGAACAGTGACTGTATGTACCTCGCCTTTTTGGTCATAGGTCACCCATTCGCCAGTCGGGTTTCCTTTGACAAAGTGCCCCGAGCGAAGCTTGGTGCCGTCCGTGCGAAACCATTCCCAGTAACCCTCCGCCTTGTCGCCGAGCTTGTGGCCTTTGACCCGGATAGTACCATCCATGTGATATTCGATGTGCTCTTCCATAGTGCTATCATACTCCCGCCATTCAGTACGAGCTAGAGGAGCGGGACGAATATGTAGCCGTAGTGTTCGGTGATGCGTGGGCGAGTATCGGTGTGGGTGATTTCGAGAATTGAGTTGTGGATTGGTATGACGATTTTACCCCCTGGCGTCACTTGAGTGTACAGCTGTTCGTCAATAGATTCGCCGGCCGCGCTTACAAGGATACGATCATACGGCGCAAATTGTGGCAAACCGAGGACGTTTGATGTTAGCGAAAAACGTACATTTTGTAGATCAAGCTTCTTGCAATTTGTCCGTCCCATTTCAACCAGCTCTGGAATGACATCGACGGCATCAACCTGTCCTTTTGGCCCGACTAAATGAGACAGTAGTGCAGTTGTCCAGCCTGATCCCGAGCCGATGTCGAGGACATGTTGACCAGGCTGGACGTCGAGCCATTCGAGCATTTTTCGTACCGTGCTTGGCTGGCTAATAGTCTGCCCGTGACCTATGGGCAGCGGTCGATCGTCATAGGCGGCATCTTTTGCTGTTAGTAATACAAAATCCGCGCGATCAATTGCTGTAAAGGCGTCATCAATAGTACTCATGACCTAGCCCTCCGGTTATTACATCCTTATGATAGATCGATTGAGTATTTTTGCTAGCGATTATTTAACGAGCAAGAAGCAGATACCGGTCAGGATAAGCACGATAGGGGTCATCGTATAACGCTCGGGCTTACTCCGCGAAATAAGATTTAGGCCAATACCGAGTGTGAAATACCCGGTTAATGCCCACATAATGCCCGTCTGAACGGAGGGGCTGAACAGAGGCGTGATCATAGTGGCGTGCGCTAGAATAATCAGACTGCAGGCAATATAAATCAGTATGGAAATAGCACTGCCGATGCGAAGGCTACGCGGCAAGATCTGATGTTGTCCGCCCCATGCAAAATGCCCCAGTGGTTTGCCGGCAATCAGGAATAGCTGGAAAATGCAGAGTCCGAATAAAATCAGGACAGCCGCCGAGGCAAGAAGGGTGTCGATCGTCATAGTCATAGTGTAGCAAATTCTCGTACAGATTATTTAAAGAGGACGTCAATCCCCATCGATTGATCATTTAAGTATGATTTGGTGGTGCGTAGGTAATAGCGAACGAGTTGTCGTTGGATCGGGGAGGTGGCGAGCAGCAAGCGATCTCGTTTGCGATAAATTGACGTATTGCGTAGCAGCAATCCAAGCGGATATTTCGAGTAGTGAATAAAGCGCGAGGTGGACTTGAGCGGCGTTAAAGTCGGGATGGTGTAATGCTGCGGATAGTGTTGCATATATGTTGCAGCGTGCGCCTGTAGCTCTTTGAGCGGTAGTTGATCGTTACTGCCGAGGATATAGCATCGTAATTGAGCAAAGAGGGTAAAGCTCGCGAGCTGGAATTCTAGCGAGGTGAGGGCGCTCGCAGGAAGCTGAAGTTCGCCCGCAAGTGTGCGCATACGCTGAACTGCGTCGACGGCGGCATCAGCCTCGGCAATTGCTTGCTTGGGGTGGCGGACAAAAGTGCGGATGAGGAAAATAGCGATTGGCTGCAGGAGGATACGGTCCCAGGTATGCCATAGGAGGGTTGGGACGCGTGAACGTCTGAAGTAATGTCGCTGCTCGGCAAGCTCACGGATGTAGAGGCCTTGCTTGATGGCAATTTCAGACAATCGTAAGAGCTCAATGAATTTTGCCGTGTCATGGATTTGGTGGTCGCGACAAAACAGGTTGATGGCCGTTTCAGGTGAGCACTGGTCGCGCCACATGGTAATTGTCACATAGGTATTTAGTTCGTTCCAGAAAGAACTATTTTCTAGGTAGGTGAGGTTTGTCCAAGCTGATTTAGCCCAGCCACCCGTCTGACACCAGACGTGAATGCCGGCAATTGTCGGGTTATGGCGAAGTTCTTGAAGGTATTGCCAATAATCCCATCCAACAAATGACGGATAGGTACCCATGCCTTCCCATTCACGACGGGTTTGAAGTTCGATAATTTTTTTGTGCGTATTCGTTTGAAAGAGTGGGTTGAGCGAAAGGTGGCGCATAAAGTCCGTGTCGCCAAACTTCATACTGATGATCAGCGCGTCGCTTTTGATCGTGCTAAATACCGTATCGAATGTTCGTTGGTTCCAGATCAAATCACCGATTTGATAGACGCCCACGGTCCAGGTGCGAAAAATCAGTGTCTTGCCGGCTTGCTCAAAAAGGGGGAGGATTTTGCGAAGCAAAGCGTTAGTTTTTTGTGGGGTGTGGAGGGCGAGCTTGCTAAGAAAAGTACTTTTAACGTCTTTGCCGTCATTTTCTCCGATGCGCAGAATTACCCCATCAATTTCAGGAAAGACCTCAAACGCCTTTTGAAGCACCTCGCTAAAAAACTCGCTATTTGTGCGATGTGTTCGCTTCATGTATGCGTGAATGTCATCGTTATAAAACAAATAATCGGTATTTACGAAGACTTTCATGTCGTGATCGCGCGCAATGGCAAAGAGTGCCTTGTACAGATCAACATAGTCATCAATGAGACGTTTAAGCGCTGGGCTATACCACGTAAAACTCACCAGATGGGCGAGATCATCAAAACTGAGGCTGTCATAGCCAAGCGGCTTAACTGTTTGCAGGTAACTCGTGAATCGCTTGGTGATACGAGCAGCGACAGCGGGGTCGAGGCGACTATCAGTTTCGAGGTTAGTGAAGTCAACTTTTGACCAGTTAATGGTTTCGTTGTCGCTTGGCTCGGTGAAGACACCTAGAGTGTCGATGATATGTATATTAGCCATAAGGGTACGTATGTCAGTATAACAAACCATAGTCATTCTCGGGTGCGCTTCTATGAGGCGCGTTGATGGAGAGAGTTGTCATGATACATAGTGACCTAACCCTTTAAATGTGGTATGATCATATAGATATAAAACAATTGGACTAATAACTATGGCTAAACACAAGAACTGGCACGGTGCCACTCGCAAGCGCCTTCTGAAGAAAAAGTTGAAATCAATCAAGATTAAACTTCAAAAGAAGCTCGCGTAATCACCACTCTTACGTAAAAGATCGCAGATGAATCGTCTGCGATCTTTTTTATGGGCGAGTTACGTGGTGTGTAAGCTAAGTCACGGTAGGGTCATAGCTTCAGGACTACTATAAGAGGTGAGTAGGGAGTGAAAGGAGGAGGACATGCTAGGACCGATTGATTACATTGTCGTGGGGTTTAGGGGGAATAATTTTGATGGAAGTATTCTCTCGGCGCTCTCGAAAGCGACAGAGAGCGGGGTGATTCGCGTGGTTGATTTGATCTTCGTGATCAAAGATGAAAAGGGAGCGGTGGCGATGGCAGAGCTAGAAGACCAAGACGAGGAACTGCGCGAGGTTGCGCGGGCGATCGGACATGTCGACGAAACGCCACTGCTGACAGAGGAGGATGTCAAGACGGTCGGCGCATCAATGAAGAATGACACTTCCGCTGGTATTTTAGTGATTGAACAGCTGTGGGCGAAGGATTTGAAGCGTGCCTTGCTTGATCATGACGCTGAAATTATTGACGAGGGGCGCATTCATCCCGACAAAGTTGCTGCCGCCGAGAAAGAATTAGAAGAAGTATAAAAGGAGAGCAATATTATGCCAATTGGAAGACCATTAACGCCAGTATCAATCGCCGGTGTCCGTCGTCGTCAGCGTCGCCGCGGATTACTATAGATTTATAGGTTACTTATTTTTCAAGAGTAACTTTGCTTCTTTGCTTTGCAGTAAAAACAGAGCAATCGTTAGCTCGACGGCAAGTAGCGTGATTGAAATGATAACTATTGATATAGAAGTATCGGTTCGTCCGATCAACTCACCGAGTCCATATGATACTAGGCTGGCAATGACGAAAGCAGTGGGGGTTTGATCGCTGCGCTTATGAATTAAATATATCACCCAGGCGTAGAGCGCAGTAGAGATGGCGCATATAGTCACTGTCATGATGCGCAACGTGACGTCAGAGAGTCCTGCTTCGTTCAAGAGGTCAGCCGGACCGAATGAGAAGAGTACGGCAGCTAGGGCGGTAGTGAGCGCTATTATATATAAATATCCAAGTATAAACTTTAGTTTGAGTGATAATGGCGGGTGTGCTTTGGATGTAGTCATATTCAGGTTATTGTAGCATGTCTGGTCGGGTGGCTGTCACTGCTGATACAATAAAGTACATGAGTACGATCAAAACTGTTGTTAACGACGCAAGCGTGGAAGATTTTATTAACTCCGTTGACGGCGACGTGAAAAAAGCCGACGCCTTTAAGATACTGGAAATGTACAAAGAGGCAACGAGCGAACAGCCAAAAATGTGGGGCGCAAGCATGATTGGTTTTGGGCAATACCACTACCAGTCAGAGCGTAGTAGGCAAGAAGGTGACTGGCCGCTTGCGGCGTTCTCTCCAAGAAAACAAAATCTAACCTTGTATATTATGCCCGGTTTTAACGACTATAGTGATTTACTAGATCAACTAGGCAAGCACAAAATAAGCAAAGGGTGCTTGTATATAAATAAACTGAGCGATGTTGACGCAAATGTCTTAAAGCAGTTAATCAAGCGTTCGTATGACGATGCTGTCAGAACATTTGCCGCCAAGTAATAGACGTATTTTATTTATTACCATCAAGACGTAAGGTGTCGGAGTCGTCACTGTGCGTACCTCCGCTGTGGACATGCTTGTCGCTAATCTTTGCGCCGTTTTTCATAACGTGCACGAGCGCCATCGCGTGCCCATGTCCTAGGTCGAAATCTTCTTTTGGCCACGAAACAATTTCACCAGCCTTAGTGTCGGCTCCGAAACCCTTTTGTCTTGCTAGAGCGATAAACTCACTGGGCGTCTTACCTGTTTTGGTTTCTATATTGTCCAGATATGCTTGAAATGACATTGGCTTCCTACTATTCAACTATTTTTACTAAAATATAGATGTTCTACTACTTATTATACGCGTAAGGATTTTGCCACTGCGTCTTGTTTGAAGCTAGAGTGTGAGCTCTCGAATCTCGCAAAATTTAGGTATGAGTCGTTCATCTTGGTGTTCGCCTAGTAGCGCACAAATGCCCGCAATACGTAATCCATGACTGAACCAGATTGCTTCTCGTGGAGGCGACTCGAGTGTTGTAGCTGCTTGATCCAAGACTCCTTTCGGAAGTTCGTCCTGGTCAAGCATGGCGCGTAGCTGCAGTCTATTGATACCAAGAGTTTCCGGCTCTATTTCGTCCAGCTCTTCATACTGTCGGCAGGTAACAAAACCGGCCTCCTGGGCTGTTTGCTGAGTTCGAAGTAGGGTTGACGTCGCTACTGTCACGCCGCTTGCAGTAATAGCGAAGCGTGAAAGGAGGGCTTCGGGAATTTTCCGCGCTTGTTCGCGACCTTCTCGCATTAGTTCAGCGTTTCGACTGCCGAACGCCGGAGTTCCAATATTTTTACGATTATTTGCCTCAGATAATCCATGACGCACTACTAATATAGACATGAGGTAATAATAGCAGATGTGTAGAAATAACTATCAGAGTTGGTATGGTATTATACGTGAAATTAGAGTGTAGTTGTCTATCTGTCCTTAGGACTTCGCATAGGAAACATAATAATGTTTGTTGCTGCCTTGAAAATTTTCTTTATGATCTTCATGTACTCGTTCCTAGTATCTATGCTATGTATACGTTAATTATAACATTTCGTCCTAGGTTAGGATGTTGCTATATAAGGAATGAATATGCCAACACTCATCCAGCGACTAGAAGGCGGCGCGTTATTTGCCGCCAGTACCTTCCTCTATTTTCACAATTCCTTTAGCTGGCGGGTTTTTATCATTGTATGGTTTGCCCTCGACCTTTCAATGATCGGATATATAGCAAATAAAAAGCTGGGTGTAGTTTTATGTAATATAGGACACAGTCTCGCTATTCCGATCTTATTGATTATCCCGTACGTATTTACGGCAAATCCTGTGGTGCTGGGTTTCATCTGTATTTGGTTCGCTTACATAGGAATTGATCGAGCGCTTGGCTATGGTCTCAAACTTCCTTCGGGCTTCCAACATACTCACTTGGGTGATATCGGCAAAAAGAAGTAGGCTACCTTGCGAAAAAGGGTGGTCTTTTCCCGCATTTGATACAATGTACGACGTTGAATTAGAGCCATACAGCTGGCGAATTTAAAGCTCGCATCCTCTCTAGCTCTATACTGAAGCCGTCAGTGTGGGATGCCTTACTTTATGCGGTACGCTGAGGGAATGCTATATATAAATCCGGGAAAGATTTCGGCCTTCTGTCTGAGGTTGTCGTTGACTTGTTTTTGAAACATGCGGATGCGGGGGCTCCACGCTCTTTTCTGGATATAGGCTGCGACAGGTCACCTTAGTCGTATACTAGCAGACAAAGAATATAGCGGAGTGGGAGTGGATTTGTCTGAAGGGGCGATATCGATTGCCGCATCAAGGAATAGGGACGTGCTATATAAAAATTCGATATCGAGAATGACGACATCGAAACGTTAGATGGCCTTTAGGGCTTAATTACCTGTAAACATACATATGCATTTATCATCGATAAAGAAAAGTTTCTATTAAATATACGAAACCTTCTCGACAATAACGTAAGTTTTGAGGGATTAATCTTATTAGTCGATATAAGCAAAACCTCGCCCAATAAGGGGCAAGGTTTTGCTTAGGGGGCATGGTTACCGAGTTGCTCTATGTGCTTGCCACAAGATGATCCCCGCAAATAGTACAGTTAATACTGCAACTATGCTACTAAAGAGACTTGTCGACTCGGACGATGCGTCGGTTCGAAATTCCCATAGAACGGCGGTAAGTGTGCTGTAAAAAGCGCCAATAAGTACAGCGTAGAAGAGTCTATCAAACCGCAACTTTATGCGATCAAGTAGTGTGTAAGATACGAGCACTATGATAAGTGGAGTAATGAGAAAATTACCAATGATAAGCCATGTTGGCGTACCGGGGTCGTATGTTGCGGTCCCGGCAATAAAATAATAAGCTTCACTGGCGAGCATATAAAGCTGGTAAGTGATGAATGAGATAATTGTTATTATCTTGGCGAGGCTACTAATACTGGAACGGTTTGGTTTATGTTGAAAAAAGTACGCGATCAGCAGGCTGACGGCGAGAGCAAATAGGGGTACGCTCATGGGGACGACTGTTTGCCATAGATATGATTGAGGCGTGATTAGGTTTTGTAGACCAAAATTCATTAAGTCTAATGTCCAGTACAGAGTGCTAGCAAGGACTGCGTAGACGACGCCACCGAATAGTTTATCGTTGCGTGATTTGCCGGTTAGTGTATACCCTATTGCGAAACCGCCACCCAGGAGAATGAGATAGCGGAAGTAGTACATGAGGTCGATCGGGCCGTGAATGAAGTGCGAGCTATAGTATGCGCTATGCAGATTTGCTATACATCCTACTAAGACAAGCATCACGCCGCCTAACGTGAGTATTTTTTCTAAATCAACTTGTGTACTTTTTGTTTGATTACGTTTGAGTTTTTTATACATTCTACTTATCAGATTAGCATAGGCAGTTTGGATATTACGAAAATAATGTAGGCGAAATTAGCATAAAATTGACCGCTCGCTGCGTATAGCTATTGATTAATCCACTTTACTTTGATAAAGTACATATCATGAATAATTTAGTCATGGATATATGGAAAGAAGATAGGAACGCTCGCCTCGCGCAAGTGATGGTTAATATTCGTGACGTTCGGACTATGCAAAGTTTCCTTAGGGACGTAATGACTGAAAAAGAAATAACTGAAATTGCCGCCCGTTTGCAGGCGGCACGTATGCTGACAAGTGGTAAGACCTACGTAGAGATTACCCAAGAGACAAAATTGAGTAGCCGAACAGTCGCTCGTATTAGCGAATGGTTAAAAGGCGACACTAATGGCTATGCTGCCGCACTTGAACTTGTAGAGTCTCATCATGCCCATTTGTCGCCAGCTCGTGACTGAGTATTATTGCTATTTACAGTATATAAATGCCAGCGCGAAGCTGGCATTTTTGTATATCAATAATTTACGAAAGGTAACCGACTTGAATAAGACAATACTACAGTATGAAGATATTGCACCAATTAAAATCGGCACATCTAAGGAAGAGCTAGTTGACGTTCGCACAGGCGATCCAGGTATTATGGCTGGATATGAAAAGTTTGACATGATTCCAGTCACGGGCACGAATATACTCGTAAGGCGTACACTGGCAAATAAACTAGCTAAGGTAAACAAGCGCATTAAAGAAGAGTATAATTACACACTGAAAATTGTGTACGGATATCGTAGTCCGGAGGTGCAAGCTGACTATTTTAACAAGCAACGTGCCGTATTGGCTGATGCGAATAGGAATATGAGCGATGTTGCCCTAGATAGGTTGACGCATAATTTTGTCGCAATGCCGGAGATTGCCGGACACCCGGTAGGCGGGGCGGTCGATCTAACGATGGTGGACGATGACGGAGTTGACTGCGATATGGGAACCGGGATAGCGGACTATTCTGATACCGAGCGTATTCAAACGTTTAGTAATAAAGTCACGCCGGCACAAAAGAGAGATAGAATGATTTTGCTTGAGGCAATGACGAGCGAAGGTTTCGCACCTTTCTTTGGGGAATGGTGGCACATTTCTTATGGCGATCGCGAATGGGCGGCATTTTACGACAAAAAATCTGCACTATATGGTCCCGTTGATCAAAGTGATCGGGTGTCACTTTTTACTTCAGCTGGCGGAAATGGCACGGTAGTGCAAGTAAACGACCGGCAGTTTTCGCGTGCCGATCGTCAAAGTTCCGGAAACGGGCTACTTAGCCGGTATGAAAAATATGGCGCCGAACAGGTAGGTTTTTTATTTCCGGCAGAATCACGATTTGAAATGGCGGGCGGCGAATTTTGTGGGAATGCTACTTGCGTCGCAGCGGTGACTTTATCGGAAATTACCCGGCAATCAACAGTGGTTTTTTCTGTATCCGGGTTAGCTAATGAAGTGAATGCCGACGTGAAATTAATGTCGACGGGATCGTATGACGTAACAGTGAGGCTGAGGGATTTTTCATATACCACTCTCCAAGGACTCTTCAAGGACTGCCGTGTTGATGTGGTTGATTTTGGCGGTATTGTTCACATATTAATAGAGGGGCGGATTCCTGACGCGGAGGCTGGGTATGATGAGGTGTTAAGGGCATTAGCGAAGCAGTTTTGCCTCGATGAGCGTGATGCGGTCGGTGTAATCTGGTATCAAAGAGTCAATGACGTTATTAGGATCGATCCAGTTGTGTGGGTGCGGGCTGTGAATACGTGTTTCTATGAATCATCATGCGGATCCGGCTCTATGGCGGCAGCGCTAATTACAGGATTCGAATGTATTGAACAGCCCTCTGGAGGTGTGATAAGCGTTCAATATTCTGATGACTCTGTAAGTATCAATACGACGATAGATAAGGTACTTCATTGATTGGTTAGCGCATTACAACAGGGCGCCGTATACTTAGGTGTATGATATTTTTATACCACGGAGTCTCAGAAGACATGCAGGGAAGTGAGTTGATAACGCTGAATCAGATGTTTATCGATAATCCCGCATTGCATCAAAAATATCTCGAGAAATATAAGGGTAGGGAAGAAATTTTAAAGCGGCGTGTTCCCTTGCTGGATTGTTCGTGGAATGATGTCGTCCAGCTATTGCCGCTGAACCCACGCAAGCTGTTTGATCTGCAGTATCAACTAGGATTGATAAAAGAAATTCCTGATTACCATTATTTTCAAATTGATCCACATAGCCTCGATCCAGGCAATGCGGCCGTCTACTTCAAAACAGCTCCTGGGGATGAGAATGTGACAGTGAAGTGGTTTAAAGATATCCCGCTGGATGAATTGCAGGAAATTCCTGATGCAACTGCAAAGTATTACGAAAGTATGGTCGGTACTGGCGAACCAGTGTTTAACTACCAATTTGTGCCACATATTCTCTATAAAGGGAGTATAGATATCTCAAGATCTACAGTGATCAGCCTAAATGATCAGGCCGCCAGTAAGTGATTTATTGATACGTATATGATCGGTATGGCAGTGTAGAAAAAATGAACACCCTTAGTCTGCAAGCTTGTCCAGCTCTACTCCAATCGCCTCAGCGATCTCATTAAAGTGCATGCCAAGGGCGTACTCTTCGGCATCGCCTAAGTCTTCGCAGTATCGCTGCAAGTCGCCAACTTCACGAAAGATCAGTGCTTTATGTACGATTGCGGCTATTTGCAGTTGTGCGCGAAGTTGAGGATCAGTGCCGGTTTTACTGTCAACGGTCTGTTCGCATACATTGGCATATTCCACCCAGACGGATCGGAGGAGCTCAGGGTTTTGGTCGTTTTTTGCCAGAGCCTCAAGTACGGCTGTACGTGCTTCAAACATCTCGACAGACTCTTCGAACTCTACGCCCAGCAGTAAGGCTCTGAATTTATCTACGAAGGCGAGGTCCTCATTTTCGTGAGGCTTTGGGTCGGGCCTGTACTCTGGATTGAGGCTGTTCATATGATAATCTTAGCAAACTAGAGATAGGTCAGCGGAAATAACGCAATGTTATGCGCGAAGCTGGCATTGCGTTACGATAAAATCTTCTTGGCAGTGGGGTCGCTTGGAGCTTTGATCGTAAGGCCGCTCGTCGGCTCGAGTATTTCAAGTACTGTGTTATTTTTTGTGCCAGGATGAATGACGATATAGTCACCAGCATTTAGTATCATTTCTTGATCATCGATGATTGCTCGTGTCTTGCCGGTTAAAATAAAAGTACACTCGACGATAGCCGACACTTTTAATGGGTGATCGTTTGGGCCTATTTCATATTCCCAGTATTTAATCTCGACATCGCTATTCCTGCGAGGTAATGCATCTTTGAATTTGCCGACTAGCCATCCGTGATTTGGCTCACTTATGGCATCGTCACGGTACGAGCCGACATAGTATTTTTCATTCATTCTTATTGAGTAGCTTCCTCGAAAGCTTTTTTCGCTAACAGCCGTGTCGTATCGATAAATGGAAGCGGTGATTCATCTTCGCTAGTGATGACGACTGGTATTTCCGTACATCCCGCAATAAAACTATCACAACCTGCGTCTTTGAGTTTTTGGATGAATGCCTTCATTTTACTAGTCGTTTCTGACGTCGGCTTGCCATGGATGACCTCGCTGTAGAGGAGGTGGTCGATTGCCTGTTGGTCACTGGCGGATGGCACGAAGGGTTCAATACCCGCTTTTCGAAGCGGGACTTCGTATAGCCCGTCGCTCATTGTTATGCCAACGCCTAAAATTCCAACCTTCTTAAAGCCGCGCTTTAAACATTCATCGATCGTAATTTGAACGATACTTATCACAGGTAGGGGTGACTGTTTTTGAACGATATCTATGGCGTAATGAGGTGAATTTGAAGGAATGATAACAAAGTCTGCCCCTGCTTTCTCCAGAATAGCAATTGATTCGAGCAGGTCGTCGGCAACTTTATCCCACTGCTTGTTGATCATAGGCGGATCAGTTTCACTCAAAGGAGGGTTTGTGTATGTGATTCTCGGATGCGTGCCGCTGTCTTGTCCAAAGTGTCTGTAGCTTTCGGCAATAATCTCGTCGATACAAAGTAGTGATCCGGGTATAGTAATGCCCGCAATTCCAATATGCTTCATATGCTTATTATAGCAATAAAAAGCCTCACATTTAGTGAGGTGTGACGCTCGGGGTCTGCATGTGCAAACCTCCAGCGTCACGAAGGTGTATTAGCTGGACGCATGTGCGTCTGACAATCTATCGAACGTACATTAATATATTTTAATTAGAGTCAATTTTATAGATATGGCTAAAATGTGAACGATTTCATCGCTTCAATAACCTTATCGCGGTCATCTTCTGGCATCGGGTCATTTTTATATGCCCCAGGTAATTCAGGAAGAATAATAGGCCTGCCCCAACTATGTGTTTTGTTTCTGCCGTAAATATGCAAATGAAAGAAAGGCGTGCTATCTGGCAATAGTCCCCAGTTGCCATTCGCCTGGATGTTCAGCCAAGGTGCTAAGCCGATATTTTTGATAATAGCTGATACGCGGGATGCCAATTCAAAGGCCCGACCCGAAATTGCAGGATCTTGCCACGCAGCCTCGATGTCGGATTTTGGCGCAACAATAATGTGAAGACCTTCATTATAAGGGACGTGAGGATTAAAGGGGGTCTTAACGATAAAATCATCGTTTTCCCAAAGTACGAAGTTATTGCCAATCATGTTCTTAGTATAAGTAATTTCTATGTATAACGGAAATAGTAGGGCGTATTGTATGCGGTTGGTGCTGATCCGTGTGTAAATATTACTTAAAATTTACAATTTGTACCCTGTCGCGATCCTTGCGGGGGTCTTTATCGAAGAGTACTACGATCTCAGTTTCTTCTAGCGCTTGAAGTGCGTGGGGTGTGCCCTTGTGAGTAGTGACAGTGTCGCCTTTTTCCATAGTGCGTCTTAATACGTGCTTATCATTGCAGTTACAAAGTAAGTAGAGGGCGAGTTTACCAGAGACCACATTGAGTGTTTCATCACAATTTTGATGAACATGATTTCCTCTAATTTTTTCTGGTAGTGTATGGATGACCTCGACAAAGACAGCCGGCTCTTGAGTCCTCTCGAACAAAAATGCTTGCCCTCGATCATCTTCTGCATTTGTAAAACTTTCCCGGGTAAACGTGGCGTTTATACATGGTGGCTGATTGGCTACAAGAGTAAACCCAGATTCTAATTCTGCGATCATGATTTAACTATAACATGACACCTATAGTTAACTTCTATGCGCCACAGAAGGGATGTGGTGTGTTGTATGGAGTGAGCGCGGAGATGATGCGTAAAGTGGTATGATATTCATATGTTAAAAGCAATGACTTTGAATCTCTGGTGTTATTTTGATTGGGATAATCGAAAGGACAATATTATTTCACTTGTCGGTAGTGAAGCTCCAGACTTTATCGCATTTCAAGAAGCGCAAACAAATCATGCTTTCTCTACTCTCCCACAGTCAGACTATATTGCTGATAAAACTGGATATAAATACAGAGTAGCTGCTCCTACCTACAAAAGAGACGGGCAAATAGATAGAGACGGCGGCATGACACAAGAAACGTCATACGGGCTCGCCTTTATATCGAAATACCCGATTATTTCGTCGGAAACGTATTTCCTAAGAAAACATCCTGACTACGATGAAGAAACCTCGGTCCTATTTTGCAAAGTTGACTTTGGCGGTACGTTAATTGATGTTTGCACAGTTCATTTTGGAAATAGTGACTTATACTCTGATCTACACCTCAATGAACTGATGGATTTATGCGAAGAGCGTACTATTGAACCGATCATCCTTGGAGATTTCAATAACTTTAATCTAACCGCTTATAAGCAAACTCGACTAAAGAACTATACGCTTAGTACGGATATTGCAGATTATGAGTCAATGCCAAAAAACAACGGCACGCTTGATTATATAACCGTGCCTTCATCTGTGTATGACATTAAACGAGTCGCCTGTCCGGACGTCTATGTCTCAGATCATAGGGCGCTTGTTGCCGATATTGATATTTTAAATTAATTAGAGAGACATTCAATGGAATCTCTCGTAATACTTATGTTTGGCATGGCGTGATTTGTCAGGTTAGAATTAAATCGACTAAGCTTTGAAATAGGTCTCTAGGTCTTCGATAGTTCTTGCGCCACCTTTTAACACGGCTTCGTATAGGTGAACGGAGCGAAACGTGTATGGCGGCTGCGATCGCGCGCCGACGTATCGTTTCGTATCAATAAGCTGCTTTTTCAGTTCAAGTATACTGACGCGACTATCATCAGTCATATCATCAATCCACGTGGCAAGCTCCGGAGGGTTTGTGGAGACAGGTCCAACCTTACCGACGGTTGCGTCAATATGCCAAGTTCGGTTATTAAAAGGCAATTCAAATCCGATATAGTATCCAGCGCTCTCATTTTCGTTTTTACTAAAGTCGGCAATTTTTAGTGCGGATATTTTTAGCTCGCCAAATAGCCGAGGGGTAAGTGTAATCGCGTCGTTAATATTAAACATGTCATTTTGAATTGAAAAGTCTATATCGGGATAAGCCATAAGTCCCGTAACGGAGCTTCCGGTCTGAACTGGCTTGCCTAGCTTTCTTAGAAACGAGAGAACAGCCGTAGAGGCTAGTAGGACGCTCGCCTCGTTTTGTAATTGCGCCTGCCTTATTAGAACTTCTTTCATTGTTACCAATTATACATAAGTGCCTTTAGTTTCACCCTGGCCTAGCTAGATTTTTAGTAAGCTATTCAAATATTGCGATGGGTTATTTAAGAAATCACGAGTTAGGTTGACGTGCTCAATATCATCATAGTCGGTTGTTTCTATGCCCGTTTGCGAAAGTTGATAGATCGTCGATTTTGGATATGCCAGAAGAATGGGAGAGTGTGTCGCGATGATGAGCTGTGATCCTTGGTTTACTAAATCGTTAATTATAACGAGTAGTGCGAGTTGTCGCTGTGGGGATAGGGCGGATTCTGGCTCGTCAAAGATAAACAACCCTTTGTCAAAGCTCTTAGCGATAGATAGAAATGCTTCACCATGAGATTGTTCATGAAGGCGCTTATTATCGAATAGTAAAGGGTGATCCACGCCTTTATCGGTATAATTTGCCATTGTGTAAAAACTTTCGGCACGCAAAAAGTAGCCGGCTTTTTCTCGTTTGGAGCTGCGAATAAGATTAATTTTATGTGAAAGTGAGGAGGTCGTATCTTGCGAACTAAAGTTATAGTTTTTCGTTCCGCCTTCGGCATTAAATCCGGCGGCCACCGCGAGAGCTTCAATAAGGGTTGATTTGCCGCTTCCGTTTTCTCCGACGAAAAAGGTTACGGGCTCAGTAAACCGTACGGACTCAAAGTCCCTAACAGCAGGAATAGAATAAGGATAACTTGAATCGTCATTCTCTAAAAGGCGAACACTTCTAATAAATGGTTCATTCATAGATTTATAGTAACAGAGAGGGGATGTTCAGAATAATTTCTACGCATTACGAAAATGATATGGCGTTATGGATGAAGGAGAACTATCTTGGCTATTTAAGTCGGCGGATTGTCTCGTATTTCCATAATCAGAATGCCTAATGTATTCAGACCCTCACCCGTTAAATCTTTACCCCAAAACTTATCACCCCACCAGTTTGTTTCTTCTATGTATCTGCTGCCTGTATTTTGTAACTTTTGGGCTACGTCTGGATTTAATGCTGGATCAAACTTCTGCTCCAACAAGAATCTCATGACTTCGACCTTTGTTGCATTCCACGCCTTTGGCGTATAAAAAGTTGGTGTATGTGTTCTGTTGTATGTAACCGACTCCTCGCTTGAACAGCTCAAAAAGTAATCTCTGTCTTGTGGGGTGTGCTTTGCCGCATGGTAGGCAACTTCAACACTTGGGTATGTCACGCCATCTAATTGAACTGTCACTTTGCTAAAATTACTGAGCCAACGATAGTCACCGAAAAACCCTTTTATATTAAATTCATCGTGGACTATTTCGGAAAGATTTCGCCAGCCACCTTTTTCATAGGATCGAGTGGCGTCAAATGGCTCTTCGTTGTAGAGGATTTTTTTCTGTTCTGACATGTCTTAATCATAACAAATAGACTAAGGTCCCATTTCTAACCTGGTTTCTAAAATATTAAGAATTGAATTAACAGTTTAAGATCGGATTATAGAGGCAATAATATCGAAAACTAAATTAGGCCTGTCTATGTAGTAAGAGTAAAATTCTTTTTATTATCGGTTCTTTTGTGATTATTGTGGCGACTTTAGAATGGAGTAGATGATGACAATGACTGTAATACTTATTGCTATTGTCACCGATAGGTTCGTGGAAGTGAAAGTAGGGCCCTTTGATGTCAACATGGCCTTTTTGAAACTTTGGTTAACAGAGCTAATTAAATTAAAGATATCAAACTTTTTATCACTGGTGTTGATTTTAGACTTCGTTCGGCTAAATTTATCTTTAAACAGATATTGGTTTCGAATTAGATATAGTACAAATAGGATAGGGAGGACGATTGTTGCGATGCGGATGAGTAGGGCTACGGGATTCAGCAACATAGGGATGATAAAAAAAGGATTCGCCAGCTGTATGCCATAGATAAGTGTTATGCTAGCAGTAACCAGGATACTTGCTAGTTCCGTGAGCGGATATAGAATTCCAGCGAATACGTAGTTGCGGTGAACTGCGATCCCCGTAAGTAAGAGAAGAGAGCAGGCGACTAGATACTGCCAATTTGGAAAATCTTTCTGGATGACAGCGAATGCACATGCATATACGAAAACGATCGTTCCGGCAAATATTATAGTTGTACCGACTTTTATGCGGGGATTGCTATTAGGGTTTGTCATTGCAGCGACCCCCTTGTTTTAAAGCATGATGTCAGCTGAGTTGGTTTTTTTATTGCAAACATAGACTCTTCGTCAAAGCGGCAGATTAAATCTGTATCTCCGTTAAATTCGTTGCCGCTTGTATCGCTGCCTATCGTATAGCTTCCTTGAATCTTGACTGCTTCCG
This sequence comes from Candidatus Saccharimonadota bacterium, assembly GCA_032153715.1. Classification (GTDB taxonomy): domain Bacteria; phylum Patescibacteriota; class Saccharimonadia; order Saccharimonadales; family Saccharimonadaceae; genus SEAL01. Next base: position 344,444 of record JALDYR010000001.1, on the reverse strand, counting down.
CATTGATGCCAAGACTGTGCCATACTTTGTAGAGATAGGCTGCATGCTTCTCTAAGTCCTCTGCGGTTACTTGATGGTCAGTTGAGCTGAGATTGATGTCGTAGACGATGGAGTTTGCTGGCTGTGTCTTACTGAATGACTCAAAGGTGGGCATGGGCGCCGCTACCTCAGAGGTGTAGTTCATTGAGAGGAGAGTTCTAGTGCTTGCTTTGACCTCTTTGTTTGTTATCGTGCTTACAAATTCGCCAACTCTAATATTCTCAACGACTGAATAGTAACGCCAAGGGAAGTTGTCGCGGTACGTGTTGACGTTTTCATTTCGCTGGATGTCGAAGGTGCTGCCAGCGATGCCGGAATCTTCTTGCCTGGATGCGTATGCGTGTACTACCTTGACTCCACTTTCTTCTCGTATCGAAGCCTTGCCGATGATATTGAATTCCTGATCATATTTATCTCGGAGGTGTTTCTTCATAAGATCCTCCTCTGTCGTTGAGGTGATTTGCCTATGAAGATTAGTGTCAGGGTGGATTAACTGAATAGCGAGAAGTGAGACGCTGAGGGTTAGTAGCAAGTAGGCGCTATATATGATAATTTTTTGTTTCACAAGATTGCTTTCGTATCCGTAGTTAGACCTTCCAAGTTAACATTTAACTTTCTTTTGAGAAATTTTGCTTGAATTTGACGTAAACTGCTAATAATTTCTACACTATTGATCATAGATTAAGGATACAGGATAGGTGCACAATCATAAATAGCATAAGTGTTATGGTACAACATTCTTTCTGAAGTTAGAACTGAGCTAAGAGCTGAATAGGATTGAATCACCTGCAGAATTATTTTGGCTCGCTGGGTGGTGGCGGGCAATACAGCTCAAAGAGCGAAGTTGAATTGCACTCCCAGTAGGTTTTTTGCAATTGAATACCGAAGTACCAATCGTCATCCGAGGGCTGTGGCAGCTTCTTATCCTTAACTAACTTTTCAATCAAATAGTTTTCAGTAAAACTATCGCCACGATCAAAAAACTCAACGTAAAGTCTCAAATGTTCTGTACTGTCTGTACTTTTATAAGGTGCAGAGCCTTCCTGTAGGCCCTTCGGCACAGCAAGTGTCTTTTGGGCGTGATAGTCGTTTGAATAAGTTGAGCTAGTATAGCCTTGCTGCCTAAGCAGAGAATCAAGTTGTGTTATTACTTGTGAAGCATTTTCGTTAGCTTTAAAATATTTTTCCGCAATGAGCGAACATGAGGTGTAGGCAGTAAGGCCTACGCCATTGCTGCCGCAGCCATTATCTTGAACATTGGTGTATAGAAGTTGTGCAGACGGGGTGATGTTGCTCAGTAGCTTTTCAAGCTTCGAGTGAGCCTGATTTTTATCGGTAGAGTAATAGCTTTTATTTAGCAATGAAGGCCAGAGTAATATTGCAATCGTTCCCAAGATAAAGATGCAAATAACAATCAGTAAGTACTTATTTGTTGATTTTCTTTTTGCCATAAATTAATGATATCAGGTTATTGTGACGTACGCTCTAACTCTGATTTAATCGTAGCTAAATTCTAACGGGGGGAACGCTAATTTGTTCGCTCCCAAGTTCTTTGCTTGTTAATTTCTTCTTTATCGCGGAAAGCCTGTTCGACATCGATATTTAAGCGATTAGCAATTGAGCATAAAAAGATAATGACATCTGCAATTTCTTCTTCGACTGTACCTACTTTAGAGTTGTGGTCGATGCGCATGTTCTCAACTTTACGAATCGCCTTGAAGAGTTCCCCGATTTCTTCGCCAAGCAATAAGCAGTTCTGCTGAAGCGTTACGTCGGTAAAGCCGCGCTCGTCTTCAAGCTGTCGAACGTATTCTTGAATGTCTGCAAGGGTAGGGGATGATTTTAAATGAAGCATATAGTCTTATGATAGCATTCTTGGAGCGTATAGTGTCCATATGTGAAAAACGCACTAGTCGAACACTTTGCAGTGTGCGACTAGTGCGGTAGAACCTAACCTTGTGTATTCCAGTTCGCTTCTACGAACTCTCGAAGTTTCTCGTACCCAATTTGAACCTCCATCCATTCTTTGTCGGATCCCCACCATCTGCGTTCATTGTGATGAATGTGAAACTTCGACCAGTCTCCGTTCCAGTCACTTTGAAGGTGTGTGCCGTCGATGTAATTCTGGGCATAGACCTGCGTACCTGGAAGCGGTACGAAGCGGAACAGGGATACACGAGAGATGCTATCGCCCATCTCACTGAGGAGGTTGATCGTCTCCTGTGTTGACTCCAGGTCTTCACCTGGATAGCCGTGAATGATGAAGACCTTCGCCTCAATACCGGCTTTTACAGCAAGGTCGACGGCCTTCTTGATCTTGGCTTGGGTTGTGTTTTTGCGCATCAGTTTCAGAAGACGCTCACTTCCCGATTCCATGCCAAATTTGATCTCAATGCATCCAGACGTAGCCATGTAGTCAAGCAGCTCTTCGTCTACTGTATCGACACGGGAAAGTGCCGACCAGTAAAGGTTGAGATCCTCGATGTTTTTGCAGATATCCATTACTTTCTGTCGAGCAACGACAAAGTTGTCGTCGACGATAGAAAAGCCTTGAATGTCATACTCATCGATGAGGTGCTCAAGCTCTGTTCGTGCGCTTGCGCCACTACGATACTGAATCTTGGTTTGTCCGGCTGCACAAAATGTGCACGGAAATGGGCAGCCTCGGCTGAACATGACATGCGCCATCCGTAGCTGCGTTCCGGCAAGCCTGTCGGTGAGTACGAAGTCATTTTTAGGTAGAAGGGAGCGACTTGGCAGCGGTAGCTGGTCAATGTCTCGAATGAGCGTAACCGGTGGGTTGCGCACGACGACACCGTCTTTATACCACATCACGCCTTTGATTCCCTCGAATGACTTTTTGCCTTTTTGCTGAATGATTTGGCAGATAGTCTCTTCGGATTCACCGTATGACGCAACATGCGCCCTGAAGTCACGAAGACTCATTTCAGGGTAAAAGTTGCAATGTACGCCGCCAACCATTATCAATGCGTCCTCGTGGAACTGACTTTGGTTTCTGGCGGCAAGCATGATGCCGTATGTTGCTGACGAGGACAGGCTGAAGCCGACCGCGTCATATTCGCGCAGGTCAAGCCGAGACGTGTCCGGGCTGACTTTGAGAATGTCAACATGATGACCATCGGCGGCGATAACGGGCGCAAGGTAGAGTACGCCAAAGGGTGGAAACTCCTTGCGGCCCTCCTTATACCTTGCCATGTCGTACACTTCCGGGTAGAGCAGCGCGATCTTCATTGTCCTCTATCCTTTTCTGCTAAGAATAATCTCGACTAGTTCGTCGGAGATTTCTTCGGCGGTGTTTGAACCGATGCTGTATGGATGGACGGGGTATTCGGGTATTGCGTCGAGGTAATTAATAGCCTCTTCGAATAGTCGTATTTCCTGCGACGCTTTTTCGATGTCCTTCGGATGAAAACGACTGTACTGACCGCGCTTCATTGCCCGGTCAAGGCATGTCATCGCATCACCGAGAAGTATGAATGAAATAGCTGGTGTCGTGATTGGTTTGTATATATTCCAGACAAACTCCCGGCTTACCCCGTCAAGGGTGTCAAGAACAAGTGACGACGGGATATACCTATCGCAGATCACCAGGTCACCTCGAAGAATAGCCGGTCGTACGACAGTAGTATCGTGATGATGTCTGTCTGTCGCGACTAGGCATGTCAAGGCGTGACCCCGAAAGTCGTAGGTGCCATTTTTCGCAAGCTGTCCCACAATCGACTTGGTCGGTGTGTTGGCTGTGGTAACCTTTAACGAGCGACGCCTCAGCTTATCTGCCAAAAGTGCTGTTAAGGTAGTTTTACCTACTCCACTGGGTCCATCTAGAGTGATGAGCATGATTACTCCAATCCACAAGTAGTAGGTGCAGTTATCTTACGTGTATAAGATAGCCTATATATCTTTTAACATAAATTGTTCAATAAGTAAAGAATCTAACAATGGTATAATACTAAGTAATTTATCATGGAAGTTAATGAATCTATACATCACTCAATCAGCGGCGAGGAGTTGCAGGATATGTGGCAATGGTTGCTCAGTCGCCAGGGGGTAGCTGAGGGGCTTAAGCTTGATTCAGTCGAGCAGATAGCTGACCAATCTCTTGGCTTGCATGCGGCCCGCTTGTCATCGCCATTTACGACCGCTATGGCTCGTGCCTCGGCAGACCATATTCCTGCGGAGCTATTTGACGCCGAACAGCAGAGCTTAGTGACAACTGTTAGGTGTATGCGCAAGACGCTCCATACATTGCCGCTTCCTTTGGCTTCACTTGCACATAGTGCGACAGTTCATTTTCGCGAGCGCGACGCATTGCGTTTTGCTTTTAACGCACGGGTTGACACGAGTACGCTTGTAGCAGCAGCCGCTTCAATTGAACGTACTCTGGGCAGCGAGGGAGCGCTCTCTCATCGTGATCTTGAAGTGCGACTTTGTGGTAATCGTTTTAGTAAGTACGCTATACGAGCCGCTTTGAAGGTTGCTTGGGAGCGGGGTGATCTTACGTATCGAAATAATTCTGGCGGTTGGAATAAGGAGCGCCGAACATTTGATTTAACTAATTCCCTATATCCTGATTTTGAGATTAATATGGATCGAGAACGGGCGACAGCTGGACTTGTGTATCACTACTTTGATCGCTATGGACCAGCGTCGGTACGTGATGTCATGTGGTGGTCGGGCTTATCGCGAAGTGCAATTGTGACAGGTATGAATGCAGCTGAGGAGGGCTGGGTTTCTATGGACAATCCATGGAGCGACAATTTGGTGTATATGCTCCCGTCACGTCTTAAAGATTTTTATGATGACAAGAATAATCGACAACAATTATCTCTAAACTTTCTTGCGCACGAGGATGTTGCCCTCAAGGCGTATTTCGAGACTAGAAAAAGATATCTTGGTTCACTGGCGTCGAGAAGAATTTTCAACCAGATTGGCGAAGTTTTGCCTGCAATTATGCATGGCGGGCAGGTAGCCGGAAAATGGGGGTGGGATGTTCGAAATAAAACCATTCTATACGATGTGTTTGACGAATATAAAGATCAGATTAATATAACGCAGTTAACTTCCTTGCATCAGCGTTATACCGATATACTGAAAAGATCTACTGTATAGAAGATGGGAGTCTATCGCAATGGAGGCGGCTATTTATGAAATGAAGATGTATCGCAATCTAAACTGCAAGCTATAACTTTGCTTGTTGCCGAGAGCCGGATGTGGGGCTATCTCTTAAAACAAAAAATGGTACCCCGGGTTGGAATCGAACCAACGGCCAAAAGCTTAGAAGTCTCTTGCTCTATCCACTGAGCTACCGGGGCGTAAATGGGTGTAATCTGAACGCTGCCAAACGGTAGAAAATATCTCAGTGGATAGAGCCTGCTGATTAAAGACAAGTTCTCGTACGTTCACGCACTGAGCTACCGGGGCATTAGGTAATATTATAGCAAAATTACTAGGTAATCGGTTAAAGCTCGAGCTGGCCGTAGCCGACGAGGCCTTTTTCGAGGTTGGTCGCAATAGATTCGGTGCGTAGACGCATGATGCCTGTGCCCTCGTTGCCGCCAAGCGTGGTGATTTGATCGCCGTCAACGCTGATCACGAGTGCGGCATGCTCGCCGCTAGAGTTATCAGGGGTTTGCGCGCCAATATAGAAGGCGACGTCGCCAAGTTTTGGAGTGTAGTCACTGTCGGCGAGCGCATAGGCGCTATTGTCTTTGAAATAGGTTTGCAATGTGAGGACACCAGGGATGCGCCAATAGCCTGAGTTGGGATTGATTAGTTCAGTGTCGGCTTCGGCGAATACCCAGCTGATGAAATCAGCGCACCAACTTTCGCGGTTACCTTCGGTGTATTCCATAACGGTCTTGTCAAAATACTTGGGGTCTTTGGCATATTCTTGCTTTAGAATTGCAAAGACGCGTTGGCGGGCGGGTGATAGGATTGATTCGTCAATGGCCGTAAAAGCCGAGGGCGTCGCGGATTTGTTGGTTAGGACGCCTGTTTCGGCATCAACTTTATTGGCGATGTAGTTAAATGGATGCCAAATAAAAAGGACTGCAATAACGACAGCGAGGATGACAAGCCGCAGGCGGTAAGGTTGAAGTTGGTGCATGATATTGCGCATTTCATCTTTTATTATACGGTTTTGACTGAGGATTTGCAGAAAATGGTTGGTTAAGGGGGGACGGCGGTCGCTTCGCTTCCTATATCCGCTCACTCATTCAAGAAAATAGCTAACGCTGCTTTCTTGAGCTCCGATCGCTGCACGAACTCCGCGTTAAAATGTATATACATTTTCGGGAGTTCGATTCGCCACGGCGCATACCAAAGAAATAAGACATCACGGTGGATGTCTTATTTCTTTGGTGCGGGTGGGGAGAATCGAACTCCCGTCTCGAGCTTGGAAGGCTTACATACTAGCCACTGTACTACACCCGCGTGCGCTTATGTATTATATCAGGAATGTTGGTATAATAAAAAGCATAAGGAGCACTTTTGTTATGACTGATACGAATGACTACGGACCACAGCCTTTTGTGGTAGATATTGAACAAGCTACTCTCGACAACGATAAGTTTCGCGTGGCGAAATGGACTGGCAAGAATTTGCAGCTGACATTAATGGCAATTCAACCTGGCGAAGACGTTGGGCTTGAGGTGCACGATGACCATGATCAGTTCCTTCGTATCGAATCAGGTGAGGCGCGGGTTGAAATGGGGCAGAGTGAAAATGATTTATCATTTGTTAAAGCGGCAAAAGATGACGATGCGATTTTCGTGCCAGCTGGGACGTGGCATAACATTATCAATACAGGTAGTGAACCGCTGAAATTGTACTCGATTTATGCACCAGGCGAGCATGTGCACGGTACTGTTCATAACGATAAGGCCGAAGCTGATGCGGCCGAGCATGATCATTAGGGGTAATTAGTGGTATCGTTGAACGAATTTATTGACCCGGATTTGTCGGCTGCCGATGTGCAGCATAGTAATGGCTATGCAAATGCTGCCGGTGGCGCGGGGGCGGGCGGACTGTCGATGGAGCAACGAAGACAGGCGCTTCGTCAGCCGCGCACGGTTGGGTCGTATCAACATTCACATTTAGGTCGACGACATAACGCGTTAAAAGCACGTGCTGTCGATCAGTCAAAAGGGCGGGCGTATGATGCAAGTTCGGATCGATTTACCGATAAAGCAAAGGTTGCCGGTCGTCGAAAAGCTGGCGCTAACGACGCGACACAAATTGATAAGTCAGTCTCGCGGCGACAGAATTTCGTCGAACCACCTAAGCGTGGCTACAATCCCTACGCTTAGGATCTAGATTTCATCTGTTAATCGTGCTATTATAGTTCACGACCGTATGGCGGATATAGCTCAGTTGGTTAGAGCGTCGGGTTGTGGTTCCGAAGGTCGAGGGTTCAATTCCCTTTATTCGCCCCATAGAAAAAAGACTCCAATTCGGAGTCTTTTTTCTATGGCGACAATCAGTTTTAGTACTGATTAAATTTCTCGAATCGTCTCGATTTCAGCGCCAATTGAATTTAATCGGTTGGCAAAATCTTCATAGCCACGATTAATCGAGTAGACATCGCGAAGGATTGAGTGACCTGGTGCAGCCAGCATCGCAAGGAGCACGACAACCGATGGACGGAGGGCCGGTGGCGCGACAATATCAGCCACTTTCCATTTTGTCGGGCCGGTGATATAGACGCGGTGCGGATCAAGTAGTTCAATTTGCGCGTTCAATTTACCGAGCTCGGTAAAGTAAATAGCGCGGTTTTCGTACGACCAGTCGTGTACGAGAGTGCGACCTTCGGCAGCAGTGGCAATCAAGCCCATGAATGGCAGGTTGTCCATGTTGATGCCTGGGAATGGCAGGGCGTGGAGCTTGTCCTTGGCGGCGGTCATCTCAGAGTGTTTCAGGTGAATATCGACCAGGCGAGTGTGGCCATTGCGGGCACGATATTCGTCGGTCATTTCATAGTTGAGGCCCATTTCGGTGAGGGTGGCGAGCTCGATCTCGACAAATTCAATCGGCACGCGCTTGATAGTGATTTCAGAATCGGTCACAACACCAGCGGCAATAAAGCTCATCGCTTCGATTGGATCTTCTGATGGGAAATATTCGATATCTTGACTAATTGTCTTGAGGCCGCGAATCTTTAGTGTTGTTGTGCCGACGCCAGAAATGTGAACGCCAAGCTTTTGCAGGAAGAAACAGAGGTCTTGAACCATGTAGTTTGGACTGGCGTTACGAATGGTTGTTTCGCCTTCGTAAAGAGCAGCTGCCATGATGACATTTTCTGTCACGGTATCGCCACGCTCGGTCAGAAGGATGGTGCGATCGATATGCTTTGATGTTGTGACGGCGTGATAGTACTCGGTGGTTGCCTCGACGTCAAGGCCAAACGGTCGTAGGCCGGTCATGTGCGGTTCAACAGTGCGCTTACCAAGGTTGCAGCCGCCAGCAAATGGTAGTTTAAAGTCGTTGTATTGGTGCAAGAGTGGGCCAAGGAACATGATGACCGTGCGCGTGCGCTTCGCCGCTTCGATGTCCATGTTTTCTAACTGCAGACGCTTTGGGGGGACGATTTCCAGGTCGTTGTCGGCGTTCAGCCAGCGGACTTTGACGCCAATACTTTGCAGGACTTCAATAATGCGATTAACCTCTTCGATACGCGCAACGCGACGAAGCGTCGTCTTGCCCTTATTAAGTAGACTGGCGCACAGTAGCGCGACCGCCGCGTTTTTGCTGGTCTTGATTTCAATTTCGCCAGATAGTTTGCGGCCACCGTTGACGCGGAAGTTAATCTTGCCAGTGTGGTTAAGGGTCATGAGGTCGTGCGAGAGTACGTCGCTAATGCGGGCGATCATTTCAAGACTGATGTTTTGGCCACCTTTTTCAATGCGGTTAATTGCACTTTGGCTCGTGCCGAGGGCTTCGGCAAGTTGCGCTTGGGTGTAGCCGCGATGCTGGCGGCTTTCTTGAATAAGGTTACCAATTTTTACTTTGTAATCGTCTGATTCCATACGATCTATCTTATATCATTTATGATATATTGTCAATCGTCCTTATGTATAACTCCTGTAATTATGGTATAATAGATAGCAATAAAAGGAGTCCGCCATGCAGGATACACAAATTGCTGAATTAATTGCGCTTGAAGAAAAACGACAACGAGAAGGACTGGAGCTGATCCCTAGCGAGAACTATGTCTCGCAAGACGTACTAGCCGCACTCGGCAGCGTCTTTACGAACAAGTACTCCGAAGGCTATCCGGGGCGTCGTTACTATGGCGGGCAAGAGTTTACGGATCAAGTCGAGCAACTAGCAATCGACCGGGCTAAGCAGTTATTTGGTGCTGATCACGCGAACGTGCAGCCGCACTCTGGCGCACCAGCGAACGAGGCGGTTTATACGGCGTGGCTAGAGCCGGGTGACACGGTGATTGCCATGGACTTGTCGCATGGCGGACACTTAACGCACGGCGCCCCGGTGACTCGCAGCGCGCAGCTGTATAACTTCGTTCGCTACAAGATGAAAGATATTTCGACGGGCGAAATTGATTACGATGAACTACGCGAATTAGCGCTCGAACATAAGCCCAAAATTATCTTGGCTGGGTTTAGTGCCTATCCTCGCGAGTTGGATTACGAAAAGTTTGCGGCGATTGGCAACGAAGTCGGCGCGCTACTGATGGCGGATATGGCGCACGTGGCTGGTTTGATTGCTGGTGGTGTCGCAAAGAACCCACTTGATTATGGATTCCACGTTATGACGACAACGACACACAAGACGCTGCGCGGTCCACGTGGTGGTTTGATTTTATCAAATGGCATTGTTGGTAATCCGCTTAAAAAACCAGAAAAGACAATCGAAAATATTCCAACACTGATTGACCGAGCGATTTTCCCTGGCATGCAGGGCGGGCCGCATATGCATGTGATCGCCGCAAAGGCAGTTGCATTTCGCGAGGCGCTACAGCCTGAATTTAAAGATTACGCTGCCCAAGTCGTCAAGAACGCGCAGGTATTGGCAGATGAGTTACAGAAACGTGGCTTTGAACTGATTACTGGCGGTACGAGCAACCACTTGATTCTAGCTGATGTCTACAAGAGCTTCGGTGTTGATGGAAAAGAAGTCGAGATTGCACTCGACAAGATTGGCTTGACGCTAAATGCCAATGCCGTACCGGATGATCCACTGCCGCCCTTTCGCCCAAGTGGCATTCGCCTGGGTACACCGGCGCTGACGACGCGTGGAATGAAAGAAGATCATATGGCCGAGCTGGCTGATGTGATGCTGGCGGCAATTAAGGCTCGTGATGACAGTGCTACATTAGAGGTTCTCCGAGGTCGTGTATTTAAGTTTGTGCAGTCTATTGAGTAGGTGAACTGAGATATTAAAAAAGAGCGATATATCGCTCTTTTTTAATATCTCAGTAGATAGGTTTTAGCAAGTACCTACGCCATTTGATTTGTTGCCGTTAGCATTGGCGGTCGTAGTCGTGATAGCACCCGTTACAGAGTCATAATAATGGATAGTTCCACCTCGTGTTGCACCTGTTGAACACGGCTCATAGCGAACTGCGGTGGTTGCATTAGTTGAGCTTAATGAAGAAGTGTTGATAATAATGGAGCTGACATTATCTAGCTTAGCTTCAACTGGTCCGGCTGTTGCAGATGCAGTGCATCCAGCAGCGCCAATTCCAGATGCAGTACCTGTAGCGGCGATACTATTAGTGGCGAAGTCGCAATACGGCGGATAGGAGCCTGTTGTGGCGTTCCATGCTTCAAGTTTTTTGTCAATTGAGTTGGCTAAAGATTGCGCAGATGCTGTTTTACCACGGTTTTGAACACCATTGAAAGCTACAATCGTAATAGCGGCAAGAATACCGATAACGACGATAACAATCAAGAGCTCAACGATAGTGAAGCCGCGCTGTCTTTTACTGTAAGTAGTCATTGTTATATTTTATCCTGCTTTTTAAGCAATTATGTTTAAATACAAAAGATTTGTTTAGGTAAGCGTCTAGATGTTAACAAAGTTGCCACGGGTACGTGGCAACTTTGTATTTGTTAGGCCACTAAGACGATATTTTAGTATGTGCCTGTAAGGGCTGTAGTGCTGTAGGTGGTACACGCACCGCCGATGGTCTTTGTTACCTTGACGGGTGTGGTTGCGCCATAATCCCAGTATGCTACGGTTGCTCCAGCACCTGATGGCGTGGTGCATGCGAAGTATTCTACGGTTGCTGGAGCTGTTGGTGCAGTTGTAAATCCTGCAAGTGTAACTCCTGAGCCAGCTAGATCAGATTCTTTATTTGCTGAAAAGCCTGTTGTAGCGGTCGGATAACTTGATGCAACAGAGTTTGCTGCTTCGGCTTTCTTGATAACTGTATTAGCTGCAGACTGCGCAGATGCTGCTTTACCACGGTTTTGAACACCATTGAAAGCTACAATCGTAATAGCGGCAAGAATACCGATAACGACGATAACAATCAAGAGCTCAACGATAGTGAAGCCGCGCTGTCCTTCGATTTTTTTAATGTTTTGAAGATTCATTTTTTCAAATGCCCCCTAATTTAATGTGTTGTATGTAGGTAATATACTACGCTACCGCGGCAAGCGCAAGCGTTTTAACCAATCTCTAAAGGTTCTTGTTCGATAGTTATTCTGAATTTATCCTGAACGCCAGAAATAACCTCTTGGCGGGCGTCCGCAAGGTCTTGGTAGCCAGTAGCCGATTCGTTAATGAGTACTAGTGCGTTATCGCTGTGCACTTTGATGCCGTGAAGTGTTTGACCTTTAAAGTCAGCCTGCTCGATGAGCCAGCCGGATGGGATTTTGTAGTGCGTTTCGTCCATTTGAAAGGCTGGCATGTCAGGGTAGGTTGTTTTGAGGTCGTTATAAACCCAGTTTTCAACCACTGCATTTTTAAAGAATGATCCAGAGTTTGGTAGGACTTTCGGGTCTGGCAGTTTGCTGGCGCGAATTGCTGTAACAGCCTCGCGAATAATCTGAGGAGTGTAGTCGGTAATATTGTGCAGATCAAGGTATTTTTGCAGGGCTGCATAGAATGGTGGCGCCGGGGCGGCCTTGGATAGTTTGATTGTGACGCTCGTGATGCCGTAGTGGCCTTTGGCTTCGCTGCGAAAAATACTATCGCGGTAAGAGAAATGGCAGCTATCCCAGTCGAGCGTGACGAATGCGTCATTATGGGTATCGTAGGCTTCTAGTGAGATAAAGACGTCGGCAATCTCCTGTCCATAGGCTCCGACATTTTGAACTGGTGCTGCGCCGACAGTCCCAGGGATGGCTGACATGGCGGCAATGCCGCTGAGATTCATATCGACAGTGCGTTGAACGACACTGTCCCATTCTTCGCCGGCACCAAGTTTGACGATGGTTGCATTATCGTCATTGGCAATGATTTCGAAACCTTTAATTTTGTTATGGATCACAAGACCGTCAAAACCTTCGTCGTGTGCAATCAAATTGCTGCCACCGCCGATAATAAAGACTTTCTGATCAAGTCGTTTAGCGTTCTGGTACAGGGCGGCAAGCTCATCAGGGGTGGTCGCTTCAGCGAAGAAGCGAGCTGGGCCGCCCAAGCGCATAGTTGTGTAGTCAGAGAGGGCGATGTTTGTTTGGACGTTCATTACGCTTATTATAGCCTAAAAGCCAAGGTGGTGATATAATAACTCGAGCAATATGCACCCGTAGCTCAGCGCACGAGAGACATAGTCACTCGAACGATAAAATGTGAGCACGTGCTCTAATCGGCCCGATTTAAAGCGCATGGGTGAATAGTGCGAGGATGTTTACAATATAGATATGCACCCGTAGCTCAGCGGATTAGAGCACTGGTCTTCGGAACCAGGTGTCGCAAGTTCGAATCTTGCCGGGTGTACCAAGAAAAAAAGGTTAGTGAAAGCTAGCCTTTTTTTCTTGCATATGAAAAACCCCGAAGGGTTTCTCAAACTTCTCAGCGAGTCTCCTTTCGGGGTATGTCCTGTGACGGGGCGATTACTTCGCGCCAGCCAAGTTTCTCGTACAGTGCCGCACTTGTTGTGTCGGCGCAGATGAGTAGTTCATCTACATCGTCGGTCTGCAGTGACTGCAAGGCTTTGCCAAACATTGTTCGAAAAAGTCCTTGCCCTCGATAACGTGGACGGATCAGGGCCCGGTCAAATATTGCAACGCCGTGGACGTTTCGCATCAGGCCGAAGCCGATGAGAATGTCGCCGTCCCACAAGGTTCGCACCTGCGCCGCACTTCGTAAGTCTTCTCGCCACTGCGTCTCGTCGATGTGATAGTTGCACGCCGCCGCTAGTGTGACTAGGCGACCAGGTGTCGCCTTTCGCTTATCAGAAGACTCGGTAATGCCGTTCGGGTAGGTCTGGCTGAACTCATGGAGCGGGTCTTCCCCGATACGAAAGAGGAAAACGCCGCCATGATCGCGCCGTGTGGCGGGCTGTTTCTTTACGAAGTCGGTGAGGTTCCCCGCCTTTACTTCTGGGTGATCATTAATCTTTGCCGGATCAATAAAAAAATTACCATAAATACTCACAGTGCGCCTCTCGGTCGTCTGGCATTTATCGTATACATTATAAAATATAAATATATCAAAGTCAAATAAATGCGTTAATTAAGAGGGTGAGGCACTTTATGTAATGCGTCCGGACCGTGCTATAATTACCTAAAGAAAAGACTCTCTTTTATGGACAATAAACAACTTAATCCCCAAGGTCGGCAATTTGCTGACGCCCTGCAGCATGTCCGGGCGCAGCATGATCAAAAGCTTGCGCACAAGCATGCTCATTTTTCGTCAGATACAATTCATGTCGTAGGGGCGGGACGGACACTTACGGCAGCCTACGAGCAGCTGCGCAATGCAGCGGAATATACCGAAGAGCACTTGCTGCTGCAGCGGGCGATCCGTCGGTTTTATAAGCGTATATTTTTGTCACGTGACGACAAACGCGTTAGTAGTTGCGGCGAGGAATTGATCACCGAGCTGACGCTAGCGGGGTACTTGCTAAACGACACGATTGACCGCGAAACGGCCGACGAAATCAGTGCAGTGTCGGCGGCTTATTTTGCTGCCTATCAGGCGTTGTCGCGCAACTACAAACTTCAGCCAAAGGTTGATGACTGGGTGACGGCAGTATTGGCGGTTGAAGTTGAGGGCTATCTTAATGACCTGTCCGATCGCGCCGTTTTTATCCAGTTCGCCTATGAGTATTTCAAGAATGCGATCGACACAACGGTTTTAGAACTACAGAACCGCGCCAGCTATGATGTAGCACTTTTTATTGCCGTTCATCAGTCGCTGCTCAAGTCTGATCGCGCCACTATCCGTCACGCACTTTTGAAACGCTATCAGCAGACGCCTCAAAGTCCTGATTCATTTGCACAGACGAATCAACTGATTGATGATTTGTTTGCCTCGAGTGATATCGACAAATTAACACGCATCGTTAATCGTCATGGGGCGACACTGCGCGTAGTGTGGCGCATGGAGCAAGAGCAGCCTGAGGTAATGGAGCATCTGCATCAGCCAGACAAGTTCCTTGAGGCGTTCCGCCAGCAAGTCGAATCTGAGTACCTGCAGATGAACGACCGTATTAATCGTGGCGTGGTTAAAAGTGTGATCTTTTTGATCATTACAAAATTCTTGATTGGTGTTGGTATTGAAGTACCGGCTGATTATTTGCTGCACGGAGCAATTTTATGGCTGCCGTTGGTTATTAATCTATTCTTCCCGCCGCTATATATGATTATGTTGCGCTTTACACTGGCGCTACCAGGGCAGGCGAATACCGAAGCGCTTGTCGACCGTGTCGAAGCGCTGCTGTACGGCCAAAATCCAGTGCCAATTGTCATTCGTAAAGACACTGGCCGCCATACCAAGACCTTTAACGTGCTGTACGTACTTTTCTTTGTGCTTGTCTTTGGCGGCGTAGCATGGGGCTTGTGGCAGCTTGGCTTTACGCTTGTTCACCTTGTGATCTTCTTTATCTTCCTCTCGACCGCTAGCTTCCTTGGTTTCCGTTTGTCGCGCATGATTCGCGAAATTGAAACAGTCGATGCGCAGCAAAATGGCCTTAGTCTAATCCGTGACTTCCTCTACTTGCCATTTGTTGTGGCTGGGCGCTGGATCAGTGAAAAGTATTCGCGCGTGAATTTTGTGGCCATGGTCCTTGATATGGTCATTGAATTACCGCTCAAAACTGTCTTGAACTTGGTGCGGCAATGGGGTGTCTTTATTAGTAGTAAGAAAGACGAGTTGTAGGTATTTATTAGTTCTGACGTGTTGATCGGATGTTGGTCGACATAGGTGAGTTGTGGCCGCTAATAGGCTGCTCGGTTGTGAGGGTGATCTTGACGGTTTTCGTGCTAGTACTCTCGATGGCAGTTTGCGCTCCAGAACCATACTGATTACTTATTGGGGTGGTTGCCGAAGAGCTGGCGTAATACTCGACGTTGAAGGTGCTGACGCCAGTTACCATCAAGGCGTCGCTTGCCTGGCAGTATGCACCGGTCTGACTTGCGCCGCAACTTTGTTTTTGGCCGACAGTGAGGCCGGCGCATGGAGTGGTCGTGTTTTTGATGGTACGTCGGTACAGGTTGCCATTTTTGACAAAGTAAACGAGATTATTCTTGATCGGCTGGTCGCAGCTGGCACCGGAGTAGACGAGCTGACGCGAATTGGCACCGTCTGTTAATGCTGGAATTGTCGTTGCGTAGGTGCTGAGGATGAGGACTCTATTTTGAGGCGCGGCGCTATTGTTGCCGGTATGAGTCCATGGCACTGAAGCGGCTGGGTCAGTGGTGGAATTGGCGACGAGGAAACGCTCGGCCGTCGACACGTCGCTTTCGAGTGTCGATAAGGAGCTTTTCGTGTCACCCTCTTGTACTGCCATGCCAAGCGAGCGAGTATTGTCAAAATAGTAATCACCCAGCATATCGAGGCCAAGGAATAAAAGGATCCCTATAAGGCTAATGACGACCATGAGTTCGACCAGTGTGATACCTGAATTTTGCTTACTTGATGTATGTCGCATGAACTACGCTCTCCGCTGGGTTGCCAAAGGTGGTTGTGGCTTGAATTTTGATGGGCATGCCGGCCGCGCAACCGCGAGGGTAAAACGCTCTGACGGTTTGGGTCGTAGGATTGCCTAGACCGGTTGTAGGCTCGGTGGTAATGAGACTGGTGATATTACTGCCGGTTGCGCTGCTATTGATAGAGAGGTTGTTAACGTTTCCCGAAGTGCTGGCGTCGCAAGCAGCCGCTGCGACTACAGTTGATCTGTCGGTTACCTTGCTGAGGTTTGAGTAGGCGATATTGCTTGCAAGAGCGCGGCGTCCGGTTGCGATACGCTGTGATTCCATTGACATATACAAGGAGAAGAAGGTCGTCAAAAATAGAACCGTGATCACAAGTGTCACAAGGACTTCGACGATCGTAAAGCCGTCAGTCTCGGTGTGTTTTTTGCCGCCATTAGGCATGTGCTTATGATAGCACAAACATATCTACTTTTTTCCAACTCTAAATCTTGCAATTACAGAGGCAATCATGTATAGTAGAAATCCGTATGGGCTAGTAACTCAGCTGCCCGAGATATGTTGCTTGCGACATGCGAGAAGAATTATATGAAGCACCAGTGCTCTACCCCTTATCGCTAATGCAGATATCTGAACGTATGATGAGTATGCACCTTTAGAACAATTATATGGGCCAGTAGCTCAGCTGGTTAGAGCACCTGCCTCTTAAGCAGGGTGTCGAGGGTTCAAGTCCCTCCTGGCCCTCCATGAAAAAGCGTCGACATTTTCGCTACCGGTCGACGCTTTTTCTATGGGCGCGTATTGTATTCTGCTTTTGTTTAGATATACTGAGCTTAAGTTATATTTAAAAAAGGAGCACTATGAAGCAACGAAATGTATTTGCCGTTCTACTACTACCTCTTATCACGTTTGGGATTTATGCCATTGTGTGGTCTGTAAAAACAAAGAATGAAATGAACCGTCTAGGTGCAGGCATTCCAACGGCGTGGCTATTGATCGTGCCTTTCGTCAACCTCTACTGGCTATGGAAGTACTCAGAAGGTGTTGGCCATGTTACCAATGAAAAACTTTCAGGAGTGGTTGCGTTTATCTTGCAATTCTTCCTTGGATCAATTGGCAACGCGATTATCCAAGATCAGTTCAATAAAGTCGCAACAGCACCTGTGGTGACTGCGCCAGTAGCTCAGCCTCAGGCGGCCGTTGAAGTACCTCCGACAGTTGCGTAGTAGCGACGTAGTATAAACACTCAATCAGCCTGATCATCAGGCTGATTTTTGTTATTATTAAGAGAGATAAGGAGTGACGTATGCCAAAGAATAGCGAGTCTAATGTGGCGACTGATCGATTTCTCTTTTTTAACGATGCTGTCTTTGCAATCGCGATCACGCTCCTGGCGCTCGAGATAAAATTACCATCTAATGTGAATTTTGACTCGGACGCATCAGTGTTGCAGGGTTTGATGGAGGCGCTGCCGCACTTTTTTGGCTTTGTACTGAGCTTTCTGATTATCGGCATGTACTGGATTTTGCACCTGCGCAAATACAGCACGATGGTTGGCTATAATGCAACGTTTCTCTTTCTGAACCTTATCTTTTTAATGGCGATCGCGTTTATGCCATTTCCAACGTCCTTAATGAGCGAGTCGGCAACGACGCCAGCGGTCATTTTGTATGCAGCGAGTTTGGCGGTGGCAAGTATTATGGCGGCGGTCACCTGGGTATACGCGGCGCGAAAAGGATTTGTCGGTGGCGTTTCAGAGCAGTTTATTCGCCAAGGAACATGGGGACCGTTGACGTCGGCAACCATCTTTCTGGGGTCAATTGTTATTGCGCTTTTTGATGCCAGCCTTGCGATGTGGTCGTGGTGGTTGCTTGTGCCAGCGCTTCGCCTTGTTCGATAAAATGCTACAATGCAACTATGTCAGTGATTGATGGTTATTTAGCGAACGTAAGTCCAGCGCAGCGGGTAGAATTAGAACGAATCCGGGCAATTGTAAAAGCAGTCGTGCCCGATGCTGCAGAATCAATTAGTTACGGAATGCCAGCATTCAAGTATAAAAATAGGCCACTTGTTTATTTCGCCGCATTCAAAAGTCACCTCAGTCTGTTTCCGACTTCTGGGCCGACAGAGGTGCTGCACGAGCAACTCCGCGACTTTAAGGTTTCAAAAGGAACCATCCAGTTCACACCTGAAAAGCCGCTGCCGGAATCACTTATCAAGCAGATCTTGCAGGTTCGGCTCGACGACATTCAGCAAGGCTAGTCGACACCTCTCTTATCTGTTATTCTAGAGGTAATGAAACTACTAAACGGGCGCGAGCTCGCCGACTACATCAAAGAACGTCAAGCACGCCAAGTGCGTACGCTTCGCCAAGCGCATCGCGTTTTTCCGCGCCTTGCTATCATTCAAACGATTGACGATCCGGTTATCGATACTTACGCTAGCCTCAAGCAGCGCTACGGTGCCGATATCTTAATTGACGTTGATATTCACAAGGTTGCCCAAGGTGAGCTAATGACGACGATTCAGCGTCTGAATGATGACGCGACGGTTCACGGTATTATTATCCAACTGCCGCTTGCAGATAACGGGCAGGTGCAGCAGGCAGTTGACGCGGTTGCAGGCGACAAGGATGTTGACGGCCTGGGAACTGATGCGGCACTTGACCCAGCGACGCCAATGGCAATTAACTGGCTGACGGCTGGCTATAATGTATCGCTCGCTGGTGCAAAGATTGCGATTATCGGTCAAGGACGGCTTGTTGGTGCGCCACTTGCGCGCATGTGGGTAAGTAGCGGCTACGACGTGACGGTGTTTGATGACCAACAAGGCGATCTATCAACTTTGCCAGATTACGACGTGATCGTCACGGCAACAGGTGTGCCTGGACTGATTGTGAGCGACATGCTAAAAAACGGCGCCGTCATTATTGATGCAGGCACCGCTTCGGAGCACGGTAAAATTGTCGGTGATGTCGCCGCGGATGTACGCACCCGAGAAGACCTCACGATCACTCCCGAAAAGGGGGGCGTCGGACCATTAACGGTCGCTGCGCTGTTCGATAACGTCATTACCGCTGCGCGCAGTACGATTAAAACTGAAAACTAATTAATGCCGAGTGCTTCTTTGACGCGAGCGACGACTTGGCTCGGTGTCAGTTCTGCTTTGACGATGTAGCTATGAATGTTGAGTTCTTTGAGTGCTTTTGGTGATTCTTCGGCACCGAGGTTTGTCAGGATGATAACTGGCGTCTCTTTACCCCAATCGGTTGTGCGAATTTTCGCAAGGGCTTCATCGCCGGTCATTTCTGGCATTTGCAGATCAAGTAAGATGATGTCCGGCTGAAACTGTTCGGCCATTGCAACGCCGCTTTTACCGTTGTCGGCGACTTGTACGTCAAACCCATCGGCTTCAAATTTCATTCGGTACATTTGGTTGATGACAGAATCATCTTCAATAATCGCAATTTTAGTCATATTATTAGTGTAGCACGGTCAGTGGGGTCGAAGTATATCATTGACATATCAATTTATTAGTGCTATAGTATGTTTAGTTAAAAAATGAAAGCAGAAAATAGGTAAAAATACATAATGAAAGACTTGGCGCCAGCAATACTTAGGCAACGTCTCGTTATCGAGGGGTATCCTCAAGAGGTAATTAGCGACGAGAAAATTAAAGCTTATCTGAAAGAGCTTGCCGTGGTCACTGATATGAATGGACTTATTGATCCGGTGACTCATCGCAGTGATATGTATGGCTGGGCTGGCTGGACTCACTGGGAAACGTCGGGTGCCCATTTTTATGCATGGGAACAGCCGTTGTTGTTCTTTAGTGTCGACATCTATACCTGTAAGGCATTTGATCCAATGAAGGCGGTGGAATTTACCCGTTCGTTCTTCGATGCTAATGAAATAGTACATAAGGAATTCTAATGTCCGAAGCCTATATACATTCTGGCGACATGCATTATCAGTATGAGATGTCGCGCGAGGATGTACATAGGTTGACGTCACGGCTGATCGAAGAGAAGAACGATCGAGTCGACGAGCAGTATAAGTGCTATAAAATAGAGGGCTTTAGTGAGTACTCTAACTTGGCACGTCAAATTGAGCGGCAAGTGTTTGAGGATAAGTTTGGCAATGACGCAGAGGAGATGGAACGAGAGTATGGGCTATATGAAGAGGCGAGTACTTTCTTCTTGAGTGTTGACGTCGAAAGCAAGCAGCCGATTGGTGCTTTGCGTATTATTCGCAATTCTGTGAACGGGCTAAAAACACTCAATGACCTTGAAGCGAATCAAGCCGATCTGCCTTTTACTATCACTCAGCGTCGTGCGATGTTGCAGCATCGCATTGAAAGTTTGAATGAGTGCTGGGATATAGGGACGGTCGCGGTGTCGAAGGAGTATCGTCATAGTATGTTGGGTGCGGATGTGAGCATTCAGCTGTATAGAGGGATGTATGTCACTGCTATGCAAGAAGAAGTGAAACATTTTGTTTCAATTATAGACGACAAGGCTCATGCTATCCTGACAGAGTTTCTTGGCATTCCGTTTGTGCCGCTATGCAACTCTGAGCCATTTGAATACTTAGGTTCAAAGGCGAGCCATGCGACATATGGTTTTGTACCTGACTTTTACGAAAATATGAATCAGCGAAGACTATTAATGCCGGATGGTTCCGTAGAGCGACGAGTCCTCGATAAACTCGTGCAAGGCGCGGCCGATCATACACTTATTTTTTAATGACTATAAAAAATAAGACGCTTAAGCTAGAATAAGGGGCGTGGACTTACTGATTCTTCTGATCACATGTATCGCCAATCTGTTGCTTGGGGGTATTGTGTTGATGCGAGATGTAAAGTCTGGCGCAGCTCGGTCATTCGCTCTTCTGAGTGTATTTGTGACATTGTGGATTGTTGCAAACTACATTACCAACCACCCTTTGACTGGTAGCTTGGAAATCAATGATTTTGCTAACAGAATAGCTTATGTGGCAGGATTAGTTGCTATCCTATGCGGCTTGCTTTTTACATACTTCTTTCCTCAGCGGCGACGTTTCAATCCCACTAGTCTCGCTATGCTGGCGGTGGCATCGCTTGTCATTTTATTTTTATCCGCTACGACACTTGTATCTGGAGAGGTGGGGTATGATGTCGATGGGCGACTGACGTATACTGTCGGACCCTTTTTGATTTTATACATTGCGTACTTTGTGGTTGTTATTCTTGTGATCGCCAAAAACCTTCTTCACCTACCAAATAGACGCAGTGTGACCGAGGCGCACCAGGCGCGATTCGTGCTCGTTGCTTTCGCGACGAGCGCATTACTTGGATTAGTATTGAACGTGATCGTTCCAGTGGTAGGCTTAGGGTGGGCTTCTACAAGGTTTGGTCCGCTCGTGACGGTTATCTTGGTCGGAACTGTCGCATACACAATAGTGAAGCACGGCCTGTTTGATATTCGTCTGGCGGCTGTAAGGACGATAGCCTATGCATGCGTCTTGCTGGCTCTTTCGGCTGTGTACTATTTATTTGCGTTTATCTTGTCTGTGCTTGTTCTGGGCGGTCAGATGACGGACTCAATTAGCGTCAGTCCGGTAAATATGATTCTGGCGCTCTTGCTTGCTTTCTTGTTCCAGCCATTTAAGCACTTTTTTGATCGCACAACAGATAGGATTTTTTATCGAAATACGTATAAGAGTGACGAGTTCTTTGAGCGCGTAAGTAATGTATTGGTTTCGACGACTGATCTCCGTGCGATTTTGGAACGGGCGTCGGTAGAAATTGGCGACACTCTAAAGGCAAAGCAAAGTTTCTTCTTTGTGTATTATGCCGAAGATCGTTTTACGTCGGCAGGAACTCGTCATCATAGCCGCCTGCCTGTTAGTGATGCGCGGACACTCGATCAGTATTTTCATACTAACGGCGATGCTGTCGTGTTGACGGAATTGCTGACGCAAGATGATTCGATCCGACGAATCCTCGTAAGTCACAAGGTAGATCTTGTCATGCCGCTTCGGCGCTCGAACGAAATTATTGGCTATCTATGTCTAGGCGCTAGCCAACTGAACGGTTATGTAAAACGAGATATTCGGGCGCTTGAGACGATTACGAACGAGCTAGTGATCGCAATCCAAAATGCCTTGTCTGTGCAGGAAGTAAAAGAGATTAATGCCACGTTGCAGCAGCGCGTTGACGAGGCAACACGCGAACTGCGCAAGTCGAATGAGCAGCTGCGTCACCTGGATGAGACGAAGGACGAGTTTATCAGTATGGCGTCACACCAATTACGTACGCCGCTGACGAGCATCAAGGGGTATATTAGCATGGTGCTTGAAGGTGACATGGGAAAAATTACGCCACAGCAAGAAACGGTCCTCAAAGAGTCATTTAACAGCAGCGAGCGTATGGTACGTTTAATTAGTGATTTTCTAAATGTGTCACGATTACAGACGGGGAAGTTTGTGATTGAAAAGCACCCGGCAAACCTTGCTGATGTTGTCGAGCAAGAGGTGAGCGGGCTGCAGGTAATTGCTGCCTCGCACCAAATGAAGCTCGCTTACCAAGCGCCGACTAATGTTCCGGATATCAACATTGACGAAGGAAAGATCCGCCAAGTAATCATGAACTTTGTTGATAATGCGATTTATTATTCGCGGCCAGATAGCACGATCATTGTCACGCTTGAGAAGAAGGATGATAAAGTGATATTCATTGTAAGCGATACGGGTATTGGAGTGCCAGAGGCTGAACAGAGCAAGCTCTTTGCGAAGTTCTTCCGGGCGACGAATGCTCGCAAGCAGCGTCCTGATGGTACGGGCGTTGGCTTGTTCCTAGCAAAGAAGGTAGTGACTGCTCATGGCGGTACGATGATTTTCTCATCAGCCGAAGGCAAAGGAAGTAAATTTGGCTTTATGATTCCAGTTGTGCAAAAATAAAGACAATAATAGTAAAATATCAGAAAAAGTATGACGAAACAGCAACCTGACTTTACGACCGACTATTTCAATATTCATGTTTTGAGGCGCTCGACCATGCGCGGTGCGTCGCAAATCAAGCTGCACGCCAGTGATCGTTTTAGCAAGCCACGCCACGCGATTGAGCGAAAAGCGTTCTCGATCTTTACACGCGGCATGGAAGCATACCTGCGCCGTCGGCCTCATCTGGATTTTGAACATCCAAAAAATCCAATTCGTTGGATTGTTTACTTGCCGCCAGCTCTCAAGGCGTGGGCAGAATACATGCCGGGCGGTTTTGCGACGTACCATGTCCATAATCCTGACCATAAACGACTGAGAAGCGGTGAAAGCATCGATTATATTACGCGTAATTTGTTCCGTCATTCATCGGACGCAATTGGGCTGCGATCGCGCGCATACGCGATGGCGTGGTTTCTTCATGATCATTTCAAGGATGCCAAGCAAGTAAGCTGGCTTAGTATTGCGAGCGGAACGGGACAGCCAACCTATGATGCTGCGCGGCTGTTAAAGGCCGACAAAACGTTTCATTTATGCGACCTGAATATCGAAGCACTTGAGTTTGCGTGCCAGCTCGCCAAAGAGTACGGTATTAGCAAAAATGAGATCTATACCTACCGGAAAGATCTTCGCAAAAAAGACGCTGTTGAATCATTAATGAAGTCTGCAAAGCCGTCCATTATAGAGGCAATGGGGTTATTTGAGTATTTGGACGACGGACAGGTTGTTGAGTTACTGGAGCGGATCCGAAAGGGTATGAAAAAAGGGAGCGTCCTAGTATTTACGAATATGAAAGTTGATCACCCGCAGCTGCAGATCCATAAGCGCGGCCTGGGCTGGCCAGGTGTGATTCCTCGCTCGGTTAAAGAGGTGCAGGGGCTTATTGAGCAGGCTGGCTTTACTGCTAAGCAAACGACGATTCTCTTACCCGATGATGACGTTTACGCGGTTTACGGTCTAACACGCTAGGCGAAATAGCCAAAAGCGGTATAATTAAAAGCGATGGATTTGTCCTTGCTTATTTCTGCTATATCATTCGGCGTGGCAATAATGAACTTCAGCCTTGCAGGTATCGTCTTGACGGCCCGCAAGCGTCGACCGGCGCATGTGTGGGCGGCGATTCTTGCTATCTCGGTAGGATTTTGGGCAATCGGTATTGCGCTGTTCTTGAATGTCGAGAATAGCGAGGCGCTCGCCGCGGGGATTGTGCGCTGTTATTATGTTATCGCTGCAACGATTGCACTAGCCCTTATTGAATTAGCCCTCTTTTTCCCAAGGCCACAGACGATTAATAAGTTAACGCACACTTCGCTGTTTATTGGCTATGGCGTTGCTGTGCTTGCTTCACTGCATCCAGAGGGGTTGGTTGGAGCTGTTCATCTGCAAAACGGTATGGGTAATACGGTCGAGCTGCAACCGTATTGGTACGGCATTTATGTACTTTACTTCCTGGAATATACGTTGATTGCTCTGGGTATCTTTGCGACAAGCTACTTTGAGGCGCGTGCTCGACATCAATCACAGCTACATCGTCAGCTGCGCACTATGCTGATTGGAATTGTCCTTGCGCTTGGCTTTGGCTCTTTGTTTAATTTAATCCTGCCGTTTATCGGTAATTATGAATTGATATGGGCGGGGCCGCCATTTGCGCTATTGTTTGTCGCGGCGTTATTTTACGCAATTATCCGCCAGGGATTGTTTGATTTGCGGGCAACCTTTGCGCGCAGTTCGGCGTATGGCTTGACACTGCTGACGGTCGCGTTATTTTATGGGACGATTATCTTGGGGGCGACAAAGCTGTTTTTCGAAGGTCAGACGGTGACGACGCTCTACGCCGCGGTCTTCGTTGTGATTGCTTTAGTATTGTCACTGACATACGCACCGATCAAGCGCTTCTTTGATCGTTTGACGCACCGCATGTTCTATCGCGACGATTATGACCTGGGGGATACGCTGACACGGCTGAGCACGATTACGTCGGGAGAAATGGAGCTGCGTCGTCTGGTCGGTCAGTCGCTTGCGGTTCTCGAGCAGGCACTTTCGTCCGAGTATTTGACGGTGTACGCAACGGATAATGACGGCAAATTGCATCAGTTTAATGCTGGTCCAAAGCGACCGACGCCACATCAGCGTAAAGTGCAGCTCGATGTAGTAGCGAACCTATTAAACCGTTTACCACGCGTGATTGACGTGCGTGAAATGAGTGAAGTGAATGCCGACGGGACGCAGCAGCTGATTGAAACGGGGCATACGTCAATGGTGCTGCAGCTGGTTGTGCAGCAGGAACGTATCGGCGCGATCTTTATTGGCGACAAGCAAAGCGGGCGAACCTACGACGACAAAGATATGCAGCTGCTATCGACAATGGCCGACGAGCTGGCACTGGCAATTCAGAACAGTTTCCGCTTTAGCGAGATTCAGCATTTTAACGAAACACTCAAAGAGCGCGTCAACGCAGCGACGCTACGCCTGCGCAAGACAAACCGTGAACTGCAGCGGCTTGATGAAGCAAAGGATCAGTTTGTGAGTATTGCTTCACATCAGTTGCGCACGCCGCTGACGAGTATCAAGGGGTATGTCAGTATGGTGCTTGAGGGCGACGCTGGTAAGGTGACTGACACGCAGCGCTACCTGCTTGGTGAAGCGTTTGAAAGTAGCGAACGTATGGTGCGTTTGATTGCTGACTTTTTATCGGTTTCGCGCTTGCAGACGGGCAAGTTTATTCTTGATCAGCAAAAGACTGACCTTGATGAAGTGATTCGCCACGAGGTCGCGTCACTACAGGAAATGGCAAAGATTCATAACTTGCGACTGGTGTATGATGCACCGAAATCTCATAAGAAACTTTTCATTGATGAAGCAAAAGTTCGCCAGGTGATTATGAACTTTATTGATAACGCAATCTATTATTCGCGGGCGGGGGGACGGATTGATGTGTCGCTTGCCTACGAGGGCGATCAAGCGATCCTGCGGGTGCATGATGAGGGTATTGGTGTGCCGGCTGCCGAGCAGGAAAAGTTATTCGGCAAGTTTTACCGAGCAAGTAACGCTCGTAAACAACGTCCTGACGGGACGGGGGTTGGCTTGTTCCTAGCAAAGAAAGTTATTTCGTCACATGATGGCGCAATAATTTTTGAATCAAAAGAGGGCGAGGGGAGCACATTTGGTTTTACGCTTCCGCTACATCAAGCGCCAATTGATAAACGCACGATTTCGTAAATACAGACTGCCACGACGGTAACTATGGCTGCTGCGATTAGTGCAGGCCTGGCGATGCGCTTGTGATCGTGCCACCATTGATGGGCGGGGTTACGATGAACGGCGTTAATGCGCGTGACACTCGGGCGAGTGATTGCGGCGTCCTTGCCGCTATAAGATTTGTTTCGCTTTTTCTTGTGCTTTACCATAATACATTTAGTATAGCAAAACAACCCCTGTAAAACTACAGGGGTTGTTTAAGGATCGAGGCTGATGCGTCGAAAAGAGCGGTCAGACTCGTGTTAGCCGATAAGCAAGTTGCGGATGCGGCGGTTGGTGAATGCGTAGGCAAGTGCTGCGGTAAAGATACCTGCACCAGCAAGCATTGCTGTGCCGTTCGTACCAGTTTCTGGTAGTTCAGCTGGAACTTCTTCTGCACAGTCGGCAACATTCTTTGAATGTTTACTGCTGTCGAACTGGTTTTCATTGATTGTAACGATCTGCTTTGTTGCTAGAGCACAAACGCTGATTTGACCAGGCTGGCAAACCTTTGACACGGTAACGTTAGCAGTGTCTTCTTTGTAGCCGCCGTTCACAGTTGTGCGAACTTTGTTTACCAATGTGTTTGGTCCACAAACAGCGAGCTTGTCGTTGCTTGCTACCTTGGCACTAAACTTGATGTATGCGGTTGCACCTGGCTGGTAGTCGCTAATGTTGATACCGGTTGAAGTGGTTAGGTTGTCGCTAACTTTTACTGGAGTAGGGTGGCTACCATTCTTTAGGTAGGTTGAACCTGCTTCGTAAGTGAGGCCAGCTGGAAGGATGTCTTTAACAACGACGTTGTTTTGACGAACGTCACCTGTGTTCTTGTAGGTAAGTTGGTATTCAACAGTGTCACCTGGTTTTGTAGCAACATCTTTCTTCCAAGTTGTTTCACCAGCTTTTCGAACTTCTTTCTTTGTATCGAAGCTGTCTTTCTTAGGGAACTGTGGCTTCACTTTGAAGCTGACGTAGCCAGAGAAGTTGAAACAGCCTGGTACTTTACCGTCGATCTTGTCGTAGCCAACAAGTGCACCCTGGCTCGTGACGATGCTGTCGTTGATAGCTGTACCGTTTGTAAATACCTTGTTGTAAAGGGTTGCGGAACCGGCAACGTAGGTAAGGTTGAAGTCTTTTGTGCTGTTAAAAATAGCTTGGTCCCAGACTTGCTTTGGCGTTGCATTGTCGGCGCTAATGAAACCGTCGATTTGAACTTGCTTGCCAGTCGTGTTTGGAACGTTTGCCATAACGCGAGTGTTCTCGGCAACAAGGTTGAGGCTTGTCGCGGCGTTGTTGTGTACGTACATCTGAACGAGGTATTCTTTACCTTCTTGGATGTCGATCTGGTCTTTCCAGTTACCTGGACCCATGTCTGAGGCATCTTTGATACGTACAAAATTGCGCTCATCACCGTAATCAGGATTGTTGGTGATTGAGTTAAAAGTGATATTAGTCGCTGGATTCTCTACCGTGTGCGTTGGGCGATCTGGTCCCCATGCAAGCAAAGCTCCTGGAACTGCAACTGCAACGGCAATTACGGCAACGAGGGCGGTTGTTCGCGTAGGAAGGCGTCGCAAAGTGGCAATTAATTTACCCATGTGATTTCTCCTCTCACATTGATTCGTCTCGCATTGAATCAATCTGTTATTAAAACGTTATAATTATATATTAAATATCATAAAAAGTCAAAGATATGACTTAATATGTTTATGCTTATCGGCTTGTTAATTTTCTTCACAGTAGAACGTACTAGACTATAACTTAGCGTGCAAAAAAGGGTGGTCTCCGAGGAGACCGGGTAAAACGTGAGCCGAAGCTCAAACGAAAACCAGGTCTCGCTCGGTTCTCGATACTTATGAAATTATGTGCCACCAGGTAGGTGGGTGCGTAAACTGTAAAAGCCTTACGCACCCACCGTGCCTAGTTAGAATTCGC
Organism: Candidatus Saccharimonadota bacterium; assembly: GCA_032153715.1. Taxonomy (GTDB): domain Bacteria; phylum Patescibacteriota; class Saccharimonadia; order Saccharimonadales; family Saccharimonadaceae; genus SEAL01. Next base: position 316,171 of record JALDYR010000001.1, on the reverse strand, counting down.
CGGGAGTGCCAGCACTACCATCTGAACCGTTGCCGACCTCCGCGGGGGGAGGGGACTGAGGTTCGGGGTCGGGTGTCGAACCTACCGGTGGACCAGAAGGAATCTGGGCCACGGGGGGAGGTGTATACACGACCGCTGGAGGTGCCGGTTGTTCGGGCTGCTCCATTTCTGGCGAAGCGGGCAGCGGGTTAGGCTGCTGCTGCGGCGGAACGTACGGGGCAGGACCGTTGCTTGCTCCGTCTTTGCAACCTGTCTCCGGTGAGCCGTTAGGCGTCTCCGCGGGGCAGGTTGCAGGCGGCACAGTGGTCGTCGGCGGAACTGTGGTCGGCGGCTGGGTTGTCGTCGGCGGGACAGTCGTGGTCGTCGGCGGAACTGTGGTTGGCGGCGGTGTTCCCGTGGTTGTAGTCTCGGGAGGCGTCGATGACGGTGTTTCCCCACCTGACGGCGGCACTTCAGGAACGTAGGGGACGCCCTCGGGTGTCCGCGCCATTCCCTGTGGGACTGCAGGCATCTGAGGTGCCTGCTCCTTGACAGGAGCGGGGGCAGTCTCATATTCCTGGAAGCCACATGCCAACCGCTGGTCTTCCACATGCCCATCACTCTTGCGAGTGAGTTTGAGCGTACGGAATCCCTCGGTGCGATTTACGTCGTAGTCGGTAACCACAATAGGTGTGGAGCCACCGAACGTGAACGTTGCCACATAATGACCGGCCGGAAGAGTCACCACTTCGTGGTTGTAATCTTCTCGCTTGACACGAGTGGTCTCGGCATTGATCCGAGTCCGCTCTGCGCAATTGGTCGCCAATTCGCTGATCTTGGCTTGCTGACCCTTCTCGTCCAGCTGTGGAAGCACATTGAACTGTGCCGCCTCAGCGTAGGTGAGCATAGGGTCGACACTTCGGGTGTACTCGCTCTCTTGGAGCGCTTCCTCAACGTTGAGACTTTCCATCGGTCGGCCTGCAAGTCCCGGCTTGATAGCCAGCGCATTGCCTCGGAAGGAGTTTTCCCAAACGAGGGAGCTGAGAGGTTCGTTTGCCAGATAGCGCGTCTCGCAAGCTGCGCCCGGAGTGGGCGAGGGCGGAGTGGGCGATGTCGCAGAGGTGGTCGGGGTGACTGTTGAGTCTCCCTGACCTTCTGCTTCTGCTTTCGTTCTACCTGATTCGCATGCGTCTGCTGCGCCGGCCAGATTTGCTCGCTCTACTGAACCACGAAATGAATCGTAGGACATCGTTCGTAGCGACTTGGCATCGCATGAAACTGCATGGCCAAGTGACTGACTCTGGAAGTAGTACAAGTATCCGGCGGACCCCACCGCCAACACGAGAATCGCGCTGGCGGTGAGGGCCTGGGGCTTAGTGAGATTCATTGATCTTTTCCTTTCCTCCCGACAGACGGGAGTCGTCTGTACGGGGGGTGGGAACGAGCGCACCGGCAGCCAGGCAGGCGGCCGCACCAAGGATCGGTGCGAGCAGCATGCCGAGCGTGAAACCGCTACTCAACCAGATCCAGAGACCTGCAATGAGCGTCACCACCACAAAGGCGATGAGCGCAGCGGTGCGGTTGAATGAGCTGCCGGTTTCCTTTTCAAGTCGAGAAACTCGACCTTCGAGGTCGCCGTACTTCGAGGCGATGCCTGTCTGCGCTTCTTCGAGATCGTCGAGACGCTTGGCGTTTTTGCCGCCATCCGTGATTCCCAGAAGATCCCAGATGCTAGTGAGATAGCCGCTGGTCTCTTCGGTTTTCTTCTCGACGTCCGAAAGACGCTTTTCGAAGGTTTCAACCTTCTTAATCGCATCGTAGACTGCCTTGTCAGCCGCCGTCAGGTCTTCGGGCTTGCTCGTCTGAGCGGCCTTCTCGACCTTGGCTTCGGCTGCGCGAACAACCTTGTCAACTTCCTTCTTTTCGGCAGCGCCGACGGCTGGATTGGCCAGCGTCGATGATGCCGCATTTTTGAGATCATCGAGTCGGGAGACGATTTCTGCGAACTTGACGTCCACATTGCCGTTAACCTCCTTGACTGTTCGATCTGCTTCGACGGAAGTGTGCTTGCGGGAGGCGTCGTGCTCCTGCGAGGTGTGTTCGTTGATGGCTCCCGAAATACCGAGCATACCATCCCACTGTTCATCTGTGATGCCCAGCTGGAACGTGAAGTTTCCGGTACCGGTGATCGGCTTGTTGTTGGACATGGTAAGTAGCCTCCTCGGCTAGATCTGTAAGTGGTCTTGCTTCGGGTGCTACTGTATGTGGCCACAACACAGCAGCGCGGTCGCACATCTAGGTAGGTGTGCACGGCGCTGCTGTGTTGTGTAGTAAATTTCATAAGTATCGTATGGCTGGATTAGACTTGCTTGAAAGCAGTCATGTCAGCCATGCTGCAAATGCAGCAATAACAGTATAAGAAAGGGGGGTTGTTACGCTGTCATTGCTACATTCGCAGATTGTACGATAAGTTATAGCCTAGTTATTAACGTCCGCCTTTTTGGTATGGCGGCAATAATGCCGTCAATCACACACCAGTGATGTTTAGATATTATCATAAAATTGAATAAAAGTCAATACATATATAATAAAACAAGCATTAGTACAATATTTTACAGACGACATAAGCGCTACATGTAGCGGGACTTTAAAGAGATAAGCGCTATATAAGAACCTGTTTGACAACCAATGTCAATAGGAGTATAAACAATTACTAGCGTAGCGCATGCTACGCCTTGCCCTTTGAAAGGATTACAGTACATGACGTCTGTTCTCGTATCAGCTGTTTCTTCCGCCGCGACCAAAGAGGTTGGATACAAGTATCACTTGTCATCCGGTCTTCGCACCCAGTTCGAAAAACGACTGGGACGGGGTGATGCCAGTCGCTCACAGGGGGATCTTTACTCCATTTGCAGGAGTGATGATGAAAGAGTTGGCCTGGTGTATTACCTGGTTGCCTTGAAGATGATCGACTACGAGAAGCTGAGTTTGGATCTGCGACGCAGTATGGAGCGAATCGCCAAGTCGGACCGGAAGTATTCCGGGCACATCGCATTCTGCACGCAGGCACGAAACAAGCGGCTTCGCCACGCGAACGCGCGAAGCAAGAAGTAAATTGCTGTAAATTTCTGGCGGGGTGCACAATATGTGAGCATTTGCTCCTTTTGTGCACCCTGCCGGGCACTAATCCCTTTTCAAAGGGTTATTTTTTTGCTATAATATCTCGAGTTGACTGCTCGGTGTACTGTTAGCAGCTAATCATAATTCAAAATTTGGTCTCATCGTCTAACGGTTAGGACACCAGGTTTTCATCCTGGCAATCGGAGTTCGATTCTCCGTGAGATCACCATAGAAAGAACGTCACCGCGTGTGGCGTTTTTTCTATGGTAAGTTTTCGCAGAAAACTGAAATCCGAAGGAATTCGACTACTGTCATAATCTCAGATTTGACAGTAGGTAGCTGATGTCGTAATAAGAAGTGGAGCGAATTATTATGTCATCTTGTGTTGGCTCCGTGAGATCACCATATGACATATTTCTATGGTCGGCACTTTATAATAGAGCTATGACACGCAAAGCGATATACGGAGTAAATCTAGGTGGCTGGCTGGTGCTTGAGAAATGGATGACGCCATCCTTATTTGCGGGTACGGAAGCAGTGGATGAGTATACTCTCATGCAAATATCTGGCGCTGCCGAAAAAATCGAACACCACCGGAGATCTTTTATTACGGAAGGTGACTTTCAGTGGCTAAAAAAACACAAGGTCGAAGCGGTGAGGATTCCAGTGGGGTATTGGCTATTTGAATCACGCGAGCCTTACCGAACGGGAGGCGAGTATCTTGACTGGGCATTTGATATGGCAGAAAAGTATAATTTGAAGGTTTTGATCTGTCTGCACGGCGCGCCGGGTTCGCAAAATGGTAACGATCATAGCGGCAAGATCGGGCGTATCGGGTGGTATTGGTGGTGGAATCGGCGACGTACTGCTCGGTATTTAAAGAAAATCACGGAACGCTACGCGGGATATTCGTCATTTTGGGGGTTAGAGATCTTGAACGAGCCAACGGTGAATAGGCCATGGCGCGGATGGTTACTGAAGCGGTGGACACAAAAAACCGTCGCTATGTTTGCTAGTCTTTCTGGGGTAGTGTACAGCGATGCGTTTAAGCCGCATAAGTGGAGCGGCGTGGCGGCAAGGGGGATTATGGATATCCATCATTACCAGTGTTTTTCTCCTGCCGATAAAGCGATGTCGGTTCCAGAGCATATTGAAAAAGTTCGGCAACTAAAAGAAAAACTTGAAAAATGGTCCAATGATCAGCCGGTTATTATCGGCGAGTGGAGCGGCGGTTTGGCTGCCAGTTCGCTACAGGGGGTCGATCGAAGCGCGGCGGAAAAGCAGTTTATTGCCGAGCAGCTAAGGACTTACCGGGTCGCGGCCGCGTGGTTCTTTTGGAGCTATAAAACCGAACAGCATGACGCCTGGAATTTTCGCTATTTAGTTGAAAATCAGCAAATTATCCTGAAATAACAGAGAAGAACGTGGTATAATGACCTTCATGAGTGTTATTTTTAAACGTACAAAAATCTTGGCCACACTTGGCCCACCAACCAATAACTATGAAAAAATCGAAGCCCTCGCCGAAGCTGGCGTTAACGGCTTCCGCTTGAACTTTAGTCATGGTAGCTACGAAGAGCGCGACCAGCAGCTCGAGTGGATTCGCCAGGCGAGCGAAAAAGTTGGCAAACCTGTAGCGATCCTTCAGGATTTGCAGGGACCAAAAATTCGCCTCGGTAACTTGAACGAAAACACCCCAGTGAAAAAGGGTGACGAAATCGTACTTGATCACGCCGCTGAACATGACGGCCTGACCTTCCCGGTTCAGTACAACCTAGCAACAAAGGTAAAGGTCGGCGAGCCAATTTATATCTTTGACGGTAAAGTGCGCACGACAGTGATCGACATTCCATCAGATACCGCAATCAAGCTTCGTATCGAAAACGACGGTGTTTTGATGAGCCGCAAGGGTATTAACCTGCCTGATACTGACTTTGGTGGTGATATTTTGACACCAAAAGATATCAAGGATATTGAATATGGTGCAACCAAAGATATCGACTACGTTGCATTGAGCTTTGTGCAGTCGGCTGAAGATATCAATAACCTGCGTCAAATGCTGGTTGGTCTGGGCTCAAACGCGCAGATTATTCCAAAGATTGAAACCAAGGCAGCAATCAAAGATGACGTTCTCGAAGAGATCGTTAAGGTTAGCGACGGTGTTATGGTGGCTCGTGGCGACCTCGCGGTTGAAGCTGGTGCGGAACTTGTCCCGATCGTCCAGCGTAAAATTATTGCACTATGCCGTAAATACGGTAAGCTTTCAATCGTTGCAACCCAGATGATGGCAAGCATGGTTGATGCGCCAGAGCCAACGCGTGCTGAGGTGAGCGATGTGGCAACTGCGGTCATTATGGGCGCTGACACAGTCATGTTGAGTGATGAAACTGCCAATGGTAGCTATCCGCTTGAGACAGTCGCGGCTATGAAAAAGGTGGTTCTATATACTCAGGAGCACATCTCGGTTGATCCGATTACCGATATCCTGAAGGGGCAAAAGACGCATCGTGACGCAATTAGCCTTGCGGCAGTCAAATTGGCACAAGAACTTGGTGCTGAAGCAATTGTTGCCGAGACAAAATCAGGTGCAACGGCGGCAAACATTGCAGCGCACCGTCCAAACCTTCCAATTATCAGTGTCACGAGCGAGTCACGCTCGGCGCAGCAGCTGGCACTCAGCTACGCTAACAAGTCATTTATCCGTCCGGATGGTGAAAAGGCAGGGCTTGAGCTTGCCAAAGAGCTGAAAGAACAAGGCTTCTTTAAATCAGAGGGCCCAGTGACGGTCGTTATCGTCAGCGGTAAGCAGCCAGGTCTGATTGGCGGCACTGACACGATTCGTGTTCGCGTCATTGAATAATCTGCACGTTACTTGTACAAGCTGAAGAAAAACGTGCTAGAATAAGCATAAATAGTATAAAAGGTGGGTAATACTAAGCGCGATGAGCTTTTTCAAAGAAACAATTCGAAACGTACCGCTCGATCAAGCAACGGTACTCGTACGAGTTGACTACAATGTGCCATTAACAGATAAGGGTGAGATTAGCGATGATCTTCGTATCAAAGCGAGCTTGCCAACACTGCGTTTCCTTTTGCAGCGTGGTTGCAAGGTGGTGTTAATTAGCCACCTTGGCCGCCCAGAGGGGCACGAGAAAAAATACAGTCTCGAGCCAGTGGCAGCACGGTTAGCTGAATTACTTGGTCAGGACGTGAAATTTGTTGAAGATACAGTCGGTGATACGGTGTATCAGGCGGTTCGTCGTGCGCCAAAAAAGAGCGTATTGTTGCTTGAAAATCTTCGTTTTTATACAGAGGAAGAGGCGGATAGTCTGGCGTTTGCCAAGGCGATCGTCAAGAGTACTCACGCCAAGTTCTTTGTCCAAGACGGCTTTGGTGTCGTGCATCGGGCGCATACCAGTACGCATGCCTTGACGTTATGTTTGCCAAGTGTCGCTGGACTCTTGCTTGAGCGTGAATATAAGACAATTACAAAAGCAATGGAAGCGCCAAAGCGACCACTCATTGCAGTGGTTGGTGGTGCTAAGGTTAGTGATAAGATCGGCGTAATTGAGCGTTTTGTTGAAAAAGCGGACAAGATTTTGATCGGTGGCGCGATGGCTAATACGTTCCTCGCCTACAAGGGGCATGCAGTTGGCAAGAGTAAGTTTGAGGCTGACCAAACAGAGGTTTTGGATCGAATTTATACAGCGGCGCGCCAGAAAGTTGGCGATAATGTTGATGAGTTTATTATTTTGCCAACCGATGTTGCAGTTGCAGGCTCGATTGACGCTGCTGCCGAGCGAACGCTGCGAGCAGTGACGGATATTCACGAGGATGATATCGCCCTTGATGTTGGCGATCAGAGTATTGAGCGGTTTGTCCGTGAGATCGAAGTGGCTAAAACAGTTATCTGGAACGGTACGTTGGGCTATGCGGAATTGCCAGCCTTTGCACACGGTTCAGCGCGTGTTGCACTCGCACTAGCGACTCACACTGATATTACCTCGGTGATTGGCGGTGGCGATACGGCCGACTTTGTCCTGAAATGGGATGGCGGCACTGGCGAAAGCTTTACCCATGTCTCGACGGGTGGTGGTGCAAGCCTTGATTTGATGTCAGGCAAAAAGCTCCCAGGGGTAGAAAGTCTTCTGGACGCTCGATAATAAATAAGATACACTTAAACATAAAGATAGGCATAAGCGGTATAAACATGGCTCAGCGCAAGAAATTGATCATTGGTAACTGGAAAATGAATCTCAATATTCACGAGGCGAGTCTTTTCGTGCATCACCTTGCCGATAAGGTTGCCGTACATCGTGATGTCGAGGTTGTCCTGGCGCCAACGGCGCTTGCCTTGCAGCCGGTAAGCCTGCAGATTAATCGTCGTCAATTTAAGCTTGCGGCCCAAAATTTTTACCACCGTGACCAGGGCGCTTTTACTGGTGAGGTGTCAGCGGCACAGCTGCGCGGTTTAGTTGAATACGGTATCGTTGGCCATAGTGAGCGTCGCCATGTCTTTCATGAAAACGACAAAGAAACACGTGCTAAAGTGCAGGCGGCTATTCGCAACCATATTCGTCCAGTGTTGTGTATCGGCGAGACGGCCCATCAACGCGCTGAGGGTGAGACGAATGATATTCTTCATGATCAGCTCGTCGGGGGACTTGCGAACGTAACGAGTGAAGAATTGGAAAATGTTGTTATTGCCTATGAACCAGTATGGGCAATTGGCACGGGTAATAACGCACTGCCGCGTGATGTTGCAAAGGCGGTCAAAGCGATTCGTAGCCAAATCCGACATCTTTATGGCGAAGCGGCGGCTGAATCAATTCGCGTCCTCTATGGAGGGAGCGTCAAGCCAGAGAGCACAACGACGTATTTGCAGGTTGAAGGTGTTGACGGGCTGCTGGTTGGCGGCGCGAGTCTTGAACTGCAATCTTTCGTGTCGATAGTCGAAAAGGCACATGGCACTGTCATGGGGTCGGAGCAGTAGGCGAATGAAGGACCTAGATTTCGACGAGTTGGATAAAGCCGTCCACTCATTGATGGGGGGTGTCAAGCCTCAAGCTGATGACAGGGATCCTCAAAAGACGCTCGCAATTGCACCAACTCTGAATGAAGACGAGCAGCCAGCCTACGAAAAAGTTGAAGAAGTAGCAAAAAAAATTGGAAGTGAAACAATCACGTTGCCAAGTGAAGGTGCTTCTGCTGATCGCGTCATTGAAGTGCCGACAAGCAAGGGCCGTAGTGGTGGTCGTTTTATGGATGTTATGCATCCGTCAGCGGACATGAAGTCTGCATCGCCATCACCAGCTGCTCCCGTAAAATCAGTGTCTGTCGCGTCTACGCCGCAGCAAAAGCCTAATCCTGTTGTTGAATTACCTCACGTCGACAAGGAGGAGAAAGCTGAAGTTGTAGCTCCTGAAAAATCAGAGCCGAAAGAAGTGGCATCGCCAGAAGCACCCCAAGTTGTTGCTGCGCCAGCCCCTGCTGAGACGGCAGTGACTGCTGTAGCACCAGTCGAGCCCCTCTCTACACCATTTCTTGCCGATGCAAAGGTAGAGAAGCGTCCTTTAGGTGGTGCACCGACCGAAACTAGTGAGATGAAAAGTAGCGAAGCGACGGAACTTACTGATGACGTGACTTCTGTAGACGATGCGCCAGCTACTGATAGTACGGCCCAGCTGCCATTAGCACCAGAGAAAATTGTATCAGTACCTGACGAGTATCATGACGCACTCTTGGCGATTGAGTCGCAGGGTTCGCTCGAGCTTGGTGATGAGTCGGAGGTCGCCACCCCTGAGGCATCTACGACGGTGAGCGAGCCAGTGGCGGCACCTTCGCCAGAGTCGACAGACGCAGTTACTCCACTTGAAAAAAGCGGAGCAATTTACGACGTTAATGATTACCACCAGCCACTAAATCATCCGGCAAAACATCCGTCTGGTTGGCTGTGGGTTATTTTGACGATTCTTTTGATCGCCATAGGTGGCGGCGCGGCTGCGGCATTTTATCTCTTGACGAGCTAGTCATGTGACTGGCCCTCAAGGCATAAGTCTTATATACTAGACATAATGGATTTGCTTGAAGAACTAAACCCAGCCCAAGCCGAGGCTGTGAAAACTACGACCGGCCCTGTCTTGATTTTGGCCGGCGCGGGAAGTGGAAAAACGAAAACGCTGACGCATCGAATTGCGTACTTAATCAAACACGAGTCGATTTGGCCGAATGAAATTTTAGCAGTCACCTTTACGAATAAGGCAGCACGCGAGATGCGCGAACGCCTTGGTGTGCTCCTTGCACAGGATGGTGCTCACCGTGGTTTTATGCCGTGGATGGGAACATTCCATGGCATTTGCGTGCGCATGCTGCGCGTGGATGGTGGAGCGATCGGTATCGCGCCTAACTTTGTTATTTACGACGAAGACGACCGCCAGGGATTGATTAAACAAGCGATGAAGCAATTGTCGATTGGCGATAAGCAAATCAAACCACGAGCAGTGAGCAGTGCGATTTCAAACGCCAAGAACGAACTGCAGACGCCGGGTGATATGGAGTCTCAGGCACACTATCCGTTTCAACAAAGTGTCGCAAAGATTTATGCTCACTATGAAAAACTACGCCAAGAAGCGGGTGCGCTTGATTTTGATGATTTATTGATTGAGGTTGTTCGCTTGCTTCGCGAGCGCACGGAAGTTCGCGATAAGTGGCGAGCGCATTTCAAGCACGTATTGATTGACGAATATCAGGATACAAATGCAGCGCAATATGCGATTGTCAAAAGTCTCGTCAATGATGATCGCAATATTTGTGTGGTTGGTGACGATTGGCAGTCGATTTATAGCTGGCGCGGGGCAGACTTTACGAATATTTTGAATTTCGAACGTGATTTTCCGGGCACGAAAGTTATCAAACTGGAACAGAATTATCGCAGTACGAGTGCCATTCTCGAAGCGGCCAATAACGTCATTACCAAGAACGTGCAGCGGACTGACAAAAAGCTTTGGACCGCACTTGGTGCGGGTGCGCCAGTTCAAGTGCACGCGACCTACGACGAAGCGGAAGAGGCGAGTCTTGTTGCGGGGCGAATCGGAACGCAAAAATCAATGGGCGCGCGCGGCTATGGTGATTTTGCGGTGCTATATCGCACCAATGCACAGAGCTACACACTTGAGCGCGCCCTGCGTTTGCAACGTATTCCGTATCAGCTAGTTGGCGGCGTGCGATTTTATGATCGTAAAGAAATTAAAGACATCATCGCCTACTTACGCCTGGTGCATCAACCGAATGACCGTATGAGCTTTAGCCGAATCGTTAACACGCCAACGCGTGGTATTGGTGCGACGAGTGTTGAAAAATTCTTGATCTGGCAGGCAGAAACCGGCATGGATATTATCGCTGCGTTAAATAACGTCGAGCAAACAAGTAGCGTGACCGCCCGAGCACGAACGGCACTGGCGGACCTGGGGAGTAAGCTGCGTATTTTGCAGGCGATGACGCAAGAGAATGCAACGCCAGCGGACATTATTGAAAAGCTGCTTAAGCTGACTGGTTATCGAGACTTTATTCTTGACGGTACGCCACAAGCCGAGGAGCGTGACTTAAACCTTGGTGCCTTGATTTCGGAAGTTCAGGTCTTTGCTGATCTACCTGAGTTCCTCGAAGAAGTAGCGCTTGTCAGCAGTGCTGATACGGCAGCTGGCAAAGAAAAAGTGACGCTTATGACAATTCACGCTGCCAAGGGATTGGAGTTTCCGGTCGTTTTTATGGTGGGAATGGAAGAAGGAATTTTCCCGCATTCTCGCGTGTATGAATCTGGACCGAGCGAACTCGAAGAAGAGCGGCGCTTGTGCTATGTCGGAATGACTCGCGCCCGTGAGGAGTTGCATCTGAGCTATGCGCAGAGTCGCTTGCAATTTGGCCAGCGTGGCTATAATCCGGTATCGCGCTTTATCGCTGATATGGGCGATCAGCTCGCAGCCATTGATGAGCCGGTGACGCATCAAGAGGCGGAATACTTTAGCGATGAGTTGCCGTTTGGCATTGGTGATCGAGTGCGTAGCGCGGCATTTGGGAGTGGTGAAATTACCGACATCGATGGTTTGGCGGTGACGATTAGTTTTGATGACGGCGTGACGAAGAAGTTGAATGCCGAATATGCCCACCTGGAGAAGTTGTGAGCCGACGACGTCAGCTGTATCAGTCATTTGGGCGCGGCATTAGCCCGCTAGCTATTCTGGCGCTGCGAGCCTGGACACGATTGAGTGGTCAAAAGCGAGCCCGCTTGATTGTCGTGAATGAAGACGACGAACTGCTGCTTGTTCGCGGAGTGATTTCGAATGGGCGACGTACATTGCCTGGCGGTGGGATTGAGCGCGGTGAGTCGGCTGACGCTGCAGCTGTTCGTGAGCTTCATGAAGAGACGGGAATCCACGTTCCGGTGAGTCGGCTCAAGCATGTCGTGACGCTGACGCGACAACGAGATGGTATGCCGTATGAAGCGCCTATTTTTTATACAAAAGTCAAAAAGTCGCAGCTGCCAGCGGTTATGCATAATCCGCGCGAAATTAGTTCGATTGAATGGTGGCCGCTTGATGCATTACCATCATCGGTCGCGTCGGTCGTTCCGCTTGCGCTTTCTGCTCTGTCCAAACAAGATTGATTTTGCTATACTCAGATAAGTCGCACTTGAGGTGTGCCAACTATTTTTTATGAGAGCGCTAGTTCGTAAATCAACCACTCCACTAGGCATGATCATTATTGCGTGTCTGGTTTTTGCTTTTCTAGGGGCAATTCTTTACATTACAACGGCGCGTGCAGATGACGGTCAGCAGACGCGCGGCGGGCGCTTGGTGACAATTCATGATCGCGGCGAAGAAAAAGTTATCTTGACGCACGCCGGGACAATTCAGGCTGCGCTTGAGGAAGCGAATGTCAATCTTGATGCCAAGGATACGGTTGAGCCTGGGCTTGACGAGAAGCTGGTCGCCACTGACTACACGGTGAATATCTATCGAGCGCGCCCAGTTATTGTTAACGACGGCGCTATTCGCCAAAAAATCATGACCGCATATCAAACGGCAGATAAAATTGCACAAGATGCAGGCATTACGTTACATGACGAAGATAAAACGACGCTGACGGCCACTGACGATATTGTCGCCGAAGGCGCGAGTGTTCGTTTAGTTATTGAGCGCGCGACGCCGATTACCCTGATACTGTATGGCAAAAAGACCCAGGCGTATACGCAGGCAAAGACAGTTGGCGAGATGCTGTCATCAAAGAAGGTAACGCTTGCGCAGGACGACACATTGTCAGTTGATCGCAAGACGGTGATTACTAGCGGCATGACAATTGAGCTGTGGCGCAATGGCAAACAGACTGTCACCGAAGACCAGAACATCGCCTTTGAGGTTGAAAAGATCCAAGATGCCGATCGTGAAGTTGGTTACCGCGAAGTCAAGACGCCAGGCGAAAAAGGCAAGCGGACGGTAAGTTACGAAATCGAGATGCGAAACGGTCAGGAATTGAGTCGTAAAGAAATTCAAAGTGTCGTGACACAGGCGCCAAAAAAGCAGGTTGAGATTGTCGGTGCCAAGCCGTCATTCAGTGGAGATTTTGCTGCAGCACTAGCGAAACTACGAAGCTGTGAAGGTGGGTATAATAGCTGGAATCCGGCTGGCTACTACGGCGCCTATCAGTTTGATCGTCAAACATGGGGTACGGTTGCTGATCCTGCCCTCTATCGAAATGCCACTCCAGCACAACAGGACGAAGCGGCGCATAAACTATACCTGCGACGCGGTTGGAGTCCTTGGCCAAATTGCGGTAAGCCGCTGCCGGATATTTACCGCTAATGAGTGGCCCTAAAAAATCACTTGGCCAACACTGGCTGCATGATCGTATGGTCCTCGAGCATATCGCCGACTGTGCCGAACTCACGAGTGATGATGTCGTGCTTGAAATTGGCCCGGGCCTCGGAACGCTGACGAGTGTTCTACTTCGTCGTGCTCGCCAGGTCACCTCAGTAGAATTTGACCCTGACCTTGCTCGCAAGCTGCCGGCGCAATTCCCTGGCAAAAACCTCACCGTGATTGAAAGTGACATTCTGGCTTTTGATCTTTCGACACAGCCAAAGGGATATAAAGTCGCGGCAAATGTGCCGTACTACATTACGAGTAAAATTGTACAGCTGCTAATGACTGCCGAAAACAAACCATCAGTTGCTGTCTTGCTGATTCAGAAAGAAGTTGCTGAACGTCTTGCAGCAACCCCGGGTGATATGAGTATTTTGGCGATTAGCGCACAACTGTTCGCAGACGTTAGTCTTGGTGATGTCGTGCCAGCTGAACTGTTCACGCCGCCGCCAAAAGTTGACTCACAGGTCGTCGTACTAAAGACGCGTCCGCAGTCGCTGCTGGGTGATGTGCCAGAAAAACAGTTCTTTACGCTTGTCAAAGCTGGCTTTTCAGCGAAGCGCAAAAAGCTCCGCTCGTCACTTGCCGGGGGGCTTCGTATTGAAAAAGGTGAGGTTGAAGTGCTGCTTGCTAAAGCGGGTATCAGCCCTGACGCTCGCGCTGAAGATCTCAGTATTCAGCAGTGGCTGGATCTGACTCGAATCTACTTTTAGGGGTGGTTATCTGTTATAATATGCCCTAATGGGAAAAAACTTATACATTACGACTGCAATTCCGTACGTTAACGGTACGCCACATATTGGTAACGCCCTCGATTATCTGCTGGCGGATATTTGGTCACGCTACCAAAAACAAAATGGCCACCAGGTACGTTTTCAGGTTGGTACTGACGAGCATGGCAACAAAATTGCCGCTAAAGCAGCTGAAGCCGGCATTGATCCAAAAACATACACTGATCAGATGTACGGTAATTTTCAGACGCTTATGACCAAAGTCGGTGCGGAGTATACAGATTTCGTGCGGACCACTGATGACCATCACGTTGCTGCCGTGCAATGGATTTGGCAAAAGCTACAGCCTTATATCTATAAAGGTACATACGAGGGATGGTACTGCGTTGGACATGAAGCCTTCTTTACCGACAAGGAAGTTGACGCAACGGGTGGCGTCTGCCCTGATCACCAAAAGCCGTACGAACGCGTCAGCGAAGAAAATTACTATCTAAAGACGAGCGCCTTTAGCGACAAAATTCGCGAGGCAATTGAAAAAGGTCGTATGCAAATTGTGCCTGAGTTCCGTAAAAAAGAATTCCTTGAGCTGATTAAAGATGGTGTCAAAGATGTCAGTATCTCACGTCCGCGCAAAAACCTCAGTTGGGGTGTACCGGTGCCAAATGACCCAGACCAAGTCATGTATGTGTGGCTTGATGCGCTGGCAAACTATATTACCGTGATTGGCTACCCGGACCGCGAAGAGTGGAAGGAATTTTGGCCTGCTGACGTGCAGGTGATTGGTAAGGATATTCTTCGTTTTCACGCGGGCATTTGGCCGGCGATGCTGCTTGGGCTTGAAGTGTCTTTGCCGAAAAAGCTACTTGTTCACGGTCATGTTAACGTTGGTAACGTCAAGATGAGTAAGTCGATTGGCAATGTCGTTGATCCAAATGATGTGATTGATCAGTATGGTCTCGATGCGTTCCGTTACTTTTTCTCGCGTCACATTCCTACATTGGATGACGGTGACTTTACCTGGGAGAAGTTTGAGAACGCTTACAATAACGAGCTAGGCAACGATCTTGGTAATCTGGTACAGCGTGTGGCAAGCATGGTGACTCGCTACCAGGCTGGTGTGATTGGCGACGCGCCGCAAGCCGAACATGATATGAAGCCATATCGCGATGCGATGAATAGTTTGAATTTTAATGTAGCGCTCGATGAAGTCTGGACAACGGTCCGTAGCCTTAACCAATACCTAGAGAGCGTCAAGCCGTGGGAAATCGCGAAAAAGCGCGAAACGGATACCGAGGCCGAGGCTCATTTGTCTGAAGTGCTTGCTCAGGCTGTCGGTGCTTTGTTGCAGATCGGCGACCTCCTTGTGCCATTTATGCCAAACGCGGCTCGAAAAATCCAAGCGACGTTTGAAACGGGCGTTATTGCTGCTGACACCGCTATTCTTTTCCCGAAGGTATACCTCCATACGCCCGATCCTCGTGCGCCAAAAATAGCCGAAAGCAAGTAAATGTTGGTCGACACTCACTGCCATATTCACGAGGCCGACTATAGCCTAGCAGTCGAAGATGTGCGTCGCAGTGCCCATGAGGCGGATGTGCGCAAAATGATTTGCGTTGGGACGAATGAAAAAAGCTCTCAGGCAGCACTTGATTTTGCCGCTCAGTCTGATGATGCGTACGCCGCGGTTGGGGTGCATCCGCACGATACGAAAGATGGCTATGGTTTGATTCAAGGCCTTGCCGCTTCAAACGGAGTGCGCCTCGTGGCAGTTGGCGAGATCGGCCTCGATTATTTTTACACCCATAGTCCTCGCGAGGTGCAAATCATAGCACTCGAGTCGCAAATTCAATCAGCACTCGACAACAATTTGCCAATTATTTTCCATGTTCGGGAAGCCTTCGATGATTTTTGGCCAATCTTTGATAACTTTCACGGTATTCGCGGGGAGCTGCATAGTTTTACGGACTCCAAAGAGAATCTTGAGCAGGGACTAAAGCGGGGGTTGTATATTGGCGTCAACGGGATAAGTACGTTTACAAAAGACACAGCGCAACAAACTATGTTTAATGCTGTGCCGATAGAACGAATGTTGCTAGAAACAGATGCACCATTCTTGACGCCAGCGCCAAAGCGTGGTACAGTAAATCAGCCAGCATATGTCGCACACGTTGCAGCGCACCACGCGAAATTACGTGGTGTCCAACTCGAAGAATTAGCTTCGATAACGTCGGCAAATGCCATAGAGCTCTTTTCGCTCGACTAAACAAACAGACAAAAATACTATTCACTTAATATCTATAGGATAGTCAGTATGTCTCCAGTAACTCAGACGTCTCAATCAAACATGTTCAAAATCCCTGGCACATCCGGGAATTATTCAGCTGATTCTGAAACGGCTCAGTTTGATGCCGAGTTTGAACGTATTCACCAGGCTGACGCTCGCATGCGCGAGGTGTCTAGTGAAGTGTTTGCAATGACGCAGGAGCACGAACAGCTTCAGCCAGAGATTGTTGACGGCACTCCGCTCATTGGAAAATTAGACGAACAGCAGTCTATCCAAGAGGCGTCAGCCGCAGTGCACGAGCAAATTGAAATGACCGCCGCAGAACGTAATCGCCAGCTACGCGATCTCGAAGCGATGTGGAACATGGCTGAGCGTATTGAAGTATTGCGTAGCGAAAGTGACGTCGTGTCATAGAGGAATAATGGCGGATATTTTAAAAAAAGCCTTTGAACTACTAGTGGGCGATGACAATACGTCAATGTCTCTGCCATCTTTGACGCTCCCTAAAAAATCTCGCCCTCTTCGCAAGTTATCACGTCGAGAATTGATTCAGCTGGAGAGTGAGATTGGTGCCACGCTTTTTGGTCCAATTCCAAAAGGACATCATCGTCAGTTCTTTAACCTTGATCGAACAACTTGGATTTGGTACGAGGAATGGACTGATCATCTCGGCAAGAAGCGCAACTCGACGACTCGTTATGAAGTGCATCCAAACGGTATTTTGAAAGTGCAAGAGGGTGCTCGCTACAATTTTATTGAAGGGCAAGAGTTTGATAATTTAGTGCTTGCGACTCGCTTGTACTACGAGAAAGTTGCTCGTGAAATTTATAAACGCGACCCGCAAACTGGACAGACCTTAGTCTAGGTATTTATTGCTATAATAGAACAAGTAAATGACAGACGATATCATCTATCTTGATCATGCCGCTGCCACGCCCCTTGATCGGCGTGTCTTGGACGCAATGACGCCGTATTTTACGGACGCTTTTTTTAATCCATCGAGCCCGTATGCACCGGCGCTTACTGTTCGTCGCGAATATGAGGCGGCTAAGCAAGTGATTGCCAGCGCAATTGGTGCGAAAGGTGATGAACTGGTGATGACGGCTGGAGCAACCGAGTCAATTAATCTTGCCTTTAATAGTATCGGCGGTCATGTGGTGACAAGTGTGATTGAACATCATGCTGTTTTAGCGGCCGCTCGCCGTCACGACCATACGCTAGTGGACGTCGACGAGCGCGGCTTGGTATCTGCCCAAGCGGTGGCAAAGACGATTACACCACAGACGCGTTTGGTTAGTATTGCACTCGCCAATAACGAACTTGGCACAATTCAACCACTGCGTGATATTGCCGAAATTCTTAAACGAGAGCGTGCGCGTCGTTTGGCGGTAGGCGACACGACGCCAATTTATCTTCACAGCGATGCGTCGCAGGGGGTTGGACAATTGGATGTAAATACCGCACGCCTCGGTATTGATCTGCTGACGGTTAACGCCGGCAAAGTATATGGTCCAAAGCAAGTAGGGCTGCTATGGACAGCACGCGGTGTGCTCCTTGATGCGCAAATTGTTGGCGGCGGTCAAGAGCGAGGTTTACGCAGCGGAACTGAAAACGTCGCCGGTGTGATTGGCTTTGCCGAGGCGATGCGCCTTGCTGACAAGGGGCGCAAGTCAGAGTCGGAGCGCTTACGGGTGCTACGTGATGAATTGCAGCGGACACTGACCGACGCGTTTCCAGACGCGGTGCTGTCAGGCCATCAAAAGCACCGTTTGCCAGGGCATTTGCATATCTCCTTTCCCGGTATTGATGCGGAGCGTTTGATTTTTGCGCTTGAAATGCGCGGCGTCTTGGTCGCAACTGGCAGTGCATGCGCGGCTAATAAAGGAACGCGTTCACACGTGCTGGCGGCGATTGGACTTGCGGACGAAGTAGCTGATGGCAGTCTTCGTATTACGCTTGGCAAGTTGTCGACGGAAGAAAACTGTCAAAAAGCGGCAATGATTATCATCGAAGAAGTACAGCGCGAAAAGGTGAGGATCGGCGCCTGATGAAGGGGATTATTGCGCTTGTTATTGCTGTTATCGTCGTGATTACTGGCCTCAGTGTGTATCTTGCTCCAGACGGACTTAGCAATTGCGAGACGAAACCAAGTAATTCGTCAGACTGTCAGAAGGTAGGAGCGATTGTTGCGATTAGCGGTGGTGACACGGCCGCTCGCACGAAGCAGGCGATTGAATTGTATCAAAATGGCTGGGCAGACAAACTGGTATTTTCTGGTGCAGCCCTTGATAAGACAGGCCCAAGTAATGCCGAGGTGATGAAACGTCAGGCTATCGAGGCTGGTGTATCGGAATCGGCAATCTTGACTGAAGAGACATCAGAAAATACGCAACAAAACGCTGCGATGTCGCTGAGCGTTTTTGAAAATAACGATATTCATTCGGTTATTTTAGTGACGTCGGCTTACCATCAACGTCGAGCAGGTCTTGAGTTCGGTCGTACAGTCGGTAGCAGTGTACGGGTCGTTAATCACCCGGT
This sequence comes from Candidatus Saccharimonadota bacterium, assembly GCA_032153715.1. Taxonomy (GTDB): domain Bacteria; phylum Patescibacteriota; class Saccharimonadia; order Saccharimonadales; family Saccharimonadaceae; genus SEAL01. Next base: position 297,602 of record JALDYR010000001.1, on the reverse strand, counting down.
TGCCGAAGATAAGCAATGGTCGCCGTGGTGGTGGACAACGCCGGGCGGTTGGTGGCTTGCACTTGGTGAATTTTTCAAAATAGTCATCTTTTACGGCGGAGGTTACAAGTCATGACAAAAGTATATGTTGGAATGAGTGGTGGCGTGGACTCAAGTTTGACAGCGGCGTTACTGAAAGAGCAGGGTTATGATGTTGTCGGTGTCTATATGAAAAACTGGACGCAGGATTTACCTGGCATGAAATGTCCATGGGCAGATGATTTGGCCGACGCTAAGCGTGTTGCGGTGCAGCTGGAAATTGATTTTAAAGTGTTTGATTTTGAAAACGAATACCGCCATAAAGTCGTTGACTATATGATCGAAGAATATAAAGCTGGCCGGACGCCAAACCCGGATATTATGTGTAACCAGGAAGTAAAGTTTAAGCTATTTCTCGAGGCAGCACTCGAAGATGGCGCAGATATGATCGCAACCGGACATTACGCGCGGGTTGAAAATGGCGTCTTGAAGCAAGCTGCTGATACGAACAAGGATCAGACGTACTTCCTTTACCGCGTGACAGGTGACGCACTACAAAAGACACTTTTCCCACTTGGCGAATACACTAAGCCCCGCGTTCGCGAGCTTGCCGAGGAGCGTGGCTTGTTTACAGCTGCTAAAAAAGACAGCCAAGGTATTTGTTTTGTTGGCAAGGTTGGTATTCGTGAATTCCTCAGTCAGTATGTCGAGCAAAAGCCGGGTGAAATTATCGATAAGCATTCCGGCAAGGTGCTTGGTCATCATGATGGCGCAATCTTTTATACGCTTGGTCAGCGCCACGGCCTTGAGCTTGGCGGCGGCCTGCCCTACTATGTTGTTGGTAAAGACATGGATAAAAATGAAGTCTATGTCACGACGGATTTAAATGACGCCAGTCTTTGGAAAAGTGTAGTGAATTTACATTCGGTTCATTGGATTAATGGCACACCAACTGGCGGCACGTATCAGATTCGTATTCGTCATCGTGCACCACTAGTTGACGCCGAGCTAGTTAGTGACGACACTGGAGTTTCATTGCAGGTTAGTGATCAACAGCGAGCTGTGGCCGCAGGTCAGTCAGTTGTCATTTATGACGGCCAGACGTGTCTTGGTGGCGGCATTGTCGCCTAAGGAATGAAAAAGCCACCCCGATGCCATCTAGATGATGGAACGGGGCGGCACTTTCGTCGATGGTTAGAGCAAGCCCCACCAGTAGATCAGGCAGGCAAGGACGAAAACGACGACGGTCTCCATAGTAACTCCTCAATTGGCGTCGGACGAAAACATAGCTACTATAACATCTATTATATACAATATCAACTTGTCATAGCGGGTGTCTGAATGGTATAAATAGTACAAATGAAAGCGTGGGCAAAACAAACACAACGCGGCTTTACGATTGTCGAACTATTGATCGTGATCGTCGTGATCGGGATTCTAGCGGCAATTACAATCGTGGCGTTCAATGGCGTCCAGGATCGAGCTAACGACACGTCGGTTCGTAGTGATCTGGCGAGTCTTGCAAAGCAATTCGAAATGTTTCGCGTGACGGACGGGTCAGATACGTACCCTGATTCTGCAGCGGATCTTGTGTCGCTCACTGTGGCATTTAATAAATCAGCCTATATGATTGCACCAGATGCGCAGTACAATTTAGTGCCATGTGTTTCGGCTGGCTCAACGGATTTCGCGATTGCAGCGGTGACGAAGTCGGGTAAGCGGCTTTACGTAACTCGCGGTGGATCGCTACAGGAATACACGGGAGCGACGAGCTGGCTTGGAACGGCTAACTATAGCGCAATGTGTAGTAGTTCGCTATCAGGCTCAGCTGTAATTTCAAGCGGCTCGGGATATGCTGACGGATGGCGTACGTGGACGAATGGGTAACGGTATGAAACAGGCGATGAGTCAGCGTGGCTTTACGATTGTCGAACTATTAATCGTGATCGTCGTGATCGGTATTCTTGCGGCCATTACAGTTGTGGCATTCAATGGCGTGCAACAGCGGGCGCAGAATATTCAGCGGATTACAGCTGCAAAAGAGTGGCAAAAGTTGATTACGAGTTACGTGGCAGTGAATAACTCATACCCGCTTGTGAACGGCTATCATAACTGCTTGGGTAGCGGCAATGTCACTAATTGGGATGCGGATCCAAACGAGGACTGCGGCTGGTCAAATAACGTTAAGCATCCAAGTAGCACGATGACTAACGCGTTTGCCACAATGGGGATAGCCCCTTCTTTTCCAGCGGCAACCTTGCAGATTGCAAGTGGCTTTTATGGTACGGGTATTAGTTTGCGCGCCTCCGAGACGCTGGATCCTTCTGGTACGCCAAAGGCATCCTATCCAACCTTGCTTTACTGGTTGGCAGGCGTAAATCAGGACTGTGTCCTGAGGCCGGTGGTGACGTATGTATCTGGAGGTATTGCTTTGTCGAGCACGGCTATTTCGTCGGGTAATGATGGTCCAAATGCAACGCAGTGTCGTATTGCATTACCAGACCCGTATGCGCTTTAGGTATCATGCACCTTGTCAATATTTCTAGATGAATGGTATAACTATAAGAATAATGAAAACGTGGGCAAAACAAACACAACGCGGCTTTACAATTGTCGAACTGCTGATTGTGATTGTCGTGATTGGTATCCTGGCCGCGATTACAATCGTTGCCTTTAATGGTGTCCAAAATCGAGCGAATGATACAGCAATCCAAAACGATCTCCGCAACCTTGCGACGCAGATTAAGGCATATCAGGCAGAGCAAGATGCACTTCCTGTCTTTGGAAACGAGCCAGGCGACCCTGACGGCAATGATTTTCCGGGCATTACTTTCAAGCCGACGAAGGGTGCTTATGGCGCCGGTACTAATAATCTTTTTGTCTGTAAAGGTCAGGCGGCTGGCGGAACTGCTTTCGGTATGGCAGCCCTCAGTAAGTCGGGCAATGTCGTCGCCTACACGTCATCTCAGGGGTTTGTTAGTTACGCACCAGCCTGGGATGGGGGTAGCGGTACGATTTGCCCCGCGCTTGGTTTTGCGTCATTTTACCGCAGCTTTGGCAAAGGTGGCGGCACAACTTGGAATTCGTGGATACAGTAATGAATATAATGCAAAAGCAATCGCAGCAAACCGGCTTTACGATCGTTGAACTGCTGATTGTGATTGTTGTCATTGGCATTTTGGCGGCAATTACCATCGTCTCGTTTAACGGCGTACAGCTTCGCGGGCGAGATGCAGAGCGCCAATCTGATATTCGCGCAGTTCAACAGGCAATCGAACTCTATTATGTCGATCATGGATATTTCCCGCCACATAATGGCCTGAACGGAGTGACTGGGTATCAGTTCGCAAAAGACAACTTCCAGGGTATGGGGCTCGGTGCGTTGGTGGCGCCTGGCGAAGCAGCAGGTGCAAGTTCATTTACCGGTTCTCTAGGAGGGTTGCCTCCGAATCGCTATGCGTATAAAGCGTTTACTGATGCAGGTATGACGGTAAATGCCTATGGCTCAGATGCTCAGACATATCAAGTCGGATGGTATCGGGAGTCAAATGGCGCGGTTGTTGTTACGACGGTGAGCCGCTAAGTATTCACAGCGAGTTCGAAGCTAAGGGATACCTAAGTGGGTGTTCTTATCTTTTTCGTGTCCTTATCAAATATGGTCAGATATCCAATAAACTGATACAATAACAGAGATGAACGCTCAACAAATCCGCAACGAATACCTGAAATTTTTTAATGAACGCCAGCACGAGATTATTTCCCGCGCGCCGTTGATGCTAAAAGACGATCCAACAACATTGTTTACTGGTAGTGGCATGCAGCCGCTGCTGCCATACTTGCTTGGCCAAGAACATCCAAAAGGTCAGCGTCTGGTTGATAGTCAGACCTGTTTGCGTGCGCAAGATATCGAGGATGTTGGCGACAATCGCCACACGACGTTCTTTGAAATGCTTGGTAACTGGAGTATGGGCGATTACTTTAAAGAGCAACAAATTCGCTGGTTCTTTGAATTTTTGACGGAAAAAGTGGGCCTCGATCCAAACAAGATTTACGTGACGTGTTTTATTGGCGATGAAGCGCACGGCATTCCGCGCGATGACGAAGCGGCGAATATCTGGAAAACTGTCTTTGCGGAAAAGGGTATTGATGCCAAGATCGTTGAACTGGGTAGTGCTGAGAATGGCGACAAGCTGGGTATGCAGGGTGGCCGCATCTTCTTTTACGATGACGGCGAAAACTGGTGGAGTCGTGGTGGTGGCCTTGATAAAACGCCAATTGGCGATCCATGCGGTCCAGACAGCGAGGTCTTTTATGACTTTGGCCCACAAAACCACGCCGAAGGTTATGGTTTGGCGCACCCTGCGAGTGACAGCGGTCAGTTTATGGAAATCGGCAACCAGGTCTTTATGCAGTATCGTCGCCTCGAAGACGGCAGTTTTGAGCCATTGACTCGCAAGAACGTCGACTTTGGCGGTGGCCTTGAGCGTATTGCTGCGGCGCAAATCGATAGCCCAGATGTCTTCCGGATTAGCTTGCTGTGGCCAATTATTGAAAAGCTGCAAAGCCTGAGTGGTAAGAAATATGAATCACACACTGAAAGTATGCGTGTGATTGCAGATCACCTGCGTGCGGCCACCTTCCTTGCTGTTGACGGTGTTGTGCCGGCAAACAAAGAGCAAGGCTATGTCATGCGCCGTTTGCTGCGTCGTGCAATTCGCTTTGCATTCGACCTTGGGATCGAGCAAAATTTCTTTGAAGAAATCGTTCCGGTGATTGCCGATCTGTATCACGAAGATTACCCAGAAGTAGCCGCAAAGCGCGACGAAGTGGTTGCAGTCTTGGTGAAGGAAGAAAAAGTTTTCCGCCAGACGCTCCGAAAAGGTCTAAAGCAGCTTGAAAAGTTTGCTGAAACCGGCTTGACTGGTGCAGAATTATTTACGTTATACGACACCTTTGGCTTCCCTGTTGAGCTTTCAACCGAAGAGGCATTTAAGCAAGGTATTAAGCTATCCGATAACTGGCGCCAGGAATTTGACGACAAAATGGCCGAGCAGCGTGCTCGCTCGCAAACCGCCGCAAAGGGCACCTTCAAGGGTGGACTTGGCGGTCAAACTTTACAGCACAAGAAATATCACACCGCAACGCACTTGATGTATGCAGCCCTCAAAAAGGTTGTTGGCGATCATGTGACGCAGCACGGTAGTAATATTACCGAAGAGCGCCTGCGCTTTGACTTTAATAACGACGAAAAAGTCACCCGCGAGCAGCTTGATGAAGTTGAAATGCTCGTCAACGAATGGATTTCATGGGATCTACCGGTTTCATTCCAAGAATACCCAACTGACCAGGCCTTTGAAATGGGCGCGATCGGTGCCTTTGGTGACAAATACGGCGAGACAGTAAAAGTCTACAAGATGGGCGACGAGCCAAAGCGTGTGAGCTTTGAAATTTGCGGCGGTCCTCACGTTGATCACACTGGTCAACTAGCCGAAGATGGTAAAGTCTTCAAGATTACCAAAGAAGAATCATCAAGCGCGGGTATTCGCCGCGTCAAAGCCGTCTTAGTCTAGGTCGCTCTCTGGATTGCGCACTGCTTCAATGCGCTGCACGTGAGCACGAATGTAGTTACGGGTACTTTTAAGTAATTTGTTACTTGGGTTTTTAATCTGTTCGCTATGGGTGTGCTGCGGTGAATCACCGGGCATTGTTTGAAAGTACTCCATTGTTATGCCGTCCTGAAAGTCGAACTGCAGTTCTGTTGCATATTCTATGGCGTACGGATTTCCGATATCCGAAATACCGATTTCGGTATGTGTAGAGCGGTGGATGGTTGCGGATTGAGGCATGCTGTTAACTGCGGTATAGGCAAGGTAGTCGCTGTCATTTTCGCCATTGCCGGGTAGTGCGAATTGTATCATCGCAAGCTCCGAGCAAGCTCCTTCTTGGAGTCCTTCGAGGATGCTCTCATAGGCATCAGGGTTATGAAAGGCACCATTGTGCGTCGTTAAGGTGCTGCTGCCATACTCGTCGGGGACGAGACTTGCGATGGAGATGCGGATATCCGAAGAGCTGATGCTTGATATAAAGGCATCAGTTTTGTTTGGGTGCATAATCTCACAGGTTGGCTCATGTGATGGATCAGGGTGACTCGTGAGCCGGATGGTAATGTCTCCAATGTTTTCATTGTCTGTTTCGCGGAATGAGTACTCTACAGAGATACTGCTTGTCGGAGCGCCAGCGAGGTATGTGTAATTGACTATGGCTTCACAGGGCGTATAGCCATTTTGACGCATGAGTTCTAGAGCGTCTGGCAGGCGAGCGGTAGATAATTTCGCTTCATCGAAAATGAAAGTACGTTCAGCGACAGTTGGGCGCTGTTCATTGTTGAGCGCGCTAATCAGCTCGGCAGTGTCGTCGGTGATATCGCCCGCTAATTTAATGCGCTCGGTCGCTACACGTCCATTGTTGTGTCGTTCGTGATTCTCGGTTGGATCGGGCTGCGTGTTGCGGCTGGAAAAGAATGGATCGTGCTCATTTATCATGAATTATACTATATAATATTTAATAAAATAACACAATATTTTGCGACCATAAGCGCCTTTGGTATATAATACTAACAACTATGGTTTTCGATAAAATACGCGCAGCTCATAAAAATAACGTAGAAAATGACTACATTGTTGGGCTCGACATTGGAACGGAGTTCGTCAAAGCGCTAATTGCTAAGGTGAATGACGACTCGTTAACGATCGTTGGTGTTGGTCGCGCTCGTCAGGATGTGAGCGACATGCATAGCGGTGCGATTGCCGATATCTCTGGCGTGGTTCGTAACTGCGAAGAAGCCTTGTCCGAGGCAGAGGATCAAGCCGGCCTACAAGCTAAGCGTGCGGTCATTGGTATCGCCGGCGAATTAGTTAAGGGTGTGACAAACACAATCCGCTACCGCCGCCCTCAACCGGATCGTCCACTAGATGTAGCTGAGATGGAATTTATCATCGAGAAGGTTCAGGAGCGAGCGCAGGTCAAAGCACAGAAACAAATCGCCCTAGAGACGGGTAATGATGAAGTGGAAGTGAAGTTAGTGAATAGTGCACTCGTCAGTATTCATATTGATGGCTACAAAGTCAGTAATCCTATTGGTTTTCAAGGTAAAGACATTGCGGTGCAGATTTATACTGCATTCGCCCCTATGGTGCATATCGGCGCACTAGAGCGTGTGGCGGATGAGCTCGCGCTAGAGCTCGTTGCGGTAGCTGCAGAGCCATTTGCGGTTAGTCGTTCTGTGCTTGGTACTGATTCAAGCAGTAATTTCACCGCTATTTTAGCTGACGTTGGTGGTGGTACGACCGATATCGCCGTCGTCAATGATGGTGGCGTCGAAGGTACAAAGATGTTTGGTATCGGTGGCCGCAGCTTTACCCGAACTATCGCTAGTGATATGGATCTGACATACAAGGACGCTGAAAAGCTCAAAGTGAATCTGAATCACGAACAAATGAAAACAAGCGTACGCAAAGAAGCGACAGCGGCAATCGAAAAAACACTTGACGTTTGGCTGTCGGGCGTCGAACTGGCCTTGAGCGAATTTGACTCTGTTGATCATCTGCCAAATCGTATTTTGCTCTGTGGCGGTGGATCAAGCCTTGAGCCGCTCGTCGAGGCGCTATCGACACGCGAGTGGTACAAGGATCTGCCGTTTACGAAGCGACCTACTATTCACCATATTAATCCAGAAGAAGTGATTGGTATCGAGGATGGAACTGGTACGGTAAAGGATCACACCTTTATCACTGCCATGGGCTTACTCCGAGTTGGCTATGATACAATGGTAGGAGCAAGCGAAAGCGATACGATCAAAGAAAAACTTAATCGACTTTTGAGAATTTAGCCAGATAAACAGATGCAAAAAGACGTAATCTACATCGATGTTGAAGATGACATTACCGCGATAATCGGTAAGGTCAAGAGTTCAAAAGAAAAAGTTGTTGCACTGGTGCCACCTAAGCGCATTGGCGTTTTACAGAGTGCGGTCAATTTGCGCCTACTGGCGCGCACGGCTGAACAGGGGCATAAACATTTGGTGCTTATTGCGCATAATCCGGCACTCCTGGCGCTCGCGAGTTCTGCTAAAATTCCTGTTGCCAAGAACCTCCAAAGCAAGCCAGAGATCGCCGAGATTCCGGCGCTTGAAATTGATGACGGCGAAGACGTGATTGACGGTGAACAATTGCCAGTTGGTGATCTTGCAAGGACAACGGCTGCGGGGCGTGCAGCTGCCGCCAGTGGCAGTCTAATCTCTGGCATTAATATTGACGACGATACGCCAAAAGCGACGCCACCAGTAGCGGGGGCAAAGCCGTCAAAGCCTCGTACCAAGAGTGGTATCAAGGTGCCAAGTTTTAATGACTTCCGTAAAAGGCTATTTATTTTTGGTGGTCTCGGCGTTTTACTGATTGGTTTCTTGATTTGGGCAATTTGGTTTGCTCCACGCGCGACAGTGATTGTCAGTGCTCGCACGACTCCATCGCAGGTTCGTACGCAAGTCGCACTTGGCCCAGCGCTCGCTACTGATAGTGAAGCGGCAACAATCAAGTCGGTTGCTCAGCAGGATAAAAAGACTGATGCGATCGAGTTTGATGCGACCGGCACTAAAGACGTTGGCGAAAAGGCAAAGGGGACGGTGCGGTTTACTACGGATTCTTATACAGCGCTGCTTCAGGGTATTACAATATCCGCAGGGACTGCTTTGACTTCGACTAGTGGAAAGGTATTTTACACTGATCGCACAGTGCAACTGTCTATCGGCTCGGGCAATAGCGACTCAACTGGTGTGACGGCAGCAGAGATGGGCGAATCATACAATGCCGCGTCTGGTGCAGTCTCTGGTGCGCCTTCGGGGGTTGAGGCAGGTTTTACCGGTTCGACGGCTGGTGGCACACAAAAGACAATCAAGATTGTCACTGCGGCTGATGTCCAGAAGGCTACACAGCAACTTAGCGAGCAGAATAAAGACGAAATCAAGAATGGCTTAAAGGCAAAGTTTGCAAAAGACGTTATCATCATCGATGACAGCTTTGTGTCGGATGACGCATCACCAAAGGCCTCTCCTGATGTCGGCCAAGAAGCCACAGGCAAAGCGAAACTAATAAGTGACGTAACCTATACGATGACTGGTATTAGTAAATCAGAACTCAGTAACTTCCTAAGAAGTGCTATTGAAAAAGAGTTAGTGTCGGGTAATGAGCAGCGAGTATATGACGACGGGGCAAGTAGTGCCAAGCTCGCAAACTTCAAGAAGACGGGCGAGACCTCGTCAGTAAATATCGACGCAACCGGACAGGTCGGTCCAAAGATTGACGACAATGCAATTAAAGAACAGGTTAAGGGCAAGCGCTACGGCGAAGTGCAGTCTCAGCTGAAAGAAATTGAAGGTGTCAGTGACGCGGATACGAAGTTCTGGCCGTTCTGGGTGCGCACCGTTCCGAATGACGTTAAAAAGATTAAGATCGAATTTAAACTTCAGAATGCCTCAGACAGCTAAAAAACTCATCGCCCTTGATGTCGGTGAAAAGCGAATTGGCGTAGCCACGGCAGAGACGGGTATTCGCATCGCCGTGCCGCTTATGACACTTGATGTTGACGGAACTGAAATTCACGCCATCGAGAAGCTGGTCGCAAGTGAAGGTGCTGATCGAATTGTCGTCGGATACCCGCGCAATCAATCGGGCGAGCCGACAGCACAGACAATGTACGCTGAAGCGTTTGCCGAGCAGTTGAAGGATATCGCGCCAATTGATTTTCAAGATGAGTCCCTGACGAGTGTCATGGCAGAAGATCAGCTAAAGTCCCACAAGCGTCCTTACACAAAAGCTGATATCGACGCACGTGCTGCGGCAATAATATTACAAGATTACCTGGAGATTCACTATGCGGCCTGATGACATTCAACCCCCTAAGCGTTCAGTTGACGGTGTTTCGTTGCCGCCAGTTAATACTGATGGTGTTGTGCGGCCACGACCGCAGCCGCCACGTCAGCCCGAGTATCGTTATGATCATGAGCTGCCGGCACCAGCACCGCATAAACTCCTTGGAGAGTTGGCTACGCAACGCGCGGGAGCTCCTGTCACGCCATCCGGCACAGGTCCGGCTTTACCTACACAAGAGGGTGCTGTGTCTGAACAAAGTCTGCCAAAGGTAAAAAAGAAGAAATCTCTTTGGAAGATTCTCGCCATTAGTGTTGGTGTGCTTGCGGTATTGATTATTGCCGCTGCAGCCGGGGCATTTACGTGGTATCAAAAACAGCTCGAGCCGGCTGCAAGTTCGGCAGCTGCTTCACATACACGCATTGTGGTTGAAGAGGGCAGTACGCCTCGCTTGATCGCTGACCAGCTTAAAGAGACCGGGCTGATTCGCAGCCGCACCGCGTTCCTTATTTATACAGAATTATCAGGTACAAAGGGGAGCCTAAAAGCGGGTACCTATAATTTGCAGCCAAGTGAGTCAGTGCAGCAAATTGTCGATCACCTTGTCTCGGGTAAGGTTGATGAATTTAATCTTACCTTCCTACCAGGCGACACGCTCGCAAACCATCGCAAGCGCATTATCGCTGCCGGCTATTCTGCTGAAGAAGTCGACGCAGCGCTCAAGAAGACGTACGATCACCCAGCGCTTGCCAGTAAGCCGGCGTCGGCTGATCTAGAGGGTTATATTTACGGCGAGACCTACCGCTTTGCGTCATCGGCAACGGTCGAGGACATTCTGACGCGTACTTTTGACGAGCTTCAGACGCAAATTGTCGAAAATAACTTAGTAGCAGCGTATAAAAAACAAGGGCTAAGCCTGTATCAAGGGTTGACGCTCGCATCGATTATCCAGCGTGAGGTTTCGGGTGAATCTGATATGAAGCAGGTGGCACAGGTGTTTTATCTGCGCCTCAAAAAAGGCATGATGCTGGGATCTGACGTGACTTATCACTACGCTGCTGACAAAATGGGGGTCGCTCGTGACTACACGCTTGATTCGCCGTATAACACACGTAAGTATGTAGGCTTGCCTCCGGGACCAATTGCCTCACCTGGTATTGGCGCACTACAGGCAGCAGCTCAGCCGGCGACTGGTGATTACCTCTACTTTGTGAGTGGTGACGATGACAAGACGTATTTTGGGCGCACAAATGATGAGCACGAAGCAAACGTCAAGGCGTACTGTCACGAAAAATGCATGCTTCCTTAAGAGAAAGTATACTGATTTGACAAATAAGGCATTTTAAAAAATATATTGACTTTTTTGGCAATAGCTAGTAAAATAAATTACAGCACATTTGTGAGTTTGACTACTAATACGGACATCGCCTGGTGGCGACCTGAAGTATATGCGAGTGGGGAGAAGAACCGCAAATGAGCCTACCGACAAATGTCGCACGGGTACCGAAATGAACATTTTCAAACCTAATATCAATTAACTGAAATCGGTCGAACGTACCCCGTTCTTATATTGCGAGAAGAAAGACAGAGTAAGGTAGTGCCCTTGTAGTAATGCAGGCGGCAGGAGAACGATAATTCGTAATCAGTACACCATGGGCGATGCTCAGGCATCAAATGCTCAGCTAAGACAACAAGTCTTTGCACGAGATAAACACCCAAAAACAAAACATACTCTGAAGCTGCCAGTTTTTGCAGCGTATGCCGGTATTTTTGTCCTCATTGTATCTATAGTCGCGATTGGCTATCGACAACCCCAAGCTATGGAGGTTGCCTCAGTCACTCAGGCCGACTCTTCTGTTAGTCCTAATGTAAATCTTGATAAGCCATCTGTTGACGAGCTGGTAGCAACTGACGTTGCCGCAAACCTCGCTGAACAGACTAATATGTCCGTAGCAGCTAACGTTGCTAACTTGTCTGTATCACTTGCCGCGAAAAGCGAGCTTGCTCAGACGAGTGATACTGCAATTAGCAAGCCACAAATCATCCAAGCGAGTGCTTCAAGCCGTGAAATCACGTCATATACAGCCAAGGCTGGCGATACCGTCCAGTCGGTTGCAGCGGCGCATAATGTTTCTGCCGATACTGTTCGCTGGGCAAACAACCTCGCGTCCGACGCTATCGAAGCTGGTAAAGTCCTAACTATTCCACCGGTTGACGGCGTTGTCTATACAGTCAAGGCGGGTGATACGGCCGATACGATCGCACAGACCTTCAAGGCTGATAAAGAGCGCATCGTTTCATTTAATGACCTAGAGATTTCAGGTGTTGCTAACGGTAAGCGGATTGTGATCCCAGCTGGTGTCCTCCCTGAAGATCAGCGTCCAGGTTACCAGGCACCGCGCACGACGAGCTCGTTTGGTTCATACGGCGCAAACAACTCATCTGCATTCCGTGTTAATTCAAGCATCGCAAGCGCCTCTGCTGGTAATGCCTATGCATTCGGTAACTGTACTTGGTATGCTTTCGAGCGCCGCGCACAGCTTGGTCGTCCAGTCGGAAGCTTCTGGGGTAACGCGGCAACTTGGGCAATGTACGCCCGTGCAGCTGGCTTTACAGTTAATAACTCTCCAGCAGTTGGTGCGGTTATGCAGAACGGTGGTGGCTACGGTCACGTTGCAATCGTTGAGCAGGTGATGCCAAATGGCGACATCCGCATTAGCGAAATGAACTACCTTGGTGGTGGCGGCGGATTCAATATTGTATCCGGACGAACTATCTCTGCTGGCCAGACTCGCTCATACAGTTACATTCACTAAAATAGAATTTAGAAAATGTCAAATTTGCCTCTGTCATTACAGAGGCAAATTTGTTATAATAGCTTGAGTTATGTTTGTCGATACAGCTAAAGTATTCATCCAAGCGGGCAAAGGCGGCAACGGAGCCGTTAGTTTTCGTCGTGAAATTTATGTCGACAAGGGCGGTCCTGACGGTGGTAACGGCGGCAAAGGCGGTAACGTCGTCTTTGAGGCAACCGAAAATCTTAACACGTTGATCGACTTCCGTTTCAAGCCAGAGTTAAAAGCAACGCACGGCCAGAACGGTAGCAAAGCAAATCGCCAGGGTAAATCTGGTGACGACCTTATCGTCAAGGTTCCAATGGGTACAATTGTCCGCCGTGATGGCGTGGTCATTGCCGATTTGACCGAGGATGGCCAACGTGAAGTTGTGGCAGTCGGTGGTGATGGCGGCTTTGGTAACGCTCACTTTAAGTCGTCTGTTCGTCAAACCCCTCGTATTGCTGAAATGGGTGAACCGGGCGGTACATTCGAGGCAGAGCTTGAGTTAAAGCTCCTGGCTGACGTAGGGCTGGTCGGCTTTCCAAATGCCGGCAAATCAACATTCCTTTCTGTAGTGAGCAACGCTCGCCCTGAAATTGCTGACTATGCGTTTACAACGCTATCGCCAAATCTTGGCGTTGCCGATATTGACGACGGCAGTCTGCTAATCGCTGATATCCCCGGACTTATTGAGGGTGCCAGTGAAGGCAAAGGGCTCGGCGACGCATTCTTGCGCCACGTTGAACGTACGGCTGTCTTGCTGCATTTGATCGATGCGTATAGTAGTGACATCGTGAAAGATTATCAGACGATTTGCAACGAGCTGGAAAGCTACAGCGCTGAATTAATTACGCGTCCGCAAGTTATCGCACTGACAAAGGCTGAGGGGCTTGATGACGACATCCTCGAGATGCAAAAAGAAACACTTGCTGCGGCGGCTCCTGATGCAGAGATTTTTGTGATTTCTTCGACAGCGCACCGCGGACTAAAAGAAGTACTTCGCGCACTGCGAACGAAAGTGCAGTATGTCCGCTCTATTGAAAAAGAAATTGGCGATGATGCGGAGGATGAAGATGCAGTTGTCATTCGCCTCAGTGACAAGCAAATTGCTGACGCGTGGACAGTCGAAAAAGACGAAGAGGATAACGTATTCGTTGTTCGCGGCGACAAGATCGAGAAATTTGGTCGTCGAACAAACTTTGAAGGCTTTGAAAACGTCAATCGCCTGCGTGACATTATGAAAAAGATGGGCATCAGTCACGAACTGTCGCGCAAGGGTGCAGTAGGCGATAGCATCATTCGTATCGGCGACGCTGAATTTACTCTCTTAGAGCAATAATAGTTATTGCTGGCATCTAGCTTTAAAGTTGACGAGTTACCCTGTTGTTAGGTATTATTAACAAAGTAATTATGCTTACGCTAAAAACAAACACGAATAACCGAAAATCTCGCGGTGCGGCTGCTGGATTTACTATCGTTGAGCTAGTGGTGGCGATCTCTGTCTCATCAATCTTATTAGCTTCGATTGTCGGTGTGTTTTTGGCATATCTACAGCAGTACTCATCGGCTAGCGTGCGCAACACTATGAACACAGACATCCAAGCGGCGCTTGGCAAGATTAACGATGATGTGCGCAATGGCTCAAACGCTTTGCTGTATAATGACGCGCCAGACGACAATGCTCCAACGACGCTAGTGGGTGAATATGCTAACGTTCCTGGTCCAACTGAGAGTACTGATTACAAAAATAACTGGCGAATTGGCCCAAACCGCCTCATCCTAGGTCAGCCTGCGCGTGACAGTAGTGGCAACCCTATCTACACGGATACGGACAATGCGATCGGACCAAGAAATAGCATTATCTATTATGTAAAGAGCGGTACGCTATATAAACGCACCGTTGCTGGCACGGGTAACGCGCAGCCGACATTGACATGTACGAGCGTCCCCGAGGGCGGCTGCGTTGCAAAAGACATTAAGGTTATTAGCGGTTTAGCAACAGACGACGGTGTTGGATCTTTTACTGTGAAGTACTACAACGGTAACGGTATTGAAATTGCAAACAGGGCGCCTTCTTGTGCAGTGTCTGCACCAGGGGGTGGCTGTACGACACCAGGCCCTGACGTGCCGGATTATACTGCTTTTCCAACAACTCGACTAGTATCTGTTGAAATAAAGTTAAAATCGGGCGCATCGGGCCAGAGTGTCGAGACGTCGAATGGCATTAAAATGCAATTTCGCAAAGAGCCCGTCTTGCAGGTTGCAGAGGATGACCGACCATTCCCATTCAGTGTGGTAGCGGGTTCCGGAGGGTTAAAGATTGATCAGGACAGTGGTATTTTAGGCTATGACGCTGCTATTAAGGGTCAGGTATCGGTAAGCTATAATTCGTTCATTGGCAGTAACACACTTCCCGTCAATACGGCGATTGCTAATATCGGATGTGGAACGACATCGAATTATCCTATTGCTTGCAGTAGTGATCCTATTAGTATGTTTTGGTATAGCCATATTTATGGGACGATTTGTACTAATGGTCAGACGACGAAAACATGGAGTAATTCGAGTATTTTGCCTGGAAATGGTGGCGAGGGGTTGAAAGATCCATGTTCGGTGCCTGAGGTGATTGTCCCGCCATTTAACAAAGCAGCGTTTGCCGCAAAGATGACCTCGACGGCCACCGCAGCTAGTCAATCTTGTAACTTTGCGGATAAAGTGCCAAAGTTACAGCCGAATACAAAGTATACCGGTGGTACGCTGTCTATTGATCAAAATTGCATGGGCGAGATCTTGGGCGATGCATACATAGATGGCGACTTTAAGGTGTCATATAGCTCGCAGTGGAAGGTGGCGGAAAGTGTCACTGAGCGACCGATTATTGTCGTAAATGGATTGGTCGACATGTTCTGGGGCGCAAAGATTTTGCCGAATAGTCATGGCATTGCCCCGTACATTGTCAGTTTTGCTTCTTCTGATTCCGCCTGTACTCATTCAGACACCTGTGTTGCGCTTGATACGGCCAAAAAGCGAAAGGACTCTGCCGAAGATGTAGTTGGCTTTGATATCTCATATAACTCAACAGCCCCGTCAGCGTATCTGAATGCCCCTTTTAGTGCCATCGAGCTATTTTGGCAGTTGTCGCTCGGTGGTATTTCGGCGCAAAGAATTGACCTAGATCAAGATGCGGTTATTACGCTTGATCAATAAAATATTGGCATGAATATGAAGGCAAGTATCAAAACTCAACATAGGGCGAAGCGGCAGCAAGGGGTAACGATTGTTGAAGTGATTGTTGCTGTCGTGCTGTTTGGTGTCATGATGACGGCTATGGCTTTAATGATTAGCGCCATGCAGCAGTCACAACGCAATGAACAGTATCTTGACTTGGCAAATACGGCAGCGAAAGCGATTATTGAGGATGCGCGTAATAGCAAGTACGCCACGCTCAGTATTGGTAGTACGTATTCTCGTACGGACATGGTGTCAGATAGGCTGCCGAATAAAAATGCTATTCTCGAAGTGACTCAGCCGGCTGCGTATAATGATCGCAAGCAAGTCAAGGTGACGGTATCCTATACGGTAGGAACTGATACGCGCTCGGTTGTCATGACGGCTATTATTAGTGCTCGCGGGGGTGTGTAGCCTGTTAATGTGGCTATGGTAAACTAATGAAAGTAATGCAACGAAATAGAAATCTATCTGGATTTACGGTAATCGAATTGATTGTCGTTATTGTTATAGTCGGCATTTTGGCTACAATTGCAGTTCGAGCATATGGTGATGCGCAGAATCGCGCAACGCGAAATGATCTAGTATCCGCTGCCGAGCAAGTGAAGCTGAAGCTAAACGAGTATTTTACCGATAAGAATGCATATCCGCAAACGCAGGCTCAGGTGACAACGTTTTTAACTGCCGAGGGTAAGACGGATTTGGCAACAAAGTTTGGCAACGCTACAATCTACACCTATCAGGGCACCGCCGCAGATGGCACTGCGTGCTCGGCAGGCGGGGTGAAATGTGAAAAATATACGATCACTATTAATAAAAGTGCCTGGAAAGCTCCGGCTTCAGAGTCGAATGTCGTCATAAGCTCTTAGGCTGCAGTTGACACAGGCAGGTTTATTGACAGTACAGATGCAGGCCAGTATTATAGGTAATAACACTTATGGCTAAAATAAATATTCGAAATACCCAAGGGTTTACCGTCGTTGAGCTTATTGTTGTTATTGTGGTGATTGGCATTCTCGCCGCAGTTGCGATTGTCTCGTATAGTGGCGTTCAAAATAGAGCTTCAAAAAGTACGTATGAAGCGGCAGCGCAGCAAGTGAAGCTAAAGTTGGGTGAGCATTTTACCGATAAAAACTATTATCCAAACGCCAAGGGGACGACTGGCACAGCTGGTAGCGTCTTGAAGTATCTTAGTGATATCGGAAGTACGACGCTCGCGACTGACTTTGGCAACGCGGCGTACACATATGGCGCCTGGAAGACCTCCATAAAGGATGCTTGTGATAATCTGACCGTAGCAACGCAGTGTGGGTATTACGAAATATCTGTTCCGGTGTCGGCATGGAAGGGTTCAGCCTCTGACACGGCGATTCTTATCAAGCCATAGGCTCTCTGAGGATAAGTGGGAAAATAATGAAAAGTGTAACCAATTGGCGACGCAGGATTGGATTAACTAATCGGAAGAATGCTCTGCAACGCGGCTACCTCCTACCGCTAGTGGTGATATTATTCTTTGTTCTCGTCTCGTCAAGCCTTGCGATTATGTCTGTCATTTCAGGTAAGTACGCTAAAACGGGTCGTGATACATATGCGGCAAATGCCATATACGTTGCCGAAGCTGGTGTGAGCGACACGATTAATCGACTTAATTCGAATCCTAACTTTTTAGGCTATCCTGATGGGGCGCGGATTCAATTCTATAATGACGGAAGCAGGGGTAAGGCTGAATATTCAACGATCGTGACGAACAACAGCTTGCCGCAGGTGACGATCGAATCAACGGGCTATATGTACCGAAAGTCAACGGACAGTATCCCGTACTTGACGAAGAAATTGAAGGTGCAAGTTAAAAAGAGCCAGACATCCGGTAGCAGTAATTTTATTGTAGGTGCCGGAGGGGTGACTGCCGGTCAATTCACTAGCATAATGGCGCCGGATATGTATATTAAAGGCAAGCTGAGGGTCGAGCCGGAGTCGAATACGGGCACTGCCTCCGAAGTCTCCAATATTTATGTAGAGAATATCGGATGCGGCAACGCGACGAATTGGCCGCAACCATGCGGCGTAGGAAGCGAACCGATAACTACCTCGACGTATCCTGGTGGTGACCCTGCTGTCTATGGTACTGTCTGCGCAACAAATCAAGTGAATCCGATCTTTATATTCCCAGGCAGTAGTGGCAAGGGCCTCGTGCCGGGCTGTGTTGCCCCGAACGTTGCGCCAAAACCTTTTGATAAACAGGCATTTATTGCTGGTATGAATGCGGCAAGCAAAGTGAATGGTAGTAGTATCCAATGTGTTGGCGGTGTCGTTACTATTCCTGCTAATACGTGGGTCGTTGGCAATATCAATATTAGTGCAATCGGCCCAAGCGACTGTACCCTTATTATCGGGGGTGATGTTTATATTGAAGGTAACCTAGAAGTGGGCGTTTATGGATTGGTGAAGATTGCCGATAGTGTGACGACGCCGCCAAAGATCGTTATGAGTGGAAAATATAAAATCGGTAACGCCTTCGCTAGTGCGCCAAAACAGATGTTTAAGGCGAATAGTAGTGGGGTTAAGGGGTATGTTATCAGCTTTGATTCAACAAACGCAACATGTTCAGGAAATGTTAATGTCCCGTCGGCAACCGTTGCTACCTGCCTGACCCCGAGTGAGGCGATGGCGTCGGCGCAAATGCCGGCCGCTCCAGGGAATACGGTTACTGGTGCGATGATATGTACTAGTGGGGGCAATCATGATATGTCCGGTGCGATTTTGTATGCGTACTACGGGATAGTAAATTGTGGATTTGGCGGAATGACAGTAGCGGGACTGGCGTCTCAAGGCGTATATACTTCGTACGATACTGAACTTAGGGTTCCTGCTTCGGCTAGCCAACTGTTCGCCGACTTGTTCGGCACAGACGCTTATGTAGTCACTGACTATAGACAAGTGTATTGATGGAATGACGGTGAGAAAAACAGGATTATTTAGCAGCAGGAACGACAAACGTGGCGAAGACGTGTCCGCTGAAGGCGGGAAAGTTTCGTTATTGGGAGTGCGCACTTTTTTGAATAATCACAGCCATCGTTCGCAGCACGGCTACCTCTTGCCACTTGTAGTGATCTTATTTTTTGTGCTCGTCTCCTCTAGTCTTGCGATTATGTCTGTCGTTTCAGGTAAATATGCTAAAACGGGGCGTGACACATATGTGGCAAACGCTGTCTACGTGGCGGAAGCGGGAGTTAGTGATACGATTAATCGACTGAACGGCAACCCAAATTTCCTTGGCTATCCTGATGGGGCGCGGATTCAATTTTATAATGACGGCAACAAGGGCAAGGCGGAATATTCAACAGTCGTGACGAATAATAATCTTCCTCAGGTGACGATCGAATCGACAGGTTATTTGTATCGAAAGTCAACGGACGCTACGCCGTACTTAACGAAGAAAATAAAAGTGCAGGTTAAAAAGAGTCAGATTCCAGTGAGTGGAAACATGATAGTTGGCTCGGGAGGATTGAGGGTTTCTCCGCTCGCAAGAATTAATGCAACTAACCTATATAGCAAGGGGAAGTTGATAATGGATCAGAATTCAAACATAGGAACTGCCACTGAAATTTCAAATATTCAAGTTGCGAATGTCGCTTGTGGCGATTCTACCAATTGGCCGCAGCCGTGTGGTGCGGCGAGCCCGCCGATTAGTGTCGTGCCCTGGGCGGGCGCCGAGTCGTCTATGTATGGCAGTGTTTGTGCAACCAATCAGACGGACCCGGCTAGAATATTCCCTGGTAACGGTGGGGCGGGGTTGAAGGTAGGGTGCGTGGCGCCTGTAGTCGAGGCGACTCCATTTGACAAGAAGACGTTTATTGAAGGTATGAACTCGGCAAGTAAGGTAAATGGTAGTACGTATGCATGTCCCGGGGCTGGAATGACAGTGACAATCCCTGCCAATACATGGGTGGTTGGGGATATTAATATTGCCCCAGCCTTTGGTGGTACTGATTGTGTTCTCGCTATTGGAGGTGATGTTTATATTGAAGGAACGCTCACTATCGGTAACTACGGAAGGTTAAAGATAGCCGACAGTGTTACGGCGATGCCGAAAATTGTCTTGAGTGGTCAGTATAAGATTGCAAATGGTTTCTCCGGGGGGACATCCGTATTTCAGGCTAATAGTAGCGGTATAAGTGCGTATCTTATTAGTTTCTATTCCACCAATACGACTTGTTCGAAAAATGTTACTATCCCCTCCAGTACCGTTGCTACATGCCTAACTATCGCTGAGGCGCAAGCCTCGGCAGCGCTGCCAAGCTATGGCGACCTTGTTAACGGAGCTGTCATATGTAATGGTCCGACGCCACAGGACGTGTCTGGCGCGGTAATATACGCGTATTATGGTGTCGTCAACTGCTCTTGGGGTGGAATGGTCACGACTGCGATTGCTGCGCAGGGTTTTATGGCGGGCACGAGTACGGTAAATACCGTCGTGCCATCGTCGACAAGCAAGCCATTTGGTGACCTGTTCAAGGAGACTTCTTATATCGTCAGCGATTACCGTCAAATATACTAATTTTATAAAATATTGTTGACATATTACAAATAGTGTGATATTATGCAATTACCATCAAATGAGGTGATGACAAATTGCCCTTGATCGGTACATTGACAAGTTGAATAAGAAATACGTTTCGTCGTAGCTTATTGTTTGCATTGCGTGTGTAAATAGCAAGCTGCGACGAATCGTCTCGGCATCTTCGGATGTGGCGCGATTGCCAGTATTCTACCGTTCTATGAAAGGGTTCGAATGCGAGTCAAGCGATTACCCACGCTGGCATAGGCCAGCGATCGTTTCGACAGTACTAGCTTTGTGCGCTTTTGCGACGGGCTAGGCTGACAACTGAACATCTGTTCGATCAAAACGAAAGGGCTTAGAATGAGAATCAAGCGAGAACTCGTGCTGGCATAGGCCAGCGAAAGTTTCGACGACCCTAACGGTGCCGATGGCAGCGATTAGGGCGGGACGGACCATCTGCTCACAGAAAGGGAAGTTTATGAACTTCTCCGTACCGTTTTATTAGCTAGGTTGCCCCTGACGGGGCGCCCCGGCTCGTACCTCATCAGTCTAAGTACTGATGAGGGTCGGTAGAAGGGACGAGTGCATCATCGGCAGCGCAAGCATACAAGCAGTACGCGGCGCTCGAAACCGATCACACTCATGGCGTAGGCCCCCTCAGGGACCTGACAGTATGATATGTCCATTTTAGGGCTACTCGTGCTGAAAGGCGGCCGGCAAAATAATCACATATGGTTTCTAAGGGTATAGTGACGTATTGTTACTATCCCTGATTCCTAAAGGAGGGTGGCGTCTATCGTCTTTTGACGCATGGGCGCCCCCTCCTAATAAAACTTATTCAACTTGCTTTACCCACTACTTCGGTAGTGGGCTTTTTCTTTTTGCTGTATGATAAAGGTAATGGCACAGACGTTTTTCTTTTACGACCTTGAAACCAGCGGACTGAGTGCGCGCGACAGCCGCATTATGCAGTTTGCGGGCATTCGGACTGACCTCGACTTTAACCAAATCGGCGAATCATACAATGTCCTTGTCGCATTAAACGACGACACCTTGCCGAGCCCTGAGGCGTTGATGGTGACTGGTATTACGCCGCAGCAGACCGTCACTGATGGCTACACTGAAGCGCAGTTTGCGAAACTACTCTCTGAAGAAATCTTTACTGATGACACGATTGCGGTTGGCTTTAATAATATCCGCTTTGATGATGAATTCGTCCGTCATCTGTTTTGGCGGAATTTTTACGATCCGTATGAATGGTGCTGGAAGAACGGCACGAGCCGCTGGGACTTGCTGGATGTTGTCCGCATGACGCGAGCACTCCGTCCCGAGGGGATTGTATGGCCGGAAGTGGATGGCAAGGCGAGTAACCGCCTAGAACTACTAACGAAAGAGAATGGAATTGATCACTTCAAGGCCCACGATGCCCTAAGTGACGTTGAGGCACTGATCGCCGTTACGAAATTGATCAAGGAAAAGCAGCCACAGCTTTATGAATATTTGCTAAAGATGCGTTCGAAACGAGAAGTCCAGCAGCTGGTAAACTTGGACGATAAAAAACCGTTTGTCTATACCAGCGGCCGATACGAACCGGAATATCACAAGACAACCGTGGCATTTCCGCTGACAAGCGGACGCAACGGCAATGTTGTCGTGTATGATCTGCGTTATGATCCGACACCATTAATTAACTTGTCATCGGATGAAATTAGAAAGAAGATATTTGCTAGTTGGGAAGAACGACAGGCTGATGGTTTTGTGAAAGTTCCCGTGAAAGAATTGCAGTATAACCGCGCCCCGGCTGTAGCGCCACTAGGCGTTCTGGAGCAGTCTGATGGCTGGAATCGTTTGAGTGTGACGCCAGAAATGATCGAAAAACATAAAAGTATTTTGCTATCAGCGCCGCACTTTGCCGAGAATATTCGATCGATTATCGAAGGGCGTCCGGAGTTTGCGAAAAGTCCTGATCCCGAAGCGCAGCTATATGATGGGTTTGTTTCAGATCGTGACAGGCTTCGGATTGAAACAGTACGCAATGCAAGTGAGCGAGAGTTGGCTGATTTTCATCCAGAGTTTAATGACGAGCGACTGGCACCACTTTTGTTGCACTATAAAGCGCGTAGTTTCCCACGCACGCTAACGCAAGCTGAATCTATTGAATGGGAGCAGTGGCGTACGCAGCGGATTGCGCGTCAATTGCCTGAATTTATGCAGTCACTACACAAACTGTCGGCCACCGAGCGGGACGAGGGCAAGCAGTTTGTTTTACAGGAATTACAGCTGTGGCTTGAGTCAATTGCTCCTAGTGATACGAGCAACCAAGATTCGATGGACTAAATCTGGCTATAGCGGCGCTTTGGCAGGCGGTCGCGACGGGCGGTGTGCTTTTCGATTAGGTGCTTGAAGGTGAGGAGGTTGAGCGTGCCAAGTACGGTGGTATGCATAAAGAAGAGCCAGGTGATGGCGGTAATGACGGCGAGCATGATGTTTGGTGAAATGCTGACATCAGTGCCCGGGATTGCGCCGACGAGGAGGAATGCGAGGAGTGAGCCGACGACGCCGGACTCAAACAAGACGATAGCGCTCAGGATGATGGCTACACTAAAAAATACGATTCGTTTCACGTCGTCTACTCCCTCGACACAATTGGTTAACTTAGATTGAATTGTAGCAACCGTGTCAAAGATGTGCAACGATAAGCGCCATGCTATTTTAAGGTAAAAACAACAGCAAGAAAACGCTGTCTTTTTACAGCTTATCGCTTATGATTAATGTAAGTAAAAAAATAGAAAAATCAATGAGGGTACTACATTATGGAAAAGCCGGTTCTTGAAGGTTACTTTACTATGGAAGATACGAGTGGCGGAGCCTGGAAAGAGAGTGAGATGTTTTCCTATGCTGCGACTAATGACGAGCAGGCGCAGCAAAAACTAATGGAGCATATCAGGGCCGAAAGGCAGCAGGTAGTCGGCAATTATGACCCAGAATCATGTCCGGTCTTTAACAAGACGACACGTTTTCTGCTAGGTAGAGTGGCGGCCGGCCAGGTCTTTCGAGTGGGGCACGGTGCATCAAGGGATGTATTGCCGCAAGTAATCTATGACTCACAGATGGAGATCTCTCGCGACGTAGCCTAAAGACAGCAAAACATGGTATAATTATTCAGATTATGCCAGAGGTTATACGTGTCACAGGTGCGAGGGAGCACAACTTAAAAAACGTTAACGTGGAGATTCCGCGTGATAAATTAGTGGTGATTACGGGACTCTCAGGATCTGGTAAATCGTCACTAGCATTCGATACGATTTATGCCGAAGGACAACGACGCTACGTTGAGAGCTTGTCAAGTTACGCGCGTCAGTTCTTGGGGATTATGGACAAGCCGGACGTTGATTCGATTGAAGGGTTGAGCCCGGCGATTTCTATTGACCAAAAATCAACGAGCCGTAATCCACGCTCGACGGTTGCGACGGTGACGGAAATCTATGACTACCTGCGTCTCTTGTTTGCGCGCATTGGCGTACCGCACGATCCAATTACAGGCCGCGAGGTCACAAAGCGAACGCGTGACGACATCGTCAACGAAGTGATGAAGATTCCGGCTGGCACGCGTATTATGCTGCTGGCGCCAGTGGCGATTGATAAAAAGGGCGAGTTCGCGCATGTACCGGAGCAATACCGACGACTTGGATTTGCCCGCGCACGTGTGGACGGTGTTGTTTATGCGCTCGATGAATTCCCTGACCTTCGCAAAAATGATCGCCATACGATTGAAATTGTCGTTGACCGTATCGTAATGGCGGATGACATGCGCGGCCGCGTTTCGCAGTCAGTCGAGCAGGCGCTAGAGATTGGTGGCGGTATTCTGAATGTTCTCGATGCTGAAACGGACGAAGTGCAGGTGTTGAGTCAGCGCTATGCTTCAATCGACAATCCTGATATTGAAATTCCCGAGCTTGAGCCACGTATATTTAGCTTTAACGCGCCGCAGGGTGCATGTCCGGTGTGTACTGGTCTTGGAAGTCGATTGGAGGTCGACCCTGACCTTGTCTTTAATCCGAATCTGACAATCGCCGAAGGGGCAATTCGTCCATATAACCGCGTGAATAGCGATGCATGGTATATGAAGCGCTTAACAGAGGTTGGGCGAGCGCACAGCTTTAGTACCCAAGTGCCGGTTGGTGAATTGTCACCAGAGCATCTCGAAAAGATTCTCTACGGCACAGGTAGTCAAAAGTACTCTGTGAACCTTGGGAGTGGACGCCGGTACGAGTCAACGTATGAAGGTGTGATCCCGAACCTAGAACGTCGTCATAAAGAAACCGACAGTGAATTTATGCGCAAAGATATCGAACGCTTTATGCGTGAACGCAAGTGCCATGCCTGTAAGGGTGCTCGCTTGAAGCCTGTTATCTTGGCGATTACGGTGCATGGTTTGAGTATCATGGACGTGTGTAGTTTGGGTGTTGATGATGCACTTGACCTCTTCCAGAACAAGTTGCAATTGACTGAACAAGAGAAGTTTATCGCATCACAAATTATGAAAGAGATTACCGCTCGCCTGACATTTATGAGTAACGTTGGATTGAATTACCTTGAGCTTGCCCGTGCGGCAAATACGCTCTCTGGTGGTGAAGCGCAGCGTATTCGTTTGGCGACGCAGATTGGCTCTGGTTTGCAGGGTGTGTTGTATGTCCTTGACGAGCCGTCAATTGGCCTGCACCAGCGTGATAATGATCGCTTGATTGGCACACTGAAGCGCCTCCGTGACCTTGGTAATACTGTGCTGGTGGTCGAGCATGATGAGGATACGATTCGCGAAGCGGATTACTTGCTCGACGTTGGGCCTGGTGCTGGTGTAGCTGGCGGAACGATTGTTGCGGCGGGAACGCCAGCGGAAGTCGCGAAGGATAAAAACAGCATTACGGGTCGCTACCTGGCAGGTACGGAAAAGATTGACGTGCCGAAAAAGCGCCGAACGATTGAAAAAGATCGCAAGCTCGTGATTCGCGGCGCACGTGAAAACAACCTCAAGAATATTGACGTCGAATTTCCACTTGGTGTCATCACGGTCGTGAGTGGCGTGAGCGGCAGTGGTAAATCGACCCTCGTGAACGACATCCTCGCGAAAGAATTATCAGCTCGCTTGCACCGGTCACAGGCAGTGCCAGGTACGCATGACAACCTTGAGGGTATTAATCATCTCGACAAGGCAATCGTGATTGATCAATCAGCAATTGGTCGGACGCCACGCTCTAACCCAGCAACGTATACCGGTGTCTTTACGCCAATTCGTGAACTTTTTGCCGGCACGCCAGAAGCAAATGTGCGTGGCTACAAAGCTGGTCGCTTTAGCTTTAACGTCAAGGGTGGTCGCTGCGAGAACTGTCAGGGTGATGGTGTTATCAAGATTGAGATGCACTTCTTGCCTGATGTGTACGTCACCTGTGACGTATGTCAGGGCAAGCGCTATAACCGTGAAGCACTTGAAATCAAGTACAAGGATGCAACGATTAGTGACGTGCTGGAAATGACAGTCGAGCAGGCTGCGAAATTCTTTGAAAACGTCCCGACGATTGCGCGTAAGCTCGATACGCTTGTTGAGGTAGGACTTGGCTATATTCGCCTCGGACAGCCGGCCACGACCTTTAGCGGTGGTGAGGCGCAGCGCATCAAGCTCGCAAGCGAGCTGTCACGTCGCAGTACTGGTAAAACGATCTATATCCTTGATGAGCCGACTACGGGGCTTCACAGCGCTGACGTGAAGCGTCTGATGAGTATTTTGCAAAAGCTTGTCGAGGGCGGCAATAGTATGGTGATTATCGAACACAACCTTGATGTTATCAAGACGGCTGATCATGTGATCGACATGGGTCCAGAAGGCGGTCTTGGCGGTGGTACGGTTGTTGCGACTGGCACGCCAGAAGCGATTGTAAAGGTGAAAGACTCCTTTACAGGAAAGTACCTCAAACCACTTTTGAAATAGCGATATGTGGGGCATAAAGATAGCCGGTCGTATGCCGGCTATTTTTGTTGGGCTATTTGCTTCGTCGCATCAGCACATCAAGCTGGCGGTTAGAGGCAGCAATAATTGCCGTTCGCTGCTTTTTGTCTTTGAGGATGTGAATGATCGGTGGCAGAATTGAAATGAGGATGATGATGGCGACGATTGGCAGGATGACTTGATCGATATCGAGCCCGAGGCGTGTCAGGACTCCACCGAGGACATACCCAGCGTAGGTGACGCCAGCTGTCCAAAGCAGTCCGCCGGCGATATTGTAGGCTAGGAAGGTTTTGTATGGCATATGGGCGGTTCCTGCAACGATTGGGGCGAACGTTCGCACGATTGGGATGAAGCGTGCCATGATGATCGTTTTACCGCCGTGTTTTTTATAGAAATCCTCTGCTTTTTGCAGGTATTGTTTCTTGAAGATGCGTGAGTCTGGACGGTCGAAGACCTTACGGCCAACTCGGCGGCCGAATACGTAGCCGACATTATCACCGATAACTGCAGCAGCAAACAAGATAGCGACGAATAAATGAATGTTAATTGGAATAACGCCAGTTTGAACCAAGAATCCAGCGGTAAAGAGGAGGCTGTCTCCTGGCAGGAAGAAGCCGATCAGAAGTCCACTCTCAGCAAAGATAATCAGTGGAATCAGTAACGCTGCCGCTCCACCCATCAGGTTGATCAGCGTAGCCGGGTTGAGGATGTCGAGACCGGGGATCGCACTAAAGAGTGTTAAAGAGGGAGCGAGTAAATCAATCATATATCTATTTTAGCATGTGAGTTTTCTTACAATCTGAAAACGGCGGATTGTTATAATAGTAAAGTACTGCCAAACGACTGTACATACGTAAGTAAAGGAGAAAAGATGACAAACATCGCATTAACCCTTAATGAACGAACGGCCGCCGGTAAGAAAGCTGCGAAGCTCCGCACCGAAGGATTTGTACCTAGTGTTGTCTATGGAGCACAGACTGATCCAATTATGACGCAATCTCCTTTTGTCGAGACGACAAAAGTGACGAGAAGTGCAGGCAAGCACTCGCCGGTCAGCCTAGTGATTGATGGCAAGAAAAAGTTGGCAATTATTAAATCGCTCGATATTGATCCAGTGAAGCATCGACTGCGCCACGTTGCATTCCACGCAATCAAGCAGAACGAAATTATTACGACAGAGGTGCCAATTCGCCTTACTGGTATGGGTGAGAGTGAAGCTGAAAAGGCGGGACTTGTCGTGCTCCAGGCAATTGAGCATATTCAAATCAAGGCAAAGCCGGGTAACTTGCCGGAATCACTTGATCTATCAGTAGTCGATCTAACTACGCCGGAAGATAAGCTGACACTTGAAGATATTACACTGCCCGAGGGTGTGGAGTATGATGACGTCGAACAAGATTTATCGCTCGTCGTTGCCAATGTCTACGAACCAAGTGCGCTGCAAGCAGCAAACGATGCCGCTGGCGGTGATGCAGAAAGCGAAGACGAGGTCACGGCTGAAAACGGCGGCGACACTCCGCAGGATAGTCAGGCTGAAGAATCTCGCCCAGGCGGCAAGGGCCAGGACGAGCCAAAGCAGCAGAATGTTGATGCTAATAAGTAGTGTGGATTTCTCACTAAAAAATGCGCCGAAATGGCGCATTTTTTAGTGGTGATTAATCCTATATAAAATACAACATATACTTTGAACAACTTGAGAGGCTGGGGTGTATAGTGTAGACAGATAGCCGCGTTGCTATATGGGTGGTGTATATGAAAGGGGTGCTGTGGAACGATATTCTCGTGAGAGTGGGACTCACGATCTACAACCAGTAACGAAAGAATGGCCTAAGCAGCTGATAGTTCAAGACGGCCAGCAATATGAAATCGATGTACCACCGAGCGAATACACGCTCGGTAATCCGGACCTTCCGGTGTCTCGATATCGCTACGTGATGGATAGTCTGTTCGATGGTTTAAAAGACAAGAGTCATCCTGTTGCAATTTTTGAGGGTGAGACTGGTTGTGGCAAAACAACAAATGTACCTCAAGCGGCGCTTGAAAGTGGTTTGTTTGACAAGATTTATGTTGCGCAACCTCGCATCATCCTAACGCGCGAAACTCGCAAGCGAATTGTGCAAGAAATGTCGAATGCGCTCGGGTACGATGCAGGTCACTTAGTAGGGTATGCAACTTCTTCCGAAAGCGAACTGCACCCCGACAATAAAATTATTATTGGTACGCATGGTTATATTTCTCAGCGTCTTGCAAATAGCACGGATAAGTACCTTGAAGACAGTTTGCTTATCGCTGACGAATATCACGAGCGTGAGACAGAGGGGGATGTTGTTGTTGAGGTGGCAAAAGCACGGCAAATCCCAACTATTTTGATGAGTGCGACGATTGATAGTGATTCACTTTCGAAGCATCACTGTGGCTATGACGGTTCAACTCCAGCGCCAATTTTGAGTATGGAGGGACGCACTTATCCTATTGAAGAGATGCACATGGACGATGCGACCGATGCGGCGGTCTGGGCACTCGAGGAGGGGCATGACATACTCTATATCCTTCCGAGAAAAGCGGATATCTATAGTGAAATAGGCAGGATAGGGTCAAAGGCAAAGGTGAAGCATGTGGCGCTGCCTCTTCACGGGGAGTTGTCGAGCGATGAACAAAGTCGCGTATTTCAGCAGTACCCGCACCCGAAGGTTATTGTTGCAACTGATATTGCGGGAACTGGACTGACGCCAAATGTCGATGGAGTGATCATTCCGGGCGTAGGGAGGGTGATGCATCTTAAGAATGGCGTGCCAACCCTCGCACTAGAAAACCTGCCAGAAGCAAAAGTACGGCAATATATGGGTCGTTGCGGGCGAGACCGCCCTGGCTTTGCGATTCACGCACCATATTACAAGCAGCCACATTTACCTAACACAGGTAGTACGTTTGCTACACCTGAAATTCTACGAATCCGTCCGGATAGCATTATCAATCGTCTCGGTCGCGCAGACATGACTATCGATGGGCTTGACCTTAAGGACAAGCCGAGCGGCAAGGAGACTGAGCGAGCCTATAGTCGGTTGAGGAAAATTGGCGCGATGGCAATCGACAATGTGATTACTGAAGTTGGGCGAGACATGTCGTCGCTGCCACTTGATCCGCAGCTTGCACGTATGGTGATTGCGGCGCGCGGATCTGGCGAAGATGTGCAGCGCTTCATGGCTGCGGCAGCAGTTGTCGGTCAGTTAGGTGGCGTAACGGCGAATGTTGAGGGCGGCGACAGATGGAAAGAGCTGTCTCGAGAACAGCGTGCCGATTTGTTGCGGGATTTGGATGTGTATATCCGTGCCCTGCAATTATCCGCAGAGGAATATGAACAGTATTCAATTTTACCTCAACGAATTGAGCGAGCAACGCATCAGATTGAAGAGATTTGCCGACGCGAAGGAATTGAGTACGAAGATTTCACACGAGTACCTTCCGATACCGAACGCGAGCAGTTACTGGGCTGCATGGTTTCGGGGATTGATGAATTGTTTATTCGCAAAAATGCCTCTGGTCAATATCATGATATACGAGATCCGAAGGTGGGACGCGAACTCTTCCGCGAGAGTGCTGTTCGGTCGTCATCAAAGCTCGTGGCAGGTTCTCCGTGGAATCTCGAAACGTTTACTGATAATGGTCAGGTGCGTAAGAAGTATTTTATCAAAAACGCTATGTCAATTGACGTCGAGCGACTACTTGAATCAGCACCTGATCGCTGCCAATTGGTTGATCGTGATTTTGAAATTTCAGAAGACGGAATAATTTTGGCGCACAAAGAAGTGTTCTTTGACAATAGGACGACGGGCTATCATACGCTTCGGGAGATTGATAGTGAAACGGAGCAACTGCGAGAATTTATTATTAGTGGTTTGTTTCAGGAAAAGTTGATCAACGAACATAAGTTACCGGAAGCAGCGCGCGACTTTCGAAAAGCAATTAAGGAGCTGCGTAATCTCGAGCATCGTTCGCGCGAATCACTCGAGCTTGAAGACATCTTGTCGCTGATTCGTGTCGAGCTACACAACTCGATTCCTGATGGGGTTAATCGGTTGGAAGAAATCATGCAATATGTTGACGGTAACTACATTCGTGGTTTTATGACCAATGAGCATCGTCGACAAATTCTTGAATCGGCGCCGGACTTGCTGCGTATCAAGGGTATAGATGGAGGTAACGTTGATTTGTCCTTAAGCTACTACGATCAGGAAGTGACAATTCATGTTTCAGATCATGCCGCGCTGCGTAATATTCCTGAATTTATCCCGCAGCTTGATGGTCGAGTAGTACACGTACGGATTGGTGATTCCGCAAAGACAGAAAGCTTTTACGACCTAAAGGCAAAATACAGTGCTAACCGTAAAGATCGCCGTAAGCGTGACACGAAGATGTCGACGGTTGGCGGTGTTGCGCTGCGGTCAACTTCAAAGCGTGCTCATTTACGGGAACTGGCAGCACTAAATCAACGAAACTAAGTTGCGACATGAAACGAGTCGGGGTGTTCCAGGATTTTTCCTGTACTAACCCCGACTCTGGGTCGGTTATCTCATGCTCGGCTTTTACGCCGAAATGAGATTGATGGGGGTTGGCGGGTTGTCGATAAAGTATTCGATGTTGATGTCGTCCAGATCGATCTGTCGCGTCAGATTTGGCAGCACGACGTAATAGCAGCCAGGCCCGTCGTCGTGAATATCGATGAACCCCATGCGCTCTGCAAAGTGCATTGCTAGCTTCATGAACTTCTGGCATTCCCGTGGATCACGCAGACTACGGAACTCTTTCATGCTTCTCGCGTCACGCAGCAAGTATGCCGCATTGTCACGATGATCGGCGTGAAGTGCGCTGCAATACTTTGTTGCCAGCAGGCTGACAATCCGATGCGATATTGCAATAAAGCGCTCCGCATCCTCTTGTGCGGCTGCTATGCGCAGTGCATGATCTTCCGCTCCCTGTTTTTGGTTAAGCGTAGGATCGAGGTACTCTTTCCGGTAACTTCTCCGTCGAGACATGAGAACACGCCCCCATAATAAAGTACGAAAGCACTTAACACTCACTGGACTGTGAGGTTAGTCCCGCGGTCTTTGCGCGGAATTAAGCTATTTATTTTATAGGACGGATGGCATAAAAAAGCAAGCATAATTATTATATTTCGTGACAATATGCAAGTAGCTGTACTATACTAGAACTAAGGATATCTTAAGGATGAGGAGGGTGTTATGAGTGAGTTATTGCCATCGTGCGAAAATAATGAGGAAACGGCCAATGAAACAAAGCGCCAAATCGGAGAAGCTAGTTTGGCTGCAGCCAATCTCGAGCAGTCTCCTGTTAAGGTCGGTATCGGGAGTATTGTGAGTCTCTTAATTGACGGTGGTCTTGAGCGCTATGTTGTCGTTGTGGAGTCTGTCGATATTGGTGATCCTAAAATTACGGATGTCACCTCTCAAAGTCCAATTGGAAGTGCGCTCCTGGGCAAAGGCGTCAACGAGACCGTTCGCTGGAGGACGCCAAATGGTAGCGTTTATGAAGGCGAGATCGTCGAAATTAACTAAGGCTACTCTTCGATAAAGCCGCCGCTTTGATGCGACCAAAGTTTGGCGTACGTCCCTTTTTGAGCGAGGAGATCAGCGTGATTGCCGTCTTCTGTAATTTTACCGTCACCCATAACAATGATGCGATC
Source organism: Candidatus Saccharimonadota bacterium (assembly GCA_032153715.1). GTDB lineage: Bacteria > Patescibacteriota > Saccharimonadia > Saccharimonadales > Saccharimonadaceae > SEAL01. Next base: position 265,330 of record JALDYR010000001.1, on the reverse strand, counting down.
TAGCTTGGCGATTGTCGACAGGCGGTGGGCAATCACAATACTTGTACGGCCTTTCATGAGTTTTTCAAGGGCATTTTGAATCAGTTTCTCGCTTTCGCTATCAAGGGCGCTAGTGGCTTCGTCGAGCACGAGGATCGGCGCGTCTTTGAGGATGGCACGAGCAATGGCGATGCGCTGACGCTGTCCACCTGACAGTTTCACGCCACGCTCGCCAACGGTCGTGTCGAGACCGTTTGGTAGCTTGTCGATGAATTCCAGGGCGTTAGCTTTTTTGGCAGCACGACGAATGTCGTCGTCGGTGGCGTCATCTTTGCCGTAGGCGATGTTCTCGCGCAGGCTGCGATGAAAAAGGAGCGGTTCCTGCGGGACGTAGGCAATGTTTTTGCGTAGCGATTCCTGGGTGACGTCGCGCAGTTCGTGGCCATCAATCATAATTGAGCCACCGGTGATATCGGCAAAGCGTAGCAATAGGTGAGTAATGGTGGTTTTTCCGGCGCCGCTATGACCGACAAGGCCTACTTTTTGGCCGGCGGGGATACTGAGTGATATGTTGTCGATGACATCAGTGGCACTGTCTTCGTATCGGTACGAGACATTATCAAGCGTAATAGTAGATTTGCTGATCGACAGCTCTTTCGCCTGAGGATGATCAATGACGACATTTTTCTGAAGCAGCATTTCAGTCATGGGTGAGGCGTCTAAAAAGTTCTGATCATAGCCGTTGATGATGTCGCCTAGTACAAACAGTTGCGAGCCAATTCGCTGAAGGTAGGCGAGCATGAAGATTGCTGTTGCTAGTGTGACGCTACCAGCGATCGTCATTTGCGCAATCACGACAATTGCAACGATCTGTACGACGACCATGAGAGCGACGCGAGCTGAGCCTTCGGCAGAAATGAATTTAAAGTCTTGGTTATAAACTTTCGTGAAACGCTTGGCAAGTTTATTCAATACTTTGATTTCTTGCTTTTCATTGCCAAAGGTTTTAACAATCAGACTATTAGTGAGTGAATCAGCAACAGCCCCGTGAATCTCACCGATCAGCGCTTTTCGCTCTTTGCGGTAAGGCGCGCGCTTTTTAGTACTCCAGCGGATCTGTAATCCAAGAAGAGTGATGAGCAGTAAAATAATGCCCGCTGCAGTAAGCGATTGGAACGCGAGAATAATGATGCCGCTTCCGACGGACAAAACGAACCCGAGCGTGCGAATAATAAAGAGATCTTGCAGGTGAACTTCGGCACGGACGAAGTCAATGTAACGACTGGTCATTGCGCCAATCTTTTGATTATTAAAGAAGGCGAGGTCCTTGTTGATCAGACTTTTGAAGGTCTCTTTGCGGAGGCGCTCCGTCACCTTGCTTTCATGGTGTACCATTGAACGAAAACCAATAAAGTTTGCCAGTGCTCCGAGCATGCCAATGCCTCCTGCGATCCACAGGTAATGCTGGATTGTTGCCGTGCTTTTGTTCGCGATTTCGCCAATCGCTAGGCTGAGGAAATATGGCAAAAGCGTGTCGATCAACAGGACACCAGCTGGTATGAGTAAAAGCATCGTAAAGAAGCTTGGTTTGTGGTGGCGAATTTGCTGCCAATAAAGGCCGAGTGTTTTTTTATTCATGGAGCATCCTTTCGGGGTGTATTGTTTGTTGGATAAAAAGTGTGTCGTTATTGGTTTGGCCGTCCAAACGTGCACGAGTAGAGGATTACGAAAGAGTAATCATAGTAAAAATAATTATATAGTATAATATGTATTGATGCAAAAAATATTACTCTATTACAAATTTACGCCGATTAAAGATCCGCAGACGATGAAGCTGTGGCAAAAAACTTTGACGGATAGTTTGAACTTGACTGGGCGAATCCTTATTTCGCCACATGGACTTAATGGTACGGTCGGTGGCGAGATGGAAGATTTGAAGAAATACATCAAAGCTACCAAGGAGTTCCCGGGCTTTAAGGGGACGGTGTTTAAATGGAGCGACGGCGGTCGCGAAGATTTTCCTCGTATGAGCGTGAAGGTGAAGAGCGAGATTGTTGCGTTTGACGCAGCGGACGAGCTGCGCGTAGACGAGAACGGTGTGGTTGGCGGTGGCAAGCACCTAAAGCCGAACCAGATTCACAAGCTGGTAGAGGAGCGTGGCAACGACGTAGTGTTCTTCGACGGACGCAATGCCCATGAGGCGGCGATCGGTAAATTCAAGAATGCAGTCGTACCTGATACGCACACGAGTCGTGATTTTATTAAAGAGCTTGAAAGTGGCAAGTATGACGATCTAAAAGACAAGCCGATCGTCACCTACTGCACGGGTGGTATTCGCTGCGAAATCCTTTCGAGCCTGATGAAGAACCGAGGCTTTCAAGAGGTCTATCAAATTGATGGCGGTATTGTGAAGTACGGCGAAGCGTACGGTGATGATGGTCTGTGGGAAGGTAGTCTGCGTGTCTTTGATGATCGCATGACAGTTGATTTTAGTGACAAGCCAAAAGTGATCGGTGAATGCTCGCACTGCGGTGGTCAAACAAATAACTACGAAAACTGTGCGTGGGCGAATTGTAATGATTTGGTATTGATTTGTCTGCATTGCAAGCAAAATCCAGATCTTCTATTCCACACCGATGCATGTCGCGACAAAGCAATGGCAGCTGCCTAGCGCACTAAAATGAACGCACGACAAATAATTACCGATTTACGAACACGTCAGGCGCGTGTACGACAGAAAATTTATCAACCGACTCGTCAGGTTGCGTTAAACGAAGCGGGCGTGTCGATTCATCTTGGCGGGTTAAGTAAAGTTGCGGCGCTTTATGGTGGTGTTGAAATTCCATACGCGGACATTCGGAATGTGGTGGTTGGTCCGGTCAAAGAGATCTCAATTTTTGCTCCGCGCATGGGCTATTCAAATCCACTTAGTGGCGCACGAGCGGGAAGATTTCGGACACGTGGCGAGCATATTTTTGCGAGCTATGATGGGCCCGAAAATGACATTTTAACACTCAATTTAGTCCAAAATAACCAGTCAACATTTGACACTATTGTGATTCAGGTTGACAATGCAAAACAGATAGAAAAACAGCTAAAGGAAATAGTAAAATGACTCAAAAACGATTATTTTCAGAAATAGCAGGATGGTATGGCATTGCGGCCATTTTGGGTGCGTATATGTGCGTGAGTTTGGGCATTTTTGACGGTACATCCATGTCCTATCAGCTACTTAATTTGACTGGCGCGATTGGCGTGATTATCGTTTCGATCGAAAAGCGAGTCAAGCAAACGCTTGTGCTGAATTTGGTGTGGGTGGTGATCGCGGGCGTTGGTTTACTGCGTAGCATTGCGCTGTAAGCCTCGACGCTCAATGTGATCGTGTAGTATGATGTGGACATGAAAGCCTACACGACACGATTTATCACAGGACTCGCTATTATTACTGCCGGTGCCCTTCTTTTGCTCAGCAATTTAGAATTACTGAATGCACGTGAACTTATTCAGGACTGGTGGCCGCTTGCTGTTATCGTTGCTGGTGTTTTGATTTTTATTAATGACGCAAAAAGCTACCTATGGGCAATTTTTGTTGTTGGCGTTGGCGTTGTCTTGCAGCTGCGAGAGCTCGATGTTGTCACGGTTAGTCCATGGCAGTTCTTTTGGCCAGCGGTCATCATATTCGTTGGTGTGTCGGTGATTCTAAATCGCTCAGCCGCCAGTAAACATACAAGCAGCGCGGAGCGCGATGACGCAACGGCAGTTATGGGTGGCAGTGATCAGCGCAATATGTCAGACGACTATAAAGGCGGTAAGGCAACGGCAATCATGGGTGGTATAAAAATTGATCTTCGCAAGGCAACGATCAAGAAAGAGGCGACGATTGAAGTGTTTGGGTTTTGGGGTGGTATTGAAATTGTCGTGCCGCGTAATGTTGTTATTAAAAACCAGACCTCAGCCATACTTGGCGGCGTAGAAAACAAAACTGATCAGGATGCAACTCCGAATGCGCCGACCCTCTATATTACTGGCGATGTCATTATGGCTGGTGTCGAAATCAAGAATTAGGTTGCTCTATGCAGTATGTTGCCTTACTTCGCGGGATCAATGTTGGTGGCAATAATCTGATTAAGATGAGTGAATTGAAAGCCTGTATTGATGATGCAGGCTTTTATAATGTGCGGACATATATCCAAAGCGGAAATATTTTGTTTGAGACTGACGAGTCGGATGTCGTGACAATTACACGTCGGATTGAGCAAGCGATTACTGATATGTTTCACTTGACGATACCGGTTGTCGTGATGTCGCAGTCACAGCTTGAAAAGGTTATTCGAGAGGCTCCCAAATCATGGGGAGAAAGTCCGGAGTGGAAACACAATTTACTATTTCTAAGGACCGACGTTGATGCGAATGACGCCCTTGAATCAATCGGCGTGTTGAAGTCAGATATCGAGCTGGTTGTAGCTGGTGAGGGTGCGCTATATCAGTCAATTCTGACTGCTTCGTTTAGCCGGTCGCGTAGCGGTAAGCTTGCGAGTATGCCGATTTATCAGCAAATGACAATTCGCAACTACAATACTGCAACGAAGTTACTATACTTAATGCAAAATTCATAGTGTTCATAACAGGGGTGATCTGCTATAATTAGTAGAATATGACAGAGACAACTTCGACAGAAAAAACAGAAATTAGTAACAAACTTGCGGAACGTGCCGCACAGGTGCAGCGAGGTAGTGCTCGTGCTGCCGTACTTGGTGTGAATGACGGCCTAGTGAGCACGCTATGTATTATCGTTGGTGTCGCAGCGGCTGGAGCGGATCCAAAGACGGTGCTGACGGCTGGATTTGCCGGGCTCCTTGCTGGAGCGATTTCAATGGCCGCCGGTGAGTGGATCTCGGTTAAAGCGCAGGTTGAGTTGTTTGAGGGTGTCTTAAGCGATCTTCGTGCTGCTTTCAAGAAAGATCAGCAGTTACTTGCAAATAATTTGGCAGACAACCTTGTCGAGCACGGCCTTCACGAAGATACAGCAAAGGCAGCGGCGCACGACATTATGCAGGATGACAAGAAATTTAATTCGCTATATTCAGCACAAGTGATTGGCATTAATGAAGACGAGCTCGGCTCACCGTGGCATGCGGCTGGTTCGTCATTCTTGCTATTTACCGTTGGTGCCCTTGTGCCGATTGCGCCGTGGTTCTTTGTGAGTGGTCTTTTTGGTATCATCCTGTCGATTGTTTTAACGGGGCTTGCCGGACTGTTTGTGGGCGCATACACAGCTCGCTCGAGTGGCAAGTCTGTAGCATACGGTGCAATTCGCCAGTTCTTGATTATTGTTTTCTCGGCAGCTGTCACCTACGGTGTCGGCCATCTCTTTGGTGTTGCGATCGCTTAGTTTGCAAGTTGCAGTAGAATAATAACAAACAGCACGCCGTAGCAAGCGTCAAAGATCCAGCCGTATGGGCGCTCGCCCCACTGGATCTTTTCGGCAAACTTCAAGAATCCCTTGAGCCACTTCGCTTTGCCATTCAATAGCCACAAGAAATCAGGTAGCGTTGAGAAAAAGGCGCCGATACCTAGAATGAGCCATTTGTCTGGAAATAAGAAGATAGCAAAGAGTAGACTAGCTATGCATAGTACTGCGTCGCCGATGAGTAGTAATTTGAATTCTTTCGTATACGGGTAGACTCGCTTGCTACGGCCAAAGTGCGGTGTCATGTCGAGCAAGAAGTGAGAAGCAAATGCGACGGCCGGCACGAGCGGTGCGGGCGTAATAACGGCAACGATACAGCCGGCGAGTGTGTGATTAAAGCCAAGCACAGGCTAGCGCTTGCCAAGGTAGCGCTTAGTTGATGAGAGCAGGAATAGACTGACATCATCACGCGTTTTTCCCTCAGCGTGGAATGGTGTACTGATGACTTTAATGAGTATAAGCATGTAGGTCAAAATAAAGGTAATGAGGCCAACAATGGCGAGGCTGCCGTAGAATGGTTCGACATTGGTCAGGAGCAGCATAACGACTAGTAGTGCAACAATCGAGCGGGCAAGAATCGTTGCAGACGGAATGAAAGTGATGCGCTGAATGTAGTTAACGCGCAGCACATTACGCAGCATGGCTGATTGCTGCTGTTTTAATTTCACGATAAAGTTAGCGGGAACGCCAGCTTTTTCCATTGCAGTAAAATATGGATTGAGGCCGTGAATATGTTCGCGAGTTGCGTGTGACTTATTGCGAACATCAGTGCTGAACGACGATAGGATAGTGCGCAGTTGTTCGCGTAATCCGTCCAGGTCAAAGTCTGGATATGATTCGTGAATGCTGCGAGCATCTTCGTAAAGATTTTCAGTATTGGCGGCAAACTCAGAGGGAATTTTTTCACTCTCTTTGTAGTCGGCAATCGTGGCCGACAAGATAAAACCAACGACAAAAAAGACACCAGATGACACGCTGTTATGGAGCGAACTTTGTTCGATTGGCTCGAGGTTAAATAAGTGAAGAATATATTTGACCGCTACCACCGCAACAGAGACGGCTACGGCGATAATGAATATGCGAAATAGGCGTAATTGTTGTAACATCATCTTTTTAGTATACCAAATAAAAGCACCACGCGTATAATGGTTGACACATGGAGAAGCAGCCTTTCGAGCCGATGGCGATAGACGTGATGAGATGTCCGCCTGTCGCTGTTAATGACTATGATAGCCGGACGCGACAATCGCGCGTGCACGAGACTCGTGTATGGCATAGATGGAGTGGAGGACGACGAATATTGGGTGCGCTCACGATAGCTGGCGCAGTTGGGGCGACGGGTTTTAGCCAGTATTGGACGCATGACGTTGCGCCGGAACGTGAAAGGCTAGCGCGGACACAGCCGATGATTCACGAAATTTATCAGGCGGATGATGAAGCGAATGCGGATGTCGCGGTCATTGATCTTGTAGGACTTGGTAATTTGGATGCGTCTGAAACAGCTACGTCGCTCGAGGCATATGCCGGACTGGGGCGAGTGCTGGCTGTTGAATACGACAACAGCGGTATCGACACGAAGGTGATTGCTGACATGATTGAGCATAAGGCGAGCGTCGATGGTATTAACGAGATTATTTTGTCGGGACACAGTATGGGCGGCGTGGTGGCGATCGAGGTGGCCTCGCATCTACCTAAAGAAAAGGTAGCGGCCGTTATTTTGGATTGTACGCCATTGACGCTGGATGCGGTGAGGCCGGAAGAGCGTGACCGTGGCGAGGATATGCTCCGGTGGATGGGGGACATACCCTTGATAGGAGGACTTCCGGGAGCGCGCGAAAGCAGGACGATGCGTGCGATCGTGGAGATGGTAGCTCGGGATGACCAGTATATTAAACGCGGTGAGTCATGGCATCCAACTATCGATCCGGCGGGCCTTTACCATGCACTTGTCGAAGTGGGGACGGAAAAGATTTTTAATGATAACGTCGCGAGTAATGGACTCATTGAGTCACAGTTCAAGGTGATTGTCTCGAGTAGCGCGATTGATAACTTGGAAAAGTTAACCGTTCATGAAGACGATCAGAATGCACCTGCCATTATTTATATGCGGCCACGCAACGCGATAAATGATCAGGTTGTTGATGTCGACTTGGCGCAGCGAATTATGATCGATGAAGTGGGTGGTGTCGACGGATCGTTACTTGTTGCAAGGATGGATTGGACGGGGCACGCTAATCCAAACCAGTCGCCGGACGCCTATAACGCAACGATTGAGCGTCAGATTATTCCGTTTATTGAAAGTCACAATGATGCGTCGCGCGAGTACGGTCTTGCCCGGGGCGAGTAGGACGTTGCTATAATAAAAGTAATGAATAAAGCGCTCGAAGCAAAACTCAAAACGTTACCACGAAATCCCGGGGTGTATTTTCATAAGTCTGAAAGTGGCGAGATTATTTATGTCGGTAAGGCAGCGGTGCTGAAAAATCGTGTTCGCCAGTATTTTCAGTCTAGTCGCGATATGGACGTTAAGACACGGGCGTTAGTTGCGGAAATTCATGACACTGATTGGACAGAAACCGAGAGTGAGATTGACGCGCTGTTTTTGGAATCAGAAATGGTCAAACGCTATATGCCGCGCTATAATATTTTGCTACGCGACGACAAATCGCAGACCTTTATTCGCATCGACATGAAGAGTGAGTGGCCATGTGTGTGCTTTACACGCAATCCGGCAGATGATGGGGCGGATTATTACGGTCCGTATTATAACGGCGCGGCAATTAAAAAAGCGCTACGGTATCTGCGAAAGATTTTCCCGCACTATACCAAGCCACCGAAAAATGGCGCTCGCCCAGACCTCGATTCACATATTGGCCTCAGTCCGAAGCCGGGCACAACGAGTGAGGAGTACAAAGCGACACTGCGCAAGTTGATTCGCTACTTTGAGGGTGGCCGCAAGACATTAACTAATGAAATCGAGCGTGATATGAAGACGGCGGCTGGATCGCACGATTTTGAAACAGCAGCAGCACTTCGCAATAAGCTCCGCGATCTCGGTGAACTGCAGCGACGCATTATGTTTGGTGACCGGGAATTCTTGGATATTAGCAAAGACAAAGCATTGAGCGATCTAGCTAATTTGCTCGGATTAAAGAAGTTGCCGGTGCGGATCGAAGGCTACGATATCAGCCATATGGGCGGTACAAACGTCGTAGCGAGTATGGTGGTGTTTACAAATGGCGTCAGCGACCGGGCGCAGTATCGCAAATTCAAGACAAAGATCGAGCAGAACAACGATACATATAATATGAACGAGACGCTGACGCGCCGCCTGAGTCCAAAGAATTTGAAAAGTTGGGGCGCGCCAGATCTGCTGTTGATTGATGGTGGTAAGGGGCAGCTTGATGCGGCAATTAAAGCGATGGAGTCGCGTGAGGTAGCATATCCGATTATCAGCATTGCCAAGCGTGAAGAAGAGATCATTGTCCATAGAACTCGCTCAAATATTGACCCGACAAAGATCAAGGAGCTGCTGCAAAATCCAGTCGATGATGTCTATATCGAGATTTCCGGTGACTACTATGTCATTAACCTTCATCCCGGGCAGCGTAACGCCTCGTCGCATTCACGCAACTTACGCGGCAGTACTGCAGTCTATTCTCATACTGATGCGGTGAAGCTATTCCAGCGCGTTCGCGATGAGTCGCACCGTTTTGCGGTCAGCTATCACACGGTCCTCAAGCGCCAAAAGCAGACGGAGAGTTCACTTGAGGAAATTCCAGGTATCGGCCCGGCGACGCGCAAAAAGCTGATCAAGACGTTTGGCAGCCTGCGCGGTGTAAAGACTGCACCGCGCGAAGAGCTGGTGGCGGCGATTGGCGAAGTGAAAGCGAAGTTAATTACGCCGTATTTATAACAATGTATGTTAGGCTAGGAATATAGCTTATGCCAACGATAGACCATACATTCTTTACGGAAAATCGAGATCGAACATTCGAGGCACTTCGAGGCGGGGTATTGGTAGTCCCAGCCTACAGTCAAATGCAGCGCAGCAATGACGCTGCTTTTAAGTTCGAGCAAGAAGCAAACTTCTGGTATTTAACAGGAATTGACTATCCTGACTGGTGGTTGATCATGGATGCGACCCGTAGCCGAAGTTGGCTAGTGGCGCCAAGCGTCAGTGATGTGCATGCATTGTTTGATGGTAGTCTGTCAGTTGCTGACGCGCGAAAGATTAGCGGTATTCATGATGTGATCGATCGAACAAAGGCGAACGAATTATTAAAACAGACCGCTCGAAAGCACCAGTTCGTTTCAATGGTTGACCAGCCGTCGCACCATGAATATTTTGACTTCCATTTGAATCCAAACGCAAAAGAAATGCGTGAGCTGTTAGCGCGGACATTCCATAAAGTGCAGGATTTTCGCCCGGAACTTGCCAAGCTTCGAGCGATTAAATCGCCAGCCGAAGTGTCGGCGTTACAAGCGGCGATAAATTTAACAAACCATGCCTTTGAGCTAGCTCATGATAACCTGACGGTTTACAAGTTCGAGTACGAAATTGAGGCATTGTTTACGCATGAGTTTCGCGCAAGCGGCGCGACCGGTCATGCTTATGATCCAATCGTTGCTGATGGCAGTAACGCCTGTACGCTTCACTATGTAAAAAACCAATCACGCCTTCGTCGGGGCACGTTACTGCTGATGGACGTGGGTGCGCGCGTGGACGGCTATGCAGCTGATATCACCAGGACGTACGCTGTTGGTGAGCCAACAAAGCGACAAAAGGATGTCCACGCAGCCGTCGAGGCGGCACAAAAGCAAATCATCGCGCTATTGCAGCCTGGCTTGCCCGTCTCGACATATCACAACGAAGTCGATCGCATTATGAAGCAGGCTCTAATTGATTTGAAATTACTCAAGGATCCGTCGGATATGGATATGTACCATAAATACTTCCCGCACGCGATTAGTCATGGTTTGGGCATTGATGTGCATGACGCATTAGGCGCCCCGAATGAATTCAAACCGGGTATGGTACTTACGGTTGAGCCGGGCATTTACTTGCCAGAGGAGGGGATTGGCGTGCGTATTGAGGACGATATCCTGATTACGCCGTCAGGTCATCGTAACTTAAGCGCAAAGCTCTCGACAGGCTTGTGATGAATCCGTATAATGAGAAGTACTATATGAGACGACAATTTGCTGTTTTTCTAGTGCGTTGGATTCTTAACTCCTTCGGTCTTTGGATTGCTGTCCGCCTATTGGGTGACGGTTATAGCGACGCACAGGTCGATGCTGGCTACAGTGTTTTCTTGCTGGCCGGTCTCGTTTTCTCTGTTATTAACAGTGTCCTGCGGCCAATTATCATTATTCTGTCGCTCCCGGCTATTTTAGTAACCCTGGGTCTCTTCATTATTATTGTGAATGGACTAATGGTGTACATCTCGTTGGCACTGACACCTGGTCTACAGATGAGCTTCTTGAATTCAATTCTTACCGGAATGATCCTGAGTCTGGTAAACTATATAGTAAGTAGTGCATTAGAACTTGGCTACGGCCGTAAATATGAGGGAAGAATATAATGGATGGAATTTTACAATTTGTAACAGTAGGATCAGCAGTCTTGATGATTGTCAGTATCCTCTTGCAGCAACGCGGCGCTTCGCTCGGTGCCGGATTTGGTAGCTCAGGAGAACTTTATACTACACGACGTGGTCTTGATAAGAACTTATTCGAGGCAACGATTGTTTTGGCCGTTATTTTCGTACTATCGATCTTAACAGGGCTTCTTCTCCCTGCCTAATCGCAGGAATTAAATCATGGCTGGCGAAGGACGCGACTGGCGACGGTTTCAAAAGGTGAAACTGAGCCGCAAGGACTTTTCAAAGCGAGCAAAGCGCGCAGAAGGCGCGACGATTCGCCATGCCCATAAATTTATCGTTAAGCGCTGGGATAATATCCGCAGTGTGCGACGTCATATCATCACCTGGATGGTCGGCGTGGCACTGTTGATCAGTATCGTTGGTATTCAAATGCTATGGTTTCAGCGTAATTACTCGACAGTGGCGCCGGCATCTGGCGGGGTTTATGCCGAAGCGGTCAAGGGGCCTGTTGGGTCACTGAATCCGTTGTACGCTACTTCAAATGCAGAAGTTGCTACTAGTCGGCTGCTATTTTCGTCCCTGTATACGTACGATACGACTGGTCATCTACGAGGGGATCTTGCCACCCATATGCAACGTGATGAATCGGGCAAGGTCTATACAATTGATCTTCGTCGTGATGCCAAGTGGCATGATGGATTTGCACTGACGGCACGAGACGTGGCCTTTACGGTAGAGCTAATGAAAAATGCCGCTACGCGCGCGACCAATAAAGACGCCAATTATTCTAGCTGGAAAGATGTTGGTATTGCGGTCCAAAGTGACTACAAGGTGCAGTTCACGCTCTCTGGTCCATATGCGCCATTCCCTCAGGCATTAACCTTCTCGGTGCTGCCTGAACATCTTCTAAAGGACGTTAATCCGCAGGTGATGCGTGAAGCGGCCTATAACAATAATCCTGTCGGTAGTGGACCGTTCCAAATTCGCTTGCTACAGACGGTGGGTGGTGAGGATGATCGCAAGATCGTTCACATGGGTGCGTTCGAAAAGTATTACCGCGGCAAGCCTCGCCTTGATCGCTTCCAGGTACATGCCTACAATACTGACGAACGTGTCGCAACAGCAATTCAAACCGGTGAGGTAAGTGCCGCAGCAGACATCACGAGCGAAACGGCTCGGACTGTCGAAAAGAGAGATGCAGGCAAATATGAAGTGATTGTTAAGCCAATCAATAGTGGTGTGTATGCGATCTTTAATACGACGCAGCCAAACCTGAAAGATACTTCTGTGCGTCGTGCATTGCAGATTGGTACAAATACGGCCGACATTCGCAAGCAACTGTATGGCAGTCCGCGCGAATTATCGCTGCCGTTTATTGATGGTCAGTTGACGGGCGACGACATTCCAAAACCGCCGGCGCCAAATATTAATGAAGCAAAACGCCTCCTTGAATCGAGCGGTTGGGTCGTCGGTAGTGATGGTATTCGTAAAAAAGCTGACCAGCCATTAAAGCTGCGAATTGTGACTCGCAAAAATCCTGAGTTTGAGCGCTCGCTTGACCTTATTAGTACGCAGTGGCGCCAGCTTGGCGTGCAGGTAGAAGTTCAGATTGTTGATCCAACAGAAGTCGGGCAAAGTTTTACTCAGGCAATCTTGCAGCCGCGTAATTACGATGTGCTGATCGATGAATTGTGGATCGGAGCTGATCCTGATGTATTTGCTTACTGGCACTCGCGGGGTATCTTGAACTTCTCAAACTATAGTAACGCTACAAGTGATGACGCGCTTGCTAGTGCTCGCACGCGATCCGAGCCAGAGCTACGTAACGTTAAATACAAGGCGTTTGCAGACCAGTGGCTTGAAGATGCGCCGGCAATCGGGCTGTATCAATCAAATATGATCTATGCCCATACGCGTACCACTCATTCAATCACGAAGGATCAGGTATTGATTTCGTCAACGGATCGATTTGCGAATATAACGCAGTGGACAGCCGAACAGGCTGCGGTTTACAAGACTCCATAGTATCCATTGCATAAAATCACTTTCTTCGCTATAATCGTTCGAGTAATCACCCTTATGCGCGAATGGCGGCTTTATGAGTAATCGTAGACGCGTCTGACGCGAACGGGTTGAAGAACATTTTGGTGCACATGCGCGAATGGCGGAATTGGTAGACGCGTCAGCTTGAGGGGCTGGTGCCCTTCGGGGCGTGGAGGTTCAAGTCCTCTTTCGCGCACCATAGAAAAAAGACAGGTTCTACACCTGTCTTTTTTCTATGGTATGTAAAAATAGGAGGACTTGAACCGATAGGCGAAAACTGCCAGTGGCAGTTTGAGGATGCAATGCTTGGCCGGAGCGGCAGGGCTTTAGCCCGAGAGCGGAGCAGAAATGGCAAGTCCTCGGCTTCGCGCAGTGAATGAAATAGGGAAAAGCAGCGTCAGCTATTTTTCCCTATAAATGAACGGAGGAGCAAGTTTACTTGCGATAGTCCTCTTTATCTCCTAAAAAATAAAAAGCACCCACTAAAGGGCATCACCGAATTGCTTCAGTGGGCGCTTATGAGTGGGCTAAAGACCTATGTCTGTAACAGTGCGCAGGGCATGTCGTCCTGATAGCAATTGACCAGCTTGCTGTCCGCATCTGACGGCGTCTAGCTGGTAGTCGCCAAGTGGCAATGCCAGGTGTTGCACTATCTGCATGTGCGCGCCGATTGTCATAATGGCGCCATGATATTTTTCGTCCTCTCGGTCGCGAAATAGCATGTCGAGTAGGTCGTCGCCATATAGGACGCGACAATCGACGATGACTGCATCAAACCCTAAGCCGCTCATCGAGTACGTTGCTATCCCATAGAAGCTACATGCTTCGTCGATGTCGGCAGTATTAAGGATGTCGACACCTGACAAGACGAAGCGGAGCTGCGATGCAAAAAGTTCTTTCGTAGCGTTGTCATGCGTCGCGAGCAGTACAGTATCATACATAAGGGTCTCCTAGATCTATCGGTCATGTAGAACTTAGGTCGATATAAATTATACAATAAAAACTACAAAAATACAATATCCCCATTGAAATTCCACCCTCAATCTGTTATAGTCGGCGTAAAGGAGCCCCGACAAATCGAGGCATATTTTTATGAAAGACCCTAAATTTATTCGCAACATCGCCATCATCGCGCACGTTGACCACGGCAAGACGACAATGGTAGATGGACTACTAAAGCAATCAAACACCTTCCGTGACAACCAAGCGGAAATGAGCCAAGACCTTATTATGGACAGCGGCGACCAAGAGCACGAGCGTGGTATCACGATCACTGCCAAGCAGACATCGATCTACCACGGTGACTACAAGATCAACATTATTGACACTCCAGGTCACGCCGATTTCTCTGGCGAGGTTGAGCGAACCCTTAACATGGCCGACGGTGTCCTATTGGTTGTTGACGCCCAGGAAGGCCCTATGCCACAGACAAAGTTCGTATTGTCAAAGGCACTCGAGCTTGGTTTGAAGCCAGTGGTGATTATCAACAAGATCGACAAGCCTTCTCGCCGCATCGATGAAGTGATCGACGAAGTATCTGATCTCTTCTTGGAACTTGCGATTGACGATAGCCAGCTGCATTACCCTGTCTACTACGCAATTGGCCGCGACGGCAAAGCGTGGACTGAACTGCCAGAAAATCCAGCAGAACACACTGATTTGACGCCAATTTTTGACGCTATCATCAACGACATTCCAGCGCCAACAGTAGAAGTAGACAAGCCATTCCAACTGCTTGTGACTTCATTGCAGTACGACAACTTTCTTGGTAAGTACGCAATTGGCCGTATTACTCGCGGTGATATCAAAAAAGCGCAGCAAGTTGTATTGATCAAGCGCGATGGTACGCTTGTAAATGCAAAGATCGACAAGGTCTTTGGTTACCGTGGTCTGAACCGCGAAGAAATTGATGCAGCTGGTGCCGGTGACATTGTTGCCTTGACTGGTATTGCTGATGCGCATATTGGTGAAACAATCGCTGACAAAGAAAACCCTGAAGCACTGCCTGTGATTGACGTTGAAGCGCCAACACTCAGTATGTATCTTGGCCCGAACACGAGCCCAATGAAGGGTAAGGAGGCAGAGTTTAATACTTCACGCCAGATTGGTGACCGCCTCAAGAAAGAACTTGAGACGAACGTGTCCCTTCGTGTTGAAGATGACGGCATCGGCTTTACGGTGTCTGGTCGTGGTGAACTTCACCTTTCAGTCTTGATCGAAACACTTCGCCGTGAAGGTTTTGAATTTGAAGTTGGTCGTCCACAGGTTGTGACGATCGAAGAAGATGGCGAAGTGAAAGAGCCTGTTGAAGAATTGTTGATCGAAGTTGCGCCAGAATTCCTCGGTGCTGTCAGCCAAGAGCTCGGGACTCGCCGTGCGGCTCTCACAAAGCAAGAGCAAACAAGCAGCGGCACAACTCGCACAACGTATATCTTGCCAACTCGTGCAATGATCGGTCTTCGTAACCTCCTCCTGACTGCAACAAAGGGTACGGTTATCATTAACAGCCTTCCTCACGGCTACCAGCCAGTTGGCCCTAAATTGCAGCAGACACGTAACGGTGCGCTTGTTGCCACCGAAGCTGGTTCAACAACTGCGTATGCGCTTGATGCAGCAGCAGCGCGTGGTGAACTATATGTCGGTCCTGGTACGACTGTGTACCAAGGTATGATCGTTGGTGTTTATAACCGCCAGGGTGACCTTGATGTGAACGTTTGCCGCGGCAAGCAGCTAACGAACATGCGTACGTCATCAAGTGACGGTACGATTCAGTTGACACCATTCACTGACCTTAGCCTTGAACAGTGTATCGACTTTATCGAAGATGATGAGCTACTTGAAGTTACACCACAGTCACTTCGTCTTCGCAAACGATTCCTCGATCCAAACATGCGAAAGCGCAACGCTAAAAAATAATTCTTAGCGAAATTTTCTCCAAATAGGCTCGGGATGGGCTTATTTGGAGAAAAGGAGTACTTGCTAATGACAGTACAAAAAGGTAAATATCCCGAAAGTTTTTATCGGGTGTCGCTCAAGGCAATTGTCCGTAATGAAAACGGGGAAGTGCTAGTCGTCAAAGAGAAGGGCAGTGAATGGAGCTTGCCTGGTGGCGGCATCGATCATGGCGAGACACCGCTTGAAGGATTGAAGCGTGAATTGTACGAGGAGGTGCTTGTCACCGAGAGCTTCGCAGCGGACCTTGTCGGTACCGATTCGTTTTATGTCGAGACGAAAGATGCCTGGCTAATGTGGCTCGTGTACAGTGTCAAAATTAATGACGGCTATGCGTATGGTATTGGTGAAGATGCTGACGAAGTCGCATTTATGGACCCGCACTTGTTTAAGGAAAGCATATATCGACCAGAGCAGCTCATCTACAAATGGTGTGTGCTGAATCAAATTGATCGATAGTCTATGCAATAATCGCAATAATTGCGACAGATTTGCATGTAAAATTCGACGTTGCTACACTAACAGTAGTTATGAACGAATTACTTATTTTACTTATTGCGGCGATTGCCGGTAGTCTTATTTCGCTGATTGGCGGTATCTATTTACTATATGGAAAATGGGGCGTCGAAAAGCTACAACGCGTCTCGGTACCTTTTGCCGCGGGCGCGCTACTGGCCGCCGCTTTCTTTGATGTTTTGCCTGAAGCGCTCGAAATGGGGGATTCAAACAAAGTGCTGCAGGCGACGCTCATTGGCCTTTTATTTTTCTTTATTCTTGAGCGAACGCTTGGTTGGTTTCATCACCATCACGACGAAGGCGCGCACCATCATGGCCCGCGTCGCAACTCCTCATTGATTATTATTGGCGATACGCTCCATAACTTTATTGATGGTTTGGCTATCGGTGCGGCGTTCCTGGTAAGCCCGGCGACTGGTATTGTGACGACGCTCGCGATTGCCGCACACGAGATCCCGCAGGAGATTGGTGATTTTGGATTACTCCTTGCCAAGGGGATGAAAAAAACACGAGTGCTGTTGGCGAACCTTGTCAGTGCGCTGGCGACGATTGTGGGAGCGGTCCTAGTGTATTTAGTAGGTGGGTCACTGCCGATTCCCGAATACCTGCTGCTTGCAGTAACTGGTGGCTTCTTTATCTACATCGCGGCTAGCGATATTATTCCAACAATTCATGCCGAACCAAAACGCAGCGTGGCAGCCCTTCAGACGATAGTACTGATTATCGGTGTCGTGTTTGTAGCTGTGAGCACGACGCTTGCGCACCAGTATATCGAGCACGGTCACGACGAATCTTCGCAGGAAGCGCACGACCATCACTAGGCTGTGATTATTTCTATGATGCTTGTGCTATGATAGAAATAATATGAAACAAAAAGGATTTACAATCGTTGAATTGCTGATTGTAATCGTCATCATTGGCATCTTAGCGGCAATTACTGTCGTCGCATTTAACGGCGTGCAAAACCGGGGAAATGATGCTTCGGTTCAGGCTGATTTAAAAAATATCGGCAATCTTCTTGAGCAGTATAAGATTACCAATGGCGAGTACCCATCGTCACTCTCGGGTCTTCCTGGCATTCGCATCTCAAAAGGCGCGTATGGCGCACATTTCTTTAATGGCACTGGCGACCACAATCTCTTGTATTGTCGGGACAGATATGATCCAACAGCGACGTTTGCTCTGATTGCGGGAAGCAAGTCTGGAACGGTGTTTCAGTTTAGCATGTCGGGTGGACTAAAGCCGCACGGGTACGCGCTTAACTCAAACACGACGACATGCCCAAGGGCCGGTGTGGCGATAACTTTACCAGATTATGCCGTTATGTGGGGCTATGCTAATGGCACCTGGAATTCATCCTTGTAATAAAAACCTCCGCCATGACAGCGGAGATTTTTATTAGGTGTAACTTATTTTTCGTATCGGACAACAGTCCGTTTTCGGCTCATTCACGATTTCCTTCTTTGTTATTTTTGTTGAGTGTGTTTGTGTTTTGACTTGTCATCAATCACATATTTACATAATAGCATAAGCTTAATAAAATGTCAATAATCTTGCATAACAAAGACATTGCGCCAGATAAGCGCAAACGCTATAGTGTATACAGTTATGCAGAAAAAAATCTCTCTTCCATTGAACGTACCATCGCAAGTCGATGACACGATCAAGTCGACACTGGTCGCTGCAACCGGTGCGCTAATGCGCGTGCGTAAGAGTCCAGACGAGGCGCTTGGCGCGCTTTTTAGTGAAGTGCAAGAGCGTCAGGTATATAACGATGGCAAGACATTTGTTGATCTGATTCCGCGTAAACGCATGACGCAAATCAAAAAAGAGTATCTGCTCGCCAAGCAAGATCCGAGCTTTGACTTGCACGAATTTGTAAATCGTCACTTTTACGAATTTGAACACACTGCCGCCGTGTATCATTCTGACATGAGTCGAACGGCGCGTGAGCACATTGCCGAGCTATGGCATGTACTGGAGCGTAAAAACCGCCGTGATCGTGGATCGTTAATTGCCTTGCCGCACGCTTACGTCGTGCCAGGCGGTCGTTTTAGTGAGCAGTTCTACTGGGATAGTTATTTCATTATGCTGGGCCTGGCGGCGGATAATCGCTGGGATTTGATCGAAGGTATGGTCAAGAACTACGCGTATATGATTCGTAAGTTTGGCTTTATTCCAACCGCTAACCGCACTTACTTCCTCAGTCGCTCGCAGCCGCCGTTCTTTTCGCATATGGTGCGACTGCTCGCTCGCCATCGCGGACAAACGCGAACGATGCTTGAATACTTGCCATATATGTTGGCCGAATATCGTTTCTGGATGAAAGGGCGAAAATCAGTTAATAGCCATATTGATACGCGTGCCTTTGCGCGTGTCGTACAGATGCCAAATGGCGTATTGCTGAACCGTTACTTTGACAACAAAACAACGCCGCGACCAGAATCACTACGTGAAGATGTTGAAACGGCTGAGCAAGCTGGCGTACACGATTCCGAGCGCCTCTATCTGGACCTTCGAGCCGGGGCAGAGTCAGGTTGGGACTTTAGCAGTCGTTGGTTTGCGAGTCCGCAGGATATCACGTCGATTCATACTACTGATATCGTGCCGGTTGATTTGAACTGCCTGCTTTACGATCTAGAGATGACAATTTCAAAAACCTACCAGTTGATGTTCCAGCCACTGCTAGCACGTAAATTCCGCACATTAGCTGATCGTCGCGCAAAGACGATTACGAAATATATGTGGGACGAGCAAGAGCAGTTCTTTATGGACTATGATTTCCGGACCAGTAAGTCAACGGCGAGTGTGTCACTGGCTGGTGTTTTCCCGCTGTACGCAAAAATCGCCACGACTAAACAAGCTCAGGCTGTCGCTGATCGCCTTGAGAAAGACTTTCTGAAAGATGGGGGACTTGTGACGACACTTGTCGATAATGGACAGCAGTGGGATGCGCCAAATGGCTGGGCGCCGCTACACTGGGTTGTAATCCAAGGACTACGCAACTACGGCCACCGCACGCTTGCGGACAAGATTAAAAAAGCGTGGGTAAATTCAGGCCTTGAGGTCTTTACGAGCAAAGGCAAGATGATCGAAAAGTATAACGTCGTGAGTCATGATCGCCTTGGTGCAGGTGGTGAATATCCGCTTCAGGACGGCTTTGGCTGGACAAACGGGGTACTTGCCGCGCTTATGAGCGAAGACGACTAGCCTCGTCGCTCGGCGAGAATCGCTTGCTTGCGCGCATCAATTTCGCGCTGCCTGCGGTCAAGCCGCTTTTTGATTGCCAAGATGGCGGCAACAGTCCAGGCCTGGACTTCTTGTGGCGGCTGTTCGACAATATTCTCACGCTTATTAACTGCGTCCCAAACGATAATACGCTGCGTATTGATACTTGGCGTATCACTGTCGTCACCGCGAACGTACTCGGGGAATATTTTGGTCGCGTTAACGACGTTCAAAAGACGCCGATCAAGCTCGTCGGCATCTTCGTGGAAGCCATGACGCCGAAACCCCTTGGCGATATGATGTGTGTCCCATAGCCAAACGCTGCCGCAGTGGTATGCGCCTGGTCGGAAGCGGACTTCGTCGGTGGCAAGTGTGCGGATGCCGCTGACGTTCAGTAGTTCTGGTGAAAGGATATGGCGCATGACTGCGTCGCGTTTGCGAATCAGTTCAGGATCAGGACTGGCGGGGTCTTTGCTTTCGAGGAGTCGGGAATTCAACGTGTGGCCCATATTCGAAGTTTTGACGTTAAGCTGTCGCAGATTGCCGTTGTCATCGCGGTCGGTGCCGAGGATAAAATAGCCACCTTCTTCTTCGGTCCAAAAGATATCAAAAATTGTTTGCCGTAACTTTTCTGCTCGCTCCCGGAGCTTGGCTGCTTTATATTCATCGTCTAGAACTTGCTCATACAGATGGGCGGCATCGAGCAGGGCGTCATAGGTGGTAACTTGCACTTCAACGGAAGCAATACCCTTTTTATGATTGGCAAGGGTGCCGTCTTTGTGGTGATAGGCATCCCATGAATCTTTCCAGACTTGGTTTTCAGTACCCTTTTCGAGGACGGTGCAATATTCAAGGATTCCTTCCGTGTTGCTGTCGAGCTTGTCGAAAATCCATTCGACGGCCATATCGAGCGAGTAGGCGATGTCTCGCTCCATGCCGCTGCGATCGGTGTATTGTGCCGAAAGAAAGCCGTGGTTTTCTTCGCTCCGACGAACGTATGCAGTGAGGGTGCGGATGAACTCAGGCGTGGCGTCGACTGACCCGTAGTATGGCCAGCCCCAGCCAAGTCGTTCGCTGAGGTCGCGGGCAATCGGGTCGTTTTTGTCGCGGGCTTCATGTACGATTCGGCCGGGCTCTTCCTCGCGTTCTTGGTTGTAGGTGACACCCTGTAATTTCGCCAGTTCAAGGACGGTTGTGCGGGCGAGCTCCGGGTAGCTAGAGATAAGATCAATTGCCGCGCGTAGTGAATCGCGGCCAAAAAGGACTTCGTAAAGTCGCAAATATTCGGGGGCGACATCTGCTGGAGTCATCTGGGTGTCATCGAGCGGTGAGTCGGATGGCGAGACGGAAGTGCGCGTCGAGACATCAAAGGCAAGCGAGGCAACGCTTGGGCCGTATTCGCCAATGCTGCTTGTGTCGGGTGAATTAGTCAGTCGCTTCATTTGCTCGACGGCTGATGGATTGTGATCAAAGACGCGTGGCTCGAATTTTTCGACGCGAACAGACTCCTCGCCTTCTAGAAGCCAGAACCCTAGTGGAAACCGTTCTGATCGCAATTCGATTTGCTCCATGTACCTATTATAAAGCACGTGAATGGTATAATAGGGGTAGAGATATGTTGTACACCTACAGCGAAAAAATCTTTCGGGAGCTGCAATAAATGAAGAAACGACTTCGCATTGCAGTCATAGCACCGCCTTGGCTCCACGTTCCCAGTGATGGGTATGGCGGCGTTGAAGCGGTTCTCGATAGTCTTGTCGAGGGATTGATGGCCGTTGGTGCCGACGTTGAGGTATTTGGCGTTGGTCGGCATAAATTGCATGGCGCAAAAGTTCACCCAGTGACGCAAGATGAGCAGTTTCAGCATATTCTGAAACCAATGTTTGATTTTGCCTTGCCGATCCCAGCGGCGCACGTACTGAAGTCGCTTGAGATGATCCGAGAAGATGGCCACTTTGATGTTATTCATGACCATAACTACTTCACGGGTCCGATGACACTTGCCTGGGCGACGCGTATGTCGGATATGCCCCCGGCGATTCATACAATTCATGGACCGCCTATCAGCTCTGATCAATCCGTGGCCGAAGGGGGTGTTGATAATCGACCATTTTGGCGCAGTGTGGCCGGGGACCATCGACTTCATTTTGTGTCGATTTCGGACGCTATGCAAAAAACGATGCCAACACAGCTCAAGAAAAATATGCTGTCGACGGTTCACAATGCCGTAGATGTGAATCAATTTCCTTTTGTTGGCAGGGCGGGCAAAAAGCGATATTTCATGACGTTAGCTCGTTTTTCGGAAGAGAAGGGACAGCATATTGCCGCGAAGCTTTGCGCACGACTGGGGTATCGCTTGCAAATGGCAGGGACAGTGGCGACGATCGACTCGCAGCGCAAATTGGTACTAGAACTGGCAAACCCGCTCAGCCACTACCGTCACGACCGTGATTTTGAGTACTATAGCAACAAGATCTTGAAATATACCCTCAGGTATCCACGCGTAAGATATGTTGGTGGCGTGGGTGGCAAAAGGAAGCTGAAGCTTATTTCGGAAGCGAAAGCGCTCCTCTTTCCAATTACATGGAATGAGCCATTTGGGATGGCAGTGATCGAGGCATTGGCTTGCGGGACGCCAGTTATTGCCATGAATCGCGGCGCCATGCCTGAAATTATCGAGCACGGTGTGAATGGATTTTTAGCAAATGATGAAAAAGAGTTTGCCGAATACATGCAGCGGATTGATGAAATTGACCCCGAAGCATGTCGCCGTTCGGTCGAAGAGAAGTTCTCTGCCGAGAAAATGGCACGTACGTATATCGAGCGTTATCACGAAGCGATTGCACTCGACAAAGCGGCACACTCGAAGCGTTCTAGAAAATAGTCTTGCCGTTTAACTCGTCGGGTAAAAAGCCTTTATTGTGTTTGAAGTCCGCTTCCCATTTGTAATCTTTGGCGTAGCCAAGGTCCTTCATCAGTTTGGTCGGTGCATTACGAAGATGAATCGGGACGGGTGAGTCGGGGTATTGTTTGGCAAGCGCCTGGGCGTTGTGCATGGCATCGGTGGTGCGACGCGACTTCTCGCTTTTAGCAAGCGCTGTAGCAACGTGAAAAAGGATATAGTTACTCTCGGGCATGCCAATACGTTCAACGGCCTGGAAGGCGTTCAGCGCAAGCCCTAGTGCACCATTACCGGCTAGGCCGATGTCTTCGCTTGCAAAGATCAACATGCGACGAGCGATGAACTTTGGGTCTTCACCGGCGTCAATCATACGCGCCAGGTAGTAGAGCGTAGCATCGACGTTGCTGCCACGCATACTTTTGATAAAGGCACTGATGACGTTGTAGTGCATCTCACCCTTTTTGTCATAGCCAGGCACGCGTTTTTGCGCCGCGACTTTCACCACGTCGGGCGTGACTTTCTTCTCGCCCATGCTGAGCGACAGTTCGAGGTTGCCGAGTGCAACGCGGGCATCACCACCGGATAATTCTGCCAGGTAATCAAGCGCTTCATTTGAAACGAACTTAGTTTTCTTTTCGCCCTTTAATGCACGCTTGAGGATGTCGATAATCTCGGCTTTGGCAAGCGGCTGCAGGACAAGTACGCGGCTACGTGAAAGGAGTGGTGTAATGACCTCAAAACTCGGGTTTTCAGTTGTGGCACCAATCAGCGTAATTAGGCCTGATTCAACGTGTGGCAAAAAGGCATCTTGCTGGGCTTTATTGAAGCGGTGAATTTCGTCGACGAACAGAACGGTACGGATTTGCAGGTTCCAGTTTTGCCGGGCATGTTCAACGACTTTCTCGACGTCTTTTTTACCGCTCGTAACGGCTGACAGCTCGACAAACTCCGCCTCGACTTCCCGGGCAATAATCCGTGCCAAGGTGGTCTTGCCGCTACCTGGCGGTCCCCATAGGATCAGGCTGACAGGTTCTTTTCGTTTGACGATCTGCTTTAAAATCTCACCATCGGCAAGGAGGTGAGTTTGTCCAATGACCTCATCAAGAGTCATCGGCCGCATTCGTTCAGCTAAAGGCACGCGTTCCATGTTATTAGTATAGCGTTCTTTTACTTGCCGTACATAATGCTTGTGCTATACACTGTGGGGTATATGCAACGCCGTTCACGATCGCAAGGCTTTACTATTGTCGAATTATTGATCGTTATTGTTGTGATCGGAATTCTAGCGGCAATAGTTATTGTCGCTTTTAACGGGGTTCAGCAGCGAGCACGTGACAGCGCGCGCAAGAGTGACCTTGCTGGGCTGTCCAAGGCGCTGCAGATTTACTATATAAATAACGGCAATTACATTACGACAGGTGGGGGTTCGGGGAATGGTACGGGCTGGTTTAACGACGGCCTCAACCCTGGTGATCCAACGATTCTTGAGGTGCTGCAAGCGCAGGGGCTGTTGATCGGCAATAATATTATTGACCCAAAATGTGGCAAAGGAACGTTTAGCTCTGCTTGTCCTGGCTATATCAAAGTGAACTGCACGGTCGGTGGCGTTGCTAAAACGGCAATCCTCACCAAGCTTGAAACGCTAGGTACCGTTGCCGCACCTGCGGTTCTTTCATCCTGTACGTCAGGGGTGAGTTGGTGGAACACCTATGGATTTAATTATCTGATAGAGGTCGGCTAAGGCTAATTTTGCTTGCTGTGCATGATGCTTATGCTATACAATGATGAGCATATGCGTCCCTTTTCATCCCAGCGAGGGTTTACTATTGTCGAATTACTGATCGTTATCGTGGTGATCGGCATTCTAGCGGCTATCACAGTCGTGGCGTTTAATGGTGTGCAAAATCGTGCCAAAGACACACGCGTGCAGAGTGATATTCGCTCGGTTGCAGGAATGATAGAGCAATATGCCGCTGTACATGGGCAGTATCCTACGACGGGCGCCCTATCGACGGTCTTGTCTGATGATAATTGTTCGGCGGGCACTAGTCAGGCTGATTGGGTGCCGAGCGTAACCGGAACATTGCCGCAAAGTCAGCAGCCGGCAAAAGGTGCGAGTAGCGCAAATGGATGCTATATGTATGCCAGTGATGGCACGAACTATATCCTGAGTGCCTGGAATATGGCAGCAAATGGACCACAAAATAGCACAATGTATCGTCGGGTTGGCTTCCGCGAGGCTGGCTTCTATAACGCTAATGCGTACCTGTGTAATCACGCTGCAATTGGCGGCAATAACAATACTCCGGTCCAATATGTCGCCACCAGAGATTACTACAAGTATTCCTATACCGTATCGAATATTACAAGCTGCGTCGAAACGCCACCTGCGGGGGCCTAATGAAAAGATCGTCAGGCTTTACTATCGTTGAACTGTTAATTGTCATTGTCGTGATCGGTATCCTGGCGGCAATTACTATTGTGGCGTTCAACGGTGTGCAAGATCGAGCCAGAAATGCTAATATGATGTCACTCGTCAAGCAGTATCACAAGGCACTGCTTGCACACGCGGCCGAAAAAGGAACCTATGCCGCTGCGGCAACGGGCTGCCTAGGCGAGGGCTATGCTTCATCAACTTGCTGGTCTGGACCGCAAGGTACGCGGACGCAGAATACAACGATTAACAACGGATTGCGACCTTATCTTAATGATATCAATCCGCTACCGGCGCCAACTGACATGTTTGCCTACGTGGGCAATAGCCGTGGAGGTATTTCGATAACATACAGTACGGTGAATACGCTCGATGGTCAGCCGATGCCATACAGTATCGTCTACTACCTGAAGGGGACGAATGATTGCGGCTATCCTGGCATCCTGACGAAAGTAAATAGCGCCTATTCATCATCTAATTCAAATAAATACACAGAATACAATGGCGGGATTGCGCAGTGCGAGTTTGCGTTGCCGTCGCTGTAAAAAGTTAACGCGTCGATGAAAGGATATAGAATGAAATTAAAACAAACAGGCTTTACTATTGTTGAACTATTGATCGTCATCGTGGTGATCGGCATTCTCGCGGCTATCACGATCGTCGCTTTTAACGGTATCCAGGAGCGAGCACGAGTCCAGCAAGCGAATAGTGAGCTTAACGCTCTCGCGAAGGCTATTCAGAGCGCGCGTATCAATACGGATAAAACGTTATTTGCCATAACAGGGTCGGGCTGTACTAACTGTAGTACTCAGGCGCGATACGAGCTAACGCTTGATCTTATCGGGGCGGCGGCAGGCATGAATCTTTCCGATCTAAAACAAGGAGACTCGTGGGGAAATAAGTACGTGATAGATGAAAATGAGGATGAGCAGGTTGCTAACCCGTGCCGAAGGGACGGTATCGGAGTCAATCCGGGGCATACTGGTGTTGTAGTGCCTGTCATTCCGTTTTACAACTGTCCGAACTAGCGCTATACTAGCATTCATATAATGCAACGAACGACCGTACTCCTACTTTTTGGCGGTGAATCATCGGAGCATGATGTCTCGGTTTCTTCAGCGCGCAATGTGTACGCCGCAATTGATGATGAAAAGTTCGACGTTATTCTTGGGTATATTGATACTGAGGGCAAGTGGTGGCTGCTCAATACTTTCCAGACAGTGATTGAAACACGCGGTATGTCGCAGTTGGTGCCGGCACTCGGGACGGGTAGTTTTGTTACGATTCCCGATAATTACACGGTGCACCCGG
Organism: Candidatus Saccharimonadota bacterium; assembly: GCA_032153715.1. Taxonomy (GTDB): domain Bacteria; phylum Patescibacteriota; class Saccharimonadia; order Saccharimonadales; family Saccharimonadaceae; genus SEAL01. The sequence continues at coordinate 238,889 of JALDYR010000001.1, read as the reverse complement.
ATGTGATTTTACCAATTCTGCATGGTAAAAATGGCGAGGACGGTAGCGTTCAGGGCTTGGCGCAATTACTACATATTCCCATTGTTGGTTGTGACGTAACGGCGAGTGCGGTCGGCATGGACAAGATCAAGACCAAAGAAGTACTCGGTGCACATCATATCAAAGTCGTACCGTACGAAGTTCATCATGCGGGTGCTGAAATTCCCGAGTTTCACAAGCTAAGTATGACGCTTGGCTGTCCGATGTTTGTGAAGCCAGCGCGGTCTGGAAGCTCGGTTGGTGTTAGCAAGGTGTACAGCGAGGATGAGCTGATTGAAGCGCTAGCACTCGCTCATCAGCATAGCGACAGCGTCCTGATCGAGCAGGCGATTACCGCGCGCGAGCTGGAGGTTGCCGTGCTAGGCACGCCGCCAAAACATCACGTCAGTACAGTCGGCGAGATTATTAGCAATGCTGATTTTTATAGCTACGATGATAAATACAAGGACGGCACGTCGACAGTGGCGATTCCTGCAGAAATCGATAGCGCCCTGACTAGTCGTATTCAGGCAATGGCCGGACGAATCTATGAATTACTGGGCTGTACAGGGCTATCGCGTGTTGATTTCTTTTTGTCGGACGACGGAGTGATTTATCTGAACGAAGTGAACACGCTGCCTGGATTTACGAATATTAGTATGTATCCAAAATTATGGCGCAGCGAAGGTGTCAGCTACCCAGAGCTGATCGAGCGATTGATCGCAGATGCTTTGGGCAATGCTACAATTGTGACAGAAGAATATAAGGGGGAAGTTGCGTAGTGGACGTATTAGCTATCATTATTTTTGTCGTCATCATCGGATTTATTCTGAGTGGTATCAAGATTGTAAATCAGTATGAACGAGGCGTGATTTTGACACTTGGTAAGTTCACTGGTATTAAAAATCCAGGTCTTCGGATTGTGGTCCCGATCTTTCAGCGCATGATCCGCGTCGATATTCGCAGTACACCAATTGATGTGCCAAAACAAGAAGTGATTACGAAAGACAACGTGACGGTCGGCGTTGATGCGGTCGTGTACTTCCGTGTGATTGATGCGCCAAAAGCAGTGCTCGAAACGACGAACTATATTTATGCCACTAGCCAGTTTGCCCAAGCGGCGCTGCGCGACGTAGCGGGTAATGCTGATATGGACGAGCTGCTGTCAAAGCGCGAACAAATCAGCCAGCAAATCAAAGAGATTGTTGATGCGCAAACGGACCAATGGGGTATTGATGTCGAGAATGTAAAGGTGCAGAATATCGAGTTGCCGGCTGACATGAAGCGCGCCATGGCAAAACAAGCCGAGGCGGAGCGTGAGCGCCGTGCGGTGATCATTACAGCCGAGGGTGAAAAGGCAGCTGCGCAGGCGGTAGCCGATGCGGCAGCAATGCTGTCAAAGATTCCTGGCGGTATTAATATCCGTACACTCCAGACCCTCGAGAAAATCAGTGCCGAACCAAGCCAAAAAACACTCTTCGTCTTGCCCGCCGATTTGATCGACACGGTCGGCAAAGTCTTCACCAAGTAACCTCTCTTGGCAAAATCGTGCAACTCTAGTAGAATATACAGAGTTGCACGTCAACTTGTGTCTCTTTAGCTCGTCATCCGAATGGATGCACATGAAATTCGTAGAGCAGGGGCCAGGCCGTACGTACTCGCGGCACAAAACAAAGTTGTACACCACGAACCAATATGGCTCTTTAGCTCAGTTGGTAGAGCAGCGGCCTGAAGAGCCGCGTGTCCCCAGTTCGAGTCTGGGAGGAGCCACCAAAGAAATAACCTCATCGAAAGATGGGGTTATTTCTTTGGTAATTCTTTTCATGCCTCGAACTGGATCACCGCGGAGCGGCCAGTTCGGCGCAGAGAGTGAAGTAAAGAAAAGCAGCGATAGCTATTTTTCTTTACGAATGAACGAAGGAGGGCGCTCGCGCCCGATGTCTGGGGGACTCCTATTTTTTCGCAAGTGAATGAAAGAGCGTAGTGATGTCTGGGGGTTATTTCTCTTTAACGGTATTATTGCTATGCTAGTTTCATGCAATCAGAACAGACACCCCCGTCACATCAGCCCGAAGCTACTCAGCGTAATAAGCTAGTCGAAATGCTTATCCCAATCAATCGTTCCGGATGGGCGATTGCTGCTGGGTATGTGGCACTCTTTACAATTCCATTTATTGTTGTTGGTCCAGTTGCGGTGCTTCTAGGCATCCTCGCACTGCGTGATTTCAAAAAGTCTCCGAATAAAGCCGGGCGGGGGCGTGCATGGTTCGCGATTATTTACGGCATGATTGGAACGGTTATTCTGACACTTATGGCAGTCCTCCTGTTACGTCATAGTAGCCTAGAACAGTTCTAAAAAGGCAACTTCTTCCGTGTCTTCTTACCCCACGCCGCAATCTTAACAATTGATTTACGCGTGAACTCTAATGAAACCTTCGCCCACCAGGTTAGTGGATCCCATAGCCAGTTACTCAGGCGCTTTAGTAAATTAGCTTCTTGATCTGTTCGGTGTTGAACTTTTCGGGCCATATGAGGAGAAACTATTGCGACGAAAAATAGGATAAAGCCGACGACTATAACAATAATTGTTCCCATACTTCTACTATAGACTCGAAAGTGTTGAAATTCCACCCGAGGTAGTCTATAATCTATCGGAGCATGCGGGTGTAGCTCAGTTGTTTAGAGCGCTTCCTTGCCAAGGAAGAGGTCGAGAGTTAGAGTCTCTTCACCCGCACCAATAAAATAATCTCAGTCCAGCTGGGATTTTTTTATTGGTCTTTTGGTCGATGCGCTTCTAGCTCTCGGCCTCTTCAAAAATAATAAACAGTCGAGAGCCCAGCTCTTCCGATCCGCGACGCGGTCGGGAGAGTTAGAGTCTCTTCACCCGCACCAATACCTCAGTGTCGGTTTTTTCTATGCTATAGCCGGTATGTTAAAAGTAGGTCCTACTCTAAAGCTCAAATTGATACTGTAGCTCCGTACTACAAGAGACGTTTCTGCCGCAGGGGTATTTTGTTCTATTACTAATCTTTTTTGACTAGATCAACAAACTTTAATCCACCTTCCTTGAGTTTTTCAAAGTCCTTAGTAATAGTCCCTTCAGTCTCAATTCCCTCTAGGGCGACTTCAACACCTGACTTAACGAAGTCGTTGTTGAGTGCATTATTAAACTCCTGAATAATATGCTGTCTATATAACGCCATAGCATTCGCAGTCTTGAGATATCGATACATTGAGTAATACTCAAGAATATTTTTATCGCTGTAGTCTCTTTGATTCCAGCCATATTTTTTTGTAAGAATTGCTTTCTCCATATACCTACTGTGAACATAAATATTAAAATCGAAGCCAATAGAGTTATCGTCCTCCATGGCTTTTAGATAAAAATCAGGCATGACAGCAGTACTCATTTTAGCAAGGCGTTTGATGATTCTTCTCAGCTCTCGTTTTCCGCCAAGTTTTTTTGGAGCTGTAATATGTAGTACTTTATTTTTGGGCATAAAACGTAACCCTGCTTTGATACTAGACCGCTTTGCAACCTTGTAAGGAATATATTGCGCGTACTTTCCAAAGAGCTTTCGCATACTCGGCGGATAAATGTAGTGGAATTCAAGCTCCTCGATCTCTCCCTGCTCATTCTTTTTGCAAGTTATTTCGTAGTATATTTCAGAATGTGCTGCAATCGTTTGTGTTGAGTCACGAATAAAATCAGTTATGTTTTCTGACAGATCATCAAAGCTGTAGTCATGCTTCGAGATAGACTTAGATATGACTTTCTCTAATTCGGAGTTTTCTAGGATCTCGTCTGATACTGCACCGTATGGCTTTAAAACAGCTTTGAAAGTTGTATGTCTTCTATTCCTATAAGACATCACACGGAGACGCAGATCTTCATCGAACATGTACAAGTCACCTTGATAGCCATCTTTTCCGGCGATGGTGTTGTAGCCATCGTGAACCCAACTAGTTGTCCTAGTCCCATCATGAGTGTGCTTAGATTCCCATTTTGATAAGAACAAGGGGTCGTGTAAAAATGCAGAGATGGCAGACTTAACTTTTTCATAAAATTTATTCATTGTCAGATTCCTCGACACTAATGTCAGGATCTTGGTTTCCAGCAATCTCGCTTTGCTGTTCTTCACGCTCTAGTTGTCTTTCTAGATGACGTTGGTCAGGGAGCTCTAAAGTTATATCGGCCGCCGCTGGATGCTTGCTGAGATATGTGACGAAAAATATCGCTCTCGCCTCGTAGTCTATCAGCGAATGCTTTACCATCGTACGAATGAGCGGGCTAGGATGATCTGGGCCGGCGTCTTGGTCGAAGGGATTGGTATTTCGAGAGAAAAGACCCACGTCAAAGCCTTTTTCCTCAAAAACTTGCGTAAGCATCCTGTCCCAATTGAATCGTACGGTGGCACGGTGCATAATTACTCCGAGTCGACTATCTCTATAGATGCAGGCTGTCACAATCCGTTCTATTGTCGACTTTGGATCTTCGGATATGGTAAGGTACCTGTCCCACGTTTCTTGACAAATTTCCCACAACTCAGTGTTTTCATATAGCTCAGCATAGATTTTTATAAAACCACTCAAGACTAGGATGTCTTCCGTGCATTCTGTCACTAGCAGGATTTGGCTTTGCTCTAGCCAGCCTTTCACATCCTCCCTGACTTTGTCTGTTGCCTTGAGGGATGCCGCAAAGACACCATTAAATATTGCACGCAGTCTCTCTGGGTCATTACTCTTTGCGGCGTCGTACGCAGCTTGTAGGCCAAATATAAATGCCTGACCGAAATAGTCTGGAAGGTCCTTTAGCTCGTTTTCTGGCAATAACGACAAGGGTACAACCAGCTGAGCGATTTTATCTGTAGCCTGTCGATTGTAAGACTGAACCGTCTCACGTTCTTGATCACTGTCCATTGATGTCCATGGAAGATCCTCGACTTTGTTAAGATCACTACACGATTCAATGAAAGATTGAACTTTTTGTCCAAGTGACAGCAGTTTATTGGTGAATTCCATCCATCTGTCATTAAGGTGGGCAGCCTGTAGTGGTTCTTGCCGTGTGATCAGTTCATCAATCCGTTTTTCAAAGATACTTTCGTTATAACTCTTTACGAGATCATAGTACTTCTTTAATTGAGCCAAGTATTGTTGCGTAGCCAGGTTTTGTAGATACCACTGCGGACTGATTGCGTGTCCTTCAATGATAATTTCGTTAGCATACTGTCGTTGATTGCGTTCATTTTCAGCAAGTGTCTTACCCGGTAGTTTGCTGTAATAGACTGACTTTGCTTTAGACCACTTAATTTGATCGATCTCTTCAACTAGTTTTTCCTTTGACATGAACTGCATATAACGACTGAGACTTACGAGTGCACCTACAGGAAGCCGACCGAGACTATCGATTAGTGCTAAACGACCACGCTTATCTTCATCGTTTAATGAACCACTCATGCCAGAAAGAACTTTATCAATAGACTTCTCGGTCATACTGATTGCAAGCGCTACACTGTCATCGTAAAATTCAGCACCACACTTTTCAACAATCGCTACCACAACTTCTAATACGGCCTGAGCGTGTGACCATTCTTTTTGGCCTGCCAAGTTCTCGAAGATTTTAAGAATAATTGCCATAGAACGTTCTTCAAACCAAAGTGCGTTGATTACTTCTTTAGGCTGTAAGCTTGTTCTGGTGTTAATACTCATCGTTACAGAGCTTTCATCTGCAATCAGCCATTTCTGATGCTCGTGTTTTCGTGCGTACCAGAGACTTTCCGTTGGTATATGCTTCTTTCTTTCGATGTAATATTCGGTAATGCTGCCGGCATATCGAGCGATTGTAAGCATCTGTTGTGAAGATAGTTTAACGGGCTTTATGCCAAAGTCAACTAAACTGCTGAGTGTCGTTAGTGCAATCTGGGCCTGTTTACGATAATGGTTTTGCAAGAATGGCTTGGTGGGTGCAAAACCTTTAAAAGACGCATCATTAATTGCGTCTGCTGCATCGCCAGTTAACGTCGAACTTGCTTCGGTAGGATGAATGAAATAAAACGTCTGTGCTCCAAGGGCCATAAATCGCACCACGGTATACACGGCGAGTACAGTAATAAGAGTCGGTCCAGCAAAGCCAACCTCAAAACCATATGAACGAAGTAATAAATAATAAATACCGATAATAGTAGTGAGTACGAGCGTTCTGATGTATTGCTGGCCTTTACGATCTCTCAGGAAGAGATTTTGCAACTCAGCCGGTGCTCGTAAGAATAAATTACCTGCAACAGCACTCAGGGCGGTGAAGTACAAACCTAGGAAAACACCAGTAACCGTGACTAATGTAGATAGTAGTAAACCAAGTTCATCACTGCTGAGTTCATAATCAACACGGTCTTTCGATAAGAACGAAAAGTATTCGACTACTGCAACAAAAATGACCGCAATGGTTGCCATTTTGATTATGTCTAATAACGAATATTGTAGAACCTTGAAGGATATCTTATTCTCTCGGTATTTTTGCCTCGCTTGATAAGATTTGCTGTATGCCCTGAATGACACTTGACGCTTAAAAAAACCTCTGGTATTCCAGAATGATTTCTTGTTATAAAGGTTGTTGAGAATTCGGTGTTTCATATATTTTATTCCCCACCGATTTATTATTATTATAACCTAAGCAACATTATATACATCAGAATCAGTAGATAATATTTTCAGCTATTTCTCCATCGAGCTATCTCCTCCCTGATTTCGTGTAAAAACAACTCTAGTCGTTAATCATAGGACGCTTCGGCGTCCTATTCGGTATTACCATAAGTGCTAAAATTATAAAGGATACAACTTTAAAAAGGAGTGTATAAAATGTCTAAATACATTGATGGATTTGTTCTAGTAGTACCCAAGGGTAAAGAAGCTGATTACGAAGAAATGGCTAAAATGGGTCGAGATTCCTGGATGAAGCATGGTGCGCTTCAATACTTTGAATGTAGGGGTGACGATCTGAAGCAGCAGGAAATGGGTGATCAAAAGTCACGTGCCTTCGGCGAAATGACTGGTGCGACAAGTGATGATAATGTATGGTTCTCTTTCATTGTCTTTAACTCTAAAGAGCACCGAGACGAGGTAAACAAAAAAGTCATGGATGAGATGAGTGAAAGCTTTAAGGATCAAGGTGCTTTTGAAATGCCGAATGAAATGACGAAGATGGCATACGGAGGGTTCGAAGTAGCAGTTGAGGGTTGAATTGCAAAAGTAAAGGGCGACTACTCCATCTTATGACATGTTACAATCTACTTAGATGAGAAAAGTTTTTGTATTTATTCTCCTGATAATTTCGTTTGCTATTTCAAGGTTGCTGTTTTTTCTTGTTAACGACCCCGAGGGGCCAAATTTGCTTATAGTTACAGTATTAGCAGTGCTTATATTTATACCGTTATTTCTTATATATTTTAAAACTTCAAAAGTTAAATAATCAAACCTGGCGACAAGTTAAACAACCTAATAGTTTTCTGTAGCTGTCGGGTTGTTTATTAGCAAATAATTTCACAACTAGGCTGCGGCCCTATCGGCGCGGGAGCACTTAGGGATTGGTCGTCAATGACTCGCTCAAAAAGTTTAAGTAGATTCTCTTCACTCATACCATAGAAGACTTTTCAAGTTTTGGAAGGTCTTTTTTGTTTGCGGCTAGTCTGCAAAGTGGTCTCATTTCATTCTTTTGATCGTAATGAAAGGCAAGAGTGAATTCCATTGAAACTTTTCCGCGCTAGGACCGTATAATAAGTGAAAATGAATGAAATTGAAAATATCAGAAAGATCCTGGATGGCAATGCAGACGCGTATTCAGAGCTTGTTGAGCGCTACCATGTCGGTTTAATTATCTACTGTGAGCAAATCGTCAAAGATAGAGATGTGGCGGAAGATATCGCCCAAGAGGCGTTCATCAAGGCATATGAGAAGTTAGGGGCATTTGATCAGTCAAAGCGTTTCTCGACTTGGCTTTATAAGATAGCTTCCAATAAGTGTCTGGACTATCTTCGTCAATCAAGAAAAATAATGCGTGACGTCGATCCGGATACACTCAGTTACGAACCGGCGACAGTCGATGAAATGACGAAGCAACAAGTTAGAGACGCGGTTTCGGCTTTGACACCTCCGGAGTATCGTAGGGTTATCGAAGCGTATTACTGGGAAGGTCGAAGCTACCAGGAAATTGCTGATGAACTTGGCCAGCCAGTCAATACGATCAGGACATGGATTAGACGCAGCAAGCAAAAGTTGCAAGGAGAGTTGGCATGAGAAAATTTGAATCGTTGCTTATTGGTAGTGCTCCCCAGCCAAAAGAGCCAAGTGCTTTTACTAAAGCTACTCTTTCAAAAATAAAGAATCGTGAAACTATTTCGAACGTGGTACGTAAAACTAGTGAAAATACTACAAGAAGGAGTTATGTCATGAAGTTACCACATTTAAATCGAGTGATGCTTACGTTACTGATTATCCTTGGCGTATCGCTTGTCTCGGGTACGGCATATGCAATATACCAGTTATGGCTCAAGCCTGAAGTGGGTGTCGAACAAAGTCATATGGATAAAAATGGACGCAATCAGATTGTCTTCAATACTAGTAACTGTTCGTCGCTAATGTCTCCGGCTGAGCAAAAACAGTATGAGACTAAAAAGGGAGTCCAGCAAAGCCTGGACGAGAGCGCAAAAGTGGCGTTCGCGAAGTGCGAGATGGCTCAAATCAATGATTGGGCAAATACCGAGTGGCTAAAAGCAAACCCATCCGTTGATTTTATGGATACGCCCGCTGAGATACAGAGCGTAAACAATAATATGTACACATTAGCCTCGACGTACAGGGGGCAAAAACAGGTAGTAGGAAACTCTACTGCAAATAGTGATACGTTGTGGATTGACGAGGGTCGTTACGCTACGAAGGATCGTTTCGGCGTGGGTGATTCTGTCGTTGCAATTAGGCATTTTACCTATGCGAATGGCAAAGACGGCGCACCTATAAAGGACGAATTGCTGGCACTTGTGAAGCTATCGCTGCCGGAAAAGTACTATTCGCCAGACTTCCAGAATTCAGTTACCGAAAAAAGTTCGTGTGTCGGTAATCCGGATGAAACCTGTGCTGTGTCGAAATCAAGTATCGACCTATACTATAATCCTACATCGCTTGAGATCGAGGGTATGGAGCCGCGCAGTATTGAAGGTAAACTTGTGTCGTATGATGACCAAGGCTTTGTAATACGGGGAAGTTCCGGTAAGGAGTATCGCTTTGTGACGACTGTAAATAGTATCAAAGAGTTTAATGCCAAGCGGGCGTCGGACTACGGCATGCGAATAGAAGCAGGCGATAGTCTGAGTGTGGATTATTTTGCCGCCAGCGCATCAAATGTAGCGGCAATTCCCCAGAGTCAAATCACGAGAATCGTACTAGTAATTGAGGTCGTTAACAAAAACGACCCTGCTAAGAAATACTAGAGTGTCGATAAAGCATTGGAGTAAGGTTCCGGGTGGGTGCCTCCCGCTGTTAAATTAACGATTAAAGCCCGGTCTTTATGGCCGGCTTTTTCCTTGCAATACTACCGAGCGAGGTACTGGGTATTATGTATGTGAGTATACTCACTGCTTAAAAGATGACTCTGGTGGATAATTGAGTTATGGTCGGCGGAGCGATCGAGGGTCGGTATAAAAATTGGAAACGAAAGGAGATGTGTATGGCGGATGGAATTTGTGATATTGATAGGTCGCGACCTGCTACTCACACAGTAAGGCTTAGTCGCAATGGTCGCGAAACCATTCTTGAATTATGTGACACTCACTATAGGCAGTTGCGCTCTCGGCAGGCGCAAATATCTCCTTTTGAAGCCTTGTTTTCGGGCAACGAGTTTGGTAATTTTTTTGGTGATGACTTTCCCGGCTTTGCCTCTCAGCTAGGTACTCCTTTGCCGCGTGAGCGTGAAGCTACCGGTATAGAAGAATTTATTTCTGAGAATACTAAAGAGATTATCCAGCAAGCGGCTGAAACAGCTGATAAATTTGGTCGCCGCGAAGTGGACACCGAACACCTCCTTTATGCTTTAGCGGATAGTGACGTAGTGCAAGAAATTTTCAAGCAATTTAAGCTAAAGAGTGAGGATATAAAAGGCTACATTGAAGCTAATTCTCCAAAGGCTGATCAAAAAGCGAGGGATGAAGAAAAGGGGGAAGTTACCGTGTCGCCACGAGTTAAACAAGTGCTAGAAGAAGCTTTTGCTAGCTCGCGACAGCTAGGGCACAGCTATATTGGTCCAGAACATCTACTCATTGGACTGCTGCACGAAGACGAGGGCATGGCTGGTGATATTTTACGCAAGTATGGTTTGACGCCAGAGAGTCTACGTCAAAAGATTATCAAAGTTGTTGGCAAAGGGGCTGAGGAAGGTCGCGTAGAAGCGCAAACAACGACGCCTCAGCTGGATAAATATTCTCGCGATCTTTCAGAGCTAGCTCGCCAGGGAAAACTTGACCCTGTAATTGGCCGCGCCAAGGAGATCGAAACCACCATTGAGATATTAGTCCGTAGGACAAAAAACAACCCCGTTCTCATCGGTGAACCAGGTGTTGGCAAGACGGCGATCGTAGAAGGTCTAGCCCAAAGAATTTTTAACGGTAAAGTGCCGCAGGTTTTGCAGGATAAACGAGTCGTAGAAGTTAATCTTAATGCTATGGTAGCAGGGAGTAAATACCGGGGCGAGTTTGAAGAGCGGATTAAGGCTGTGCTGGATGAAATAATTGCGCATCAGGACGAATTAATTATATTTATAGACGAATTACACACTGTAGTAGGGGCTGGTCAGGGCGGCGGCGAGGGAGGTTTGGATGTTAGCAATGTGATTAAGCCAAGCCTAGCTCGCGGTGAATTGCATTTGATTGGCGCTACAACGCTCAACGAATATCAAAAATACATTGAAAAAGACGCAGCGTTAGAGCGGCGTTTCCAGCCAGTGTTAGTGCCTGAACCAACCGTAGAACAGACTATAGAAATTCTTCGCGGCTTGCGCGACAAGTATGAGGCTCATCATAGAATTAAGATTACCGATGAAGCAATAGTTGCTGCCGCAGAATTATCTGATCGCTATATTGCCAATCGTTTTTTACCTGATAAAGCTATAGATTTAATTGACCAGGCTGCGTCACGGGTGCGTATTGGTGTGGATACTTATAGTCAGGATATGGCCGAATTAGACGACGAGGTTAAACGACTCAAACGAGAACGCGAGTATGCCGTTAACCACAAACAAATGGATCAAGCTAATGATTTTGAAAAACAGCTCGAAAAACTTGAGGATAAAAAGGCGGCTTCAGCTGGAAGCTGGCAGGCCAAACGGGGTGTAACATCTAAATCAGTTTTAGTTGAGCACGTTGCGCAGGTTGTTTCTTCTATCACTGGCATTCCTGTCGCAGAGCTAACTCAGGAAGAGAGGCAAAAATTACTAAAACTTGAAGAACGATTACACGAACGAGTTATTGGCCAAGACGAAGCCGTAGAAGCTGTAGCTGATGCTGTGCGTATGTCGCGCGCTGGTTTGACCGAAGGAAGTAAGCCAATTGCCACGCTGCTGTTTTTAGGGCCTACGGGTGTAGGCAAGACAGAGCTGGCAAAAGCCTTGGCTTATACTGTCTTTGGCGACGAAGACGCTATGGTTCGTATTGATATGAGTGAGTACATGGAGCGGCATAGCGTCGCTCGCTTAATAGGTGCGCCACCTGGATATGTGGGTTATGAAGAGGGTGGCCAACTCACTGAACGTGTTCGTCGTAAGCCTTATAGCGTCTTACTATTGGATGAAATTGAAAAAGCTCATCCCGATGTTCATAACATTTTGCTGCAGGTCTTTGACGATGGCCGACTGACAGACGGTCAGGGGCGTGTTATAGATTTCACTAACACTATAATTATTGCAACCTCCAATGTAGGTGCAAGTATAATCCATCAAAATCTGGTCGTAAAGAAAGTTGAGCGAAAGTCGTACAATGATCTTAAAGATGAAATTATGGAAGTCTTGCGCCAACGCTTCCGTCCCGAGTTTTTAAACCGCATAGACGAAATTATTATCTTTGAGGCACTAGATAAAGAACAGATTGAACAAATAGTTAACTTACAGCTGGAAAAAGTAAAGAGGATAGCTCGTGGTCAGGGTATTGAAATTACCTTTGAAAGCTCGGTCGTTAGACACTTAGCCAAAATTGGGTACTTACCAGAATACGGGGCCCGCGAACTGCGTCGCCAAATTAAGAATGAGATAGAAAATCGCCTGGCTAAGGAAATCCTCAAGGGCACGATTAGTGAAGGTAGTGTAGTGAAGGTGGCGCACGAATTGAGTAAAGGTATACAATTTAATCCAGTCAAACTAAAGACCGAGAAATAGTAAAATATCGTCTTTGTAAATTAAGCTGTTCGCTTCTCGACCTCTTCGAAAATAATAATGAGTCAAGAACAGTCCGCAATACAGTCGGGAGAGCTTAAATGATAAGATAGTAGGTATGAATTCAAAGCAGCCTAATCTAAAAAGAATGGATAACGTCGGCATCGTCGTCGAGTCGCTTGATGAAGTTGTATCGTTTTTTACAGAACTCGGCCTGCAGCTCGAAGGGCGCGCGGTAATTGAAGGGGAATGGTCTGGTCGTGTGACAGGACTCGCCGGCCAGCGCGTTGAGATTGCGATGATGGTCACGCCTGACGGACACAGTAGGCTAGAGCTGGCACGCTACCTTACGCCCGTTCCGATTGCGGATCATCGCAACGCGCCGGTGAATGCGCTTGGGTATCTGCGTACCATGTTTACTGTGGAAGATATTGATGACACAGTGACTCGACTTCAAAAACACGGCGCGGAACTTGTTGGTGAAATAGTTCAGTATGAAAACTCGTATCGCCTATGTTATATGCGTGGTCCTGAACAAATCCTCATTGGACTGGCTGAAGAACTCTAAAGCCCAACTTCCTCAACATAATCAACGGTCGAACATAGATTTCTTCGTTTAACTTACGTCGCGACCTAACTATAAGGTTGTTTTTTGTATGGCCTAAAGTGGCTCTCCAACCCTTCTCAAAAAGCAAAAATGATGCATAATTCATTGTAAAAGAAACAATGTGAAATTTTTCTCTTAAAAAGCGTTATAAAGTCGAGTATAGTATGATATTTCGTTGACGCATTGTGAAAAAAATTGCTAAACTTAGGTTTGTGTGTCTGCAAGTTGCATGACATACGATCATCCGTGTCGGTACATATATTATTAAAAAAATGAACCAGAATGACACGGACTTATAGGAGAAATTGATGACAATCAAACTAAGTCTTGCGGCAGCTGCCGCAGTCTCTTCGGTTGCGCTCTTTTTGGGCCAAACCGCACATGCTAGTAACACTTATTACCAGGGTCAGTGTACCTGGTACGTCAAGGAAAAACGACCAGATCTGCCAAACGGGCTAGGGAATGGCGGGCAATGGGTGACGAACGCTGCTGCTCGTGGCATTGCAACAGGTACCGCTCCGCGCGCTGGCGCTGTTGCCGAACAGCCAGGTCACGTTGCGTATGTTGAAGCGGTTAATGGCAATAGTACGGTGAATGTTTCTGAGATGAACTACAACGGAGGCGTTGGTCAAGTTCATACACGTACTGTGGCGGCAAGCACGTTTAAATACATATATTAGACGTATAGACTTTGCGTAAAAAGGCCGGGAATATACCTAGGCCTTTTGATTGGTATAAGTGACTTCAGATTTTCTTTGTTTTGAACCCGTCAAGTAGAGGTATGAATTTTGCAATAAATCATTAACTATTGTATATTTTGTTTTTTGCTATAATAAAAAGCATAAATGAGAAATCCAGGCAATGAGTATTTTGAATCTATTATTTCTACGGTTAAGCCAAATATTACGGAGTGGTCAGTTATTGATAATGGCTACAATAGTTTCGTCTACGAGGTGAAGGAAAAGGATAGCTCAATGATCTTACGCGCTCAACTGGCTGAAAGAAGTCGGTTTAAGGAAGAGGCGGCGGTAATCTCAAGGCTGCAGGCGTGCGGAGTCGATTATTTACCGAAAGTCGTAGAAATTGGCGATCTTTCGTACGGTGATACTGAATACAGCTACTCGCTAGAGGAGAAGCTGCCCGGTGTTACTCTCGATGTATTTTTAGCAGAGGAAAAGAACGAGGACCGACAAAGATATGTCATTCGAGACCTAGGTGATAAACTGAGGCGCCTACATGTCGCACCGAGTACGGGCTACGGCTTAGTCGATACGGATTTAGCCGCTCTATATACAACTCTTGATGATTGGGCGGAATCGATTGTAAGCAGGTTTAGGACTTCTTCTCGAGGTATTGCTGTGTCTGCGGGAATGGCTGATATTCTACAGCGTGCGTGTAATGAGATTGAGTGTAGTCGTGATTTATCAAACCCTAAAATATGTCACGGCGATTTAGTGCCTAGGAATGTACTAGTTGATCCGCGCAGTGCTACGGTTAGTGGCATACTTGATTTGGAGCATAGTAAATCACATCAAATAGAACTAGATTTAGCATATTGGAGATTCTATTGGAGCGGTGATGTGCCTTTTAATGAACTGATGGCAGGATATCGGGATAGCGTTGACGCGCAGCTTCTTACGCACCTAGCGGTTATGCGAGGAATCGATGCGGCGGCATATTGGCTGGAGCAAGACGATCATGATAGGTACGGACGTGCCGTTAATAGATTGTTAGCTCTTGACAGATAGTTGTTTTACATAGTAGTGTATGAAGGTCCCGTAGGATCAATCTAGGAGTGTGAATCTCATGGGTAAGACCCGCGAGGAGTACCAGTTGGCCATCGATTCACTCAATTTGCAGCCAATCATGGCCAAGTTGGAGTACGAAGGTGTGAGGAAGGATGTCATCGAGGAGCTCGAAGTCATATACCGAGGTTTCCTCCTGCTTCATGCACTCCATCCGGGAACGATCATGGTGCCGACACAGGAGCTCGATGAATTCTGGCATCACCATATTCTCGATACCGCTAAGTATGCCGAGGATTGCGAGGCTGTATTTGGCTTCTTTCTGCATCACTTCCCATACTTTGGGATGCGGAACGAGGATGATGCCGTGGATCTGCAGGAGAAGTTTCGGCGGACGTCGGAGCTCTTCGAACAGGATCTAGGCCGGCCTTACAGGCTGACTGGACAGACTATCGCCGTGTGCAACGGTGGTGTCTGTGGCTACATTAACAGCTGGCGTCCGGAGTATGTCTACTCTGTCTGATGCTCGCTAAGTGGCCTAGCCTTACCTAAGGGTAAGGCTAGGCCACACTCTCATTTTATGTGTATGGATGATATCGTAACAACAATCTTATTTGACTTAAAAAAATACACTTCTTCAATTGATGAAGTTGTTGTAGATAAGGGTCTGCTGGAAAAGGCAGTAAATACACGAGAAGAAATTACTCAAAACGAGAAATTGATCAAAGCTTACCGCTTCAAATACGATGTAAACGGACATAGTGTGTCAGGTTTTATCGCCTTGCCTAAAATCTATACTAGGGGCAATAAAATTCCTTGCATAATGTATAACCGTGGTGGTTCATTCGACTTCGGTATGGTTAGTAGGGGTGTTCTGATGAGTGACATAGCCACCATGGCAAGCTGGGGGTATGTAGTTGTAGGTACTCAATACACGGGCAATAGCTTAAGTGAGGGGCATGATGAATTTGGTGGCACAAATGATCTAGAGAGTGTGAGAATTTTGTACACTATAGTTCAAGGTTTAACTGATATTGACCTAGGAAATATCGGTATGTTTGGGGAAAGTCGCGGTGGAATGATGACCTATATTTTACTTAAGGATTTGCCAGTTAAAGCCGCGGTTATTCGTGGAGGTCTTACGAATTTAATTCGTAATGCTGAACGGCGACCCGAAATGCAGGCTGTTTACGATAAAGCCTTTGGTGGCAGTATTGAAGAAAAGATTGATCGCTCAATTGTATTTTCACCTCACGATTTACCGGATCAGACTCCTATATTATTGCTTCACGGCGCGAGCGATAATCGCGTTAGCTTATCCGATGCTACTGATCTAGCGGATAAATTACAGGATTTAGGTAGGAAATATAAACTTGTTGTGTTTGACGGCGGCGATCATAGCTTGAGCACTCATCGCAATGAATGGCTCGAGCAGGCCAGGTCGTGGTTTGATGTATATCTTTCAGAATGAAGTAACCGTTAGCTAGTGAGATTAGAGTATGGCAGCTATCCGATATCCATAATATCGTATGTCTCCGGTAACTTCTGTTAGATCGCCAGGGAAGTCATTCGGATTGAACGAGCTTCTTGCTTCTTCGCTCGATGCATCTACTTCTAGTATGCGGAGCTTTTCGTCGGCAAATTCATCGTATTTAGCGGAAAATAGAGCGTCACTTTGCGCGCAGGTAAATTCATGACGTTTCTTTTCAAGGTGAAGTATCGAAGAGGTTGTAAGTTCGGTGTATTCTTCTTCGGTAATTTTTTGCTTTTCAGATGCTCTGCTGCCATCCTTGGTTATCTTCGATATTAATAAAATTTGAATATCGCCATTATCGAATTGTTTACGTGCAACTTTCGTTTCGTTGTCTTCGCCTGTTTCTAGCCAATCGGTAGTGAGGGTGAATGAAGACGCTTCTTTGAGGAGCTCGGGGTCGATAGCGTCGACAATGAACTTCCTTGCGTTATCTTCGAGCACTTCTTTTTTCTCTGGTTTATTTGCAGGAATTTCCTTTGACATAAATTCATTATAGCTCGCTGTTCGTCGAGACTGCTATAGTAATTCTATGAAGATCCGGGAGATTGAGAATTTACCGCAAGTAAAGGAAGCAGCGGAAGTACTTCGCTTTTTAGAGCGCCATGGAATCAGTGAGCCGGCAATTGCGGCGGGCTGGACGAGAAGCTTGCTGACTGGAAGTACGACGAGTGATATAGATGTGTCATACGTTGGCAATGTTCATTACAAAGAAGCCCAGACTATTCTTGGCCAAGCACTCGATGAAGTTAATCCGACAAATCGCGCGATGTGGGATGTGAAAGGTATTTGGAATGCTCAGCTTGCTTACGGCGTGACGCATACGGTTGATAATTTTTTGCTCTACTATCTTAATAGTATTGACTCTGTCTATCTTGCTAGTGATGGCAGGTTGCATGACCCGACCGGCTTCGGCTTTGAGGATGCACAGACAAAAATCCTGAGGATTAATGACTATGACTTAGACGGTCGCATAACTACGCCTTCCGAGGAAGTTAACGTATGCCTCGAAAATTGTCGTCGGCTGGCTAAGTTTGGTTGGATTCCAACAGGTAGGACTATTGAAAGAATAAGTCAGGGTACAAATAGCTGGGAGAGGCTGACTAATGATGAGGTGGCGTATTTTGTAAACAAGCTAAAAACAAAATATGAAGAAAAAGAACGGTCTGATGCTAAAAGGATTTATAGCAAGTACGGCTGGGGCTTCATTTTTGATTTGTAGGGCTTTTAGCGTACGTACTTGGGTGATATTGGCTAAAGAAATAAGACGGTGTGAACTGACTGTTAATTTGACGACAGTTGTTGCTGCCGAGTAAAATAGAAGCATGAGAAGAATCGTCGTTTTTACTATGATTAGCCTGGATGGAGTGATGCAGGCGCCTGGCGGACCCGAGGAAGATACGTCGGGCGGCTTTCAGTATGGCGGCTGGACGGTGCCGTATGCAGATGAATATTTCGGTACTGTCATTAGTGAAGAGTTGAGTGCGCCATTTGATTTGTTGCTCGGCCGGAAGACGTATGAGATATTTGCCGGGTACTGGCCGAAACAGACAGGAGTCGTCGCCGATCCGTTTAATAGAGCCAAGAAATACGTGGTTTCGGATTCGGGTGTCGATCTGACGTGGGACGAGTCAATTCTAATAAACGGAGACGTCGTAGCAAAACTGAAAGCGCTAAAAGAAGAAGATGGACCGGCGCTGCAGGTACATGGCAGCGGGAAGCTGGTGCAGACGCTCCTAAAGAATGATTTGGTTGATGAGCTGCGACTGCGAATCTATCCCATTACGCTCGCGACTGGCAAGCGGCTGTTTGCCGAAGGAACAATCCCGGCAGCGTTTGAATTGCTCGATTCTACAGTATTGCCAAGTGGCGTCATCCTCGCCAATTACAAAAGGTCCGGTGAAGTGAGAACAGGGTCGTTCGACTAAAATAGACTCCAGGATTTATTTGCGATTCTGGTATTATTAGCTTATGAAAATCAAAAACAAAAAGTGGCAGGTGGATAGCGCACGCATTACTATTCCGGCAACTATCCTGGCTGCATTATTGTTTATGACTGTACTGGCGTGGGGTGTGATGGCTGATAGCCAAGCGGCGCAATTAGGGCGGTTGGTGACATTTCATGACCGCGGACAGGAACATGTCATTTTGACTCGTGCTGACACGGTGCGGGATGCGTTAAAAGATGCAGGCATTGCTGTCAGTTCACAGGATCAGGTAGAGCCGGCGATAGACAGTAAGCTGTTTTCGTCGGATTCTGCGGTTATTATTTATCGGGCACGGCCAGTACTGGTGGTTGATGGCGCTTTGAGACAAAAAGTTGTGACGGCAGCAGCGGCGCCACGCGAAATCATGAAAATTGCGGCGATTGATCCGCTACGCGACAAAGACGAGACGGTATTTACGAAAGGCGACTTTTTTGTCGACGGCGCTAGCAAGGTACTGACGATCAAACGCGTCGCTTTGCCGCCTGCACCGGTCAAGGTGGTGTTTGGGCCAACGCCAAAAGCGCTAACTTTGGCAAAAGGTGCCCAGCTATATACTGACAAGGACGGCGTCGCGCACCGCGAAACGTACTATGACCTGCCGATGAACATTGTTATCGGAGCGTGTGGCGGCGGTGGCTATACGATTCGTGCCATCGACGGTGCCAAGGTAGATAAAGATGGGTACGTGCTGGTGGCCGCAAACTACGGTATCTACCCGCGCTGCTCGGTCGTGGAAACAAGTATGGGGCCGGGCAAGGTCTACGACACGGGCGGCTTTGTCAGACGATATCCGCACGGGTTTGATTTGGCGACTGATTGGACGATCCGCGACGGCCGGTAGTTAGGCCTTGCGGAGGATTTTCTCTATCGCTTTTCCCTTGGCTAATTCGTCAATCAACTTATCAAGGTAACGAATTTCTCGCATGGTCGGCTCTTCGATGTTTTCGATACGAACACCGCAAATTACGCCTGTGATGAGCGTCCGTGAAGGATTGAGCCGTGGAGCTTCCGCAAAGAAGGTTTCGAAATCTGTCTGCTGCTTTAGTTGCGCTTCTAGTCCTTCCTGACTATGTCCTGTCAGCCAACGAATAATTTCATCGACTTCCGCTTTTGTGCGACCTTTTTTCTCGGCCTTGGTGACGTAAAGAGGGTAGACGCTTGCGAAACTGGTTGTGTAGATTCGATGTTTTGTCATGGTACATATTGTAGCAGGGATATAACGCAGTTACCCTCGTCGTGGCGTGAAGAATCTGCACTCTTCCCTTGGGTGCTTGCATTGTAGTACACTCATTGGTAAGCACATAAGTCCGCACCTACGGCGAGGCCCTACCCCAAGGGAATAACTCGTTACCGGCACTGCATTAGCATTCGGGGACTTTTATTAATCTAAATAGGAGTTCTTGCGATGTCGAAGATGACACAAGAAGAGCAGCTAGACTGGTACGAGCGGTCGCACAAAAATTGGCGATCGTGGGGTAGCTGGTTCAGCTGGGGGTCGCCAGTTGGGCTCGGTCTATTTTTTCTCGAAATAGCCGCAGCGATCTGGGTTCTCGCCCAAGCGTTCTAGCAAAATAACACCCGGAAAGTCCGGGTGTTATTTTTTGTTGAGGGTATTAGCTACGCGAGGCGTATTATGGACGAGGGTACCCCCGCGCGCCGAGGCTTGTTGCCGGAAGATATCCATAGCCTGCTATACTATAAATAAATTATGAAACAATACATACAAGCCGCAAAAGATTACATAACAGCCAGTAAACGAAACGAACTTATTATCGGGATGGCGATTGTCGCTGGCGTCGCCGTCTTGATTGCTGCAATTACATATACTGTATACAGTAGCACTCCTAAAGTCGTGTACCAGCCCGCTAAAGCTTGTGATCTACTGACTTCTGCTGAAGCAAAAGAATTGCTGGGCGGCAAGGCGATTGATAGCAGTGCGAAAAATCCAGTTGTTTCTGGCAATACCGCTACTAGTCAGTGTGGCTACACAGATGGCAATCCTGATACGGAAAATATGATTGTTGCTGCTGTTGTGGTTCGGTCTGGCGTGAATGATGACGGAGTGCAGCAAAACAAAACCGAGTTTGTAAATGGCAAGCCAACCGACAATGTCGAGGCGGTAAAAGATTTGGGTGAGGACGCTTACTTTAACCAAAAACTTGGCCAGCTAAACGTCCTTAACGGCCGTGAGTGGATTATTTTGAGCTATGGTCTCGGCTCGGCGCCGGAAGCTAATACTATTGATAAGGCAGTTGAACTTGCGTATAAGGTCTTGCCTGCGATAAAGGCCGGTACCAGTACGTTTTAGTAGCGGACGCAAGACTGCTAATATTCCGGATTTGGAATATAATAGATACTAGTGAGCTCGAAATTCAAGCGTAAACTAAAGCGGACTTTGAAGCGGTGGATGCGAAACAGGACTTTTGTCTTGGCGGCCTCTGCGATTATTCTTGTTACTGGCGCAATGCTCTATGCTAGTTACATGGACAATAAGCGCAATACCGTTAATCCTGCAACGTATACACCGCTGCTGCAATTGATTGCGCGGGCGGAAAGTAACGGTAATTATAATGCGTACTTTGGTAACCCTGGCAATACTTCGATTAATTTTACCCAGATGTCGATCGGGGAAGTTTTAGCCTGGCAGGCGAATTTCGTGCAGCAGGGTAATGCGAGCAGTGCGGTCGGTAGATATCAGATCGTTAATACGACACTTTCGGGGTTGGTTCGTCAGCTCGGGCTTGATGTTAAACAGAAGTTTGATCAATCCATGCAAGATAAATTGGCCATTACGCTACTTGAACGGCGCGGCGCTGAAGCCTATGTTAACAAAGAGTTAGCTCGTGACCAGTTTGCTGCCAACCTTGCCAAAGAATGGGCTGCGTTGCCAAAGGTTATTGGTGAGAATCCGGGTCATAGCTATTACGCAGGTGACGGCTTGAACCAATCACGTGTTGGCGTTGATGAGATTATGCAGGCGATTGAACCGATCGGTCCATAGGTTGACATTCTAGTTGTTTTTTGATATAAAAAGTTTTGTAGAAGACTTCGGTCAAATCGTATTCACTGCATATATGTAGTGCCTGTCACTGAGGAGAAGTCGTGAAAGATATATCGAAGACGCTCATCGTTCTTAGCTTGCAAGATAAGGATGAATCCGAGATGTCGCCTATCGTGTATCGCAGTTGCTACGGACTTCATACGACGCTCGATGGCGTTGATGGCGTGACGCTTCGGGCGCCGTACTTCAACAAGGTGGAGGTTGCATCGTCTGAGGAGGTCAATGTAATTACTCTCTACTGTAAGGATGATGTCGATCTCGAAATGCTGCGTAGTGATCTCGGCATGGAAATTGAGTCGGCTTCGGATCGCGCACCGATGTTCGTCACTAATCCCGCCTAGAACCGTAAGGTTGAGACCCGTTCTCTCTGCGGGGAGGGCGGGTTTCGCATGTTAGGGCTGTGACTCGCGGTTTGCTATCATAGGTACATGCAAGAATACGTCGAGATACAGGGTGCCCGGGAGAATAATCTAAAGAATGTCAGTCTGCGGATTCCGAAGCGGCAGATCACGATCTTTACCGGCGTATCTGGATCAGGCAAATCATCGATTGTGTTCGATACGGTCGCAGCCGAAGCGCAGCGACTGCTAAACGAAACTTTTACGGCATTTGTCCGTAACTTCCTGCCGAAGGTATCGCAGCCGGATGCTGATGCGATCCGCAATCTCAATATGGCGGTAATCGTCGACCAAAAGCGACTGGGCGGCGGGTCGAGCTCGACGGTCGGGACGGCGACAGACATTGCCCCAATCCTCCGTACATTGTTTGCCAAAGGTGGCCAGCCGAACCTTGGACATGGCTATATGTTCTCGTTCAATAACCGCGAAGGGATGTGTCCGACGTGTGACGGGCTGGGGCAGATGATGGCGCTGAATTTGGACATGGCGTTTGATCGTAGTAAATCACTGAATGACGGCGCGATCCTGCTACCTGATTACAAAGTTGGCGGCTGGGGCTGGAAGGTTGTCGTGAAGTCCGGTTTGTTTGATAACGACAAGAAACTAGCTGACTTTTCAGATAAAGAACTGCAGGATTTATATCACGCGGAACCATTCAAGGTAGATGTTGGCGGTGGACTGAATATCAAATTCACGGGCATCATCGACGAGTTTGCTCGTAAATATATCAAACGCGACCTGAAGTCATTGTCGGAGCGAACACAGAAAACCGTTGCGCCGTTCATTACGAATGGTCCCTGTGAATCGTGCCACGGCTCACGCCTCAGTCCGAAAGCACTGGCCAGCAAAATCAACGGCCAGAATATTGCGGAACTATCAGGCATGCAAATCGATGAATTGATCGCAGCGGTCGAACAAATCAAAGAACCGGCACTCAAGCCGGTGACAGATATGCTAAAGATTCGACTGCAGCATCTGGTTGATATTGGCCTGGATTACCTGAGTCTTGATCGTCCGACGGACACCCTATCCGGCGGTGAATCGCAGCGCGTCAAACTGGTTAAATACCTAAACGGTACGCTGAACGATGTGATGTATATTTTCGACGAGCCAAGTGTTGGTTTGCATCCGCGTGATGTGCACCGATTGAATGATCTATTGAAGCAGCTTCGCGACAATGGCAATACGGTCATCGTCGTAGAACACGACCCAGATGTGATCAAGGTAGCAGACTATATTATCGATGTCGGTCCGCATGCAGGCTCAAAGGGCGGCGAGATTGTCTTTGAGGGAAGCTATAAAGATTTACTGCAGGCTGATACGTTGACCGGAAAGTTCCTTAGTCAAAACTTGCCAATCAAAGCTGATCCGCGCCAATCAAACGGCGCGCTGCAAATTGAACACGCAACAGTTAATAATTTGCAGGACGTCAGTGTCGCGATCCCGACAGGTGTACTGAATGTCATTACTGGTGTTGCTGGGTCGGGTAAAAGCTCGCTCATTAATCAAACATTTGTCCGCCAGTATCCTGACTCGATCGTCATCGATCAATCAGCAGTCGGCGTAAATAGCCGATCAAACCCAGCTACGTACACGGGCATTATGGATGTGGTCCGCAAGATTTTTGCAGCGGCAAATAATGTCGAGGCGTCACTATTTAGCTTTAACTCAAAGGGTGGCTGTGATAACTGTCAGGGAACGGGCTACGTCACGACCGACCTGGCATTTCTGGATGAACAAAAGCAGATATGTGAAATATGCGAAGGCAAGCGATTCAAGGAGGAAGTGCTGGCGTATGAGCTAAACGGTAAAAATATTACCGACGTGCTGGCAATGACAATTGCCGAGTCGTTAGAGTTTTTCGAGGACAAAGAAATTAGCAAGAAGCTGCAGGCGATGAATGACGTTGGGTTGTCCTATCTAACACTGGGTCAGCCGCTCAGTACCTTGTCCGGCGGTGAATGTCAGCGAATCAAGCTAGCTGGCGAGCTGCACAAAAAGGGCAGCATCTATGTCATGGATGAACCAACGACGGGGCTGCATACATCAGACATTCAGCACTTGCTGGAAATCATGAACCGGCTAGTTGATGGCGGTAATACGGTCGTGGTGATCGAGCATAATCTTGACGTTATCCGCCAAGCTGATTGGATTATCGATATGGGTCCCGAAGGCGGTAAGCGCGGTGGACGAGTATTGTTCGAGGGGGTTCCCGCCGACTTAAAACATTCTAAAGAGTCGTTAACTGCGCAGTATATCTAGTGCCAATTATTTATATTTGGCGAATTTGCCACCAATAATAAGCAGTAGCCCAGGGATTAGCAGGAGTACTGCTATAAAATATTGCTGTTCGTGTTGGAGCGAGGCGTTTTCAGGATGTTTCGGGTCATACGAAAGGTAGCGGGCGCTTCCGATTGTTATATTACCTCTGTCTGATCGGCTGTAGTGATAGATTTGGCCATCGACTACGTAGGCTATGCGGACGTAGTGGCGTCCACTGGGGTCGGGAGTGTAGCTTTCGACGGTACCAGTGACATTAATCCAGTCGGATTTATAGAAATAATTATTAATTGCTAAAACAAGCGAAGCAAGCACTATGACGGCACCGGCGCCGATGATGATTCGACGTAGTTTGTTGGGTGTGGGATTGGCTGTATTTGGTTGCACTATTATTTGTCACCAAGGAGTGTGTACTGCTGGCGCATTGTAAGCCAACAGATAGTGATTGGATTTACTTTGATGGCGTAGCTGATCAAAGTCTGCAGGGCGACTGAATAGAGGATACCTATGATAAAACTTACTCATCCAATGCGATTACCGTAAGAGGATTCTGTATTCATGAGTGTAGTATATCACTATGATGTGGGCGCATCGCCACTAGTCGCGTTAAGCGTCAGGGCTTCGCGATAGGCGTCGGTTACAAATCCCGCAATGATGAGGAGCAGCCCGAGAGATGAGACCGCATCCCAAGCTGTTAAGGGAGCTTCGGCATACGGGGCTAGGGATGGATTGTAGGCACTTGCTAGGGTGATTAATATTGTTCCAAATAGAAGTAAGCCGCCAAAGTGCACCTTTCTGTTGAGATATAGATAGCCAAGACCTGGGATGATATTTAATGCTGCTGCGACGTGCGGATTTTTCATGAATGCTCCTTTGATTTGTTCAAATTATAGCATAGTAAAACCTGATGATTATTAGTAATAAACAATATTAATTTATTGTAAAACGATAAATATTGTGATACTATTCATTCATATCACTAAACAAGGTAATTATTATGAAGCAAAGTTCAACGACTTTTCTGCGGTTAACCGTCCTGGGCATGGGACTGGCCGTCTTGGGATTGTGCGCTTTAGTACTGCCAGAAATCGCCATGAACTGGAGCAAGGCATTTCCGTACGTGGCGGCATTTCACTACCCAGTATTAATTGGGCTGGTCGCGACGACGGTGCCGTTTTATCTTGCGCTGTTTCAAGCTTTGAAGTTGTTAGGTTATATTGATAAAAACAACGCCTTCTCTGACTTGTCGATCAGGGCACTTAATAATATCAAGTTTTGTGCTGCGATCATCAGCGCATTCTATGTTATTGCAATGCCATTAATCTACTACGTTGCGGATACAGATGATGCGCCGGGATTGATGGTGATTGGATTGGTGCTTGCTTTTGCGCCAATGACGATTGCTGTGTTTGCGGCGGTATTGCAGCGAGTCTTGCAAAATGCGATTGATATCAAATCCGAGAATGATTTAACGGTATAGGTAAAATATGGCAATTATTATTAACATAGATGTCATGCTGGCAAAGCGCAAGATGAGCGTGACCGAGCTGTCTGAGCGGGTCGGTATCACGATGGCTAATCTATCTATTCTGAAAAATGGCAAGGCGAAGGCGGTACGACTATCGACTCTTGAAGCGATTTGCGATGCGCTGGATTGTCAGCCAGGGGATATTTTAGAATATCGTAATTGATGCAAATTAAGTAGAGCCCCGTTCGCAAGGAGCGGGGCTCTACTTGTGAACGGGGCGTTTAGAGGTATTGTGATAGGTCGCGGGGATAGAATTCTTTCAGTGACCAGTAGGCTGCCGTGACGCGGCTAGGTTTCATCCTGCCGATAAGCCAAGTCTTTGAACTAGGTTCGGAGGCGCAACCTGGCGTAATGCTAATGAGATCGGCAACCTTGTCGAGGTCAAGCTCTTGGTTGGTTTGAATACTGAAAAGTACCGTGCATTCCCAGAGCGCATCCTGAAATTGTACAAGGCGTTTTTTCTTGTTAACGAGAACCCACTCGATATTGTCAATTTTTTTGACAATATCGCAGGCTTTCTGAAAAACGTCATCAAAACTATCGGCGCGCAATTCGATAGTCACGTTGCTTACTCCATTCATTTGGGTGCATTTTGGAAAACAGCGACCAGTTGTCAGACTTTAACAAAACTAACACTACTATAAAAGTAAAATTATATTTAGTCAAACTTGAGCTTCTCCTTACATTTGCTATAGTTCACGTGGAGTGCTATTGTCGAAATAGAGGGGACTAAGATAATGGTTGCACAGCAGAAGTTATCTAAATACGGTTCAATAGTTTTACTACTCTTCGCAGCGGTGATGCTGTTTCTCGCCCAATCTGCCTATTGGGTAAATCATACGGTCTTTAATCAAGCGACATTCACGCAGATAACGTCGACGGCTCTTCAAAAAGAAACAAGTCGTGGTGCGATTGCGACGGCTGTAGTTGATAGGGCACTTGCCGATCGACCAGTGTTGCAGCGCACGGTTGGGCCGCGCATCGAATCATTCACGAGTGGATTACTAGGGAGTGATTTGGGCACGCAGGCGGTGACGGCGATCAGTAGCAAAACGTACGCCTATGTCACGGCGCAAAATCGACAAGATATCAAGATTGACCTGGAGGGGGCAAAGACGGCGCTGGCTGGCATGGTGGCGATTGCGCAAAACTTTGGACGAGGCGAAAACTTGGCGCTTGTCGAGGAAAAAATTCCGAATGAGATTATCTTGGTCGAATCGGATTCGTTCCCTAATCTATCAGGAACGGTCCAGCTGATGCTGTGGATGGGGCCGTTGTTTTGGCTGCTTAGTATAGGTGGGTTTGTCTGGTATGTCTATATCAGTCGGGCGCTGTACGCCAAGCGGGTATACGTTGTTGGTCTGACTATTGTTATCGTTGCGGTGCTCGGGCTGCTAACGATGCCCTTTGTTCCCCCGCCAATTTCTGCCGCGGTGCCGAATATCGCGCTACGGCCAGTTGTCGAGAATGTGACCATGGGCTTTT
The DNA here is from genome assembly GCA_032153715.1 of Candidatus Saccharimonadota bacterium. Classification (GTDB taxonomy): domain Bacteria; phylum Patescibacteriota; class Saccharimonadia; order Saccharimonadales; family Saccharimonadaceae; genus SEAL01. The sequence goes on along the minus strand of JALDYR010000001.1, from coordinate 211,842 downwards.
TGCAGCCGTTTACCGTTCAGATGTATTGGATGCTGGGTGTGACGCTGGTTGCTCTATTGATCTTTAATCAACGCTTCAATATTTTGGCTTTGATCCGCGCACTGGAAGCAAGGTTGGCAAAAGATACGACTAAGAAAGGTTCGACTTAGGCAGTGTTTGATGAAGTGGTTTTGGTAGTAACCGAAGGGGAGTGAGCATATGAAAAAGAAATGGCTAGTCATCATCATTCTGGCATTTGCCCAGTTCGTGATGGTGCTAGACAGTACGGTGATGAATGTATCACTCTCGACCGTCGCAAGCGACCTGCATACCGATATAACTGGTATGCAGGTCGCTATTACGTTTTACACGCTCACGATGGCAGCATTTATGCTGACGGGCGGCAAGCTCGGGGATATTTGGGGGCGGCGCCGGGCGTTCAAGATCGGCGCAGTGGTGTATGGACTCGGGTCGTTGATGACGGGATTGGCGCCAAACTTAACGATATTGCTACTTGGCTGGTCACTGATTGAAGGGCTGGGCGCGGTGCTGGTGATTCCAGCAATTGCTGCGCTTGCAGCGGTGAATTATAAGGGTCGGGATCGAGTAATTGCTTTTGCGATTATTGGTGGTATTTCTGGTGCGGCTGCTGCTGCTGGACCATTGATCGGTGGCTTTATGACGACGTACTTTTCGTGGCGCTATGTATTCATCGGCGAAACGATTATCATGGCGATTATTTTACTGGTTACGAACAAGATTGCAGATGAAAAGGTGAGGGATAAGCAGACGATTGATGTGCCGAGCGTATTGCTGTCGGTGGCGGGCATGGGTATTCTGGTGTACGGCTTGCTGCAGAGTAAGGTGTGGGGCTGGGTCAAGCCGATCTCGTCGCCGGAATTTAACGGCGTGCCAATTACACCATTTGGAATATCACTGGTCGCGTACATGATCCTCACCGGTATCATTATTTTGTGGACGTTCTATCGCCGGCAAAAGATGCTGGAAGCGCAGGGAAAAGTTGCACTGCTAAAGGTGTCATTGTTTGCGAGTCCGGTGTTGCGCAGTGGACTCGCAGTGTTGCTGTTCCAATACTTCACGATTGCAGCGCTGTTCTTTGTAATGCCGGTCTACTTGCAGGTCGTGCTAGGATTTGATGCGCTGCAGACCGGCATCAAGATTCTGCCATTGTCGGTCGGATTGATCCTGTTCTCGATTAGCGGGGCGCGACTGGTCACGATGTTTTCGGCGCGCAAAATCGTGCGCCTGGGTCAGATATGCTTGATTTTGGGCGGGCTGGTCTTGATGTCATCGATTAATGAGCAGCTGGAAGGATTTATCTTTGGGACGGGCATGTTCATCTTGGGTGCTGGCCTCGGTTTCCTGGCCTCGCAGCTGGGTAATGTGAATATGTCTGCCGTGGGCGACAAAAATTCTGCCGAGGGTGGCGGCCTACAGGGAACATTTCAGAATCTTGGGTCATCACTCGGAACTGCTTTGATTGGGTCACTATTTATCACGTCACTGACGACTGGCTTTGTGAGTTCGATTGACCAAACCACGCTGCCGTCAAACGTAAAGGATTACATATCAACGAACGCCAAGTCGCTACAGGTCATCAGTGCGCCGCAAGCAGAGGCATACGCAATGTCAAAGGGCGCAACGCAGAGCGAGGCGGATGAGATTGTCGACGTCTATACAAATGCGCAAATTGACGGTATTCGACAGGCGCTATTTTATATCGTCGCATTTTGCGTCCTGTCATTATTGTTCTCGCGCAATATTCCAAATGCAAAGCCGAAATAGGTTAGGCGATTGCTTTAATGAGTGTCGCGTCGTTGGTTTTGGCAGTATTAACATTTTTGCTGACTTCGTAGATTTCGAGGCTGTTGTTTGTAAACGGCATCAGTAGGGTTTCGATTGCATCATGCGTGTCGGCGCCAAGCCAGAGTGATTCGTCATCCGGGTGAAGAATGACTGGCATGCGATCGTGAACGGCTGTCATTTCTTTGTTTGGTGCCGTCGTCATGATTGAGTAGGTAAGCCATTCGGCCCCGTCATGTTTCCAGCTGGACCAAATGCCAGCAAATGCAAACAGGCCAATTTTTTTGGGGTGAATATAGAGCGGGTGCTTGCCATCGGTACGGGCCCGCCATTCATAAAAGCCGTTGGCGGGCACAAGACAGCGATGTTTGGTGACGATGGATTTCCACATTGGTTTTTCAAAGACGGTTTCGCTGCGAGCGTTGATGAGTTTGTATCCGATCTTTTCGTCTTTTGCCCAGGCGGGGATTAATCCCCAGCGCATTAGCTCAAGTCCTTGGTTTGTAATGACGGGCATTTCTTGAGTAGGTGCCGCATTATAGTTTGGCTGTAGATCATCAGGAATTTCGACACCAAAATGTTCGCCGAGCTCATCTATGTCGTAAAGTGTATACCGTCCACACATACCATTATTTTACGGCCGATTCATTAGTGGTGAAGTTAGGAATCTCACAGTTATTTTGCGGCGCGAAGATTATGATGAATCAATAAGGAGGCTGTACATGAAAGCATCGTGGAACGGGTACTTCAGGCTAGGTGATTTGACGGTGCCGATACGGTTATTCTCGGCAACGCGATCAGCGGGACCAAAGTTTGTGCAGATTGACTCGATTGAGCACAAGCCAATCACGCGAGTCGCCAAATCAAAAAGTGGCAAAGAACTAAAATCTGACGAAATCCATCGAGCAATCGAGCTTGATGATAGATATATTGAGATTACCGATGATGAGATTATCGAAAGCAGCGGCGGTGCAGAGCGCAATATTATCGTCAGGCAGTTCGGCGAGCTAGAATCAATTAATCCCATGTATTATGAAAAGCCATACTATATGGTACCGGGTAAAGGCGGGGAGTTGGCATACTCATTGTTGCGCCAGGCTTTCGTGCGCGCCAAAAAGATCGCCGTCACGACATTTGCACTGTATGGCAAGCAGCATATTGGTATTATCACCGCCCATGATGGCATGTTGCTATTGCAGCAGCTGCGCTTTGCCGATGAGATCGTGCCACGAGCGGATATCAAAACTCCACCCCTGTCGCAGCCAGCACCGAGCCAAGTTGATATAGCTATAAAGTTAATGGAGCGCTACAGTGCACCATTTTATGTGGAGGATTATCATAATGAACAGCTCGATAATCTGAATGAAATTATTGAGCGCAAAGTAAAAGGTTTGCCCGCAAAGCGTCAGTCGCAAGTTGCGCCACATGCAACCCCCGAAAAAGAGGTGACGCCGGCATTGGAAGCGATGTTCTCGAACGCTCCAGACACACTACGTCAGCGGTAGTAGTTTAATGTTAGTGCTAGTTTTTTTAAATTAATATGTATACATAGCTGAAGTTACACTTGAAATTATGAGGGATATGGCGTATATTGTTTTAGTCGGAATCAGAGTGAACGAGAGGGTGAAGTTCGATGCTGATCAAGAGGTGCAAACTTACCATGGTTGCCATGGCTGTTATTGTTATGGCAGTCGCAATGGGTATGATCAGTTCGGGTAGCGCATCTGCGGCGTCTTACGCAAAAGGTGTCTACGCCCCGAAGGCAACAGGCGAGTCCATCACTGGTCGCGCCAATGTCAACACTGACTGTGCAGATACATTTGGATGCTATACATACATCAAGCTGGAGCGCATGCTAGATGTATCTAGTTCGCCTTCGCCAGTTCCATGGACGCGCACCTGGGAGCAGGTGGCGGGAAAGTGGGCCTCGAATGGATGGAACGATGTAGTATTCAACAATCCAGTTGGATGTGCAAGATACCGCACAGTAGTTGATTCCTACAATGATTCGACGGGTGAAGCGCTTGTAGGCGTATCTCTCGGGCCTGTCGAAGTGAACCTGGGCGGAGGAGTGAAGCGATACCATCAGACGTACCGCTCATCGTTCGTCCGGATCTGCACTTACGCGTAAAGGCGGAGTGTGGCAGGGAGGAGATGATTAATTTCATTTTCCTCCCTGCCAACTTTTACTTGTATAATAATCTTATGAATATACTTCCAATTACCATAGACGAATTTATTGCATTTGCGGCGCTTGTCGTCGGCCTTGTTTTTAGTTCTAATCCACTTCTTAATGGCCTTGCTGGTGTCGCTATCGTATACCTGTTCATTTGTATCGCTTTTCGTAAGTATGAAGCGGTTCAATATCGCTTGCGAAATAAAAAGTAACACATAGTTTTGATTGGCAACTGACCTATTGATGTAGATATTTTTTACTTTTATGGTATAATAATGCTATTGTTCGTACTACAAGGAGAGATATGTCATCTGTCATAAAGCGGAAGAAGTTGTCTGCAAGTGAGGAGAAGCGGCATTGCCCTGGATGTAATACAGCGCAATCATTCGACGAGGCGCGCAGTCGCGTGTACGATCATCGTGACATAAATGGGCGTTTTTGCTTGCTGTTATCTCGCTAAGTTTTATGAACATGTCCGACCCGTAAAACGGTCGGACATTTCATATCTCGATATTTTTCTAGGATATAGTTCAGCCATTCATAATGGTCTGCTATAATGGCTCAAGATGGCGCCTTGGCGGAGTGGTTACGCACCGGTCTGCAAAACCGTTTACACGGGTTCGAATCCCGTAGGTGCCTCCATTAAGCGCGGATGGTGGAATTGGTAGACACGAGAGACTTAAAATCTCTTGGCCGCAAGGTCGTGCGGGTTCAAGTCCCGCTCTGCGCACCAGAAATAATGAAAACTCGGTCCTTTACGGGATCGAGTTTTTTGATCAAAAATGCTATAATAAAGGTACAAATCAATGAATCAATTAAGGGGATTATAAGAAATGATTGCATTATGGATTGTCCTAGGAATTGTTGCTGTTGTAGCGATTTTTCTTTGGGTCACCTACAACTCACTAGTTACACTGAAAGTTCGTGTTGACGAGGCCTGGAGTGATATTACCGTTCAGCTGAAACGACGTGCGGACTTGATCCCTAATCTCGTAAACACCGTTAAGGGTTATGCGCAGCACGAAAGCGGTGTATTTGAAAAAGTGACTGAAGCACGTTCTGCTGTCCTCAATGCTGGCAGCCCTAAAGAAGCTGCGACGGCTGACAATATGTTGACCGACGCATTGAAGAGTGTCTTTGCTATTGCCGAGGCCTACCCAGACCTAAAGGCGAGCCAAAACTTTAGTGAATTGCAGACTGAACTGGTTGACACAGAAGATAAAATTCAGGCGTCACGCCGCTTTTATAACGGTGGTGTTCGTGATTTGAACACAAAGATCCAGCTATTTCCTAACAATATCTTCGCTGGCATGCTTGGCTTTAAAGAGCGTGAATTCTATGACGTTGACGAGTCTGAGCGCGCAACAGTCGAAAAACCAGTTGACGTTAAATTTTAATAACTAAACCTAACTTATTCCCAGAGAGCTAATACTATGTACGGAGCAATTGCCGCAAATAAACGTAATACCTTTTTCATCATGGCTGTTTTTGTAGGTATTATTGCGGCAATTGGCTACGTCGCAAGCCTGTATTTTGGCAATACGTCGATTACCTATTGGGTGATTGGCGGTGCCGCAATTTACGCGTTAATCCAGTATTATGCCGCAGCCAAGTTGGCTGTTGCTATGACCGGTGCGCAGGAGATTGAGAAGCGCGATAACCCGCGATTGTATCGTATTGTCGAAAACCTTGCGATTACGACGGGCATGCCAACGCCAAAGATTTATGTGATCAATGATCCGGCGCCAAATGCATTTGCCACTGGTCGCGATCCACGACATGCGATTGTCGCAGCGACGACTGGCCTGATGGAGATTATGGATGATAACGAGCTTGAAGCGGTTATGGCACACGAGATGGGTCACGTGCAGAACTATGATATTCGCGTCAGTATGATCGCATTTGGCTTGGTGAGCGCAATCGGCCTTCTGTCTGACCTAGCAATGCATGCCTTCTTCTTTGGGGGTGATAATGATAATCGTAATGTTCCACCCGTCTTTTATATTGTTGGGATTGTTCTTGTTATTCTCGCGCCAATTATGGCGGCAATTATTCAAATGGCGGTCAGCCGTCAGCGTGAGTACTTGGCGGACGCTACGGGCGCCATGACGACACGCCACCCAGAAGGATTAGTGAGTGCACTTGAAAAGCTTGCACACTATAGCCAGCCGATGCAACACCAAAGCACAGCGACGGCGCATCTGTTCTTCAACAATCCGTTAAAATCAGGTTTTTTAAGCAATCTATTTAGTACCCATCCACCACTAGAAGAGCGTATTGCTCGGCTTCGTAAGAACGCAGATAAATTTTAGAGATAAAAACGTGCAATTACCATTTATCCAGAAACTTCGTCGTAAAAAACCGACTCGAATCGTTCAATTTTTTCAGCAAATCCAAAAAAGCACTCACAAGGCAGGACGTTCCGTTTCGGCGCGCTTTCGTTTTCTGGGGCGTTGGCGTAAATCAATCGGGCGACAACTAGTCCGCACAGGGCGCTCTATTGAACGGGCTTCACCAGAATGGCTGAAGAAGGTTGGCCGCGTTGTGAAGCGTCCATTTGTTGCTATGTACTACCGCATCAACGGATTACTTGGACGGCGACCACATCGAAGCTTCCGACGTACTAGGCGGCGTGATTACAAGCGCTCGTTTGAGATTCAGGGCTATTGGTCATTTACTAATTACGTTCGTGCGACTTTATGGAAGCAAAAGAGGTTGTTTGGTGGTCTGATTTTGACCTACTTGCTGATTACCATCGTCATTAGCGGTATTGGCGCACAGGACGCCTACTCAAACCTGAGTAGTACGTTAAAAGATACGGGCGGTGATGTATTTCAGGGAAACTGGGGTAAGATCGGTAGCGCAAGTCTACTGCTTCTGACTTCTGTCACAACTGGTTTAACGCCAAATGTCACCCAGGCGCAAAGCGTCTTAGGCGGACTGGCGGTCTTCTTTGCTTGGCTGTCGACCGTATGGCTTCTTCGTAATGTTGTGGCGGGTCGGCGCGTTGCACTGCGTGATGGTTTATATAATAGCGGTGCGCCGGTTTTGTCGACAGTGATTGTGGGGTTTGTACTGGCGATTCAGTTGCTGCCTGCGGCTATTGCAATTTTGCTGTATAATGCTGCTTCATATTCAGGGCTGCTCGACAGTGGGGTCGCAGCAATGTTATTTTGGATCGCTGATACATTACTGGTATTGCTGTCGCTTTATTGGGTGACGAGCACGTTTATCGCGCTTGTTGTCGTGACGCTACCTGGCATGTATCCATTTCAGGCGATCAAAACGGCGGGCGACTTGGTGATTGGGCGCCGTTTGCGTATTCTGTTTAGGCTTTTATGGCTGACGCTGACTGTTGTTGTCGTGTGGGCGCTCATCGTGATTCCAATCATCCTCTTTGATGATTGGTTGAAGCAATTGTTACCAGCGGTTTCTTGGTTGCCATTGGTGCCGTTAGCAATTTTGACGCTTAGTTCGGTCACGATTGTATTTGCCGCTTCATATATTTATTTATTGTATCGAAAGGTAGTTGAAGATGACGCAAGTCCAGCCTAGTGAGCGCGTACGCGAATTACGTGCGCTAATCGATAAATATAGTTATGAGTATCACGTTAACGATGCGCCGTCGGTTGATGATGCCGTGTATGATAGTTTGTTTAGCGAGCTCAAACAACTTGAGTCAGAGCATCCCGAGCTCATTACGTCGGACAGTCCAACGCAGCGCGTTGGTAATGAACTTAAGGAAGGATTTCAGAAGGTCGCTCATTCCTCGCGAATGCTAAGTTTGAATGATGTGTTTGATCGCGATGAAGTTGAATCATGGGTGACTCGTATGGATAAAGTGTTGCCGGGTCGTGCACATGAATTTTTTGCAGATATCAAGATGGACGGTCTAGCCTGCGCGCTTATTTATCAGGATGGTATGTTGGTTCAGGCGGTAACGCGTGGTGATAGCTATATTGGTGAAGATGTGACGAATAACGTACGGACGATCAAGAATGTGCCGTTGCGCCTGCGTGCGGAAAAAGGATTTGAGCAATTCCTATCTGGTCGAACAGAGGTTCGTGGTGAAATTGTGATGCTGAAAAAAGACTTCACTGCACTGAATGAAAAACGACGCAAAAATGGCGATCCAGAGTTTGCGAACCCGCGCAACTTGGCTGCGGGGACGATTCGTCAGCTTGATCCAAAGTTAGTCGCGGCGCGTCCGTTGCATTTTAGAGCGTATGACTTGCTGCGTGATAATCCCGAGGAAGTTTCGACTAATATGTACGCCTATGACGCCCTCTCGGCGCTTGGGCTGACTCGCAATCACGAGGCGAATGTCTTTACGCGACTATCTGACGTTATGCGATTTGTTGACCATGTCGGTGAGGTGCGTGGTGATCTGCCGTTTAATACTGATGGATTAGTAATCAAGGTGAACGACCGTGCACAGTTCCGTGAACTGGGTGTTGTTGGCAAGCAGCCGCGTGCGGCAGTTGCTTATAAATACGCCGCCGAACAGGCGACGACGATCGTAAAAGATATCGTGATTAGCATCGGCCGGACGGGTGCGGCAACGCCTGTTGCTGTGTTTGATCCCGTGATTGTGGCAGGAACAACTGTGCAGCATGCCAGCCTGCATAACGCAGACGAAATTGCTCGTAAAGACATTCGCGTTGGCGATACAGTGATTATTTTTAAGGCAGGTGATATTATCCCGCAAGTTGAAAGTGTTGTTACTGAGCTGCGACCAAAAGGTACGAAGCCATTTGATTACCAGGCAGCACTTGGCGAGCAGTATCCAGAGCTTGAATTTGAGCGAGCCGGTAAAGATGTTGTCTACCGCGTTAAGGGTGCGACGAGTGAGTTGCTACTAAAGCGTGCACTGGAATACTACGCATCAAAAGGAGCACTTGATATTGATACACTTGGCGAAAAGAATGTTGTCGCGCTTGTTGACGCGGGGCTTGTGAAAGATTTGGCGGACATCTACACGCTGACGGTTGAAGATCTTTTGAAACTTGATCGGTTCGCGGCTATTTCTGCGCGCAAGCTGGTTGGTGCGATTCAGGAAAAGAAAAATCCTCCGCTCGAAAAGTTCATCCTTGGACTGGGGATTCGGCATGTCGGCGCACAGACGGCAATTGATCTTGCTAAAAAGTTTGAATCGGTTGAAAAATTAAAGCTGGCAACGCTTGAAAAACTCGAGGCGATTGATGGTATTGGCAAAGTTGTGGCTGAGAGTGTCCTTGCGTGGTTTGGTGATGAGGATAATTTGCGACTTCTTGAGAAGTTTACGAGTCTTGGTGTTATTCCGCACTACGAACGAAAAACGGGTAGATTAATTGGTAAAAACTTTGTCGTAACGGGGACGCTTGAAACAATGAGTCGCGATCAAGCGGCAGACCGGATTCGTGCGCTGGGTGGAACGTTCCAGACGAGCGTAGCCAAGGATACGACGTACTTGGTCGCCGGCGGCAAGGTTGGGGCGAGCAAGCTGAAAAAGGCCGAGAGCTATGGTACGCAAGTCATTAACGAAGCGCAGTTTATTGAACTTGTTAAATAGGACGAAGAGGAATATGAATAAATCAGTACAGTTTGCGACCGGTAACGCGCGGAAGATTTCAGAAGCTCGAAAGACACTTGAGAAGTATAATATTGGCGTCACGGCTATTTCAATTGAGATTGATGAAATTCAACACCACGATCCGGTTGAGATTACAAAAGCCAAGGCTCGCGCGGCCTATGAAGTCACGCACGAGCCAGTTGTCGTGCAGGATACGAGCTGGAGTATTCCGGCGCTTGGCAATTTCCCTGGTGGTTATATGAAAGATATTTCAACGTGGTTTGCGCCGAAAGATTGGCTGGCGTTAATGGAGCGACACGAAGACAAGCGAATTTTTTGCCATGAACATGTCGTGTATTTCGACGGCGACAACCTGCATCATTTCGAGGCAACATACGAGGGCCGGTTTATTAATGAAGAACGCGGCCGTGACGACGAAAACGAGTCATTTGAAAAAACAGTGATTCTTTATGGTGACACGACAATGGCGGAGCAGCTAGCTGAAGGCGGCAATGCGTCAGCTTCGGAAGAATTAGCTCACTAGCAGCAATTTGCCGACTGGTATCGAGTGGTTGCTTAGTAGCCTGAAAAATGGTCGGTTTTGATATGGCTGCGAGCCACGCCTTTTTGTCGTAGTTGCTTTTTAAGGGAATCGACCATTGATGGCGGTCCCGAGATGTAGATTTTGCGACTGCGAAAATCTGGCACGTAGCGATGAAGCAGTGACGCTCGTACGAAACCCGACTCACCTTGCCAGTTCTTTGGCGGTTCGGCAATGATCGGAACGACCGTTAAGCCAATGCGACCTTCTGCTTGGTCAAGAATATCTTGGTAGGCGATAGCGTCAACGGTTGCGGCGCCATAGAAGAGAATGATATCTCGCTTTTCTTTGCGTGCGATTAGATCAGAGAGCATGGCGCGAAACGGTGTGATGCCGATACCGCCGGCCATAAATAGTAGCGGAATTTTGGAGTCATGAGGGAGTGTGAAGTCGCCACCGTGCTGGGTGGCGCGAACTGTCTTGCCTTCACTAGCAAGCAGGGTCTTTTTAAAGCTGCTGATATCTTTGCCGTGTGTGATGCCGAATCGGATAAACTTTTCGTGTGGCGCCGAGGCGATAGAGAAAGTGCGGCGGATGCCCTTTGCATCTTGGTGTTTGTGGGGTAGGTTGAGTTCGAGATATTGACCTGGCGTGAAGTGGAACGGGCGATTTGCCGCCGCCAGGACTTCGTACATGCGAGGCCCGATCTCGATCACTTTTTGAATCTGGAAGGTTGGCGCTTGTCGTAGGCTAACCGCAAAGGCGAGCAGGTTACCAATGATAAGTGCTGATTCTGGGTTGGATACCCATGGTAGCTGACTGCTATAGAGGACGCCAACGAGGGCGGCATAGATAAGTTGCCATTTTTTCGTTGCTGGCGAAGTGAGTGGCTCTGTTAGCATGATAGCCGCAAAGAAAATCAATGGTCCTGACAGGAGATCTTGTGTAAGCGCTTCTCCGACGGGAAAACCCATGATGAGCGCCACGATTGCGGACGTGACGAGTGCGATGGCTGTAAATGTAGTTGCCATTGCGTAGCGCCGAGTTTTTGCGATAACTAGAATACCGACAACGAGAACGACCGGCAATAGGAGCGGCGTCGCAACCCACCAAATAGCGTAGAGAGCGCCAACGATGCCCGTGAGGACGACGGCAATCGCAGCCGGATTAAAGATATGTTTGCCACGAAATGCCAATAAATACTTTGAGGCCATGGCGAGCGCCGCTACTAACGCGGTGATGACGTATTGTTGCAGCGAGACGGCCGGCGGAATAATCAAGAAAAGGATTAGTGCGGTGATTAGCCATGATTCGCCGTTATGTGTGGTTGAAAATGTCCAAGCGCAAAAGCGGCTGGCAATATACGAGGTGACAATGAGAATACCAAGTGACGAGAGGAGTCCTAGTATCGGAAGGCCGAGTTGTCCAGTGGCGCTGAGTATGAGCGCGACGGCTGCGATTGCACTGAGGCCGTAGGCAACAAGCCGGTACATTGTGATGGTGTTGACGAGCGATTCGATGTAATGCTTCATAATCATTCAGTAAACAGCCTTATCTGCTTATTCTTAGAATACAGTATTGTGTCGTCTTGGTGAATAAGAACATATGAAAAATGACTTAAATGAAGCAGTTTTTCGGGGTGAACGAAAAAGAGTGCAGTCGCGAGCCCGTCAGCAATCATGGCGGAATCAGCAATAGCCCACGAAGCGACAACTTCCTGTGCGGGAAGTGACGTATGAGGATTAATGATATGATGCCAATCACCCCATGTTCGTCGGTTGCCAGCTGATCCGCAAATGCTTTGTTCACTAAGAGGGGTCGCGCCGATGACTTTCGATGGGTCGGCTGGATGCTCAAACCCAACAGTCTCTGTATTGGTACCAATTCGAATGTCGCCGCCCGCGTCGATAGTGTAGGCAGTGTGCCCCTGCGCTTCAATGAGGCGGGCCACTTGATCAATAGCAAAACCTTTTCCAGCGGCACCAATGTCAATGAGAGTCGGCGCAAGTACGTGAAGTTCATTGCCATCTAGGCGCAGCGTATCGCTCCAGGCGGGCGTCTGTTGAATGGTTGAATGGGGGATGAGCGAGTAGTCTGCGTCGTATCCGGCGTCTGATAATGTCCGGCCAACTAAAGGCGTCACGAGTCCGTCGGTCGCTTTATGAAGGACGTAGTACCACTTGATAAGTCGGACTTCCTCGTCGGTGAGCGAAAGGACGCCAGCGTCGTGGCTTAGTTGCGTTATATCAGAGTCGGGACGGAAGCGTGACCATTTTTGATCAAAGGTAGTGAGGAAGGCGTGAATATTTGCTTCAAGTGCCGAGGTGATGCCGCTTGGCACCGAGATGTCCCACCAAGTGCCGATAGCCTCAAATTCAACCCTACGCTTTGGCGTCGGACTTGATGGTTTCGAGGGCATTATTAAATCCTGTCGAGGTAAGTGAAGAGCCTGAAACGCGAGATAGCTTTACCTCATCAATATTTTTTCCAACCGTCAGCGCACCGACGCCATCCTTGAACATTGACTGGTACTCGGCGGAGTTGCCCGTCCCATGAGTTTCGATATTGACGGCGGTGATAGCGTTATCTTTTAGTGTGACAGTGACGCCAACGGTTTCAGTACCGCCTGGTGAGCGGTAGCTGCCATCAGCTGAATAAATGCCGTCTTTATAAGTGCCGGTTGTTTCTGCCGTAGTACTTGAGTCGCTGGTGGTTGGAGTTGACTGCGAGGTGGTGGTGTCACTGGATTGCGTAGCGGTGTCGCCTTCTGGCTTATTAAGGAGAACAACTGCGCCTGTTCCGGCGGCTGCAATTAGAACGATAACACTCAGTCCGATTATTTTTGCTCGTTTATCCTGCATACTACTTCCCTCGTTTAGGCTATATCTATTCTCCATTATAATATACAAAATATACTGACAGTTTCCTGAATGACGTGCGGCGTGATATTTGTTAAGCTGATGATATGGGAAAGGCAAAAGCTCACATGAAAAAGACACTGATCGGCATCGTTGGCGGACTTGTGTTGCTTGTTGGTATTATTACCATTCCGTATCCAGGTCCGGGATGGTTAATCGTCTTTACGGGGCTTGCGATTCTTGCGACTGAGTTTGCGTGGGCGCAGCGAATTCTTGATTATGCGAAAGGTAAATACGATGCATGGCAAGCATGGCTAAGGGCTCAGCCGCTTGCAATTCGCATTACATTTTTCACTTTGACATGCATCGTTGTGATCGTCACGATTTGGCTACTGAACGGCTATGGCGTGCTTAATTCTTGGCTGAATTTGCAATGGGACTGGCTGAATTCACCACTGCCGATTTTTGCCTAGCTGCCTAGTTGTGCGTGCTATAGTGAGGAATATATGACAAAGAAAAAATTAAGCGCCCGGCAGTATCTCTTTGCTGTCGGACAAGTGGCAAAAGAGACGTATCAGGCGGCGCCATTGCCGTCGATTGTTCAGTTGGTCGGTGCGATTATTACGGCGGTTTTACCTATCATCACAACGTACTTTGCCGCGTTGACAACAACCGCGCTTGCGGATGCTTATGTCGGTAAGCCTGGCGCTGGCGAGCAGGCGATTCTATACGTGATCATTACAGCGCTTCTTGGTGTTGTCTTGACTGGCTGGAATAGTTTCGAGCAGTATCTTAGTCAAATGATGCGCTATAAGGTCGAAGCGGCGATGAGCGACCGAATGTATGATCATTTTTTAAGCCTTGATTTTTGGCGGTATGACGATAAAGATACGGCGGATCTATACGACCGGGCGACCGATTTCGGTCGGTTTTTTCCGTACGTTTTCGATCGCGTATCTAATTTAGTGTCGCAAGCGATTGCTGCGGTGATCAGTATTGTAGCGCTCGCATTGGTCAGCTGGTGGCTGAGTCTTATTGTGCTTGTGGCAGTTATTCCGGGTATTTATATCCAGTTCAAATTATCCCGTGCACAGGTGGCGCATCGTAACGCCAATGTCACCACGCGGCGTTCAAAGTACATGATCGAGTGGATTCTCGGCGATCAGCGCAAGACGGCGGAGCTACGACTGTACGGTATCGTGAAGTCGCTTTTGTCACTTCGTAAAAAACTGCGTGACAAAGATGAAAAACAGCGTATTGAATTTGAGCGCAAATTCATATTTAAACAGCTAGGCGCCGATACGCTGCAGGCTGTTGCGGAAGTTGTAGCACTTGTCTTTACGGTTATGCAAATTATCAGTCGCCAGCAACCGATTGGCCAGTTTATCTACGTCCAGCAGGTCGTAAGCAGAGCCTTTAGTAGTGCAAATGGGTTTGTTTCGCAGCTAAGTACTCTCGACGAGGATCTCGCGAACTTATTTGATTATCAAGAGTTCATGACACTCCCTGAGCGTTCGGGCGGCACTAAGCGTATCGCCGCAGTGCCGCAACAGATTGAATTAAAAAACGTTTCTTTTCACTATCCGGGTAGCGACACGAAAGTGCTGGATGATGTTAGTTTTGCGATTCACAAAGGCCAGCACATCGCAATTGTTGGTGAAAACGGCGCGGGTAAATCAACGCTCGTAAAGATTCTAACCGGTCTGTATGAGCCGGTCAGTGGTGAGATTCTTCTTGACGGGCGCAATCTAAACACAGTAGCGATTAGTTCGTGGCATCGTATGCTCGGTGTCCTGCAGCAGTCGTCAATTAGCTATAATTTTGCAACCGCCAAAGAAAACATCATTTACGGGGATGTCAGCCGGGCGTATAGCCAAGCTCGTTACGACAAGGCGCTCGCTATGGCAGAGACAAAGACTTTCATGCAGAAGTTGCCGAAAGGCGACGACAGCTATGTAAATACATGGATGGAGTCTGACGATGGTACGAAGGGTATCGATCTCTCGGGCGGCCAATGGCAGCGCTTGGCGCTGGCGCGCAATTTCTATCGTGACAGTCCTATTATTGTCCTTGACGAACCAACCAGCGCGATTGATGCACTGGCTGAGTCTCGTATCTTTAAGCATTTATTTGCCGACAAAACAAAGACGGTAGTCACGATTAGCCATCGTCTCAGTACGGTTGAAAAGGCTGATATGATCTATGTCCTCTCGGAAGGTAAGCTTGTTGAACAAGGTGTTCACCGCGACTTGGTTACCAAGAAAGGTACGTACTTTACGATGTTTGAAAGTCAGTTTACTGATTCTTCGCGGTAATTTGCAGGAGGTCGTAGGCAGCAACAGCGGACGCAGTTTGATGAAAGCGCACAGAGTCATCATTGTCACGTGTTGGCCATAGGCTGTGTGCTAGCCAAAACCCGATCATAGTTAGGGCGTGTTCGCGAGAGAAGTGCGTATCAAGGTAGGCGCTGACATCGTGGCCACTTTTGTGCAGGTCAATGAGTAGTGTTGTCGTGTCGCTTTTTGGTCGGCCGACGCCCGCCCAACTCCAGTCGACTAACGCTGTGCCGTGTTCGGGATGCCAGGCGAGATTAGCCTGACGCGCGTCGTGATGGGTGAAGACAAAGTCCTCGGTTGGCGGCAATTGATTAAAGGCGTCACGTAGTGACTGAAGTGACTCACCAAGTTCATCTGCCGAGTCTTTGAAGTGGCTATGCAGCCGTGGCTTCCAGCGCGTCAGCTGTTCTTGGATGCGTTCGATGTGCTCGTCAGTGAGCGTTTGCCAGCCTTCGGCGCTGTATGTTTCAAAGGTAGGAAGTATTGTGTCGTGAAAGTCGTCGGGTATTGGTACAGATTCAAGGGTTTGCAGTGTCTTGAGCGCATCGGCGACGTAGGTACTGCCGTTTGTATCTGGTGTTCGCCAGTGCCATCCATCATTGTCGTGTAGGGCATTCATCATGAGCGTATGACCGTCAATGAGGTCAACCGTCGAGGGGAGTGCTGTAAAATGATGGCGTCGGAGGTGGTCATAGATACTCTTTTCTTTTTCGAGATACTGGCGGGAGTGCGCCTCGCGAACAGGATCCCTGAACATGCGCCGGTCATGGCTTTTGATGAAATATTTTTGACCACACACATCTTCAACTAGTACGTGGTGGTACGACATATGGCCACCGTCTACATAGGATGACGCGCGGCATTCGACCGGAAGGTGAATCGCGTGATTTGGTGTGAGTTGATCGTGAAGTGCGATTGCCTTTTCGAGTAGCGCAGCATGTGAGCCATGAAGATTATTGGGGAGTTCGTTAATCGCAAACCACTGCGCCTGCTGGGCATCGTCGCCAGCTAGGACATCGGGTGTTCCTTCGATCTTCCAGGTGTAGGCGGTCGTTTCTGCCCACGCGTGTGCCGTCGTGCGCGAATCTGTCACGACGCCGTGATATGTTTCGCGTCCCTGATTTCCTAGCAGTAAAAGGTTTGCTTCTTCTAGTAGTTCGCGTTTGGCGGCGATGACGGGCTGTTCGTTGCCGTCAATAAAGCCGCCTGGTAGTGCCCAGTCTCCTGTATCGCGCCGTTGAATCAAGAGGACTTTTGGAATTGAGCCGTCATTCATAATGATTGGATCGACTGTTCGATTGGGTCCCCAGTTCCAGTATTTGCCGCGCCCCGTGACAACTCCGCCATCCGAATCAGCGAGCATATCTCGCAGGTGCGGATGGAGCGGACGACCAAGTTGGTCAAGTTCGTAGCCAGCCAGGGTAAGAGCCACCTGTTGATCTGCGCCGGGGAGTGGGTCGGTGCTGGCCGCCCATGGTCCATGAGGCAGGGTTAGATCCGGGAGGGTGTGAGCATTGTTGATGACGAGCCGTTCGGTCGGATAGCCTGGATAGGTTTCTTTCGAGATGGTAAGCAGCTGAGGCTCCGCCTGAGAGGTAGCAAGTCGTTCCATTACGCAACTGCCATGGCTGCACTTAGTGCGCGGTCGCCAAGTTGAGTGCGAACAGCCTCTTGATACAGTGCGACTTTTTCGACCGGTCCAGTGTGCTTGCCTTCGTCGTCGCTCAGTTTGACGGTATCGACGCCGTTAACATTTGTCGCCTTCATCACGAAGTTATTGGCAGGCAAACCGAGGTCGTTCATCAGTGATGTGCCCCAGCCATACAGGAGGTTGATGCGCCCTTTGAAGTAATCGGCAAGCTCGATAATTTTATCGACATTCAGGCCGTCGCTAAAGACGATCGTCTTGGTTGTTGGGTCGATGTTATGCTGTTTATAAAATGCGATAACGCGCTCGCCAAATTCAATTGGATCACCGGAGTCATGGCGAAGGCCTTTCCAGGCTTCAGCTTGCTCTGGCGTGAAGTCGTCCAGGAAAAACTCACTGCCAAAAGTATCAGTCAGTGCGACCGAAAGATCGCCGCGGTGGTGCTCTTGCCAGTCTGCGAGCATCTGCGTGTGACCATCGAGTGGATTGTTGCCAGCCTCGTCTGATAGTCCGGCATAGACCATCGGCATTTCATGAGCAAAGGTTCCGATTGGCGCAAGGTCGTGTTTGTATGCGAACCATGGATTACTTGTGCCAATGAACGTTTCGGGTAGTTCAGTAACGAGACGCTCGATGACGTATTCGTGCCAATCGGCGCTAAAGCGTCGGCGGGTGCCAAAATCGGCAAACTTAATATCTGGGCGTTGCTGGAGTTTTGCGATTTTTTCATCTAATCGACGATCGCCTTCATCGTAAAGGTCGTCGATACTGAGACTGCGATCTTCCATGAGGCGAGCGTAGTATTCTTCATTGACTTCGCTCATGACAACGGTTTCCCATAGGCTTACATCCGTCCATGGGCCAATTGTTTGCACTGCAAGGTCGTTTGTTTGTGGATCAATGTCGATTGAAACGCGGGGCAGCTCCATATCTGCGAGGTGGTCGAGGTATTCTGGCGTAAAGCGTGCGTCGCCATCTTGGGCTTGCAGGCCTGCATAGTAGGCAATTTCTTCTGGCGTAAAGCCGCGTTCGCGAATCGCGTCAAGCCGATGTTGCAATGCTTCAGGCGCGACGTACTGACTGAGCGGTTGATCGATATTTCGGTTTTTGAGCGTGAAGGTAACTTCGGCATCGGGGTGCTTTTCGTAGGCCATGTCACCCATGGTAAGTTTGTAATAGTCGAGGCCGCGGCTAAGATTTGCTTCGTAGTCTTTCATGGCTACTCCAATACCTGGATGACATCATTTAAGATATCGGTCGAGTTAATGACGTGGACGCCGGCTTCACGCATGGCACTAATCGCGTCATCTCCGTCAGTCGGATTGATATTCACTGCGCGCATAGCGTCAGCAAGGGCAAAGACTTCGATTGTGCCGTGGCCCGCTTTGCGAACGCGGTTTGCGTATTTCTGTCCGTCGAGTATCGTCTGCAGGTCGCAGTATTCAGTAGCGAGACCGCCGATAACCAGTGCGATACGGTTATAGTTAGGTTCAAGAATATGCTCGATGGTAACGCCATCTTCCGTCGCCCCCTCAAAGCCCGACTAGCCGTCTGTCTGACCAGTGCCTTTGTTGATAATGATGTCAGATTCTTTCACGTTTAGATCTGGATGAAAAGCAGCGCCTTCAGTCTCGGCGACGCAGTGAACCGGCCATTTATCAAAGTGTGGGGTGGTTTCTGGATGCCAATCGCGAGTAAGAACGACCTGGCCGCCAGATTCACGGGTGTAGCGTAGGACGTTATTCATAGGCTCGATCACTTGGTCGCCTTCGGGTACGGCAAGTGAACCGCCTGGGCAAAAATCATTTTGAATATCGACACCAACGGTAACAAGTCGATCAAAGCTAGGGAATGTATTTTTATTCATAATATCTCTCCTTGTATTATGTAAGTGTATATTTAACACTTACTATACATTCATCGTATAGCATACTTATTGTCATGTCAACACTAATTGACATATATCTTTGAAATTCGTATACTACGAGTAAAAGAAAGGGTTTACTATTATGCCAATGCCAAATGATCTTGTTTTTGTCCGACACGGCCAGTCCGAAGCGAACATAATTCAAAAAGCCGATAAAACCGATACGCCACATCCGTCGGCGTCAGCGATTAACGATCGTCCTGATTGGCAGCAGCGACTGTCATCACGCGGGATCGGGCAGGCGAAACTGGCAAAGCAGTGGATCGACGATCAACTTGGCGGCGTGGCGTCATTTGACGGCAAGTATCTGTCGCCGTTCCTTCGTACGCGCGAAACAGCGGCCTACGTCGGTGGCGAGGAATGCGGCGAGTGGACGGTCGATGACCGTGTTGTGGAGCGCAGCTGGGGTGTGTATGGTATTGTGCCGCGCGCCGAGCAGCGCCAGCACTTTCCGCTTACCAGCAAGTTGCATGAAATTACCCCGTGGTATGTTCGTTTTGACGGCGGCGAAAGTATGCCGGATGTTTATGGGCGTTTCCGGGATTTTCAGGGTACATTGCACCGCGAAAAGTCAGGCCAGCGCGTGATTGTCGTGTCACATGGCGACTTTATTAATGTGGCTCGGTATGGTATTGAGCGTATGCTACCCGAGCAATGGGAGGCGCTTGATCAGGATCCGCGTTATACGATTCGAAATTGTAGCGTGACGCATTATACGCGCGTGAATCCAAATGATCCGAATGATGTGCGCGACAAGTTGCATTGGCGCCGCATGGTCTATCCTGATGCAATTGCAGATTCTCCGGATAACGGCGAGTGGGTGGAGCTGCCAGCGCGCCAGCGCTTTACAGGTACTGAATTGCTTGGTCAGGCTGAATTTGCACCGCAATTGATCGCTGAACACGAGCAAGTGACTACCGTTTAACCGCTGTAGTAAGCTCATTATTGTAATATTTACACAAACTATAGACAATACATTTTAGTTAGTGTTAATATAACAATATCAGAGAACGAAAGTGACTTACGGATAGAAGCCGTAGGCGGGTTTTCTGTTGCCTCCCAGTAAATTTTGCTGGTCGAGACACGTCCATTCGGTAGTACGATACCCTACCCGTACCTTTACAAGGAGGTGACACAAATGACAGAGCTACAAACGGTAGCGCGAGACATTACGACCGCGCAAACCTATATTGAAGCCTTTGGCGTGCCATCTAATCTGGAAAAGATTGATGAGCACATTAAGCGTCGCTATCGACAGCTTGCTCGCATCTTGCATCCGGATCTCTATAAGGACCGGGCAGATAAGGACGTGGCTGAGGGTGCCTTCCGTCGATTGGGCTCATTTAAAAAAGCCGCAGAGACTGCTGCTATGAACGGATCGTATGGAAAGGCGACGGCGCTGGCGACGATCGCGACACGACGTGGCGTCCACAAGTTGCTTCGTTCCGGCGTAAAGGGTGCCATCACGGCAACCTATTGGGCTGAATCGAAGACTGATAGTGGTAGCGCGACGACGTTTTGCAAGATCGCTCGCACTCCACGTGACAATGACTTGTTGCAAAACGAGGCGACGATCCTACGGCGTCTGCACGGTAAGGATGTTGACCCAATTGGGGCAGCATTTGTACCAGCGCTGATTGATTCGTTTGCCTATAGCGAGACAAAAGCGTCAAGACGGCAGGCGAATGTCATGACTGGGTTGGAGGGTTTTTACACGCTCCAGCAATTAGTCGATGCATTTCCGGCGGGGTTTGATCCGCTGCACATGGTATGGATTTGGCGACGGCTCTTGGTGGCGATTGATCATGCACATCGCAATCAGGTGGTGCACGGCGCAGTGCTTCCGGAGCACATTATGGTGCTTCCGAAAGACCACGGCGTCATGCTGACTGATTGGTGCTATGGTGTCATTGCCGATGAAATGACTGGTGTATTTTCGCCAATCAAAGCTGTCGTTGGTGATAAAAGGCAGTGGTATCCGAGCGAGGTGCTTGATAAGCGCCCACCTGGACCTGCTACTGACATTGCCATGGCGGCACGTTGTATGGTGTGGTTGACTGGCGGCGATCCTGCTACAGGAGTAATGCCAGTGGCTGTTCCACGACCGCTTCGCGCGTTTTTCAAAGGTTGCCTGTCGAATTCTTCGACGAGTCGCCCGCAAGACGCGTGGCTGTTACTCAAGGAGTTCGATGAGCTGCTTGAATCTATGGGAGCGCCGTATTATCCTCGGCGTTTTCGTCCACTCGTCATGCCAACTGCATGACATGTTGAAAGGAAAAGATCATGGGTGCTGGAAATTGGGACATCAGTTCCTACCGGGCAAGTGAATCGGCCGCAAAAGCGGCTGGTCGGAGTACATTTGACTACTCTGACCGGGTGCTGAGCGGCCGGACATCGACAAAAGTGCACGACACGCTCGACCCCGCTCGGCTCAATGCGGCGGGCGAGAATGTGCGCGAGGCATGCGATTCGGCCGAACACCCCAATGCGACCCCGCTTGCGGTCATTTTTGACGTGACTGGTTCGATGCGGAGTGTGCCGCGGGTACTGCAGAAGAAATTGCCGCAGCTGCTGGGCGTACTGCAGTGCAAGGGCTACGTCGAGGATCCGCAGATCCTGTTTGGTGCGGTTGGCGATGCTTATTCGGATCGTCTGCCGTTGCAGATCGGCCAGTTCGAAAGCGACAATCGCATGGACGAAACGCTGGCGAACATCGTGCTCGAAGGTGGTGGCGGCGGTGGTAATCACGAGTCTTATGAACTCGCGGCTTACTACCTTGCACGGCACGTACGGCTCGATGTCAACAAGCGTGGCCGCAAGGGCTACTTGTTCATGATCGGTGACGAGCGGCTGTATGCCAGGATCGATCGGCGGCAGGTTGAGCGCTTGATTGGCGACACGCTTCAGGAGGACTTGACGACCGAACAGGTTTTCAAGGAGCTTCAGGAGAAGTTCGAAGTTTTCTTCCTGTTTGCCAATCAGGCAAGTTACGAGCCGGCCGGCGTGTTGTATCCGACTGGTCGTTCTGGCTATTCGCGGGACGACAGCATGGTTTGCTACTGGCGTGACTTGCTGGGACAGAATGCACTGGTACTCGATGACGCGGAAGCGATCTGCGAGACCATTGCTATGATCCTGGCAACGATGGAGGCCGGTTTGTCGCTTGACGAGGCAGAGGAGGACTTGCTCGAAATCGGAGCAGATCCGAACGCTGCCAAGTCTGCCGGTAAGGCACTGGCAACGGTTAGTGCTGGTCGCGGCGGTGCTGTCGCCAAGTTGGACGGTACGCTCGATATCACCGATGACGGTGGAGCGGATCGGCTGTAGTTGTTTCCTCTCGGGTGCAGGGTGGCGTATGTCGTCACTCTGCACCCCTTATTTTTTGGAGGCTCTCATGACGAAAGCATATATCGTGACTGACCTTAGTTACGGTGACGCAGGTAAGGGCACGACAGTGGACTATCTGGCGCGCCAAGCGTCGACGGTTGTTGTGCGTCATAATGGCGGACCTCAAGCGGCGCATAATGTAGTGACTGCCGATGGGCATCATCATACGTTTGCGCAGTTCGGCAGTGGTAGTTTTGTGCCAGGTACGCGAACTCACTTGTCGCGCTTCATGCTCATCAATCCTATTAATATGTTTCTCGAGGCTGATCATCTGATCAAGCTGGGGATGACGGATATTTGGGAGCGAACGAGTGTCGAGCGAGCGGCGATGATTATTACGCCGTGGCATCAAGCGGCAAATCGGCTGCGCGAAAAAGCACGTGGCGGCGGTCGTCATGGTAGCTGCGCACAAGGTGTCGGCGAGGCGATGGCGAGTTCGATCGAGCGACCGGATTTGACGATTCGGGCGCGTGATATCGATGATGGCTTGATTGCAAAGCTTCAGGCGATTCGGCTGTATCTACTTCATCTGCTTCAAGTTGAAGTAGGCCCGGTAGACGAGTCCGATGAGGACTGGAGGATGCTGGCCGATTCGACACTGGCGTATACCCTCGAGGATATTTATCTTCGATGGGCGTCGCTTGTGTCGGTGGTTGACGGAAGCTATCTTCTGACGCTTGCAGACACGTGTGATCAACTGGTGTTCGAAGGTGCACAAGGAGTCTTGCTCGACGAGTGGTACGGTTTTCATCCGTATACAACCTGGAGTACGACGACGTCGGCAAATGCGCTGCAGTTGCTCGATGAGATCGGCTTTACTGGGCAGCGGACGCGGCTCGGTATTTTGCGAGCGTATACAACACGGCACGGTCCTGGACCGTTCGTCACCGAAGATTCGACACTCGATGAGAAACTGCCAGAACTGCACAACGGCACGGGGCAGTGGCAAGGTGCGTTTCGCTACGGACATTTGGATCTGGTTGCGCATCAGTACGCGATTGCTGCGAATGGCGGCATTGACGAACTGGTCGTGACGGGACTTGATCGTTCCAATGAATGGCAGTACTGCCGTGAATATAATCCGCCAGATACCCCGGACGGTGATCGATACTTCGATATGTCGTCGGGTCGGGTGGGATCTATCCGCGTTGGTACGTTGGGTGACTTGGATTACCAAGCTCGCCTGACAGAGCTGCTGTCATTGTGTCAGCCTTACTATCATTCGCCGAGTGTCGTGAATGATAGTCAACTACTGCAAGTGATCGAGCAGCACCTTGGTGCTCCGATCAGCCTCATTTCCTACGGTCCCACGGCTATGGATAAGCGAGCACTCGTCGCTTCATGAGGCTACGCCCCCGATTCTCGTCCGAAAGGATACGAGAATCGGGGGTATTTTATTACATGAAAAGCCCCGGAGTATTTCATCCGGGGCGGGTGTTCACTTAGTTCTGCGCGTTAGTGCAGGATCTGCAGCCTCTTCCGTCTCCACTTCGATTCCTTGATCGCAACCAGGTGATTGTTGTCTTGGAGTGTGACGATCCGACACCATAGCTGGAGCGCGGTTCGGAGCGCGACATCCCGGGTGTTCTGCTTGTCGGGAAAATCTTCCTCGACCCAAGAAAGCGCTTCCACGTTCTCTGTCGCTAGGTTGACGACAACTGTTTCAGTCGCTTTTCCTCCATGATTAAAATCATGTACGCTTAGTGCGGTAAACTCCCGGCTGTGCATATCCTGCACTCCAAATACCAGAGACGTGACTTGCAATTTGGCGCAAGCGATTGCCTTGTTGAACGTGGCAGTAGGGGGTAGCTTGGTATATTTCATGGATAGTGTCAGGGCTCGGAACGCCTCGTCATTCAGGTGGAATGTCCACGGCAATGCTTCATGGGGCATATCGGGATTGAAGAGGTTGGTCATCATGTGCCTTTCGCTCAAGGTGCAAGAGTGAACTCAGTTGAATACTATAACATTTATATTAATTAATGTCTAATCAAAGCTGCGTGAAAGCGATTCGAGCGTGTTCGAGTTGAACTCATGTAGGCGAGCGGGGCGGTGGGCGCCTTCGCGTTTCATCTCGTCAGTTTCGTGGATTAGTCCTAGGCCGAGGAACTTTTTGCGGAAGTTGCGCTTGTCGAGCTCGCGGCCAAGAATTGCTTCGTAGGCGGTTTGTAGTTCGGTCAAGGTAAACTTCTTTGGCAGGAACGCATAAATTGCGTTGGTGTAGGTCAGCTTTGCAACAAGACGTTCATGGGCGTAGCGAATAATATCGGCGTGGTCATAGGCAAGCTCGGGCAAATTATCGAGTGAGAAGAACGCCGCCTGAGCATCGCTTGATGCTGGTGTAATGTCGCGGCCACAGCCCATATAGACGACGGATACGGCATGACCGCGCGGATCGCGGGCAACCGTGTCAAAGGTGTAGAGCTGTTCGATGTAGCTAAGGTCGGCATCAATCTTGACGCCGGCTTTCTTTTCGACGATACGAGCAAGCGCGTCGTGGGTCGTTTCGCCTTGAGGATTATAGCCGCCAGGAAGCGCCCATGAACCCTTAAACGGGTCGTCTGGGCGCTGAATGAGTAGCACGCTGAGTTGTTTGTCGACTAGTTGAAAAATGATCGCATCGACCGTCAAGGTAGGGGCAACGTATGGAGACGTGTAGTTCATATACTTAGTGTACTATATTCGTTTACTTATGCAGTGATCACGGCGGCGTTCGTTAAGTTGTCGTGCAGTGTTCCCTGGGTGTCACGTGGTGGAACGGTGCCTGGCGCCATACGGAAATCACCTTTTGGATTCAGACTCAGACCGACCTTTGCGCCGTCGGGCATTGCCTGGCGTTTCCACTGATTAGCATAGAAGCGATGCATAAAGACGTCGAGCCATTTATGAACCTCATCCGGTTCGTAAAGGTCTTCAAAAGCTTTGACGGCCAGGAAGCCGATCTTGCGCTTTGGCTCCATCCAGCGAACGTGATGATACAGGAAGAAGTCATGCAGTTCATAGGGGCCGACGATATCTTCGGTTTTTTGTGAGACGTCAGCGCCATTGCCAGTTAATTCAGGTGAAATTGGCGTATCAAGGATGTCCTCGACGATTGCGCGCGAGGTTGCATCGAGTCGCGTACTGGCGTGCTTTGTCAGGCTGCGTACCAGCGTTTTTGGAATTGTGGCGTTCGGATTATAGCCCGACATGTGATCGCCATTATACGTACACCAGCCAAGCGCAACTTCACTCAGGTCGCCGGTGCCGAGGGCGAGCGCGCCGATCTGGTTGCCTTTATTAAAGACGAATGCTTGACGCAGGCGTGCCTGAGTGTTTTCGTAGGTGATGTCTTGGTCGCCGTGATGCTGAATAGCGTTGAGCTGCAAATTTGCAAGTTGGCTAATGGGGATTTCCTCGTTGGGAATGCCGAGGCTATCCGCCAGGCGGACAGCATTGTTCTGCGTACGGTCGGAACTCGCTTCGCCGGGCATCGTGAGGGTGTGAATCATGTCGCCAGCGGGTCGATCCAGGAACGTGGCGGCGCGTACGGCAACGAGTAAGGCGAGTGTCGAGTCAAGTCCGCCGGATAGTCCCAGGACAACTTTTGGAACGCCTGACTCGGTTAGCTTTTGCGCGAGTCCCGTCGCTTGAATATCGAGGATTTCATCGAGCCGCTCGGTGACGATCTCTTGGTTACCCTTAGGGATGAATGGCAGTGGATCGATGTCGCGCCGAAGGTCTGTTTGCGTGGCAGCGATGTCAGTTGAAGTCGGCACGATATCGTGATCGACTGGATAGTTTGTTGACTTACGACGATCAAAGAGGAGGTGTTGTTTGTCAATGTCGCCGATCAATAGGCGGTTTGATTGGCGCGTCAGCGGTTTGCGCTCGGCCAGCATATTGCCTGACTCGTTAATCATGGCGTGGCCGCTCATGATAATATCTGAAACGGACTCGCTACTGTCGGCGCCGGCATAGATATAGCCGGTTACCAGGCGGGCAGCGGTGTTGCCGACGAGCTGACGACGGTAGCTTGCTTTTGTGACAACTTCCGGCGAGGCGGACGGGTTGGCGATTAACGTTGCTCCTTGTTTAACGAGCTCGATACTTGGCTGTTCGGGTACCCATAGATCTTCACAAATTTCGATACCAACGGTAGCGCCGGCGATGGTAAACAGCTGTTTTCGACCAAATGTGACGGGGGTATCGTCAATTGTCGTTGTCGTATTCTGGTTGTCGTCCCATGACTGAAACCAGCGTTTTTCGTAAAATTCATTGTAGGTCGGTAGGTTTTGCTTTGGCGTGATGCCTTTGATTTCGCCATCAGCAACAACAGCGGCGCAGTTATAAATGGCATTGCCGAGTGCGACAGGTAGGCCGACGACTGCCGCTGTATTGCGCTCTGCGGTGAGCTTGGCCAGGTGGGCGAGGCCTCGTTCGGCGTCGCTCAGGAGCTGCGGCTGCTGCACGAGGTCTTGGATCGTATAGCCGGTAATAGACAGTTCGGGAAAGACGACGAGTGATACGTCCTGGTTGACGGCTTGTTCATAAAGGGCAGCGATGCGATTGACGTTCGTTTCAACGTCACCAATAGCGACTTCAGGCGTAGCGGTGGCGACGCGAATGAAATCTTCTTTTGGGCTATATTCTGGACGGCTGAGATTAAATTCCATAGTTATTTACCTTTTTACACTTACTTGCTACAATTATGATAGTACACAGTTAGTGTATTGTAAACACTAAATAAGGATTTGCTATGAAAACAGATGAACGACAGCCAATCGAAACGATTATCTACGGCGGCGCATTTAATCCGCCTACTCGTGCTCACCAGGCAATTTTGCAGGCGTGTGTTGATCATGCCGAGCAAACAGTGGCCGATGTGTGGCTACTGCCTAGTGGTGAGCGGCGAGATAAGCGCATCGGGGTTGATCGTGAGTGTCGACTAGATCTGATTCGTGCAATGTGTGCCGATATTGCGCTACGCGACGTCACGCTGCATATTGAACCGCAAGAGCTTGACCAAGTAGAATCAACTGAAACGTATGATACGGTACAAAAGTTACAGGATCGCTTTCCCGAGCGTCACTTTACCTGGGTGTTTGGCTCTGACTCTCTTGAAACCGTGCCGCAGTGGCATAATGGCCAGTGGCTGTTTGATAATCTCTCGATGTTGGTTGTCGAACGACCCGGGGTGCCGCTTCAAAAGCTTGGTCAGTATGGCACACGCCTAGCGGTTGATACGATTAAAACAAGTTCGACGGAAGTTCGTCGTCGGCTGCATGATCACGAATCGATCAGCGACCTTGTTTCGCCGTCAGTGTTACGACAGCTTGAAAAGGTGTAGCCTAAAATAAAATACCCCGCCGAAAGACGAGGTATTTTATTAGTGTAGGGTAATAAATTACCAGCTACGCTGACGGAATGAACCGCCACCGTTGCCACCACGATCGCCACCACCGTTGAATTCACGCTTTGGGCGTTCTTCACGTGGGCGAGCAAGACCAACGCTGATTGCGCGTCCGTCAAGCTCTTTGCCATCAAGCTGGTCTACTGCTTTTTGGTTGTCTGCATCGTTTTCGAATTCGACGAAACCAAAGCCCTTGCTACGGCCGCTATCACGATCAGTGATAACACGTGCGCTAGCAACTGGGCCAATTTGCTCAAAATGAGCTTTCAAACCATCATCGTTAGTTGCGTATGCAAGACTACCGATAAAAAGATTTTGCTGTGCCATAATTGGAACTCTTTTCTTGTTACTTGTAACGTCAGATCGACCATGCGGCGAACTTTTTCAAGAAAGAGTTCCCTCTGAGGGAGGAAACACTCGCTTCGCGTATGCTTCTGAACACTATTATTTAATCATATTTTAAAAAACAATACTAGCATAAGCTTGAATTTCTAGAAAAACGGGAGCATAATGATATCCAAGCTGGTACGCTATAGGGGTACCTAGAGCGTTAAAATAAACATGTATAACACAAACTATCGTGCCCCGGGTGGGCGCGTAGCAGCTTAGAGAACCTGTCGCTAGAAATGGCGGCAGGTTTTTGTTATCATAGTCATCGTTCGGGGATATAGCTCAGTTGATTAGAGCGCTGCCATGGCATGGCAGAGGTCGAGGGTTTGAATCCCTCTATCTCCACCAAAAGGTAAATGACTAGCTCCTACAGGAGTTTTTTATTTTGCTCGCTTTTCTGGCCTGCTATACTTATAATCAAGTTTATGTTTAATGGTCTATCAAATAAATTCCGTCAATATGTCCAGAGAAAGATGGAAGGTTATGTTGTCAGTTATTTTACGGCACATCCTGAAATTAAATTAGTGATTGTTGCCGGTAGCGTCGGCAAAACAAGCACAAAGGCGGCCGTTACGGCGATGTTGTCGCAGCGTTACCGTGTCCGTATGCACGAAGGTAACCACAATACGCATATGAGCGCTCCACTCGCGATCCTCGGGATTCCGTATCCGGATAATATCAAGAGCTTTAGTCAGTGGCGCAAGGTGTTTCGCGCTGCGGAAGCCCGAATTCTTGGGCCAGCCGATGTTGACGTGGTCGTACAAGAGCTTGGCGCCGATCATCCCGGCGAGATCGCACACTTTGGTAGTTATCTCCGTCCTGATATCGCGGTCATTACGGCGATTACTCCAGAGCACATGGAATTCTTTAAGAGTATGGAGGCGGTTGCGCAGGAAGAATTGTCCGCGGCGAACTTTAGTAATTTGGCGATTATTAACCGTGATGACATTGATGGTCAGTATGCGTCATATCTAACGAATCCAAATGTCCATACCTATGGCACGAGCGACGAGGCGGAATATCATTTTAAAGATGCGTCATTTACGCTCGGGACAGGGCATGCTGGTGAATTTTATGCTCCAGAAATTCAAAGTCCACTGCCAGCAACTGTTAACGTCCTCGGCACGCATAATTTGCGGCCAGCCGTGGCAGCGGCGACAGTCGGCCTGAAACTAGGACTGGCTCCACAAGAAATCGCAACAGGCCTCGGGCGCATTACGGCAATTCCGGGTCGTATGAACCTTTTGCAAGGTGTCAATAATAGTACGCTAATTGATGACACGTACAATTCCAGCCCAGTCGCGGCGGAATCTGCTGTTCAGACCTTTTATTCGCTCGACGCGCCACAGCGCATTGCAATTATGGGTAGCATGAACGAGCTAGGCGAATCATCGGCTGCCGAGCACGAAAAAATTGGCCGCATGTTCCGACCTGACCTTGTTGATTGGGTGATTACGGTTGGTGAAGAGGCGGAAAAGTATCTCGCTCCGGCGGCACGCTCTCAGGGTTGCCAGGTGAAGAGCTTTAAGAGTTCAATCCAGGCTGGCGCGTTTGCACGTGGCTCATTACAATCGGGTGCCCTCGTACTTTCGAAGGGGTCGCAGAACGCGGGCTTTGTCGAAGAGTCAGTCAAGATTTTATTACGTCATCCCGAGCAAAATCACTTGCTTGTTCGTCAGTCGCCGGCATGGCTAGCGCATAAAGAAGACTTTTTCGCGAAAGTAGCCGAGTAGTAAAAGGCCTCGTATGGTGAATACGAAAGATCATCTCGAGCACCACCGCAAGGCGTTTCAAAAATCAGCCGAACGCCACGCAAAAATGGGCCCGCCACGACATCATTCAAGCGCCAAGCGCACTGTAATGGTCGCACTGGTCGCGGTACTGGTGCTACTGGCAAGTGCTGCGAGTGTATTTGCTTATATGTGGTATCAAAGCCCCGAACGGATTGTTATGAATGCGGTCCTGAACACGGCTAATCAGTCGGCGCTTGGCTTTACTGGTGAATACAAAGCGAATCAAAGTAACATTGCTTTTTCGGGTCGAACGGTTGATGACCGCACGATCATTGACGGCAAAGGCAGTCTCTGGTCGCTGCCTATGAGTGGATCGGTCACTGTGATCAACGGTCGGTCGTATGTGAAATCAGACCAACTCAGTCAGGTACTTCCAGGCTTGCTTGCAAAGAAGCTCTCAGTTCAGTCGCGTGCTAGCTTGACGCAGTTTGCAAAAGAGAAGCTCGACGGCAAATGGGTTGAACTGGACAGTAGCTCGACTGACTTTTTGCCGGGAGCAAGCGGATCATCGGCATGTATCGCTGATTTCTTTCAAAAAGTATCCAGCAGCCAGCAGGCGCGTCTGCAGGTTGTCGACCTCTATCGTCAACATCCTTTCATCAAGGTGATTGAGCGGCCGACGTCGACAAAAGAGATAGAGGTGTATCAATTGTCAATTGACCTTCAACGCTACATTGCTTTTAAAGCGGCGCTGAAAAAGACTGATTTACATGCGTCGATGATTAAATGTACGAACGATACAGCTATCATGACCGAGGACGAAGCGCAAAACCTGTCAATTGAAGTGTCGATTGATATGAATAAGACACGCCTTGTTGGTGTAAAGCTCCATAATCCAGATAAGCAGACATATGTAACGGCGAATCTGACATTCGACGTCACTCAGTCAGTTGCTCAGCCAGCTGACGTCGTCAAGGTAAGCGACGTGCAGGCAGAAGTTATGCAGAGTGTATTGTCGGCTCGCCTGAAGCAGCTCCTGGGTCAGTAATCGTATCTGTTATAATAGGTACAATATGAAGCGCTACAACCCGACCGAAATTGAACAAAAATGGCAAGCCACATGGCAACGTGATGGCACGTATGAAGTTGATCTTCACGACACCTCAAAACCAAAGTATCTTGGATTTAGCATGCTGCCAGGCATTACGGGCGCGGGTATTCACATTGGCCACGGCCGAACGTTTCAGTTTAGCGACATCAAAGTTCGCACTAGGCGTCAACAAGGTTTTAACGCGTATCATCCAATCGGCTGGGACTCGTTTGGCCTACCGGTAGAAAATTATGCGATTAAAATTGGCAAAAAGCCGCGCGAGGCTCACGATGATGCAAAGCAAAACTTCATCAAACAGCTGAAGCGTCTAGGTTACAGCTACGATTGGTCGAAAGAAATTAGTACGGCTGATCCGGAATACTACAAATGGACGCAGTGGATTTTTAATCAGCTTTACAAAAATGACCTGGCGTACCAAAAAGAGAGCCCGCAGTGGTGGTGTGAATTTGATCAGACGGTGCTTGCAAACGAGCAAGTTGAGGGCGGTAAATGTTGGCGCTGTGGCAACTTGGTCGTCAAAAAGAACTTGAAACAGTGGTTCTTCCGCATCACAGCTTATGCAGACGAGATACTTGAGGCGACTGATGATCTGAACTGGACCGAAATGGTCAAGACAATGCAAAAGAACTGGATCGGCAAATCACAAGGTGCCGAGATAGAGTTTGCGATTGATGGTCATGACGATATTATTACGGTCTTTTCAACACGACCTGACACGCTATTTGGTGCAACCTTCCTGGTGCTTGCACCAGAGCATGAGCTCGCAAAATCACTGACGACAAATGAAACGCGCGAAAAAGTAGAAGCGTATATTACCGAAGCCGCCCGTAAGTCCGAGATCGAGCGTATGAACGATTCCCGCGAAAAAACCGGCGTCTTTACCGGAAGTCACGCAATCAATCCGGCAACGGGCGAGAAGGTCCCAATTTGGATCGCCGACTACGTCCTGTCTGGTTACGGAACGGGTGCGGTGATGGCGGTGCCAGCGCATGACGAGCGTGATTTTGCATTTGCCGAAAAGTTTGGCTTGCCTATCGTTGACGTGGTTGAAAAGCCCGAAGATTACGACGAAGCGGGTATGTATCACGGCGAAGGCGTCCTCGTGAATAGCGGTCACTTTGACGGTCAGCGTTCCGAAGATGCGCGTGAGCAGATCGTGGCGTGGCTAGAAGAAGAGGGTACCGGTCGCAACAAGGTGACCTACAAGATGCGCGACTGGCTGATTAGCCGTCAGCGTTATTGGGGTGCGCCGATTCCTATTATTCACTGTGGCGATCACGGCGCGGTGGCGGTTCCTGATGATCAACTGCCGGTTATTCTACCAGACGTAGAGGATTACGAGCCTAAGGGTGGCGCGACGTCAGTCCTTGCGACCGTTGAGGATTGGGTAAATACGACTTGCCCTGAGTGCGGCAAGCCAGCCAAGCGTGAGACTGATACGCTAGATGGCTATGCGTGCAGTAGCTGGTACTTCCTGCGCTACATCGATCCGTTCAATAGCGAAAAGCCATGGGATCCAGAACTTGCCAAGATTTGGGAGCCAGTTGATTTCTATAACGGCGGCGACCACGCAGTGGCGCACTTGCTGTATTCACGCTTCTGGATGCGCTTCTTCTATAAACAGGGCTGGGTGCCTGATCCAGAGCCATTCAAACGTATGATGTATAACGGTTTTATTCTGGCGCCAGATGGTCAAAAAATGAGCAAATCAAAGGGTAACGTGATCGACCCGCTTGAAATTATGGATAGTGGCTACGGTGCTGACAGTCTGCGTGTTTACGAAATGTTTATTGCGCCATATGACCTTGATGCGCCGTGGGATACGCGTGGCGTTCCGGGGACCTATCGATTCCTTAATCGCGTCTGGACGCTCGTGCAGGAGTATCTGGCAGCGGACGAATCAGAGCTTGATGATGCCACGAAGCGAGAAATCCTCGTCGTCGCTCACAAGACCATCAAAAAGGTCACAAGCGATATCGAAGACGACAAGTTTAATACCGCCGTCTCGACAATGATGGAAGCAGTGAATAATCTGTACAAGATCAAGGAAAGCAAGGGGATTGCAAAAACTGACGAGTGGAAGTTCGCGCTTGAAGGCTTGCTGCAGGTTCTTGCACCATTCGCGCCGCACATTGCCGAAGAGCTATGGAGTGATTTAGGCCATGACACAACTATCCACATTGATAACTGGCCGACATGGGATGACGCCTACCTGGTGTCGGATACGATGACGATTATCGTTCAGGTCAACGGCAAGCTACGCGCGAAACTAGAGCTCGCAAAAGACACCTCAAAAGAAGATGTCGAAGCGGCGGCGTTGGCCGAAGAGAACGTTGCGAAGTTTATCGAAGGCGAACCAAAGAAGGTTATTTACGTTCCAGGCAAGATCGTCAATATTGTTGCGTAGGTGATTGGCCTCAGAAAATGAGTAACCCCGCCATAGTGGCGGGGCCGGAAACTCAGTAATTAGTGCACTGCTGCTGTTCGTTTGCCAAACGGGTTGCGACGTAGTAGAGGTATGCCGCAATAATGAGGTTCAATACGCCGAGCACGAAAACCGTCAGGAGGTTGACAGCAGGGCTGTCGTTTCCGTAGACAAGTTCCGGGATCCAGAGTGTCGCAATGACAACCAGGAGCGCGCCGTAGGCACCGAACCATTCGATGTACTCGTTCAGGTCGTTGTGACGCATGACGAGTCCGACGATGAGGAGCAGGTTGGGGATACCGAAAACAAACAAAGTGCTTGCCATCGCAATACCTTTCCTTTTCTGAGGGTCCTATCAGTATCGCAGGCGCAATAGCTGATTATTGTAATTTTAGCATAAACTCAATAAAATGTCAATATACCCTTGAGAAAACTGAATAAATACCCTATAATACAACGTAGTTTTAGTATAAACGCCTAGAAAAAGGAGATCTTTACCATGGCACAACCGAAAAAACAGAGTAGCCCTCGCAAGACCGGCCTCCGCCGCAGTCACCTCGTGCTTAACCTTGCACGCCGTGTCAACGCAAAATCACCAGTCAAAGTTCGTACAACGAAAAACGAAACTGGCAAAAAGCTCGCTAAATAGCGGGCTTTTGGTGTCTTATTAGTCAATAAACAACAAACCTAACTGAGAAAGAACCAAAAGCTATGGCATCAAACCGTCACCTTGGAAGAATTGTTGCGCTGCAAAGCCTGTATGAATTTGAATTTCGTACACAGGCCGAAGATTCGTCTGTCTCTATAGATGAAATCCTGGAACGTAACCTTGAGCGATACAAGGATGAAATTGACGACACAACTTTTGTTAACGAATTAACCCACGGCGTCGTCGCCGAGCAAGCAAAGCTAGACGATCACATTCGTCCGCTTGCTCCAGAGTGGCCAATCGAGCAGATTGCGCGCATTGATCGCAATATTTTACGCCTTGGCCTGTACGAGCTGCTTTATCGTGGCGAGCATGTTCCACCAAAGGTGGCAATCAACGAAGCTGTCGAGTTAGCAAAAGCATTTGGTTCTGACAATTCAAGTAAGTTTATCAACGGAGTACTTGGTACTGCGTTCCGAACTCTTGTTGAGGAGAAATCAGATGTCGGCACCGAAGTTTAATAAGTTCAAGCAGTACTTCAACCGCAAAAAGCCATCTATTCAGGAAATTGTGCGCGAACCGACTGCGGGTGGTATCGTATTCCGTCGTAACGAAAAGAATGAGGTTGAAATCCTCTTGATTCAAGATGCCAAGGATCGCTGGACGATTCCAAAGGGTCACATCGAAGAAGGTGAGACTGCACAGCAGACCGCCAAGCGTGAGATCGGCGAAGAAGCAGGGCTGCACGATACTGAAGTGCACGGCTGGTTGGGAAAGATTCACTTTCGCTACCGCCGCGTCGACAAGCTCGTACTAATGACCACGCAGATTTATCTGGTGAAGGCACGAGGCGATACGAACGCGATTCAAAAAGAAGAGTGGATGAACGGTATTAAGTGGTTCAGATTCCACGATGCTATTGATGTGATAGAATATGAAGATATTGGCAAGTTAATGCTACTTGCAATGAAAAAGATCCGACAGGAGAACCTATAAACAGATTATGAGTGGTATGCAAACCGCACCGTATCAAGATTTTGCCCTTGAAAAACTAGGGTTTGAGTTTGATGATATCCAGCTACTAGTGACAGCGCTGACGCACCGCAGCTATGTAAACGAGCACAAAAAGAGCGTGAGTGAACATAACGAGCGCCTGGAATTCCTCGGTGATGCCGTCCTTGAACTTGCCGTAACGGACTACCTGTTCAATAACCACAGCGAGCCAGAAGGAATTCTGACGAGCTGGCGTTCATCACTAGTGCGTACCGAAAGTATTGGTGAAGCGGGCGACAAGCTTGGTTACGAGCCATTACTGCGTATGAGTCGCGGCGAAAAGAATGGTAGTCAGCGTGCACGCCAGCAAATTCTGGCGAACGCTTTCGAAGCTGTTATCGGTGCGATTTACCTTGAGCGCGGCTACGCTGACGCTGATGAGTTTATTAAAAAGCATATTCTTTCAAAGCTTGATTCGATCCTTGCATCTGGCAGTTGGCGCGATCCGAAATCTCATCTTCAGGAGGTGTCGCAACGTGTTGATAGCCACACGCCTGTCTACAGGGTGCTTGAAGAGATTGGTCCGGATCATGACAAGGTCTTTACGCTTGGCGTTTATGTTGGTGATAAATTGATGGGTAAGGGAACTGGCCCGAGCAAGCAGAATGCGCAGCAGGAAGCAGCCAAGGCGGCGCTTGCGGCGTACGAATCTCGTAAATAAAATTGACTCCTTCTTGTCGCTATTGTTCTTGTGCTTACAGGGGCTACTCTGCTATAATTTAGCCAACTGTAGTAACATTTTGCGATAGGGGTGATGGGGCATGGGTGTGTTAAACAAAAAGGAGCGTATAGCAAAGCTGCTTAAAAGCCGAAGGTTTATTGTTATTGCTGCCGTTGCGGCTGTTACGATATTGGTAATAGCTGGCTTGCTTTTTGTAGTTCGTATTATTTCTCAGAATCAAGCTGCTGACTCGCAGATTCCAGCACTCCAAGTCGGTGAAACTAAGCTGACAACCAAGCAGTATGATACGCTTCTTGGCCAAGCTAAGGAGCAGCAGGTTTCCGAAGAGGATTCGAAAGCCGTGATAGTTGACGCAACGCGTCTTCGTGAGGTGGCACGCAAACTAAAGATAGCTGTCCCAGACTGGCTAGTTGCAGCTCAGCAGAGTGGTCCAGTTCCAGTTATGTATAGTGAGCTGAGTGATTATGAAAAGACGGACTTATACATCCCAGCATTTTATGTTGCCGTTGAGCTGACCGAAAGGGGCGGATCTCTTTCTACTGTGTTGCATGCACCGTATAGCACGAGCGGCGGTGACAGCGGAACAAGCCGTGAGGCTGCAGAGTTTCTTGCACAGAATGCGACTCGTGTCGGTACGGATAATGCAACAACCGTGACAACTGGTGCCGACAAGCGGAAGTCAGTCGATCCTATTCGTGAATTAATTCCTTTGTTCTGGGGTACTGGCGCGAAAGACGCAGTGACTGGTACTAATAAAACACAAACACTTGCGTTAACGAACGAGAGTCAGCAGGTTATTCCGTTAACGAGTAGTGAACTTAATGATTCAAATGCTGAAAATGCCAATAGTTCTTCATATGTGACGCTGACTGCTTTTGATCAAGAGATCACGAGCGTCGTTGCTAGTACCGCAGTCAATACCTTCTCGAAAGTAACGTCACTTTCTAATCCGCCTGCGTATCTCGTGGTTCATAAGGACACTGTCTATGCGAAGGATGCCGACATCCGCACGAAAATTACCAATGCACTTAAAGACGCTACGGTAAAGTAAGGAAAGTTATGCAGCACAATACAGGTATGATTACAAAAATTCAAACAGCCAGACTTGTAATATCGTCTGTAGGATTTATGCAAATGGTTTTTATCGGCTTGCTTGCTACATTAGCTGCGACAGTTGTCGCGGTTGGGGTAAGTCTCCCTGCGCATGCTGCAGATGATGATATTTGGACGAAAACGCCGGGATCATATCCGTATCGAACTGTTGTTGCTACAAAGACCGAAACGACGTATAAAAATCATCGCACTAGTTCGACGGAGAGGTGTACGGGCCACGGACCTTCTTCGAATGGAGTGCACGAATCGGAAACATACACATATGACGGCGAGACCGGGCGACTCATTAAATATTCAAGGTCATCCAGTCGAGGGCATGCTGACGACCAGTACTGTAAAGAGGTTATTACGACTGGTTGGACGGAAACGATTAATACGAAATATTATCTTATGCGACTTGTGCCGTTTACTTTTAGCCCAAAGACGACAGTAGACAAGAGGACCTCACAACCTGGTGATGTCGTTACCTTTACGCATACGATTGGAAAAACAGGTACTCCCCCTGGTACGGCAGGGCCAAAGCTGACAACTGTCGGTACGCGTTCTGGACCACTCTATGATTACAAATTTGGTAGCTGGCTAGAGCAGTGGCGCTTTGAGCGCGGCGAGGGCTATCAGGATAATCGCACAGTACCTTCAGTTACAAAAACAGCGACGTCATACCAGACAAAGATTACGATCCAGAGGGATACGCCAATCGGTGCAAAGATTTGCTATGAAACCAAGTCCATCCCGGCTTCGGAGCGGGGCGGTGAGAAAACCAGCGGTGACGGTGCCTGTACGACAGTGAATCGCATTGATTTCAACCTCGTTCCTACTGTATCGAGGGATGTAAATGGCCCTGCCGAGCCGGGCGAAATCGTCAATGTTAATTACTCGGTCCAAAACACGCGCGGTGGAGCTGGCGATAAGAGTGCGCCGGCCACCTGGAAGACGTATGGTGTCAAGGTGAATCCTGGCGTTAGCACAGCGCCAATCTCGGAAGGCGCATTGAAAGAGTCGACGACACCTGACGCTATGATTACAGCGCTCGGCGGTCGAAGTAAGGCGAGCTTGTTTGACGTCGATAAATTCCAAAATACGCAGCAATTTGCAGCAAATGCAAAGACGGTTGTTCGCAGCAACGCATTCCAACTGCCGATCGACGCCGCAAGCGGAACAAAGTATTGCTTTATGATGTACATCGCGCCGCCAACATTAAACGCTAGTCCGACAAATCGTCACAGCACTGCCAGCTGTATCAGTGTAGGCAAGAAGCCGAAGGTGAACATTTATGGTGGTGACCTTTCGGTCGGTCGCAGTTTTGCCAATGACCCGGTTGCTCCGAATATCCTGCATAGTTTGATTCGCACGAGTGTATCAGTGCTTGGCGGTACGGTTAATAAGTCATTTGGTAGTTGGACCGAGTATGACGCTTATGCCCCTGGCGAAGTGAGCGGTTTCGCGACTGCCTCTGGCTTGCAGGGCGGCCATAGCTCGACAACGAATGACCAGGCGCAGTGGAGTAAGCTGACATTTGTGAATATTCCAGGTAAGTATGGCAACTTTAGCGGTTCAAGTAGCCTTGGGGTGATCCCAGATACAGCCGTGGCGCTTATGAACGGTATGAAGACGGTAAAGACATTTACGACTGAAAACAGCTTTACTATT
This sequence comes from Candidatus Saccharimonadota bacterium, assembly GCA_032153715.1. Lineage (GTDB taxonomy): Bacteria > Patescibacteriota > Saccharimonadia > Saccharimonadales > Saccharimonadaceae > SEAL01. Next base: position 173,417 of record JALDYR010000001.1, on the reverse strand, counting down.
AGGTCTTCGGATAGGAGTCTCGAGAGTGGCCGATATAACAAGCCGACAGGCGACTTGACGATTAATGTCAGTACGCTTCCAAAGGGCAAATCAGTTGTTATCAGTGTGCCGAAGGGTACGGTGACGATTGCTGGCGATATCAAATACGCGTCCGGGGCTTATAGTGATCTTACGCAAATTCCACAGCTGGTTATTGTTGCAAAGAACATTACGATCAATAGTAATGTCACGAATGTTGACAGTTGGCTGATTGCCAAGGCTCCGGCTGATACGCCAGCTGGTACTGACGGTAGTGACGCCCTCAGGAACCCGATTGGTGTCATCAAGACCTGTGAAGTTGAAACAGCACTAACAACGAGCCTGTGCGATAAGCGCCTGACGGTTAACGGTCCAGTGATGTCAAACTTCTTGTTGCTTCGCCGTACAGCTGGTCTAGTGGGCGCTGCTGCAACAACAGAAGATCAGCCGGCGGAAGTCTTTAATCTGCGCGCCGATTCGTATCTATGGCTCTATCAGCAGGGCAAGAGTGATGTTCGAGCTGTGACGACGTACACGCGAGAGTTACCTGTAAGGTTTTAAGGTGTTTATAGATTGACGTAGAGGTCAAAACAGTGTACACTTGGTCAAGAACTTAATAAAAGTCTAAGAAGTTTTAATAAAGGAAGTTTAATTTTTATGCTCGCAATTCGTTTGCAACGTGTCGGCCGCAAAGGATATCCTGTATATCGTGTGGCGGTACAAGAAGCTCAGCGCCACCCAAGCAGTGGTCGTGTAGTCGCTTATGTGGGAAGCTACAACCCACACACTAAGGAATCTAAGATTCAAGTAGAAACAGCACAGAAATACCTAGATAACGGCGCTCAGCCATCACCACGAGTTGTAAAACTCCTCAAAGATGCTGGCGTTACGTTGCCTAAGTGGGTCAAGGAATCTACTCCAAAGAGTAAAGATATCCGTAACGCTGAAAAGCTTCGCAAGAACCAGCCAAAAGAAGAAGTTGCAGAAGAAGCTCCAGCTGAGGAATCAGCAGAGTAAATCACTCTCTTTTAGAAAAACGCCCATCTCGGGCGTTTTTTGTTTGGCATGAAAAAGGAAAACCCCGCAGCTGGATTGCTGCGGGGCGGGGTTGAGAGATCAGGCGTACATCAGGCGTCGCTGGCACTGCTTCAGGAAGAAGGACTCCTTCTGTCCGGGCAAAGTACCGACGACCACATCGCGTCTTTCGCAGGAGCGAACGAAGCTTCGTTCGATGGTCTGCTTGAGCTGCTGGGACAGTACCGGCTTGATGCCTTCTGCGTCGTGCGTCAGGACGGCGACGTAGTCGTGGACGGTCTTGCGGTCGGCCTTGGGGTGGACAGTGGCGATGGCTTCGACAACGTCGTCGAACACGGCGTTTGCCGTGCCCTCGACCTTGCGTCGATTGGTCGGCGCGACGCGGAGCTTGCCCTGTGCCTTGGCGTGGGAATTCTCGCGCTGCTTAGCCTTGGCTACGCGACGCCGCTCGTTGTGGTCTTCGGCCGTGAGGGTGCAGGTGACGTTCTTCGGCATGATGATCCTCTCGATGGGGTGAATGTGCGCGCCAGGCAATCTGACGATGATGTAAACATATTAACATAAGTTTGATAAAATGTCAATATATTTCTATAAAATCATGAATAAACATTGCTATGCAACAGGGGTGAGGAAATGATACTATGATAGCAATATGCATAAGCAAAATAAACAGGGATTCACAATTGTCGAACTGCTCATTGTTATCGTGGTGATCGGTATTTTGGCTGCAATTACTATTGTGGCGTTCAATGGGGTGCAGGCACGGGCAAAAGATGGCGAGCGTGTTAGCGACCTGAAGTCGGTCATGAAACTGATGGAAATGTTTTACGTAGATAATGGCTATTATCCTCGCATTGACCGCCTTAATCCCTCTCAGATTGACGCAACAATGACAAACCTTCTTAAGGTCACGAACCGTGAAATATTTTTAGCCCCTGGTACGACCAATTCACAAAGCTCATTCATTGGCTATGTCGGAGGAATGACGAGTGGGCATTATACATATAAGTCATGGATGACAGATGGTACGCAATGTGACAATGCGACAGTTGCTCCGAGTGAGTCGGTGTGTATTCGATACAGTGTATGGTACAAGTCTGAGCAGACTGGCGCCACGATTGAGCTAAAGGGGGCAAATGGCAACTAGTGTAGATATAGGGATGCAATCGCGACAAGGGTTCACGATTGTCGAGCTATTGATTGTCATTGTCGTGATTGGGATTCTTGCCACCATTACGATCGTGGCGTTTAACGGCGTGCAAAATCGTGCAAACGATACGGCTGTAGCGAGTGATCTGACGAGCTTAGCAAAGAAATTAAAACTTTATAATGCCGAGGGTAGCGGATTCCCTGCCTGGAATCAACTGAATTTGATTACTGACTTTAAAGTCAGCCAAGGAAGTTATGATGTGTCGAATAGTGCAATGCTGTACTGCGTGAACGATGCTCAGACGGCGTTTGCGGTTATCGGAAAGAGCAAGAGTGGCAAGGCGTTTTATGTAACTGATTCGTTAACGGCGGCTCAATATGCAACTGGCTTCCCAAATAGCGGCTCGGTTCTTTGCCCGCCGTTAGTGGGTGGCGGAACGGTGAACTGGGCATGGATACATGATTTTGGCCGGACGCCAAAGTGGCTTAGCTCTGTTGCCTAGCTTATGCTTGAAAGTGCTCGTCGTGCTATAATGAAGTTACGATATTAGTGAGTAGTGACCGCAGGCACTGGAGGGCTAGAGATGTCAACAATAGACCAGCAATTTGTAGAATATATCGTAAAATCCTTAGTTGGACATCCGGATGACGTGATTGTCGAACGGATTATCGATGAAAAAGGAGTTCTCCTTTCGTTGACTGTAAACCCGGAAGATCTCGGGCGTGTTATCGGCAAACGCGGTGTGACCGCTCAAAGTCTTCGGACGCTTCTTCGTGCGCTTGGCACCAAGAATGATGCGCGTTATAACCTAAAGATTGTCAATAATGATGACGACCGTGAAAACTATACGATATCATCAGACGACAGTGGTGACGAGCCTGTGAAAAACTCTACAGATGAAACTGTGGAAAACGAGTCGACATACGCGAAAAACTCTCGAAAAGAGCTTGCCGAACTCGACGATCTTGATATATAATCATAAACAGTTCGAAGCACAACACTCTTAGAACTGCGAGAACCAAAAAAGCTCTATGCGAGCAAACCCTACACCAGGTTTGAGAGCCTTATATGTCTATGAAACCACCCTGTAATATGGGTGGTTTTGTGGTTGTTGGTGAATAAAAGTGTCGTAAAAAGGAAAACCCCTGCGCTCAAAACGAACGCAGGGGGTGTCCCTGACTTTGCTACTACTAGATGTCGATCCCCAGACCGCGAATGCGGTTGATCGTATTGAGATCAACTTTGTTGCTGGTCTCGACGAGAGCGACATTCGTCCGCTCGGACTCGGCGAGTTTTTCGCGAAGAGCCTCTAGCTGTTCAGCTGCCTCGTCGAGACGCTGCTGAACGGCTGTTTCGAGCTCCTCCTTCTCTTTGGTGAGGTCAGAAACCCGAGTCTCGAGAGACTGGATCTTCAGAATCATCACCTCGATCAGCTGGTCTTTTGTGAGCTCGCTCGCCAGGGTCTCCACGACGGGCGTGGATTCGGTCGGCTCGGCCGCCGGCTCGACGAAAACAGGAACTGCTGCCGCTGTGGTGCTCGAAGTGCTAGTGGCCCGCTTCATGTTCGCGTTGCGCTTCGACAGCCGCAACGCTGCTTCCATGGAGGATACTGCCTCTAGGGAGAGCTGCCGGGTGGTGTCGATCGCCGCGTGCTTCCGGGGCTCGCTGATAGCTGCTCCAAGCAGTTTCAGGCGTTCGAACCATGCAGTGGACTTGGTCTTCGTGCTACCGATGATGTCGGCGATTTCCTCGGACGCGAGGGCGGCGCTGTCGTATGTGACAGTGTCGCCGTGGCGCCGATTCAGTTCCTTCAGGATCGTGTTCAGACGCTGGGCGGTTTGTTCGTCGCTCAGTGACGGTTCGCGCTTACGCTTCTTTGCCATGGCGGAGTTTTCCTTCGTGTCGATGGGCCTGCTGCAGTCCTGCGGGTCGCAGGTGCAGCAGTGGATAGGTGTGCCTTGCGGAGCCAGTAGCGTGCTCGTTGAGCAGACATGCGAGGCGAATCCGCGAGGCTTGTTAGCTGCACTGTTGAGCGACCTTTTGATGACGTCTTTGTCGACACCCTCAAGCTCGGGGAGCTTCAGTAGTGCCCCATAGACACTCGTTCCGTCGATCTGCATGCCAGTGTCGACTCGCAGTACAATATCTTTTGTGTATCGCTGAACGAGCTTATGCACCTTTGAGACCGTTGGTCTAGTCATCCCACTCCTTAGAGTAGATCGATAGTTGTCAGGGTGCGAGACGCATAATGTTCTCTAATATATTATTATAGCATATAATAATATATTATGCAATAAATTAGGATTCGTCTCTCTGGTGGAGGAATTCGCGAGAGAGTGTGATCTGTGCATCGAGTCGAGCAAGCGCTTCGCGAAGTGCGGCGTTGCCGTACTGCCTAACGGTAGTTGCTGATGGGGTTGAAGCTTCTGATGTTTCATCGTCAACGATAGTTTCGCTGTCCTCAAAGTCGTAGACAGGTTCACTCAGAGGCGTATGGATTGTTTCATCCTCTGTCTCGGCGACAGGCTTTCCTTCATAGTCACAGATTTTGTAAGCAAAGTTTTCCCAGTTGCCAACATGATAGCGGCGTTTTGCACCACGAGCGCGCGCGGCACTTTTGCTTGAAACCATAACCTCTTGCCAGCCGTACTGCTGACCTGACTCGTCGCGTTCCGTTTGCAGCTCGTCAACAAAATAAATTGCATTGCTGTAAAGAGGATTGTCGGCAATAACGATGCGCTTGTTCGGGTCCTGCGGGTGAGTGAGCGAGACGGCAACGTATACACCAGCACCGCTTTTGAAGGTGTTAGAAATATATACTTCCGGCTGACGGCCTCGCTCGTGACCAAGATCGGCGATCTCGAAAATGATATCAACGCGACTTTCGTCCCAATCTTCGAGGTCACGACGCTTTGACGATGACTCGACAGCGTGGCGGATCGATTTACGGGCGACGTCACGAGAGTCCTCATCGCCAGGCAATATCGTCCAGTCAAGGATTTCAAACTTTTCAATTTCACCCTGTACTTCATTTTCGCCAAGGAGATAGCGCAATTCGCCGGCTTTTTGGTATGAAGTTTCGTCGAGAATCGAGTCATAGTGATTACCAAGGATGTTTTGCGCAAGTTTAGTCTCTGCTGCTTGTTTGAAGTAGTCGGCAAGAGCTGCGGGATTGTCATTCGTAATACCTTCACGGAGTGATCGGACGCCGAGACGCTGCGTCGCTATGTGATCAAGCGCTGTTACGGCGCGAGCATAGAGGCCGTATGGCGTATGGCGGAAACGCTTTGGATTTTTGCGGAACGTGTCAGAGAGGTCGACATTTTCTGGAGTCTCTGCAATGAGAATTGTTTCAAGCAGGCGCATGTATTCGGTCGGGGTAAGGCCGAGGTTGTCATTTGTGACCGTGATAGCTTCGTCCAGTTCAAGCCGAGACTGCTGATTGGTGAGCGCAGCTAGGATGTTTTCAGGTTGAGACGGAAGTTCGGCTAGCTTTGCATCGAGTGTCGCTTGGACTTCGCTGACGTCGCCATCTTCGTATTCTCGTTCGATTGACTGCAAAACCGGATCGAATGGCTCGCTGATGGCTTTGCTGTCGCGACGACTAATCGCTTCACCAATTTGCGCGGCTACATCTTCGTCAATAGTTACCTCGAATTTACTGAGCGCGTATCGTTCGCCAGTCAGGGTATCAATACTGTCTTCAATTGTTTTCTTGATACGTTCTTCGGGGGTAGGTTTGGTTGTTCTTCGGTCGGGTGACATAATCGTACGAATAATACCATTTTTATCTAATATGGTCAATAATATTGTTTGGATATGAAAAACCCTACCCCCGGTGCGAGGGTAGGGTGTGGCCGGGATTTCCGGACTTCAGGGAAGGTGCTAGGCCGGGAGGCCTGAGAGTGCTACTTCGACGTACGTGCCGATCGGATCACCGTCCATGTCGAGTGCGACGACGGCTATGCGTCGTTCAATCTCTCTGTGGAGGTTCTCCATTTGAAGTAGCGCGACTAGGGCGTAACCAACGATTGCGGCTTGCCCTAGACCTGGGTTGTCTTGTTCTAGTTGAAGTAGCGCTTTCGCGCCACTCTCCGAGATGTCGACGCCCCCAGCGACATACTGCTGTAGTTTGTCGTCCATGACTTCCTTCATTTAGGGTATGCGGGACTGCATACATCTATACAGTAATAGCAAAACTCCACCTAGTCAATTTTAGAGATATGAATCTCCGGCTTGTATGATGCATAGTTTTGCTTCCCAGGTCTGACAGTCGCGGTGGCGAGCAATCATGCATCTGATCGGTCCTCGTTCGCCGCGCCTATAGAGGAAAAGCTCTGCCGCTGCCCAGAAGACACAGAGGGCAACAAAGAATTGAGCACCGAGAATAAAAAACAGAAGCGGGACTGCGACGATTATTAAAATGTAGCGGTCGCGCAGCTTCTTTTTCTCGACATCCAATCGGTGGGCTATTACGTCGACGAGCTCTGAGTGGGAGTTAGCGCGTATTACTTCTCGCCCTCTCGTCAATCTTACTTCCATACTGCACATGATGTCTCCTTGGTGAGTAGGGATGTTTATATTGCACCAGGCTTTGGTAAGCAAGTCAATACAGGTGATAGATATAAAAGAAAGCCCACCGAAGGAGTGGTGCCGGAGCGGGACTCGACGGCGGACTTTCCCTTTTTGTGGGCTGAGTTGGTTTAGTGGGATGCGCGAATGGCGCTCAAAAAAAGCAAGAATGCTCCTAGTGCAACAATACCGATCCCGACTGCAATGAGGTTGAAGCCGTTGTTTGAGTGTCCGACAATAATCAGAGCGGTGCCGGCAAGTACAAGGAGCAACTTGATGATGATAGCCACTGAGAATCCTTACAGTTGGTGGTCAAACGGTCTGTACATACTCTAATATATATTTACAAAGAAGTCAATCTGCCGTACACTGGTACAGATGAGAAAATTGCAAGTTATAACGCTATTTCCAGAGATGTTTACGGGCGTCTTTGAGAACTCTATGATGTGGAAGGCGCAAAAGGATAACATCGTTGAACTGTCGACGATTGATCTGCGTGAATTTGGCCTTGGTCCTCGTCGAACGGTGGATGATACGCCCTATGGTGGTGGTGATGGCATGTTACTAAAACCAGAGCCGTTATTCGCGGCGGTTGAAAAAGCAAAAGAGAATGACCCGACGGCAAAAGTACTGCTTATGACGCCTCGTGGGCAACGCTGGAAGCAGGCGACGGCACAGGAGTGGGCTGATGGCGGAAGCGGCTATATCTTTATTTGTGGTCGCTACGAAGGCTATGATGAGCGTATCGTTAGCTTGGTGGACGAACAAGTAAGCATTGGTGATTATGTCCTGACGGGCGGCGAGCTGCCGGCGATGACGATTATTGATAGTATTGTGCGCTTAATTCCCGGCGTGCTTGGTGGCGAGACGAGTGCAGCAATCGAAAGCTTTAGTGATGGTGAGACACTGGAGTTTCCCCAGTATACCCGCCCCGAAGACTTTCGCGGCATGAAAGTGCCGGAAGTGCTGCTGAGTGGTAATCACGCAGCAATCGCTAAATGGCGTGCCGACAACTCATTTAAAGCAGACTAGGATAATTATTGAAAAGCGAATACCCCGAGAAATCTCGGGGTATTCTGTTGTGGTGGGTTATCGTAGAGCGATCAGTCACAACAATTTTTTTTGGAGTTGTTTTTGTTTTCGTAACCTTCGCTGTCCTTAACAATATATGACCACGCTCTCAAGCGCAAGCATAATGACGAAAATAACAACGTTTTCTGTGGATTAGCTACGATATACTGAGTCTATGAAGATGTTTGCCGTACCAACACCCGCTCCAGACGTAAAGACGGAGCATATTCGAACGATCGCATTGTTCTATGCTGGTATCCTGACAATGATGGTGGTGGCGCAGTTATTTAGCTTTGAGGAATTTATTCCGCTAATCGAGAGTTTTAATTTGCCAGGAGGAGCTGGCGCTGGGACGGTAATTGCGTGTTTGATCGTTGTTGCGGAGGTTTTTGCTTTGCCGTTTTTACTACGGATGCGAACGAGTCCACTAATGCGTGTCATTAGTATGCTGTGCGGTTGGTTGGTTCCGCTGCTATGGTTGGGCATTACAATTTGGTTAAATATTGCAGATGTACAGACTGGCAACGTTGGTCTTTTGGGTACAAAACTAGAATTACCTGTCGGTTGGTGGGCGACGCTCTATAGCTGTGCGCTTGGTGTTCTGGCGATTTGGGCAAGTTGGGGGATGTGGCCACGGCTAGATTCTCTTAAGGGTTCTGTGAAAAAATAGATTGCAGCTTCTCTCTCCTGAGCGTATGCTGAGAGTATATAGACAAGGAGAGGGCACATGGATTCGATACGTAAGTTAGAGAACACGGTGGCAACTTGGTTTAAAAGCATGCCGCATTTACCAGAGGGTGGACGTAAATGGCTGGCGTACAACTCGTGGTGGTTGGCGGGAATTGGTGCAGTTCTGGGGGCGCTAGGCGCGCTTACTGCGTTATCAGCTGCCTTGTTTGCTGGTGGGCTGATGTCGCTCGCCGGAGATGCGTTCGGGACGGTACTTTCTGGCCTGGCATTAGTCGTTGTCTTAATCTCGTTCGTGACATTTGTTACGATTACGGTGTTACTTTGCATGGCGATAACTCCACTACGAGAGCATTTAAGGCGTGGCTGGGACTACCTTTTTATCACTCTGATAATAGAGGCAGTATTTACGGTGGTGGGATTGATACTGGTATTTGACGTTGTGACACTACTTAGTAACCTGATCAGCCTGTTTATTGGCTACTATTTACTATTTGAAATTCAGGAATACTTTGGCTTCGACACGGTTGCGGCAAGAACACTTAGAAGGCAGGGGGCGCCCACGCCTGGTCACGTTACGGTAAGAAACAAATAGTTGGATTTATCTCAAGGCTATTAGCTGAATTATAAATATCATTAAATTCTATAATTACAACAATAATTGCCTTATTATGTGATTTATTGTAAAGTGTTAGTTATCTCACAGACTAATGTGAGTAGCCCCTAATATGATACAGGTGGTGCCTTTATGGATTCACATCCATTAGGTTTCCGTTCATTAACATTCCAACATGGCGTCCGCCTGCACGACCCTGAAAGGGTACTCAAGTGAAGAAAATTCATCGTGCGATGGCGTCGCCATCGTTCCCTATTTTCTATGATCCCACCGGAAGGCGGTGGAAGTATGTAGTGTTTGGCACTGCATGCGCGATACTTGTCCTGATGGGAATTGCTGCTTGGATGACTCCAGGCGCAATCGCTCCTATATGGACACCTCCACTCAATCAGGATCGGAATTATCCTCACCAAGTGCTTGAAAGCGCACAGGTGGAGGATATTCCCTTGATTGGTGATGTAAAAGATGGGATTCTGAACCGGGTAGTATTGATCAAGCATGACCCTGATGAGTCATACTTGGTTGATCCGTACACAAACGCAGTACTTCGTGCTGCAACCGAAGAAGAGAAAGAGCAGATCGGCACGAGTCCATACGCGATGGAAAGCTATGGTCGCCCCGCGGACCATCAGCTGATGCTAACATTCGATGATGGCCCAGACGCTCTTTATACCCCAGAGCTTCTTGACCTGCTTTCGCGAGAGAAGGTACCGGCAACATTTTTTGTTATCGGTAAATCGGCTGTCAAGCATCCTGATGTTCTGGAGCGAACAATTCGAGAAGGGCATTTGGTAGCAAATCATACCATGACTCACCTCGATTTCGATACCAACACGGATCTTCGTAACCGCGAGGAGCTAGTCGGTACCGACCATGTTCTCCGGGCGACAGCAGGGTATGCGACTCGCCTATTCCGTATCCCTGAAGGGGATCCCGACAACAATGCGCTGGCACTTTTGCAGTCGCAACAGTTGGGGTACCTGCATATCGATATGGATGTCGACACGCGCGACTGGGGCTATCAGCCGGGTCAATCGATTGAGGTTCCGGCGCTCGATGGTCGTGGTCACGTGGTGCTGATGCATGATGGTGGCGGCGATAGATCTGAAACGGTCAAGATGGTTGAGACACTTATTGCTCAGGCTAAAAGTCAGGGCTATACGTTTTCAACTGTTGCGCCGTTGATCCCGTCGGAGTACATGCCTATAAAAGATGTACCGCCGACAATTGCCGATCGTGCAACGCTAGGCGCATTGCAGCTTATTTGGGTTATACCAAACAAGCTTGTTGGTTGGCTGTTCTGGTTTGGCGTAGGGTCTCTGACAATTATGTCGATATTCTACGTTTTTCTGGCGCTCGCAAATCAATATGTGCAAACGCGTCGCAAGTGGCCGGCTTTCTCTGACGAGGAGTGGCCATTTGTTAGCGTAGTGTTACCTGTCTATAACGAGGAAGTGGTGATTCAAAGAACACTTTCCGCGCTTCGGGCAAGTGACTATCCATCTTCGCAGCTGGAAGTGATCGTCGTCAATGACGGCTCAACGGATGACACGCTCTCTATTTTGCAAGAGTATGCACGAGACTGGCTACGGCTTCGAGTGTATGATCAGCCGAATGGAGGCAAGTCATCAGCGAGCAACCGAGGGATCAAGTACGCGAAAGGTGAGATTGTCGTGACGCTCGACGGCGACACGATTTTTGAACCGCAGACGATTCGCATGCTGGTTCGTCATTTCGTGGTACGAAACCGCAAAGGTAAGCAGATAGGCGCGGTTGCAGGTCATATTAAGGTCGGCAATCGCCGCAACATTCTGACTGCGTGGCAGAGTCTTGAATATATCTCGGGCATCTGCGTGACACGCATGGCAGAAGGGTTTGCTGGAGCAATTTCGATCGTACCGGGTGCATGTGCTGCCTGGCGTCGAGAGGTGCTACTTGCGGCCGGTGGGTACTCTGAGGAGACGATGGCGGAAGATGCAGATCTGACGCTAGCTATCCAACACCTTGGATATGGAGTAGCTCAAGAGAACCGCGCTGTTGCATGGACAGAGGCGCCGATGACTATTCGGAGTCTCGCCAAGCAACGTCTGCGGTGGACGTATGGGAATATCCAAGCGCTTCGCAAGCATCACAAAATGATCTTGCGACCGCGGTATAAAATGTTGGGTATGGTGGCTTTGCCATACGCATTGCTTTCACTGCTGGTACCGCTGCTCTTTATGCCACTAACGGTTGTAGTGGCGGCGCTGAGCATTATAGATGGTAATTGGCAGAGTGTTGCGCTGTTTGCGACATTCGTAGCAATGATTCACATGGTCATCTCGATTATTGCAATCGCGATGGTGCGTGAAAAGTCGTGGCATCTACTGGTGGTACCAATCTACCGGTTGATTTACGAGCCGCTTCGGGCCTACCTGCTCTATGCATCGCTTATCAGGGTGATCAAGGGCAGAGTGGTTGGTTGGAACAAAGTGGAGCGAACGAACAGCGTCGTTTCACCGTCTGCGACTTAATGATAACCTCATAAGTTCGTAGATCGGGAGGTCTGGAGCTTCTTTATTGAAGTTCCTGGCCTCCCTTTTCCTTTTCTAAAATAGTTATGGTAGTTGGCGTAATTCTTGCTCTAGACGGATGGCACTGGGGATAAATATAGTTTTGCGGTCGACGTGAATGAGTTTTTTGCGTTCAAGTTTTTTCGCTTCTCGGCTCACAGTTTCGCGTGACAGACCGACATGGGCGCCAAGATCCTTCTCGCTTAGGCTGATTTGAAAGCCGCCATCGATTTTTGTAGCGCCAAATTGACGACATTGTGTTAAAAGCTCATATAGTAGGCGTCCTTTTGCACTACCCGACATAAGTAGTGTTTCGCGTTCGTGAAGCTGATCAACACGTTCGTATAACTGTTTTAGTAAATCAAAGGCAACCAGACGACTTGATTTTAAGAATTTTCGCGCCTCGGCAATAGGTGCGCGGCGCACCGTAGTGTCAGAGTCGGCTTCGTATATGTAGCGATTATTGGTCTGTGTGATGGCGTGCGATACAGGAAAAAGTCCTGGAGATTTATAGACATGAAGGATAATTTCGTCACCCCGATAGGATATATCGTACATTTTTACCCGTCCTTGAGTAAGGAGGTAGAGATAATCTGATCGTTCGCCGCTAAGAATGAATACCTGCCCCTTCTTGTACTGGCGTAATGGGTATTTGTCAAAGAAGGAGTTAATAATCTCTGAGCTTATCGTCATCCTCTCGATACCTCCCGCTATATTTATTATAGTGCTATTTGTCACTATGGCCAAAAAGGGGAAGGTGGGTACCTAGTCGAATGGGGTATTTTATTGATCTGAAACTTGTTTTAGGAGTAGTTGAGGGTCGAACTCACCCGACGGCTCTGTACTTTCGCCGCAGCGGCCATCAGATTCGCCAGGCGCTTTGATAAATATTTCTTCAACAAGTTGATTTCGATTGTAGGTCAGGTCTTCGAGCGATCCTATGTGTTCACCTTTGACATTACACCACTGTAGTAGGTCGGCGGTGTGAGGTGCGCCGTTCATAGAGTTGTCAATTATGACGTATAGATTGCGACCAAGTTTTTGTGAAATTTCATCAGCATAGGCGCGCACTTCTGATTCCGGTCGCTGGTTTGATACGTTGAGCGCGATACCGCCAACGAGAGTGTTGGTGGGATCTACTTGATGTAGGAGCTGGACGAGCGCGTCCGACCCAAGCCACTTACTGTGTCCGGCGTCGAGGTATACTGCGGTATTGGGGTTGTTGTTTTCGAAAGTATTAAGGGCTCCTCGTAGTAGCGCGAGTCGCTCGTCGCGCTTTTGCTCGTTATCCATTTGCGGTATGCCGGTCAGAGCGTCGGGCTCGAGGATTATAACTGACGATGCATTCCCGATTGTGTCACTGACAGCTGTGATCCAGTCGCGATACTCAGTCGCGTTAGCTAGCCCGCCGCGTGCTTCGCCACCTAAATCTCGCCCGGGTATGTTGTAGGCGGCAAAGACGGGAATGGTTTTTTCTTGTTTACTTTGAGAGAGGTTTTCTTCAATAGCCTGACGCGTGCTGTCGATTGAGCTATTGAGCCACTGCGCGATGGGTGTCTGCAGGAGTCGCTCGATATTATTTATTGCCGTGGGGTCGTCTGTGAGTTCTAGTGTACTTCTGAGGTTATCATAGTATTGATCTGGACTATCTAAGAAGTACTCTCCGCTAGGTGGTCGATTGAACTCGACGGCCGCTGGAACTGTAGTGGGAGTGGGCGAAGGGTTGGGTTCGCTTGCGCACGCAGAAAAGACTAGGCAAGCTGCAGTAGCGCCGATTAGCCGACGCACATACGAAGATTTGTCTGTCTCTTGATTTTGCTCAGTTTGAACTATCTGTTCGTGCATGATTTTCCAATGCTTTATTAATAGCAATTTACTATTTTTATTATACAATATCCGTATAATGTGGTCAAGTTGTATTGACGGATAGTTGAGGGTGGCAGGATAAAGTTCTGAATACGAGAAAATTGATTGCTGTAGATAGTATGTCATGCAGCGGTTTGGCGCTGATGAAAGCTGACCGACTTGTTCGTTTCAAGGTGACTACTAGGGAGGCTGACTGGGTGAGGAGATTGCGAAAACAAATATTTGATGGTAAAATATATATCGTTATCTTACTACTCGTGAGAGGAAGAAGAAATGTATTTTTGGATTATCGGAGTTATTGTCGCCGTTCTCGTTCTTTGCATCGTCGGATACAGATGGCGACAGCATCGTCAACGGAAGTTGCAGGCGCGACAGGCGCGTCTGGATTGGTGGGCTCGAATTCGTAGGGACGCAGTCTGCTCAAGCCTGGTTACGAATATTTTCGATCAGTTCGCTGCGATCAAGGATGATGATCAGCGGCTTATTCAGCAGCTAAATATCTCGGAGATTCTTGATATGCTTTCCGAGCTGCCCGATGATTACCTTCCGGACAACGGCGTTGAGAAGTGGGCAAAGTTTGTTCGGGTGGCCAGTTATGATGCTGGCGTACGGCAACGGATCCGCTCCCATCTCAAGAATGATGATCGGTCATGGCGAGATCTCCTCAGGGCCTACATGCTCCTGGATACGGCATTGCCATACGTAGTGGAGCCGCTCAGGATCGATATGGTGGCACTGCGGGAAGAGATAGCGCGCAAAGCAGGAGCGTATCTTGACGACCTTTTCGGGCGTCTTGCCTATGGGTTTGATAAAGACCTGATCGACGAACTGCGCGTTTTTTATGTTGAAAGGGTGGAGCTTGATGAATGTGAACATGAAAACTGGTTTCAGGAGCGAAGCTACCGACGCCTGAGCCTTTCCTGCTGGTCGCATTTGCACAAGGTACTCAATGATGCTGATCGTATGCATTGGCATGCAATGCGCTGGAATCGGTTGGTTGTTGAGTATATCGAAACCCCATCTATTGATGATTTCGTCGATCAGAAGAAGGAGTATGGTCCGGGTGAGTTGCTTACCTTGGCGGCGAAAGCGCTCAGGGCAGGGGATTTGTACTACGCAAAGTTTATCCTCGCGCTCTGCGCCGTTGACGACGACTACCGTGTTGAGGTCGAGCCGCTTCGTGGTGAGTTGGCCCTGCTAGTGCAGGGTGTCAAGCGGACTATGGCTCCAGTGTCCGATATTCCGCTCCCGTCAACTGACTAATGTCGAGCAGATAGCTCCACGTCGGTTGACGGGAGCTATTTGTTTTTAGGGAGGGGTGTCGCTTCACTTTGTTTCGCTCCTTCACTTGCTTATTCTGGCAAAAGTAAACTTTTTCAGAATTTCACTGCACCGCGCCGAATCCCGCGTTCGTTTTGCTCTGCAAAACCGGGGGCTCGAATCCTCGTCATGGCAAGAAAAAATACCTATGTCTTGCGACGTAGGTATTTTTTCTTGGCTGGGATGGAGGGATTCGAACCCCCGAATGCTGGAACCAGAACCCAGTGCCTTACCACTTGGCGACATCCCATTAGCAGTACAAATTGTAGCACTTCTCAGTTGTTTACTCAAGGGGTATAAAAGCACCGACGAACGCCGGTGCTTTTATAGTTGTTAGATTTTTGTTACCCGTTCGTTACACGATCTGCAAAGGTATTCTTTGCCATTTCGAGTTTGTTGCCGTATGCATCACGGCTACTATTGAACCCACCGATAAACTGGTCCTTGGCGACATTTGAATTGTGGCCGAGGTTGCTAACGACTGCTGCGAAGTCATTCTTTGCAGCGTCAAGCGAGTTGAAATACTCAGCTTTTGCGCGGTTGAATGAATCAATGAATTGATCCTTACTTTCGCCAGAGTTTAGTGCACTTGCAACATCCGTTCTGAATTTTGCAGACGCGCTTGCGACTGTCTGATTTAGACCGGTCGTGCCGCTTGCAAACTTACTATCGAATTGGGCGATTTGCGCATCACCACGAGCGTCAAGCTGTGCTCGTGCCTGTAGTGATAGTTGAGCGACATCTTTGCTGAACGCTGCCGTATAAGCAGTGAAGTCGGCATCGAAATCTTTTGATGCACTAATCGCGGTTTCATTTCCCCCATATCCGCTAGTTGAGTTGTTCGTTGGATTCGTGACCGCATATGCTGCTGTGGTTGCACCGACGAGTGCGACAGCTGCTATTGCGAACACTCCTTTTGCGACGATCTGGTTACTTTTATAAGCCATAAATTTACCCCTTTCATTCGCACATTAACGTTAACATCACATATCTAATTCTATCATTCATCATGCTTACGTGCGGATTTTAGTTCCCTGAGAGACTGCAGAGTTCCGAGCACTAAAAGTTCAAAAACGTAGACTGCCATGTTGTTTGCGACCCCTGTTTGATTGAGGATTTGGAAGAACGGAACGGACGCTAGGACGAACAGCGCAATGCCGTAGGTAAGCCGTGAATCCTGCTTGGTCACGAAGACGTAGATAGCAAGTGCAAGGACGAACCATTGGCCGATATTTGTACTGTAGGCAGCAAGGACGGCGATGGCGGCAATCAGGACATATTGAACGACAATCGAGACGCTTGCGCGCAGTGAAAAGCGCTTCGAAAAGTTAACAACGAGTTCGGTTTTTTGCGGCGATTGCTTGAGCGATAAATCGATGTCGGAAAGGACAGTATCGAGCTTTTGCGGCGGGCGTTTTTGCAATGAAATGACAGGTTGTCGGTGGCTGTCGAGTCGTCGCTTGGCAAGGTAGATGTCGTGCTGAATTGGCTGACGATTAATGCCGTCAAGTGATTTTGTCATGATTGATTCCTCTCTACCTTGTATAGGATTAATTTTTCATTTGTGACGACTGGCTGCAGGTTGGATTGATCAGCCAGCCACGCGTAGTCGCGCCAGTCAGCTTCTTTTAGTAAGAGAACATAGTGAATGTTATGCTCCTGAAGTTCACTGCTAAAGTCGCTGCGACCGTACGGCGTATTTCGATTGATGTAGGTTGTAAGTGCTGTCTGATTTTGCGGCGCTACGCCCGGTAGCTCGTAATTATTACCTGTAATCATCTTTTGGTTAAAGTAGTATCCGGCCGGATTGGCAACTACTCGCTGAGTGAAGCTGACAGGAAGGTACATATGCCATGGTAGCACGATTACCTGGGTGTGTTTGTCTGTGTGCGTATCAAGGTATGACCTGGCCGATTGCCATTCGTCCGGATAGGAGCTGGCGTGCAGTTGATTGGCGGCGCCCCATGGTAACGTGGCGGCAAAGAGGAGTGGTGCGGCGAATATGAGACTGATTGTTGCATAGTGCGTCCAAGTTGATCTTTGTGACTGAAGTAGTTGATAGATTTGCTGCGCGCCAACTGCAGCAAAGTAGCAATAGACAAGCGTCAGGAGCATGAGCCACTTCTGCGGCTCGCGGTAGCCATTGTAGTAGGGCAGGAGCCATATCAGAAGCTCGGTAAGGGGCTTCGAGACTACCCAGGCGACGCCGATTCCGAGAAGCCAGGCCAGAATGCCAGTGGCGAGCAGGGCAATGCCGAGCTTGTCACGTTTTTTAATGGTTTCTACAATGCCTGTAATAATAACGCCCGCAATAATTGCAGCACCTAGCCACCATATTGGTAGCTGCGATGGCAGAATGTATCGATTGAAGCTATCCGCCCAAAAACCAGTCAGTAACGCAGCGCTGAGTGGTGGACTATTCAAGATCGTGCCATGTGTCGCAAAGGCGTTCATTTCGCTTGTTGAAAAGTTGAGTATCTCTGCGGTTACCGATGAGTGGCCAAGAAGGAGTGGAGTGAGCCATATGCTATTGATAGCAAGCCAGCTGAGGCCGATGAGGGTCGTCCATTTGAGCTTTTCCTGCCACTGCGTGCGCCCGGCGTAGATGACGAGTGTGAGGCTTGCTAGTAGTGCAATGCCAATGGTGTGAATCGAGGTGAGGCCAATTGCAGCCATCCATATCGCGACAGGCCAGGCTGTTTTGAACTTTGGAGACGCAATAAATATATAGACTGATCGAATCGCCCATGGCAGTAGCGCGTAGCCCAGAAGGACAAGCCACTGCCCGGCTATAAGTCGGGTATAGAAAAATGGATTAAACACGTAGAGTAATCCTGCAAAATAATATACCCACTCCACTTGTTTTGGGCGCAGCTGTTTTGTAAGCAAGAATGCACCGAGTCCAGCGCCGATAATGACGCCAAGCAGGATGATTTTTTGCACAACCCAGCCTGGCACGAGCTGCGAAAGACTGTCGATCACGACGTGGAGCGGGTAAGTGTACTTTGTTGCATCAACAGGCACGAGGTGCGGCCCCCATGGCATATCAAGAGTTTGAATATACCCGGCACCGAGGAGCGGCAGCATAACAGCAAGGGCAATGGCGACGAAGACGAGAATAGCTCGTTTATTCACGACGCCTCCTGATTTTTTGTACGATCAAAATTGTCGTAATAGTCAGGAAGGTTGCGCCGCTGATTGCACCACCAATGGCGAGTGATTGTTGTCCTTTGTAAACCATGGCGAGCGTAATACGGTAGGTTCCGTCGGGATTCTTGGTGCAGTGTGCCTGCTGGCAGAGGGTTGCTGCGTCGATGAGCCAGCCTTGATCGTAGCTATCGAGTCGCAGAGAGGTGATGCCGTCTGTTGCTCCTGAGGTTGTCGCCAGCTGCCAGTTGGCACTGTAGCTTTCTTTGACCCTGAGAACATGCTTGCCGCTTGCGGCTGGCAGTGTGATCGTGCGTTCGGTTGGTGAATGGATCTTGGACTCTACCGCTGTCTCGCTATATTGTTCCGGTGCAGTTGGCGCTTCGGTCAAGAATAGTCCACTTACATCATCCCCGAGGCCATAAGCACTTACCTTGTCGTAGTGCGTTGTCGTGCGTTCGACTTGGTTCTTTGGATAGCCGTACAGAATTAACCGTCCATAATGAGCGCCTTCTGGCACACTAATGAGCGATGAGTAATTTTGCCAACTAGCCGTATTGATCTTCGGACGGGCGCCGTAGTTCGTGTGATTCTTGTCGTCAAATACGATCGAGTAGCCGGCGGTGCGCGCATCGGGACTCTTGTACTTGAACGTTAAGAGAATGTTTTTCAGTTTTTCAACGGGAATGTCTTGAGTAGTACAGGCGACGTGGCGAGCTGCTGATAGCTCGACATGCTTGTTTCCGTCGAATGAACTGTCGCTGCTGAGGCGCATCGCGATGTCTGGCTGGTCGTCGTAGTTGAAACAGTCTTGGACTTTTTCATTCCATTGACCAGATTCAAACGATCCATTTTTGACAATGTTTTGAATGGGCTGTGTTGCGTGATAAACAAATCGGTAGGTTTTATTGCCAGTTGGGGTGACATTGGCGCTTTGGTTGCTTTCAAGTCGTTTATAGCCGCTCAGGCTTTTTTGTGACAAGTCGATAACATTCCCTTGCTGACGATAGTAAATGCCCTGGGTATTGTAGAGTTTTACTGACTCGCTATTGACCGTCCTTGATACGCCGATGCGCTCGCTGCTGACATTCGTGTCATCGACATCACTATAGACCTGCGTGACTGTATCTGATGATACGTCGCTGCTCTTACTCACGAAGCTTGGTTTGCGCTGCAGCTGCCGCTCGGCGAAGCTTGATTTGAGGTTAATGTCGCCGTCGTCGCCGCTCTTGTACAGTCCGGTGAGTGATGAAACGTCGCCAGCGGCTGATTTGTTTTGATACAGTCGAAAGTCATCTTTGCCAAATGAATGTTGCAGACTGAAGTCAGTTAGGCGATTCGATAACTTGTCGCCATCTTCTTTGCACATCAGAATGAAATCATAGTTATTTAATTTAATGATCTGATCATTCAGCTGAGATGTCTTTTTGACTTGGATTTGTTTTGAATTCAGGACTTGATTGAGCTCGGTGTTGACTGTCGGGTTTTTGTTGAGATAGTTAGCGCACTCGGTTCCAGTGAAATAGAGCATGCGACTACCGTCTTTGATCGTATCAAGCTGACTGAATGTCTGCACTGTGCGTGGCGTGAGGAGCTTTTGATGAATGTCGTGCAATAGGTAGGCGCTCTGAAGAACGATAATCGTCGCAAGACCAATCAGGAGGTATCTTAATTTGCGGCCATGAATATATTTAATCTGAATTGCAAGTGCGGTCGTCAGGAAGAACGGAATATATAGCTGCCACTTCAGCGGCGAACGGAAGATCCACCCACCCGGCAGGGTAACGAGGTGATGGAAGATTGTGCTTGCAAGGATGTGGCCGCTACTCATAAAGATTAACCCGACGACACCGAGAATGAGCATTAAGTAAATCGCGCGGTCATGACGAGAGTACTGCTCTTTTCTGAGCGCATATAACCCGATAACAACGCCATACAGTGCAAGGACACCGATCGTATAAAAGATGTAGGTCGTTGCGGTGTAATAGTTAAAGTCAAGAAAAACGTGTTTGCTGAGAGTGAACGCAGAGATTGGATCACCGGCATTGGCGACATTGATGATGCCAGTGTAATCAGTTGGTTCGGTGGTGATGTCCTGCGACAAGACAGACTTATCGATTGAGCCTATCGAAAGGACAGGCAAGATGAAGTACAGGCTCATTAGAACTGCAGCACCAAGCGCCAGGCCGATATTAAGGAGGTACTTTTTCATGCTTCGATGGTAGTAGCGGATGATCAGATATGCGGCGTAGGCCCCGGTGATCATGAGGTTCATCGTGAAGTTGTACGGGTGGATCAGCGAGTAGTTAAGGCAAAGGATGATACCGAACAGATAGACGAATTTGTTGGTTGCAAAGAATTTCTTTGTAAACAGCAGACAGAGTGGAATCAGGCCGGCGGCCGCAACAAGTCCAACTTTTGCCGTATTGCCCAGCAGCGCAGGACTGAGGACGACAAGGAGCGTAAGGGTGATGAGGATAGCTTTTGAGCGGATTTGCAGGAAGTAGCGCAGGAAGACCCAGAATGATACGGCGACGATTGTATAGGAAATACCGAGGTAAAAATAGGATGCGGCAAGGTTGCCGAGTACACCAAACATACCAACGACAATGAGTCGCCCTGGAATACGCAAGATTCCATCGAGGTTGGCCGCTCCGGACTGGAACGACCAGAGGAAAAAGTTTTTATAGACATAGTCAATGAAGCGAAACGGCAGTGCGTAATCCCCTTGAGCAATGAACTTGTCAGCAAAGTGTCGGAAAAAATCAAACATAAACGATTATTTAAGCGTCGGCAACCTCTATAAAATTATTAAGCTCGTCGCTATCGGTTGCTTCAATAGCGACTGGTGTTTTGCCAATGCGCTGCAATAGCTGGCCTACCTTATTGTCGTATGATACTGGAAAAAAATCCATGCCAACCATGTGGGCGGTCAACTGCGCATGGTACTGCGGTGCAATGAGTTTGCTGTTGTGTGCGTGTCGCTGAAAGAGCGCTGCCAGTTCGAGCGGGTTGTGATGAAAGTCATACGACAAGGCATTCGAATAAGTGCTTGTCAGGCGCTCCATGAGCTCGGTGCCCTCTTGGTTTGTTGACGATGGTTCGAGAAGAAGGAGGATAAAAGTGGTGTCAGGGTGTGTCTGCAATACGGTCTCGAGTGCTTGTTGATAGCGAAGGCCCTTGTCGCCGCGGAAACGTCGCAGCGCAACAAAAACATAGGGCACATCTTCGGATAGTGATAGTTGCTTGTCAATAGTATCAAGGTCGGTTAATGCAGCTGGATTGAGGTTAAATGCGATATCTTCGTCAAGTGAGACGCCTTTTGTGATACGACGAAATTGATCGTAGCTTTCTGGATCGCGCGCCAAAATTCGGTTTGCAGCTTTGGCGGCAATGTAAGCACTGATATCACCTAGCTTGTTCGTTGACGTGTAGTAGCCGACGCCGACAAGGTAGACGTTTTTACGACCAACGTAGCGCATCAGCCAGAGCATGACCGACATTAAAAGAACAGTCGGGTTAGCATCAAGCCCCCAGTGGCCACCGCCTCCGACGATAATATTCTTTGACTTCATCAGGCCGGTAAAGATTGACAGATAACCAAAGCGCGGTTGTGCCGCGTAGTTATGAGCAAGTAGCTCGTGCATGCCCTTGTCCATGTAGGCGTAATGAAGGTCTTTGTAATGATATTGATTAAGCAATCCGATAAGAATTGTCAGCAGTAGTTCATCGCCGTAATTGCCGCCACCGTAGTAGCCAAAGACAATCGTTCGGTCGAATGAATGGGTTTTAAAGAGTCGTTTTAACGTCATTAAGCGGGTTGGCTCCTGTTGTTACGTGATGATAGTTGGACGGCAAAAATGGTTCCAAACTCGACAGTTTTCATAGTGAGTACGCCAACACCGACGTGCGGGCGACGAAAGAGTCGAGCCGGTTTTGATAGGAGTAGTCGATAGACACCTAAGGCCTGCTTGGCGCCAGAGCGCTCAGCGGTTTTCACGTCGGGCTTTGCCAGGTATTTTGAAAACCCTTTGGCGTAGTAGCGACGCGATCGTACAATTTCTTTTAACGTCAGCGGACCTTCGTTGTGCATGATGAGTGCCGAAATGCGCCCAACATTGGTCTGTTGTTTGATGCGTGCATGAAGGTCCCAGTCTTCGCCGCCGGCCATTGATTCGTCGTAGCCACCAACGCGCTCGTAAAGAAATTTATCAAAGAAGCGCGGCGCCTCAATCCAATCAATCCCGTGATAGAACGAGCGTTCTAGTTTTTTACATTCCGCCCAAAAGCCAATGCCAAATGATTCTTCGGGAATGATGAGCGCACGAGTTTCTTCTGTGATGTTTGCGACACACTCTGCAATGACGTCGGGCGACAGTTCCATGTCGGAGTCGATAATAGCGATGTAGTCGCCATGCGCGTATTTTGCCGCAAAGTTTCGCTGCGCTGAACGTTCAGGTCCGACAGTAAAGACGTGCTCGGTGAATCGTGTTGCGATTGCACGGGTGTCGTCGGTTGAGTGGTTGTCAGTGACGATCAGCTCAATCCCTCGATAGGTTTGATCGCGAATTGATGACAGGCAAGCCCCGATGGTGTCGGCGTTATTCTTTGTTGTTACGATGACGGATACGAGTGGCTGACTCATGCAACTTCTCCTTGGATTGGTGTGATTGACGGCGTGGATCCGGCTGATTCTCGATGAATGAGGTGATAGAGTTTCTTGGCGCTATTGTCCCAGCGGAATCGCTGGGCCCACTTGTAAGCTTTGTTTTCTGTGGCGATGCGGCGTGGTTTGTCGGCAATGTAGGATTCAATGGACTGTGCGAGCGTAGTAGCGTTGCCGTAGGGGACTAGTTCGCCTGTTTCACCGTGAACAATTGAATCACGAAGGCCAGGCACGTCCGATCCTATAACTGGTGTAGCGCAGGCATTGGCTTCGATAGTCGTAATACCCCATCCCTCCTTCATGGACGGATTGACCATCAGCCAGGCGCGCTGGAAGAGACTGCGCTTTTCTTGCTCACTCACCTTGCCAGCGAAGGTAACGGATTGTTCAAGGTGAAGTTCCGTGACAAGTTGTTTGAGTGATTCAGCGGCATCGCCGCTGCCAGCAATGACTAGCTTGGCGTCTGGCTGCTGCTTTACGACTTTTTCAAAGGCATGAATCAGGACGTCAACTGATTTGTAGGCTTGGAGGCGTCCAAGGAAGACAATGAGCGGTTCATCTGATTTTTTAGCTGGTTTGAGGTTGTCGAGATCGACGCCGTTGTAGACGATATCGATACCTTTCGAGCTGATCATGCCGAGCTCTTCCATTTCTTCCTTGGTCGATTGAGACACGGCGATATATTGGGAATATTTGTAGGCTCGCGGCATCACCTTTGCCTCAAGGAAGCAAGCGAAACGTGCGAGAGGCCCAGGCAAGTGTTGCTTGAAGACTTCTTGGTGAATGTGGTGGACGACGCAAATGACAGGCAGACGAGTAAAGAGCGGAGTGAAGAACGGGATGCCGTTATGACAATCAACGATCAGGTCGAACTTGCCGCGGAAACGAACGGCGTAGTAGAAAAACGCCCATAGGTAAACAAAGTAATGTCCGCCACGACGAATAACGTTAATACCGTCAACACTTTCATGCCGCGGTGCATCGCCGCCATCGCTGCCGCAAAAAAGTGTGACGTGGCTGCCGTCCGCTACCCAGCGTTTAGCGAGTTCATGGACGTACACTTCGGCACCGCCGGCCTGGGTATGTCTCTGGTCACGCCAGTTAAAAATTAGGATACGCTTACCACGAGTTTTGG
This sequence comes from Candidatus Saccharimonadota bacterium, assembly GCA_032153715.1. Classification (GTDB taxonomy): domain Bacteria; phylum Patescibacteriota; class Saccharimonadia; order Saccharimonadales; family Saccharimonadaceae; genus SEAL01. The sequence goes on along the minus strand of JALDYR010000001.1, from coordinate 149,582 downwards.
TAGGTATATCGTATGTTTTAAACGGTGCTGCTATACCGATAAAGTCAGCAATCGCGCGTGTTACGAACCTAAGTTTCCCCTTATTTGCCGCCAATATGCACCTCCTTTGGATAAACTGTCTAAGTAGTAGTTATGTACTGTACGAGAGCATTTTTTGAGCATGCCCACCGACCTATTTTATCGAATTTTTGAGGCAGAAAGCCGTGTAGAGAGCAGTAAAAGCGAACATTAAGCTACTGCCAATAAGAATGTTAGCTACAACTAAATCTAGCGTGTCGTGGCGTAACACCATAAGCACCCCGGTGATAAGTGAGCCGGCGACAACGGGCGCAAGCGACCAATAGTTGCGAAGCGCAATGTGGTACGTTGTCAGTAATGTCACGAGCGAGCCTGCGAGCGTGGCAAGGCTGAGTAGCGGCAGTAGATGCGTAAATACATCATAGCGGCTCCCCATTAGCATGTGCATGACGAGACTTGGTGCGAGGCAGAAAACAGCTGTAATTGATCCGCCTATCGCGCAGACAAGCAGGAATGACCTTGCAAGGACGCGAATGTTCTTTTCGGCTGGTTGATGACGGTCGATCGAGGAGAGGAGGACGGCAACGATCGAGGCGGTGGCGAAGAAGATGATGCGTGAAATTGTTGCAACGGCCGAATAGTTACCTGCTTGCTCTGGATCGAATAGATATTTAACGATTGTGACATCAATGCTGATTTGAAGGGTGGTAAGAAGAGAAAGGGTGAGGACGAAAAAAGCATAGGGAAGCTGGGGTTTTAATAGTGTCCAGTTGGGTAATCCGCGTTTACGAACCGTAAGCTCGTATCCGTACTTTTTCGCGCGATAATTCGTATAGACCAATGCCACAATTTGGGCAGTTAAAATGCCAATGACAGCGCCAAAAGTCTTGAGCGTGAAAAGAACCAGGATGATCGAGAAGACAAGCTTGAAAACGGCGCCGACGGCGTTTGCGATTGAGGTGCCGGTAAAATCCTGATGAGCTTTTAATTGGGCGTTTCGGAAGGTGAGCGGAATCGTGACGACAAAAACGATGCCAATGGCGAGGAATGGGTAGAATGATTCAAATTTAAGGGCTTGGCGCAGCGGCTCGGCGATAATTGCGATCACCCCCAGAAAGAGTATTCCGCCATAAAGCGAGAGCTGCTCAAGTTCATGAACGGTCTCTTCGGCGCGCTGTTTATTTTTTTCGTTGATGAGGAGCGAGATGCTAATCATGGACAGAACATTAAGAATAATTGTCATTTGCATGAAAGTCGAAACGATCACCTGGAGCTCTCCGAAGAGGCTTGTTGGCAGGAGTCGACCAAGGACTGGATAGTATAAATAATTCAGAAAGGCGACGACCATCGAGCCGACAAAAAAGATGGCATTCATGCGAAGAAATTGACTTGAGCGAACGAAGTTGATGAGTTGAATAACGCGTATCACAATAATCCAGTGTAGCTAAAAAAGGCATAAGCGACAAACCTGGCGATGCTGCTGTGAGATTGCTTACAGCGATGCGCTGAAGACTTTTTTATCCTAAAAAGAGCAACTGAAAAGGAGAAAAAGAGTATGTCAAACTATGATCAGTACACGATGCAAAATCCAGTGACGCAGTATCCGCAACCAGATATTCCAAAACAGGATCAGCCAGAGCCGGGGCTTGATGTAAAGCTTCTGCCGAAAGCTGATCATGGCGAAAAAACATATCGAGGGAGTGGTCGGCTGCAGGGTCGCAAGGCGCTCATAACCGGCGGCGATTCAGGTATTGGGAGGGCGACGGCGATCGCCTTTGCACGCGAAGGCGCGGACGTCGCTATTGTTTATTTGCCTGCCGAGCAGCAGGATGCTGATGACGTCGTTCGCATTATCGAAGATGCCGGCGTGAAGGCGATTCAAATACCGGCCGATATTAGTGATGAAGCTGTTTGTCAAAAAATTATTCGAACAGCGGTTGATGAGCTTGGGTCGATCGACATCCTTGTGAATAACGCCGGTAAACAAATTTATGTTGAGGACATTGCTAACCTTTCGAGTGAGCAATTTCAGCAAACGTTTACGGTGAATGTCTTTGCAATGTTTTGGCTAACAAAAGCTGCGCTGCCACATATGCCAAAGGGGGCAAGTATTATTAATACGGCTTCGATTCAGGCCTACCAGCCTTCTGACGGGCTCGTTGATTACGCATCGACAAAGGCGGCGATCGTTGCCTTTACAAAAGCGCTCGCGAAGCAACTGGCGCCAAAAGGTATTCGCGTCAATGGGGTAGCGCCTGGGCCAATATGGACACCACTGCAGGTAAGTGACGGACAGCCGAAATATAAATTACCAAAATTTGGTACTAACACTCCGCTTGGGCGCGTAGGGCAGCCAGCGGAAGTCGCACCTGCTTACGTCTTTCTAGCTTCGCAGGAATCAAGCTATATTACGGCGGAAATCATTGGGGTGACGGGCGGTAATCATTTGCCATAGGACGCGTAGCAAAATCAACATTCTTTTCACGTATTTTCACGTTTTATACTAAAAACATAAGCACCGTGTAACTAATGCTTATCAAAGGAGGTTGACGCATGAAACTACCAACCAAAGCTCTCGGCTCGTTGCTACTTGCTACGGCCGTTGCCACTGTGCCGCGTTTGCGGATATCAGATAAAAGCGCAGAGCGAAGGGAGTCTCGATTTGAGCGGATGCTGCAGCGGCATGATCGCAAGGGAGACATCCGGGCGGGTTTATTGGGGCTTGATCCGTTGGTATTTAGGAATGAGCAAAAGTCGATGCCGTTTGATGAACTAGTTCGAGCGCATGGGTTTGAGAATATGCAAGCATTCCGCATAGCATTAATTGGTAAGTTGCGAACTGAGTTATTGCAGCGCGGATGGAGCCGTCAACGCATCGATAATTATGTAGAAATGCGTCGTTCTCGAATGATCTAGTCGACGACTGCCGTGCGGGTGTATACTGAAACGTAATGTCGATCGAATCATTTCTTGTCAAAGTTATCGCTGATGGTTTAGTGATTCCTATCGCCCTCATTGGCGCGTATGCGCTGCTTTATAAGGTTCCAAAAGGTCATCGTTACGAGGCGTATTGCCGAGTGCTGATGGCCGGGCTGACTGCCTACTTGATAGCAAAATTACTGGGTACATTGTATCAGCCCGCCGTGGAGCGGCCGTTTGAGTTAATGGGTATGAGTGCTGGGGCGTCCTATTTGAATAACCCGGGCTTTCCATCCGACCATGCTTTATTTACAGCGGCAATTACGCTTGCAGTGTGGGCAGAGACCCGCTCGAAGCGATTGACGATTACTCTTGTCATCATGACAGTACTCGTGTGTGTCGGGCGTATTTTGGCGCTCGTCCACACGCCACTGGATGTTATCGGAGGTGTCGCAGTGGTGCTTGTTGGTGGCGGCTGGTACTTGATTGGTCGTACGCCAGTCGAGCAACGGCAAAAAGCCAAGTCATAATCTCTTTGCATTTATTGCCATTATAGGGTAGAATAAAGAAAATACAGGAGAAGCCCCGTGGAACAGACGTCTATCCCAGAACCACAGTCATCACTTATCGATATGCGACCAGCGACAATTGTGCAGGTTGCACTACTTGGTGTGATTCTCGGTGCGATTGCATGGCTGCTTACACTTCTACTTGGTCGCTTTGTGCTTGACCCAATTTTTTGTAATAATCAGGCGACAACGGGAATTTGTCTTAATAGTAACGTTATTGCTGGCAATATTGCATTAGTTTTCGCGGCTGTCGGTGGTGTGCTTGGGCTTGTTCGCCTCGGAGTATACCGTCCGATGCTAGTAGCGATTGCCGTAGCCATTACTCTGTGGAGTCTTGCTGGATGGGTTGACGGCCTTTTGTGGTTTGAATCACTAGTATGGACAATTGGTCTGTATGCGCTTGCCTATGCGGCATTTGCATGGCTTGTTCGTCCACGAACGTTCTTGTTTGCAATCATTCTCATCCTTGTTGTTGTCATCGCAGCCCGTATCGTTCCAACTATTTAGCTAATGCTATACTGAACGTATGGAGCAAACTATTCTTTTTATTGTACTTATTGTGGTTATTGGCGGGTTCGGAATTATTGTTTATGTCTTGAATCAACGCCTGCGTGAATTAAAAAACGAAAATGCTGTCGAGCTGATGAAAAGTGATGTGACGGAATTGTCGCGGACGATCTCTCTTTTGCAGCAGTCGGTTGGTGAAAAGTTGGATCGCAGCAGCCTAGCTATGCAAAATTCGGTGCAACGTCAGTTGGGCGAGAGTGCAAAATTAGTCTCGGACGTAACGCAGCGACTGACAAAATTGGACGAAACGAACCGGCGCGTCATCGACGTGGCAGACGAACTAAAAACACTACAGAACGTGCTGCAAAACCCAAAGCAGCGTGGTGTTTTTGGCGAATACTATCTCGAATCAGTGCTCGACAATATCTTGCCGCCAAAGCAATTTCAGATGCAGTACAAATTTGCCGATGGCGAGATTGTCGATGCGGCAATATTTCTCGAACGCGGCCAGGTGTTGCCAATTGATAGCAAGTTTAGTCTCGAAAACTATAACCGAATGGTTGCGGAGAACGACAAGGTGGAGCGAGCAAAGCTGCTCGCAAAAGTTCGTCAAGATTTGAAAGGGCGTATTGACGAAACGAGCAAATATATTCGTCCGAGTGAAAACACGATGGAATTTGCATTTATGTTTATTCCAAGCGAATCGCTCTATTATGACCTCTTAATTGGTGATGTTGGAACGGGCAGCAGCGCACGCGATCTGATTGAGTATGCCTTTCGCGATAAACATGTCATCATTGTCAGTCCGACGAGTTTTATGGCGTATCTACAGACTGTCTTGCAGGGGCTTCGCAGTCTTCAGATTGAACAGCAAGCCAAGGAGATTCAAGTGCGTGTTGGACAACTGGGTCGACATATTAGCGCATACGAATTGTATATGCAAAAGCTTGGTAGTAGTCTTGGCGTGACCGTTGGCCATTATAATACCGCGCACAAAGAGCTAAAGAAGATTGATAAAGACATAGTGAAGATTGCTGACGCCGCTCCGTCGGTTGAGCCACTGACGTTAGATCGTCCGCAGCGCGACGAATAGAAATTGTTGCCAATAAAATATCCCGCTCTGGTATGAGCGGGATATTTTTGTGTGCGGTAAATGGAAATTACTTTTCGTTTACACTCAGAACGTCGCGAAGTGCGAAACCGACTACACCACCGATAAGTGGGGCAACGAGGTAGGCAGCAAGAGCGAACCAGTCGAGCTTGCCCCAGTCAACAGCACCAACAGTGAGTGCGATAGCTGGGTTGAAAATGCCACTTGCACTTGCGTAACCAGTAACAATTGTCGTAAAGACACCAGCAATCAAAAGACCGAAGCCGATGGTGAATGCTTTTGCTACACGATCAAGTGTTTCGCGGCGAGCGCTTGCAACGGCGAACGCGAAGATCGTTGCGCCGATTAACTCTGCAAAGAATACAAACCAGTGATTCTTGTCAGTGAGCGCAGCAACCTTGAATAACTCTGGCGTTGCAGACTGTCCAAGCATTGCAGACTGTGCGTCAGGCTGTGGCGCAGCACCGATGAAGATGCTTAGTGTCACAAGCGCGAGGATCGCACCAAGAACTTGAGCGATAACGTAGCCAAGTGCACGAAGACCTGTAATCTTGCGAGTCACCCAAGCGCCAATAGTGACTGCTGGGTTGATGTGCGCGCCAGACAATGTGCCAACGATTAGCACGATACCTGCAAGCACGAAACCGAGGTACAGTGGATCACCCTTTGTACCGATGAATGCAACGGTCAATAAGAATGTACCGATGAACTCAGCGATCAGTGCGCTTGCTACAAACGTACGGTTACCTTTCAGTCGAGAGGAAGTCGTAGGCGCTTCAGCCGCAACAGCTTTGACGGTAGTTACTTTAGTAGTTGTAGTTGGCTTAGCTGGTGCAGATTGGACCTTTGATTTGGTCGTTTTCTTTCCAGTAGAGCCGGCTTTTTTGGTAGCCATATAAAATTCCCTCCTTAATGGTATTTTATGGAGTTAGTATAGCATACCCGTCTTGAGATAAAGAAGGTAGTGCTATAATAGTGGTATGGCATTATTTGTGAATCAAAACAGCAATCGAAGCAAGCTGCAAGAACGTTTGGCGGCAGAGCTTGCTGAAAAGGCAAAGAAACAGTCGCAGCTAGAGAATACGCCACCGGATGGTGTCGATGACTCGCAGTACATTGAAGGTACAAAAACAACAACAAGTCTTGCATGGGTATGGGTCCTGATTGTCTTGTTCGCGGTCGGTGCGGCTGTCGCGTATATGATCGTGCTTAATTCATAGGCTAACTAGAGACAACTAACGGATTTTCGGCTATACTGGGCTGCAGATGACAGATATAAATTCCCTTCGTGACGAACTTTTAGCACGCCTGGAGACACTTGAAACTCCGCGTGATATTTTGAAAGCGCCGGAATTCAAGGCTCTGTATGCTGAGATTCCAAAACTTGATCCGTCTGAGCGCGGCGCTTACGGCAAGCAGATTAACGAGCTAAAGACGACACTTGAAGCCGCTGCCGCTGACCGCGAAGCGGCACTTGAAGACGCGGCAGTCGAACCGCTCGATGTTACGGCTCCATGGGATGTAAATACGGGCCCAGTTGCATTGCTACCAACGGAACAGGGTACGAAACATCCTCTCAGCCGTGAACTGGAAACGGTGATCGATATCTTTACGCGCATGGGCTTTGACGCGCATGAATCACGCCAGATTGATAATGACTGGAATATGTTTGGTGCGCTGAATTTTCCAGAAGGCCATCCAGCGCGGGACGGCTATGATACATTTCGCACTGAAGAAGGATTTATCCCACCGGCGCATACGAGTACGATGCAAAACCGCGTATTAAAAGAGGGCAAGGAAAAGCTTGAAGCGGGTGGACAAATTGCCAGTATTAGTTATGGCCGAGTCTTTCGCAACGAGGATGTCGACGCGACCCATGAACATACCTTTTATCAATGCGAGGGCGTGTTCGTTAGTAGTGATGCGACGCTTGGTCAAATGCTTGGTACGCTTCGGGCGTTCTTTGAAGAGTACTACGGCCAGAAATTACGCATTAAAACACAGCCAGCGTATTTTCCATTTGTCGAACCGGGGCTTGAGTTTGCGATTGAAAAGCCTGCAGCGCTTGGCGGCAAGCCGGGTGATTGGCTGGAAATGCTTGGGTGCGGCATGATTCACCCAAACGTGCTCGAAGCGGCGGGTATTGATAGCACGCAGTATCGTGGCTTTGCTTGGGGCGGTGGTGTTGAGCGTTTGGTGATGCTGAAATATGGCATCGAAGATTTGCGTCACTTTGAATCTGGCAAACTAACATTTTTGAGGAAATTCGCATGAACGAAATCGCATCAGCAATCTTAGAAAAGAATAATTACTGTACGCTTGCGACTGTAACACCGGAAGGTGCGCCATGGGCGAGCCCAGTTCATTTTGCCCATGATTCGAAGAATGTCTATTGGCTATCAACGGGTAGTGCGGTTCATTCTCAGAATCTTGAGGCGAATAATCGAATTTTTATCACTATCTTTAACTCGCAGCAAACGGTCGAGGCACTTGGTGATCGCGGCGCTGTCTACATTGAAAGTCGGGCGGAAAAGCTATCGGGTGATGCAGCATTGGCGGCCCGATATGTCTACTCGGATCGTTATTCCGATGATAATGATCGTAAAATCGGTGAAGATTGGCAGGTCTATGCCGCGCCAATTGGAACATTGAACGAAGCAAAAACAAAAGGGCAGCTACTATATTTCCATAATGCAGAAGAGACAAACGTATGATTATTTCCGTAAACTGGCTGAAACAATTTACTGACATTGACGGCTCGATTGACGAACTGGCGACGTTGATTGGTGCGCGCTTGGTCGAGATCGAAGACGTGATTGATCTGGGTAAAAAATACGAAGGCGTCGTGGTTGCGAAGGTTGTCGAATGCAGCAAGCTTGAAGGTAGCGATCACTTGAACGTCACAAAGATTGACGATGGTGGCGTTGTCGAGGGAATTGAGCGTGACGAGAACGGGCTCGTGCAAATTGTGTGCGGTGCGCCAAATGTTCGCGAAGGACTACTTGTTGCGTGGTTGCCGCCAAACAGTACAGTACCGGAAACATTCAATGACACCGAGCCGTTTGTACTGGGTGCACGCAAGCTTCGCGGCGTGATGAGCAACGGTATGCTCGCCAGTGCACAAGAACTTGACCTCTTTGAAGATCATACTGGCATTCTAGAAATTGATAAAGATGCGGCCCCGGGTAGTAAATTTGCCGAGCTTTATCAGCTTGATGATTATTTACTCGATATCGAAAACAAGTCACTGACACATCGTCCGGATGCATTCGGTCTTATTGGGTTTGCTCGTGAAGTTGCGGCGATCCAAGGCAAGGCGTTCAAGACACCAGACTGGCTACTTGATACTGCAGCGCAATTTATCGATAAAGAGGGTGATATTGCAACGCCAACAGTAACTATTGATGATCCGTCGCTATCGGCGCGCTATCAGGCGGTCGTATTGAGCGATGCGGACGGCGCAGCTCAATCGCCACTTGAAGTGCAGACATACCTTGCTCGTGTCGGCGTACGTCCAATCAGTGCAATTGTTGATGTGACAAATTTCTTAATGATGCAGGCCGGCCAACCACTTCATGCGTTTGACTACGACAAACTAATCGCACTAAACGGCGGCAAGGCGGATATTCATGTTCGCGCGGCCCGTGCTGGTGAAAAGTTGAAATTACTGGACGAGCGCGAAATTGAATTGAGTGAGAACGATATTGTGATTGCAAACGGCGACATACCGGTTGCGCTAGCTGGCGCAATGGGCGGTGCCGATACCGAGATCGATAAGAATACGAAGAACATTATTCTCGAAAGCGCGACGTTTAATTTATATAATCTGCGCAATACTCAGATGCGTCACGGTATTTTTAGTGAGGCAATTACGCGCTTCACGAAAGGTCAGCCAGCAGAGCTTACTGCACCCGTACTAGCTGTGGCGGTGCAATTGTTGCAGCAGGCGGCTGGCGCGAAACGTGTCAGCGATGTTGCGGATGCATTCCCTGGCGAGCACGCGCCTGTACTGCAGACGCTTACCGTTGAGCGCGTCAACAAGGTTCTTGGCAGTAAATTTAGTGCTGCGGATATTATCGACACGCTACAGAACGCTGAATTTACCGTTGCGATTAATGAGGATAATTCGGCTATTGTCGTGACGGCGCCGTACTGGCGATCAGATATTCATATCCCCGAAGATATTATCGAAGAAGTTGGGCGTTTGAACGGGTTTGATTCAATCGAGCCAACGCTGCCTGGGCGTGACTTTACGGCGGTGTCGTCAGCTCCTTTTGATGTCGTCCGTACCACCATCCGTACGGCACTAGCGCGTGCTGGTGCAAACGAAGTATTGACGTACAGTTTTGTTCATGGTGATTTGTTGACGAAAGTTGGTCAAAAGCTAGAAGAATCATACCGTATTACAAATAGCATCAGTCCAGATTTGCAGTATTATCGTCAGACGTTAACGCCAAGCCTATTAAGCCTCGTGCATTCAAATGTAAAAGCTGGCTTTGATAGCTTTGCGCTGTTTGAAATAAACAAGGCGCACAATAAAGCGCACGGCTTGAATGATGAACACGTGCCGCACGAGCGTGATTTTGTCGCATTGACTGTTGCGAGCAAGAAAATGCTTCCCGGTGCGCCGTATTACCAGGCAAAGAAGCTGCTTGAGTATCTTGGCGATTCACTTGGTTTGCAGTTGGCATATGCGCCGATTGACCAAGGCTACGAAGATCCAACGGCCGCACCATTCGAGTATCGTCGGAGTGCATTAGTGACGGACGTGAAATCCGGTGAGTTTATCGGTATCGTGGGTGAGTATAAAAACTCGGTAAAGAAAGCATTCAAGCTGCCAGAGTATGCTGCTGGGTTTGAAATTAACCCAACGGCAATTGAAGAAGCTTCTGTAAAAAATGGCTTTGACTACACGCCGCTAAGCCGTTACCCGTCAACTGAACGCGATGTGTGTTTCCAGGTGGAAGCGACTATCAATTACGCTGCACTAAATGACGCCGTTGCGAATGCGTTGAATGATGTTGCGCTAGAGACACAGGTGAGTCCTGTTGATATCTATCAAGCAGAAGGTTCGACGACAAAGAATATTACGGTGCGTATTCGTTTGACACCTCATGACAGGACGCTGACAAATGAGGATACGAGTGCAATTCTTGATGAGGTGATTCGTCAGGTTACTGAGAAGACAAACGCAACAGTTGTATAACGTACTGCGATAAAAGTGTGGGCAATCTAGGGTAAGCGATAGTGTACAATATATAAAGTATGAAACCTCTCTTGAAGGCGCTCGGCTACGCTAAAGGAATATGGCCGTATTATTTGGGTATCACCGTGTCATCTACTTTGGTGGCACTGACGGCAATTGCTGTCCCATTTGTTCTGAGTGCAGCAACTGAGTTAATGGTCCAGGTTGTCCAGGGTAAAGAGGCGAACGTGAGTGGCGCGGTATGGCTCGCAGTGGCACTGCTTGGGTTTGATGTCGCTAATACAATTATTCGTAACTGGGGAGGTTACCTTGGTGATGTGATGGCAGCAAAGCTAAAAACGCAGCTGTCGACGCGCTACTACGAGCATCTACTAAAATTGCCGCAAAGCTACTACGACGGTGAGCTGACCGGCACGATTATTAATCGCCTCAATCGTGCAATTAATGAGGTCACTAACTTCCTTAATATCTTTGCCAATAACTTCTTCCAAATGATTTTGACGACAGTTATCACGTTAGTTATTATCTGGTTTTATAGCTGGGAGCTATCGATCCTCGTCCTCTTTATCTATCCACTTTTCCTTTATCTGACGACGATTACTAGTAAAAAGTGGCAGCGCATGCAAACAGCTAAGAACCTTGAGGTTGATATCGCGAGCGGTCGCTTTGCAGAAGTTGTAACACAAATCAAAGTCGTCAAAAGCTATGTCCAGGAAAAATTAGAGCATCGCCATTTCCGCGTTCGCTACCATAAAACAGTTGATTTGACCCGCAAGCAGTCTAACTATTGGCACCGTATGGATGTGGCGCGCGGACTGGTGTTAAGTGTTATTTTCTTTGCGATCTTTGCCTTTATCTTTGTTCAGACAGTGGAGCGTCGCTTTAGTATTGCCGACATGGTCCTTTTGATTACCTTGATTAATGCGCTTCGTTTGCCGCTCTTTAGTATGAGTTTTGTGGTGGATAGTTTCCAGCGAGCGATCACTGGCAGTAAGGACTATGTCACGGCGATGGAGTTGAAGCCGGAAATTACCGACCGACTTGGCGCGCGTAATATCGAGATTGCGACTGGCAAGATTGAATATAACGATGTCGAGTTTGCTTATAGTAAAAAGAATCATGTATTAAGCGGACTGAGTTTAACTCTTGATCCCGGCCAGAAGGTGGCGTTGGTTGGGGAGAGCGGCGAGGGTAAGACGACGATTTCGAATTTGTTGATGCGTTTATATGAACCTAAAAAAGGCACGATCACGATTGATGGCGTTGATATTTCTGAAGTCACGCAGCGTAGCCTCCGCAGTCAGATCGCAACGGTATTTCAGGATCCCGCGCTCTTCAGTGGAACCATTCGTGAAAATATTGCCTATGCCCATCCGCGTGCGTCGTACGACGAGATTGTTCAAGCGGCTAAGGTTGCCAATGCTCACGATTTTATTATGAAGTTGGACGATGGCTATGATACGGAAATTGGTGAGCGCGGCATTAAACTAAGTGGTGGTCAGAAGCAGCGTATTGCGATTGCGCGAGCGGCACTAAAAGACGCGCCAATCCTCATTCTCGATGAAGCAACAAGCAGTCTCGATAGTCGAGCGGAGCATCTAGTGCAGGACGCGCTTGATCGATTGATGCGCGGCCGCACGACGTTAATTATCGCGCACCGCCTGAGTACGATTGCGCATGTCGACAAAATTATTACATTGAAAAACGGGGCTGTTGATGAGCAGGGATCACCGGCGGAGCTTGCCAAATCAGATGGTATTTACGCTCAGCTACTGCACTTGCAAATGGGCGCAACAGAAAAGGCTAAAAAGAAGTTGCGTTCGTACGATATCACCGGGTAGTCATCGCCAGGTTTATATGGGTAGTCGTGTATAATAGTAAAAGTTATTTTGAATAGGGAGAGAGTCAGATATGGCAACGAAACGAAGTCAACGGATTGGAATCTGGGTTATTGCAGTCGTAATGGTAGTTGGTACACTTGGATCATTTTTCGTCGTAATTTTAGCGAACGATAATGCAAAGATCGACCAAGACCAGCAGGCAAAGATGCTGGCTGAATACCAAGAGCAAATGAAGAAGCAGCAGGAAGAAGCGGCAAAAGCAAATCGTCCACTTGATGGTTACGAGGCGACACCATTTGATGCAGCAAGCGTCACAGAGCTAAAATCTGAAAATTTGGTTGAGGGCACGGGCGCTGAATTGAAGCTCGACTCTGGTATGACGATCAACTACTTTGGCTGGACGGCTGACGGCAAGATCTTTGATAGCACCAACAAAAACGGTACAACCACTCCAACTGACCAGCTGAAGTTGAACGCTGTGATCGAAGGCTGGAAAGAGGGCCTTGTTGGAAAGAAGGCTGGCTCGGTTGTGAAGCTCACGATTCCTGCCGACAAAGCATACGGCAGCACTGATACAGGTACGGGACAGCCAGTTGGTCCACTCGTGTTTATCGTCGATATCAAAGAAGTTAAGTAGTGTGCTATACTAAGTATAGTAAATAAGGAAGTCTAGAATGAGCGATGTGATTCACGATGTAGTAATGGTGGGAGCGGGGCCAAGTGCGCTTGCAGCGGCGGTCTATACGACCCGTGAAGATATTGAAACGGTCTTGTATGAAAAGGGTGTTGTTGGCGGACTTGCGGCCATCACTGACAAAGTCGACAACTACCCGGGCTTTCCTGAGGGAATCGAAGGCATGAAGCTGGCCGGTGAGCTGGAAAAGCAGGCCGAGCGCTTTGGCGCGAAAATTGAATTTGGTGAAGTGCAGTCAATTCGCGATGATGGAGGCATTAAAACACTGGTGATCGACGGCGAAGATGTGAAAGCAAAAACAGTGTTAATCGCAACCGGTAGTGACTACAATAAGCTCGGTATTCCTGGCGAGGCTGAATACTACGGCCGTGGTGTGCATTACTGCGCAACCTGCGATGGAGCCTTCTACCGCGAAAAGCGTTTGGTCGTGGTTGGTGGTGGTAATTCTGCTGTTCAGGAAGCGATCTTTTTGACACGCTTTACGACGCATATTGATCTGCTCGTACGTAGTACGATCAAGGCAAGCGAAGTCTTGCAGCAAGATTTGCAAAAGTTTATCGACGACGGCAAGATTACGGTTCATCTGGGGACGACGCCAAACGAGATTATCGCCGAAGCGAGTGGCGGCGTCAGTAAAGTGACGGCAACAAAAGACGGTACACCAGTAGAGTTTGTGACTGACGGCATCTTTATCTTTGTTGGTTTGAAGCCTAATACGCAGTTCCTTGCTGGAAGTAGTATTGAACTCGATGAACAGGGCCTGGTCAAGACGGATCAGCACCTCGAGACGACAATGAAGGGTGTCTTTGCAAGCGGTGACGTCCGTAGCGGCGCGACTATGCAGATCGCTAGTGCGGTTGGTGAGGGCGCGACGGCGGCACTCGCTATTCGCGAACATCTGGATGGCATGAAGCATCACGAAGCTGCGCCAGCGCTTGAAGTAACGCTTTAAATCTTTACTTTATCGATTTCTTTAAGGATAGTGTCGGGGTGATTGGTGACAATGCCGCCGACACCACGGTGATGCAAGATAAGCGCAGCATGCGGACGGTCAACTGTGTAGACATACACAAAAAGACCTGTCCGTTTTGCTATTTCAAGGGCAAAACTGTTTAGGTAGAGTCGATGAAACCCAACGGCAGAAAGTCGTAGCTTTCGCTGGTAGGCGATAAACAAGAATGGATTTTGATCGTGAAGGAGTGACAAATTAGCGTGTTTACTGTGGCTACGAATAGTTGCTAACTCACCGCCTTTGAACGACGAGAAGAGGATATTGTCCCAGTCTGCGACCTTTTTGATGTATTTGGTTTTAATGAGGCTGATGATCGTTTCAGCGCCGCCTTTGCCTTTCAGTTCGATATTGAGAAGGATTGTACCGAAGAATTCATCAAGGACTTGTTCAAGCGTCACGATGGGATTATCGATTGTACGACTACGTAGTTCGTCCAGGGTCATGCGACTGATGATTGAGGCGCGGTGATGGGTGCGCATAGTGTGAAAATCATGGCTGAGGATTGGTACGCCGTCTTTGGTGAGGCGAATATCGAATTCGAGAATATCGGCGCCGGCATCGATGCCGGCGTGAAGTGCCTCAAGACTATTTTCGGGCGCAAGGCCAGCCGCACCCCGATGGCCAATTACTAACATATCTATCACCAGCTTAGCAGATATCGTATAATAGGGGTAGATAAGAAAAAGGAGATTATTACACATGGCTGATTTTAACAAGATTCTGACACCTGGTGATGTTGATAACGGCGTGATTAACGTAGTTGTCGAGATTCCAGAGGGTAGCTCGCATAAGATTGAATGGAACCGTGAGCTTGCTGTCATGCAACTTGATCGTGTTGATCCGGCGATTTTTGCCAAGCCAACAAATTATGGCTTTATTCCGCAAACACTTGATGAAGATGGTGACGAGCTGGACGCGCTGATTATCACAGATTCTCCGCTTGCAACAGGTATTTTCCTTGAGGCAAAGGTGATTGGCGTTCTGCGCTTTGTTGACGATGACGAAGTGGACGACAAGGTGATCGTTGTACCGGCCGATGATCGTAACACGGGTAACGCAATTAACAGCCTAGAAGACCTGCCAAAGCAGCTCCTAAATCAAATTGACCATCACTTTACTCACTACAAAGACCTGAAGAAGCCAGGCAGTACAGTTGTGAAGGGCTTTGGTGATGTCGAAGAGGCAAAGACGATCATCCGCGAATCAATTGAACGCTGGAATAATCGCTAGATAATTTCTGTATAAAAAGAAAATCGCCCGGATCATTATGATCCGGGCTCTTTTCGTCTAAGCGTTACTGTGGGATGTCGAAAAGCACTGGTGACGTAATTAGCCATGCGCCGACGACAATTGGTATCATGAGCAGGCTGAGTGTGATGATGAAGCGCACGAAGTGGTTATTCCATTCGCGCTTGATGACATCAATCATGTGGGGCCTTTCTAGAAGTATCGTACCACGTGAGATTTCTTCATCTCACTATGACTCCAGAAGTGGTGATCAACAAAACAGAAGTCGATTGTAAATGATCCTTCTGGTGTGATCGTGCCGGCGACAAGTCGCTGGATGGCGGCGCGTATACGCTGCTGGGCGTTGGCATCAAGCAGGCTGTCGATGATATGCTCATCATGGATGTGCACTGGTGTCGTGATCCTGTTTGTGCGCTTTGGCGTCGACTCATCTTTTGGCCCGGGGTTCGGTATTCTTTCAAGCGTGATCGACGGGAGTGGAATGATGACTCGCCAGATCGTTCCAGCTTTGTGGATGTAGGCAGGTGTTCTGGTAGTCTCGATGACTGCGGACACTTTCGACTCCCTCTCTGTAGACGAAAAGGGCAGAGATGCGTCATTATGACGCACCCTCAAATATTTATTATATCACAAATACAGTTTAAAAACAACTTAGGCGCGAGGTTTGCGAGCGGCTTTTTCGCGAATGATTGCCGCAGCGCCGCTGATAGTCTCGATGACACCCAGTTTCTTTAACTGCATGCGCAGTTTTGCACGGGCGTGACCCGTAGTGACGAGTTCTTGCCAGGCGGCTTTTGGTTGTGACAGTTTTCGAGTGACAACTTCTACGACATCGCCATTCGAAAGTGGTTTGTCAAAGGCATGAATGTTGCCGTTCACGCGGAAGCTATATGCATGCTTGCCGATGTCGCTGTGAACCAGGTAGGCAAAATCAAGGGGCAGGGCACCTTCGGGCAAGTTGTAAATGTCGCCCTTTGGTGAGTAGACAAAGATACGATTGCCAAACAAATCGATGTTCAGCTGATCTTGGCTGATATCTTCACCCTCGTGAAGTCGGGCAGCAACTTCTTGCATTTGGCTAATCCACTGCAGTTCTGCGGGCAGGCCGCCGTTGCCGCGTTTTTTCTGTTGGTAAGCCTTGGTGGATTTTTGTTCGTGGTAGTGAAAGCTGGCTGCAAGTCCTCGCTCGGCGTAATCGTGCATGTCCTGAGTGCGAATCTGGAATTCGACAATTTGTTCGGACGGTGTAATAACAGTTGTGTGCAGGCTTTGATAGCCGTTTGGTTTTGGCACGGCAATGTAATCTTTGATGCGGGCAATCATTGGCTGGTAAAGCGCATGTAAGATGCCAAGTACTTGATAGCACTGCTCCTTATTTTTGACGATAATACGTAGTGCCATCAGGTCGTAGATGTCATCAATATTACCCTGTACTTTGACCAGTTTCTTATGCAGGCTGTAAATGCTTTTGACGCGGCCGTTAATTTCGGCCTCAACATTCGCTTTCTTTAATTCACGCTCGACTTCAGTGCGAACGGCACCAAGTTTACGGGTGCTTCTGCCGAGGCGCTTGCGCATAACCCCTTGGAGGTGATGGTATTCTTTTGGATCCAGGTAGCTAAAAGCGAGTTCTTCGATTTGCATACGAACACGTCCCATACCGAGGCGGTCGGCCATTGGGGCAAAGACCTCGATACTTTCACGAGCGATTTTTTGCTGTTTGGCGACTGGCATGTGCTGTAGGGTCGACATGTTATGTAGGCGATCAGCAAGTTTGATGATAATGACGCGCACATCCTGACCAACAGCGATCAACAGCTTTGAAAGGTTATCTTTCGTTTTTGGCAAGTAACTATTAAGATCACGCATGCCAGCGCGAGCCTGAGAGACTTTTGTGACACCATCTACCAGGAAGGCGACGTCGCGGCCAAAAAGGTTTTCTATTTCGGAAAGGGTGGCTTCAGTATCTTCGACGGTGTCATGAAGGACGCCTGCAAGGACTGTATCGATGTCCATGCCCCAGTCGACAAGCGTGTAGGCCACAGCAAGCGGGTGAATAATGTAGGGCTCACCGCTTTTACGCTTTTGGCCGGCGTGGGCCTTTTTGGCGTAGTCGATGGCATGCTCAAGCTCGAGAAGTTGGTCATCCTCGTAAAAATTGCGGGCGTAATCAAGCAGTTCGCGTTTTTTCATGTAGTACTAGTATAGCTGAATGTATGAAAATAAAAAAAGCCACTCCTAGGGGTGGTGTCTGTTTGCGTCGACTCACTGTTGTGATATATAATGGTGACCGAAAAGTACTAATGCTTACGAATAGGAGCGAAGACACACATGAGCCAAACCAAATTGGGCATCAACGGCTTTGGACGAATCGGCCGCAATGCATTCAAAATTGCTTTCGAACGAAGCGATGTTGAGATCGTTGCAATCAACGATTTGACAGACACAAAAACACTAGCGTATTTGCTAAAAAATGACAGTAACTACGGTACCTACCAGCACGAGGTGAGCTTTGACGATCAGAACATCATCGTCGACGGCAAATCAATCAAGGTGCTTGCTGAGCGTGATCCTGCGGCATTGCCATGGGGCAGCCTTGGTGTTGACGTTGTTATTGAATCAACTGGATTCTTTACGGCAAAAGAAGATGCTGAAAAGCACATTACTGCTGGCGCTAAGCGCGTCGTAATCAGCGGTCCTTCAAAGAGCGAAGGCGTTGATACGATCGTCCTAGGTGCAAACGAAGATAAAATTGAAGGCGCAAGTCACGTCGTCAGCAACGCGAGCTGTACGACAAACAGCCTTGGTGCGGTTATGGCGATTTTGGACGCGGAATTCGGCGTTGAAAAGTCACTCCTGACAACCGTTCACAGCTACACTGCCAGCCAGGCAATCCAGGATGCACCAAAGAAAGACCCTCGCGAAGGTCGTAACGGTGCCGAGAATATCGTTCCAACGACAACTGGTGCGGCAATTGCAGTCACGAAGACATTGCCACAGTTGGAAGGTAAATTTGACGGTCTTTCAATCCGTGTTCCAACTCCAGTGGTTTCTATTAGCGACGTAACGGCGCTCTTGTCTCGCGACGTAACTGTTGAAGAAATTAACAACGCGTTCAAGAAAGCAGCAGCTGAACCTTTCTACCAAGGTATCCTCGCGGTCAGCGAAGAGCCACTTGTGAGCCGTGACTACATCGGTAATAGCCACTCAGGCACAGTCGACCTACTGCTAACGAAGGTAGTTGGCGGCAATCTCATCAAGATTTGTGTTTGGTATGACAACGAATGGGGTTACAGTAACCGCCTTGTTGAGCTCGTTGCTGATATTGGCAAATCAGTTCAGAAATAACAATATGAGCCCCTCGGGGCTCTTTTGTTTTAAGGGGAAAACGCTTATACTAATGGCATGAAGATATATCTTGGTTCTGATCACAACGGCTTTCACCTGAAGGAAAAAGTCTTCGCCTACTTGGCAAAACGAAAATATGACGTCGAAGATGTCAGCGGTAAAGAGCTTGACCCGAATGACGATTTTCCTGAGTTCGCGCAGGCTGCGGCGATCCAGGTTATTGGTGACAATAGTGAAGACCCGCGCGCAATTCTGATTTGCGGCGGCGGTCAAGGTATGTGCATGGCGGCAAATCGTTTCCGTGGCATTCGGGCGAGTGTCATTTGGGATGCGTATGAAGCCAAGATGACTCGTAATGACAATAATAGTAACGTCTTGTGCTTGCCGGCTCGTATCCTCGATGACGATGACGAGAAGTGGCAAGACATTGTTGACACTTGGCTCAGCACGCCATTTGCTGATGCTGCCCGATACAAACGCCGCAACGCGCAGATTGACGAGCTGGCATAATGAGTGTGATTTCTCCGGCGGTATTATCTGATAGTCCAGAAGACTTTAAGGCTCAACTTGAGCATATCCATACGTTTGCCAAGCGCGTGCATGTTGATTTGAGTGACGGTACCTTTGCGCCAACAACGACGCTGGATGTCAGTCAAATTTGGTGGCCTCAGGAATGGCAAATTGACATTCATGCCATGGTTGCGCAGCCGTCACGGTATGTGCAGACGCTCATAAATCTCAAGCCGTATTCGATCATTTTTCACGCCGAGGTTCAAGAAGATCTCGTGCCAATCTTGCAGCAAGTCAAGCAAATGGGCATTAAGGCTGGCGTTGCGTTACTGCGCCCAACAGTACCAGCAAATGTTCGTGCGATACTCGAAGAGGCTGATCACGCAATGATTTTTAGCGGCGACCTTGGTAAATTCGGCGGCACGGCAAGTTTGATGCAGCTCGAAAAGATCCGTCTTATCAAGTCAATCAACAATGGCCTTGAGATTGGATGGGACGGTGGCGTCAATGTTGAAAATGCCTACAGTCTATCGCAAGGCGGTGTTGACGTCTTGAATGTAGGCGGTGCAATTCAAAAAGCAGCCGATCCGCAAGCCGCTTATGCTACACTGGAAAAAGAAATAAATAAGCAAGGGGTGATTTAACGCGACATGAGTGGGCAACTGACGATATCGCAGTTGGAGCAAAAGGCGAACGTAATCCGCGAAGACATTATTCGTATGTTGGAGCACGCAGGGAGCGGCCATAGCGCCGGGCCGCTAGGGTTGTCTGATATTTTTGCTGCACTGTATTTTCATATTCTTAATTACGATCCAAAAAATCCTGAATGGAAAGACCGTGATGTCTTTTTCCTTAGTAACGGGCACACTGTGCCGGTGCAATACGCGGCGATGGCCGAGGCTGGCTACTTCGACAAAGAAGAGCTAATGACGCTTCGAAAGCTCGGCAGTCGTTTGCAGGGTCACCCGGAGCGTACGAAATTACCGGGACTCGAGAATACAAGTGGTCCACTAGGCAGCGGTCTTAGTCAGGCTGCTGGCTATGCCTATACGCTCCAGTATATTGATGATGCACCGCACCGCTTTGTCTACACCGTGATGGGTGATGGCGAACTGAACGAAGGTAATATTTGGGAAGCAGCAATGTTTGCGGGCAAGTACAAGCTATCGCAGCTCATTGGTTTTATTGATCGCAACAACATTCAGATCGATGGTACGACCGAAGACGTTATGCCGCTTGAAGACCTTCGCGGAAAATGGGAGTCATTTGGCTGGCACGTCCAAGAAGTCGATGGCCATAATATTGAAAGCATTATTGATGCGGCCAGCATGGCGCGGGCAATCACAAACAAGCCAAGCGTGATTATTGCTCATACGATCCCTGGCAAGGGTGTTGATTTTATGGAATACGACTACCACTGGCACGGCGCACCGCCAAACAGTGAACAAGCAAAAGAAGCACTTAGAAAGCTTCGTACGCTTAATGGAAAAATATCATCAGGAGACCACGCATAATGGCGCACTATCCACTGGCAGATAACCTCTTTTCTGATGAGGTAAAGAAAGAGCCAATTCGAGCAGGCTTTGGTCGCGGGCTCAAGGCGGCTGGCGAAGCGAACGAGCTAATCGTCGCGCTCTGTGCCGACCTGACTGAGAGCACACAGATGCATTTATTCCGTGATGCATTTCCAAAGCGCTTTGTCGAAATTGGCGTAGCTGAACAAAATCTCGTCACTGTCGCAAGCGGTATGGCACGAGCGGGTAAAATTCCGTTCACCAGTAGTTACGCAGCTTTTAGTCCCGGTCGTAACTGGGAGCAAATTCGTACAACCGCGGCGTTGAACGAGCAGCCAGTCAAGATTGTCGGTTCACACGCTGGTATTAGTGTTGGGCCTGACGGTGCGACACACCAGATGCTTGAGGATATCGCCTTGATGCGCGTCCTGCCGCACATGGTAGTCGTGGCACCTGGCGACAGTATTGAAGCGGAAAAGGCGACAAGGGCAATTGCTGAAAACGGTAAGCCAAGCTATTTGCGCCTGGCGCGCGACAAGACACCGGTCTTTAGTGTGGACGAATCACCGTTTGAAATCGGAAAGGCGTATGTCCTTCGAGAAGGTGCGGACATTACATTACTAGGCACAGGCACAATGACATACGAGCTACTCGCTGCGGCTAAGGAATTAGAGAAGCAGGGAATTAGCGCGGAAGTAGTGCACGTCCCAACCATCAAGCCGCTCGATGAGGCAACGATTCTAGCGAGCGTCAAAAAGACAGGCCGCGCGATTAGCGCCGAAGAAGCGCAGGTTAATGGCGGCTTTGGCGGCGCTATCGCTGAAGTGCTCGGCGAGAAGTTGCCGACACCGCTGAAGCGTATCGGTATGCTGGATCACTTTGGGGAAAGCGGTCAGCCAAGCGAGCTACTGGATCATTTCGGCTTAACGGGCGAAAAGATTGCCGTGCAAGCAAAAGAGTTTATTAACGCGACACCGCAGTATCATCAGAATTAAGGAGTAATAAGGTGGGTAAGAAAATTGACGTTCTCAGTGTGGGTGATATTGTCACCGATGCTTTTATTAAACTAATCGACGAATACGGACGCGTTGAGCAGGCGCAAGACGGTAAGCGTCTCAGTCTGCCATTTAGCACGAAGATTCCATTCGATCACGCTGAAGTGCTTGAAGCGGTCGGCAACAGCTCGAACACAGCTGTGAACTTTGCAAAACTGGGACTTAGTAGCAGTTTTGTGACAAACGTCGGCGACGACCAAGCGGGGCGCGATATGGTTGCTGCGTTACAGCGCAACGGTGTCGATACTCGTTTTGTGAAGGTAAACGCTGGCAAGAAGAGTAATTATCACTATGTACTTTGGTATGGTGATGAGCGCACAATCTTGATCAAGCATGAGGAGTACGATTATCATTGGCCAAAGTTCCATCCTGACGAACTGCCTGACTGGGTGTACTTTAGTTCTATTTCCGAAGGTGCAATCGACTATCACGACGAAATCGCTGATTGGCTCGAAGCACATCCGTCAGTTAAACTTGCCTTCCAGCCAGGTACATTCCAGTTACTTGCGGGCACGGAACGCTTGAAGCGTATCTATCAGCGTACTGAAGTGTTTGCCGTAAACTTCGAGGAAGCACAGCAAATCCTTGGAACTGACACGCGTGACATCCACGTACTCTTCAACGGTCTGCATGAGCTTGGTCCAAAAGTAGTGGTGATTACTGATGGCCCAGCTGGCAGCTACGCCTCAGATGGTCAAAACCGCTTCAAGATGCCAATTTACCCGGACCCAGAAGCGCCAAAAGAGCGAACGGGCTGTGGTGATGCGTATACGAGCACGTTTGTGGCTGCGCTTATCAAGGGCTATCCACTTGAAGGTGCGCTGCAATGGGCACCAATTACGCCAACGAATGTCGTACAGCATGTAGGGGCGCAAGAGGGACTTCTTGACGAAGACACACTAAAAGAATGGTTATCAAAAGCGCCTGACTGGTACAAGGCGGAAAGGATTTAATTATGAGTTTGAGCATTAGTCAGATCAGAGCAAATACACTACGAGCTCGTCACCTCTATCAACGAACCCGCCGCCAAGGTTTTGCAGTTGGTGCGTTTAATATCGACAACCAAGAGACGTTGATCGCGGTGTCTCGTGCTGCGCAAAAGCTAAACTCTCCAGTACTTGTCGAAGTGAGCGATGGTGAAGTGAAAGCGATGGGACTTGAGAATATTCGTGATCTTGTTGATAACTACAAAAACGAATACGGTATTGAAATGTACCTCAACCTCGATCACAGCCCGTCAGTTGATGACTGTAAGCGTGCGATTGATGCCGGGTATGAATTCATCCACATTGATATTTCTCAGGCAAATCACGACGCAACAACCGAAGAAATTATCGAGAAAACAAAAGAAGTTGTGGAATATGCGAAGTTTACAGGAGCTCTTGTTGAAAGTGAGCCTCATTACTTCGGTGGTTCATCAAACGTCCATACTGAAGATATAAACTACGAAGAAATTAAAAAGACTTTCAGTACACCAGAAGGCGCAAGGGCATTTATTGATGCAACCGGAATTGATACATACGCTGCAGCTATTGGTAACTTGCACGGTAAATACCCGGTACCAAAAACACTCGATCTAGAGTTGCTGCAGCAGGTTCGCGATGCGATTGATATCCAAATCAGTCTTCACGGCGGTAGCGGCACACCGCTCCATTACTTTGAAGAAGCAGCAAAGATTGGCGTCAGTAAAATCAATATCAATAGCGATATGCGCTATGTCTTCCGAAAGACGCTTGAAAAAGTACTTGCCGAACATCCGGACGAATATGCAATCGTTAAATTGATGCCGGAAGTATACACTGCTGTGCAACAAGTTGTCGAAGAAAAAATTCAGGCATTCGGTAGCGCAGGTAAAGCTGTCGTCTAAACGATGCGCTCACGGGGATTTACTATCGTCGAGCTATTGATCGTAATTGTTGTCATTGGTATTTTGGCGGCAATTACGATCGTTGCTTTTAATGGCGTGCAGCAGCGGGCGAAAGATTCACGCATGCAGTCCGAAGCAAAAACGCTACTCAAAGCCGGGGAGCTCGCCCGCCAGGCAAAGAGCACAACTCTTCTGGGCGTCACGGGCTCAACGTATTCACTGTCGCCATGTGTGACGGTGACAGATAATCCTGCGCAAGTTGAACCGCGCGAGCTAGCGAGTACGCATAATTGTTGGGTGCGCTATCATGCGATGCTCGGAGCAATCGAAGTGGCGAGCGGGTCTAACTTAAAAGGTCTGTATAACGGCGACGAACGGGGAAATCCGTATATGTTTGATGAAAATGATGGCGAGGCGTGCAACGCTAATAAGGATCTTTTATATCGGTTTACTGGCAGTGGAGTGTCCCGAACTGTCGTTGGAACATTAGAGCGTGTGACGCCGCTATGTTAGTGATTGATATATAAGCACAAGTGGTATACTGGTATCAATGAGTGGGAAACATACAAAAATTATTGCCGTAGGGGCGGCTGTCCAAGACGTTTTCTTGAGTCATAGCCCCGAATTTAAGCCGGTGGTTGAAAATCCTCACGAAAGCTTTATGAGGCTCGAACTTGGCGCTAAGGCTGATGTTAATAACGTGACGTTCAGTACTGGTGGTGGCGCAACCAACGCGGCCGTCACCTTTGCTCGTCAGGGGCTTCATGCGGCATTCATGGGAACGATTGGACATGATCCGGCTGGCCGGGCGGTGCTCGATGTGCTGGACTACGAGGGTGTTGATACGTCGGCAGTGAGCTTTAGTCATAAATTTAATACAGGCTATTCAGTGTTACTGCTCGCGCCAAATGGCGAACGAACTATTTTGACATATCGAGGTGCCTCGACTCATTACCATGAGAAAGATTTCAGACTAAAGGGTAGTGATGCGGATTGGCTGTACGTGTCAACAATGAGCGGTAATATGAGCGTGCTTCATCAGCTTTTCGCCGACGCTCGTTCGCAGGGTATTAAAATTATGTTCAATCCTGGCAAGAAAGAACTAAGTCAGCCACAAAAGCTTAAAGGGCTACTAGAGGATGTTGATGTTCTGTGTGTCAACCGTGATGAGATGCAGACGATCGTCGAGGGAGCTGATCTCGAAGAACTTGTTCGACGCGGATGTCATTATGTGCCGGCGGTCATTATCAGCGACGGGCCAAACGGGGTAATCGCAACCGACGGCAAAACGATTGTACGAGCGGGTATGTATCATGACGTCAAGGTAGTTGACCGAACTGGTGCGGGTGATGCATTCGGATCGGGCTTTTTGAGCCAATGGGCGACGGGCAAGACGCTTGTTGACTCGATTATTTTCGCCAGTGCTAACTCGACATCAGTTGTCAGTCATATTGGCGCAAAAACGGGGATTCTTGCAAAAGGCACAAGACTTCATCATATGCCGATTCACGAGAAGCCATTTTAAGCGTAAGCATGATATAATTTAGGATAATTATGGCAAAATTTTTAAAAGATCTTCTCGCGTCCGACCATCCGTTGTTTACCTATAATCTGCAGCAGCTTGAAAAGGCATCTGGTAATGCTGGGATTGATATTCAACTGATTGCCGATGTAACGCACAGTGCCCATGACATTTGTCGTGCACTAAAACTTGATCCCGCTGATACGACTGGCGAAGAGTTATACTGGGCGCTTAATAGTACTGTCAGGATGGGGAAGGCGGAAGAATATCTGGCTGATACGCGATTTGTCCTGATGTCATTTGCTGATGGACCGTTATCGTTTAATCTTCAGGATGTTATTGAAAATGCGCACCACGCGTTGCCGTATGCGGACCGCACCGTCTCTCATGGTCAGCGTCATTTGCGAGCCGAAATCATCAAACGTTACGCCGAGCATGATCGTACGCACAATGAGCTTGTTCATGAGCTTGCCGAACAGGCAGGACTTAAGCCGGCGGCTGATGAAGGTCATCCTGAAATACTGCAGGGTGAAGACGGGGACGCGCCATACATTCTCGCAATCGGTGATATCGTAACTGATGCATTTGTTAAGCTGCGCGAGGATCAGGCGGAAGTCTTTACTGACGACAAAGGAATCAAGCGAATCAGCATGGAATTCGGCAGTAAGTTGCCCTATGAGCGTGTTGATATCGTTCAGGCAGTCGGTAACTCGGCAAATGCGGCAGTGGCGTTTACTCGTCTTGGGCTTCGCGCGGGACTCATGGCCTTTATTGGCGAGGATCAAGCCGGGCAAGATTCATTGAAATATCTCGCGAGCGAGCAGGTAAAAACTGACACAGTGTCGGTGCAGCCAATGCTTAGCAATTATCATTATGCGCTGCGTTATCAGGCGGAGCGAACCATTTTGATCAAGTACGAAGAATACGAGTATATCTGGCAGCACCCTCAGACGACACCAGATTGGATTTACCTTTCGATGCTTAGTGCTTCGTCGTGGCAGCTTCACGAAGACATGCTGAAATATCTTGATGAGCATTCAGATACCAAGCTGGCCTTCCAGCCGGGAACCTTCCATTTTGAATGGGGCGTCGAGAAGTTGGCCGAAGTGTACAAGCGATCACACATTGTATTCATGAACCGCGAGGAAGCGAGTTTGGTCACTGGCAAGCCACTTGAGTCAATCGCTGACCTTGCCACGGCCCTCCACGCGCTTGGACCAAAGATTGTGATTATTACCGATGGACCGGCCGGGGCATATGCGTCAGATGGCGAAAAGTTATTCTCGATGCCAAACTATCCCGATCCGGCGCCGCCGAACGACCGTACGGGTGCGGGTGATGCGTTCTCATCCTCGATTACGGCAGCACTTGCCTTGGGTGAGACGCTTGAAACAGCACTGACATGGGCGCCAATCAATAGCATGAGCGTTGTGCAGCAGCTCGGTGCGCAAGCAGGTTTGCTAGACCAGCAATCGATTAAAGAATATATAGACACTGCTCCAGAAGACTATAAGATAAAGGAAATGAATTAATGCGATATCAAATTTGTGTATCAGGTGCGGCAAGTGGCGATACGGTTACAGCCTCTCATCAACTAGCCTATGACCTTGGGCGAGCAATCTCAAAACGAGGCAAGACACTCACGACAGGTGCGACAGTCGGTTTGCCTCATTATGCAGCGATGGGCGCAACTAGTGTTGAAGGAAAGCGCGGGGTCTCAATTGGCTTTAGTCCAGCCAGTTCATTCCGTGAGCATGTTGCAGCCTATAAGCTCCCAACGAAAGAGTTTGACTACATTAACTTTACTGGCATGGAATACGTAGGGCGTGACGTCCACTTGGTGCGCAGTAGTGACGCAATTATTACGGTCGGTGGTCGTATGGGAAGTTTGCATGAACTTTCAACAGCGCTTGAAAGTCGAAAAGTGTGCGGCGTCTTGCTGGGCAGCGGTGGACTTGCCGACTACACGCCAACACTCCTCGAGAATATTGAAGCGCCAGGTGCAAAAGAAGTCATCTACGATACTGATCCTGAGCGATTGGTTGAAAAGGTCATTCAAGCACTTGACGTGAAGTACGCCGACTTCCAGCACGATGGTACCGACAGCCACCTGAGTGCAAAACGCACCGGGCGTGGCTAAGCTCGTCGTAAGTAGCGTATAATATAAGAGATGGATCAGAAATTTCGTCTCGAAACCAAGTACCAGCCGACAGGTGACCAGCCAACGGCAATTGCTCAGCTTGTCAAAGGGCTTGATGAGGGTGAGCGCGAACAGACACTGCTTGGTGTCACGGGCTCGGGCAAGACATTCACGATGGCGAATATCATTCAAAATCGCCAAGCGCCAACGCTTGTCCTGGCACATAATAAAACCCTTGCTGCCCAGCTTTTTAGTGAGTTTAAGGCCTTCTTTCCGGATAACGAAGTTCACTACTTTGTGAGCTACTTTGATTACTATCAGCCTGAGGCGTATATCAGCAGTAGCGACACCTATATTGAAAAAGACAGCAAGATCAATGACGAGATTGATCGTTTGCGCCATGCGGCGACCTCGGCACTATTAACGCGTCGCGACACAATTATTGTTGCGAGTGTGAGTTGTATTTACGGTATCGGTTCACCAGACGATTACGCCGAAATGTCGATTACGGTCAAAAAAGACGAACGCCGTCAGCAGGACAAGTTTATTCGCTTGCTGACAGATATCCAGTATCAGCGAAATGACATCGATTTTCATCGCGGTACCTTCCGCGTTAAGGGTGACGTGGTTGATGTTTTTCCGGCCGGTAGTGATGTTGCGTACCGTATTGAATTCTTTGGAGATCAAGTTGACCGCATTACGCGCATTGATCCGCTGACGGGCGAAATCCTTGGCGAGCCACATGAAGTGCAAATTTTCCCAAGCAGTCACTATGTGACCCCAAAACAAAAACTAGCAGTTGCAATTGAGAAGATCAAAAAAGAATTTGATGAACGCGTGACCTGGTTTGAGAAGCATGACAAATTGCTTGAAGCGCAGCGCTTGAGTCAGCGAACAAAGTATGACATCGAGATGCTCGAAGAAACAGGCTTTGTAAAAGGTATCGAGAATTACAGCCGCTACCTGACTAATCGCGAGCCAGGCGAACAGCCGGCGACATTGATGGATTATTTTCCTGATGACTTTTTGCTGCTTGTTGATGAGTCGCACATGACACTGCCGCAAGTGCGAGGTATGTATAACGGCGATCGTGCACGCAAGGAAGTGTTGGTGGATCATGGTTTTCGTTTACCTTCGGCGCTTGATAACCGTCCGCTGCGCTTTGACGAGTTTGACCGCCATATCAACAAAGCGATTTATGTTTCCGCTACGCCAGGCGATTACGAGCTAGAACATAGTCCCGAGCCGGCGCAGCAGGTCATCCGTCCAACAGGATTACTGGATCCGCAGATTGATATTCGCCCAACCGATGGACAGATCGATGACTTGATTGCAGAGATTCGTGATCGGATTGAAAAGCAGCAGCGCATACTCGTAACGACACTCACAAAGCGTATGGCAGAGGACTTGTCGCAGTATCTGCTCGAGCTAGATATCAAGACGGCGTACATCCATAGTGAAGTCGATACGCTTGAGCGAAGTGACATTTTACGTGATCTTCGCATGGGTGTTTATGATGTTCTCGTGGGCATTAATCTTCTTCGTGAAGGATTAGACTTGCCAGAGGTTAGTATGGTGGCGATTATGGATGCTGATAAAGAAGGTTTTCTACGTAGCGAGAGTGCTTTGATTCAGACAATTGGCCGTGCTGCTCGACATGAGCAGGGTACGGTCCTGATGTATGCTGACAATATGACTCGGTCAATGAGGGCAGCGATCCATGAGACGAACCGTCGCCGTGGCATTCAGGAAGCATACAACACGGAGCATGGCATTACGCCGACCAGTGTCGCAAAGGCGATTGACGAAGGCCTTCGTGCGATCATTCCAGTGAAAGATGATGGTAAAAAGCCAAAGCTTGACCTCAAGAAGATACCAAAAGACGAGTATCAATCGTTGATTAAAGAGTTGTCGTCGCAGATGGATCTAGCGAGCGCAAATCTTGAGTTTGAAAAGGCGGCTGAACTGCGTGATATGATCACTGAAATACGTTCAAAACTCTAGCCCCTTATGCTACACTAAAGCATAAGCATGCAAGACTCGTCATTAAACCCATACATTCCTCAAGAATCATCGGAAAATCACGCAAAAACAACACGACTTCAGTCGCCACTGGGTCGAATTGTGAAGATTCTTTTAATCGTGACGATTGTCGTATCAGTCCTGATTGGGGCTGCGCTTTTCTTTGTGATTCCACGAACCTCATACGAAGATAAAGAGGCTCGTGCAGCGCTCGGTAACGTCTTGCAGCCGTCAGATCAAGTGAGCAAGCTTGTGCCGGTGAGTTCAAACACGGGATTTACGCTTTCTTACGAGAACCAACAGTTTACGAGTTACGGTAAGGTTGGGGCGGCGTCGGCCGATACGTCAACAGAAGAGGGGAGTGGCGAGTACTACGAGAACAATGAGTTACGCACAGTTCGTGACTATAACTATGTTCGCATTACCCCTATTGAAAGTGCTGATGCGAGTCGTTCGCTCGTCACGCAACCGCCACAGCTTGTTGTGTCATCGGTGGTGTCAGCGGATGACCTCAAGGCAAAAGAAGCAAAGCCTGAATACAAAGAGCTGTCAAAACTGAGTTTATTCATTCAGCTCAGTACTGAAGAGCGCCTAGCAAAGAAGACGCTTGACGATGGATCAATTGTGACAATTGAAGCAAGTAAACCGTCAAGTCGCACGATTAACGACGTGCAGTATCAAAAGGTGCGCTACACGACCAAGAATGACAATAACCGTATTGCAAATGAGCGCTATGATGACTGCTACTATACCATTCAAAACGATCAGCCGTATGCGGCATGCATAAACAATATTCGTCCAAATAGTGTTGACGCTCAAGCACTAGTGGAGCATGTGCTGCAATCAGTAGCATTTGAAAAGCCTGTCACGACTGAAGCTGATACTGAAGCCAAAGGTCCAGTATCACTTGTTTCGCCGATTCGTCTTGCTCAGGCAACGGAAAAAGACGCGACAGTGAGCGATGATGCAGATGCTGAACCAAAAGAGCTTGCCTTGGTAACGAAAAAACCTGAATATAACGAAAATGGCGCAAGCTTAATGGCAATTGCCAAGAATCAGCCAAGTGTTGTGCGTATCGGCACGCTGTACTGCGCTGATTTAGCGCTGAAGTTCGAGAGCGGTGAAACGGGTACGACATTGACCGACGCCTGCGTTGGGAATGTCGCCACAGGCGCATTTGTTTCACGAGATGGCTATATTGCAACAACTGGCCACGCAATTCGTTACAATCCAAAGGAAGCAATCAACGGCTATATTAACTTCGCTGAAAACACGACCGAGATGAAGGATCGTCTAAACCGTGTTCTTGACTATCTACTGAAGTCAAAGATTATCCTGCAGTCAGATGCGGACTATCTTAAGACTGGTGCTCAAATTGGTGATCAGGAAGCAATTGCAAAGATTGAAAATATCGGATCAGTGATTCCAGATAACTATATTACTCCGGTGAAAGAAGAATACACTTATGCGGTTCAACCAACTGATAAGTCAATTGTCATTAATCGCAACGACGCTGATAAGCCATCGTTTGCGTACTCGGATTCAGTGATTGCCGCAAAATTTGTCGCTGCAAACTTCGACACGAAAAAGACGCTCCAAGAAGTATTTGGCAGCAGTACGCCTGCAGCTGATACGGGTCTTCTGAAAGCGGAAGGTGAATTCCAGAATGTGGCGATCGCGCCTGGTGATGATGTGAAATCAAAAGACATTTTAAATATTGTTGGATTTTCAGCATACACAGATAGCGGCCTGTCGATTGACAAGATTCGCAACGCTCCAGTTGTGACACAGGGTACGGTTGATCAAACGTACGTAAAGGATGGTCAGAATGTCATTCAGTTTACAGATGCAATCTTGCCAGGTAATGACGGTGCGCCGGTCTTTGACCAGACAGGTAAGTTGATCGGCTTTGGCGTCTACGGCTTGTCGTACTGCCCTGACCAAGACTGTTTCTCGAAGGGAACGATCCGTTCATCCAATGAACTTTTGTCACTTATCTCAAAAGAAAATATTAGTTTTGGTGCACTAAGCGATTCATCAAAGGTGTGGGCGCAGGGTGTTAATGAATACTTCAAGGGTAATTACGCGACAGCAAAAGCAAAGTTTGCGAGCGCAGGACAAGATTACAAGTACAATCAGTACGCAGTTCCAGCGAGTCAGTTGGCTGCTTCAAAACAAGGTTCAGTGAGCGATACCTCTCTCTTTAATCAATTATTGAGCCTTATGATTGTCCTGTTAGTTATTTTGATTATTGCGACAATCGTCCTTGCTGTCGTCTATGTCCTTCATAAGCGACGCCTCGACAGTCTTGCGGTTGGCCACTACGGTGCAGGTGATGGATTTGCCCCTATTGCACAGCCAATGCCAGTCATGCAGCAGCCGCAGCAGTACGCACAGCCACCTGTACAACAGCAGTATTCGTCTCAGGGATGGGGGCAGCCTCAGAATACACCTGTTCAGAACAGCCAAATGAATTCTCAGCAGCCATATCAGACATCAAGTTCACCATCGGCTCCGCAGTGGCAAAACGATCAACCACAGTACCCGCAGCCCGCACAACCGCAGCAGCCACCTGCTCAAAACCCCTACGATCGACAGTAGTAAGGGTAAACAATAAGCAGCTTGCTTTTATAATTGCCTTGTGCTATAATTAACCTATTGCATTCACTAAGAATGTCGAGCCTCTTTCAAAGAAGCGCGCACCCGGTATATAATCGCTGATATTTTAGTTTATCAGCTGGCGCGACCACCGAAATATCCTCTCGCTGTTCTTCCGTAAAGTCTCTGTCTTTACCAGACTGCATATCAGAATCAACACAGAATAACGAAAGGCTATTAACTATGGCATTTACTCAACGTAGGACAGGTCGTCCTAGTAACAACACACGTCCGTCTAACGGTGGTCGCAGCGGCGGAAGCCGTGGCGGTTTTGGTGGCGGTGGTCGTCGCGGTGGAAGTCGCGGACCAGCTAAGAAATATATCCACCCATCAAAGTTCATCAACAAAGCAGTCGAAAAGGCTGACGAAGTTGTGTATGAAGCAACGCACAAGTTTGCTGATTTCCCATTCGGCTCACAGTTGCACCACAACATTGCTAAAAAGGGCTACGAAACGCCGAGCGCAATTCAGGATCAGGCGATCCCACATATTATTGAAGGTAAGGATGTTATCGGACTTGCTAACACTGGTACTGGTAAGACGGCTGCTTTCTTGCTGCCAATCATCGAGCGCCAAAGCGGCATCATGCTTCGCCCAAGTGTCTTGATTGTTGCGCCAACACGCGAACTTGCTCAGCAAATTGACGAACAGTTCCGCGAATTTAGCAAGGGTATGAACTTGTACTCTGCGCTTATTGTTGGTGGTGTGAGCGTTGATCGTCAGATTCGTGACATCAAGCGTCGCCCACACTTCATTATCGGTACACCAGGTCGCCTCAAGGACCTAATGCAGCGCCGCTTACTTAAGCTTGATAACATGACGACGCTCGTTCTTGACGAAGCTGACCGTATGCTAGACATGGGCTTCTTGCCAGATATTCGTCAGATCGTGGACGCAATGCCACGTGAACGCCAGACACTATTCTTTAGCGCAACGATTACTCCTGAAATTCAGGCACTCGTTAACACATTCCTTAACAACCCAGAGACAGTTTCTGTTCGTACTGCTGAAACAAGCGAACATGTCGAACAGGATGTTATCGAAACTCGCGACAAGACTCACAAGGTTGAAGTATTGACTGACATGCTTCGCAATGAAGGCTATGACAAGGTACTTGTCTTTGGTGAGACAAAGTTCGGTGTACAGCGTTTGAGCGATCACCTTGATAACAGTGGTATTCCATCGGTTGCCATTCACGGTAACAAGAATCAATCCCAGCGCCAGCGTGCTTTGAAGCAGTTCAAGGACGAGAAGGTAAAGGTTTTGGTTGCTACTGACGTTGCGGCACGTGGTCTAGATATTCCAAATGTGTCTCACGTTATTAACTTCGACACACCACAGACTTACGAAGACTACGTTCACCGTATCGGTCGAACAGGCCGTGGTGGCGCAAGTGGTCGTGCGCATACGTTTATCGATCAGCGATAATCGTATTCACTCGTTAACTAAATATCCCCTCGATACTGAGGGGATATTTTTATGCGGCCTTGCGTCGTGGCTTTGCTGGATGCTTTGGCGCAAACAGTCCATGGTGGCGCGGCGGAGCGAATACCCAAAAGCGCAGTCCGAAGAAAGTCCAAAGCGTGAAAACCGCGGCGGACACAAACTGGCCAATGTAGAGGGATAGGCCGAGTACGGTGTAGAGCGTGTAGGTGAGTGAGAAATTGAGGAATGCACTGAAGCTCATAAAGATAATGAACTTAATAATTTCGTAGTGACTTTTACGTCCCCCGCGACCATCCGTGAAGACCCATTTGTCATCCACGATGAAAAAGAGTGTATTGGCAAGAACGGTGGCGACGGCGTAAGCGGATACTTCATCCGACCAGCCGAGTACCTTGGTGAAAAATGCCAGACTGAGTAGTGTGCCCCAAAATGGAATGTTACCTGCAAGCTGCAGCTTTGCGAATTCAGTGATGAGTTTGGCGTAATTTTTCTTATTTTTCTGTTTGGTTTTTTTCATAAGCAATATGACGATTGTACCATAAAAGAAAAAGCCCCATGCACAATGTTCTGTGCATGGGGTCTCTTCCTGAGGATCTATCAGCAGAGTAGTTCGTAGGGGCCGTCTGACGCGACAGGCCCATCGGGTCCCCCTATCCAAACATATGTTTCGCCAACGATTTGACCTTTGAAGAGCGCGGGTATGACCTCGGTCTCGTTATTTCCGAGTTGACCGCGAAAGTCTAACGTAGTCGTAGCGTACGGTGAACCGCCGGCAAATGTGCGAAGTTCGATTCGCAACTGGCCATGGCCATAACCGTCAATGATGAATGACCATCCAGGGTTGTCGCTCAGCTGCTTATTGGCGTTGCAGCCGTGAAGAACTGGCATAATGCCGGTGACGGCAACGGGAAGCTCGGGAACGCTTTCGTGAACTTCCTCTTTCGACTGGGCTATGCCGGGGATTGAAGGTGCACATGCTCCGAGGAGTACTGCGGCGAAGAGCGCGAATGCAAGTAATACGAGCTTCCTGCGAGTTTTCATTGTCTGCTCCGTCCAAGATAGATTAGGAAGGGTGCGTGGCATACTTCATGCCATTATTTATATTGTAACATAAAATGTTAACAAATTCAAGTACTGACCAGAGGTATAGAATGCGGTATACTGTATCTATGACACAAATTTCTCGTGATGATGTGCAGCATCTGGCACAATTAAGTAGTTTGCAGTTAGCTGACGATGAAATAGATGCACTTCAAACAGACATTACCAATATTCTTGGCTACGTTGAGCAGCTAGGTGAATTAGATACAAGTGGCGTCGAGCCGACCTATCAAGTGACCGACCTGCAAAACGTATGGCGCGATGATTCTGTGATTGATTATGGAATTAGCCGCGAGGCATTGCTCGAGCTTTCGCATGAAAGTGCCGATAATCAAGTGAAAGTTCCAAAGGTGTTATAGCGTATGACGACAATTTCTCAAATTAAACAACAAATTTCCGATAGTTCAGCTCGGGCGGTCGTTGAGGCGGCACTAGCTAAAGCTGAGTCAGCTTCTGAATATCACGCTCTCCTTAGTCTGACACGTGAACGTGCGCTTGAACGAGCCGAGGCGGTTGACGCTGGCTCACTGACTGGTCCACTTGCTGGCGTGCCGTTTGTCGTGAAGGATAACTTCCTTGCGTTTGGCGCACCGACGACTGCGGCCAGTAAAATGCTGGAAAACTTCAATGCACCATTACAAGCGACAGCAGTTGAAAAACTAGAGGCAGCTGGGGCGATTTGTATCGGCAAAGCGAACCTTGATGCATTTGCTCACGGGGGTAGTACTGAGAACTCTGCGTTTGGTCCAACAAAGAACGCTATTGATCAAGCCCGCGTCGCAGGCGGTAGTAGCGGCGGATCTGCAGTTGTGACAGCACTCGATGTCGTGCCGTTCGCACTGGGAACAGATACTGGCGGTTCGATTCGACAGCCAGCCAGCTTTAATGGTGTTGTGGGTGTGAAGCCGACATATGGAACGGTGAGCCGCTATGGTGTTGTTGCGATGGCAAGCAGCACGGATACTATCGGTACTTTTGCAAATAATGTTGCCGATGCTGAAGAAGTGATGGCGATCATGGCAGGCAAAGACGAGCGCGACATGACGACACTCCCCGACTACTTTGCGGTTGATGCGGATGTAAAGCCGACGCAAAAAATTGGCTTGATTAAAGAATTTATGACAGATGACGTTGACTCTGAAGTTCGTGCGCGAATTACAGAGTACGCTGATCGTTTGCGTGCAGCGGGTCATACTGTCGAGGAAGTCAGTTTGCCGATGCTGAAATATACAATTGCAATGTACTACATTATCGTGCCAGCGGAAATCAGCAGCAATTTGGCTCGCTACGACGGTGTTCGATACGGTTACCGCGCCGAAGGAATTGCAACACTCGCCGAGCTCTACGGTAAGTCCCGTGACGAAGGCTTTGTAACAGAAAACAAGCGCCGTATTATGATCGGTAGCTATGTGCTATCGAGCGGCTTTTTTGATGCTTACTATCAGCAGGCGCAAAAGGCTCGCACGCTACTTATCAATGAATTTAATGCAGTGTTTAAAGAGTATGATGCGTTAATCGGACCAGTGAGTCCAACTCCAGCGTTCAAGATTGGTGAAAATGTTGCCGACCCGGTCAAGATGTA
Source organism: Candidatus Saccharimonadota bacterium (assembly GCA_032153715.1). Lineage (GTDB taxonomy): Bacteria > Patescibacteriota > Saccharimonadia > Saccharimonadales > Saccharimonadaceae > SEAL01. The sequence continues at coordinate 113,692 of JALDYR010000001.1, read as the reverse complement.
CTTGGCTGACGCGATGACGGTATCGCCAAGTCTGTCGGGACTTCCTGCGATTAGTGTTCCTGCCGGAACGACCGCCGAAGGTTTGCCGATCGGTGTACATATCATTGGCCCTCGCCAAAGCGACGCGCACCTCTTGTCACTTGCACGATCAATCGAGGAAGCAAACTAATGGATGGAACAGTAATCTTTCTATTCGTCGCCATCATTATCGTTGGTGTCGCTTTTTTTGCCTTTATTACATTTACTAATCGTGGCGGCGGCGCAATCGATGTTGAAAAATATCGCGTTCGCTGGCTGACGATCGAACAGTCACTGCTACGTGACAACGAGGCGAGCTATCATTTGGCGGTTATGAACGCCGACAAACTTCTTGACCATGCGCTGCGCGACCGTGGCGTCAAGGGGCAGACAATGGGTGATCGTATGAAGTTTGCCAAGGACCGCTGGAGTAATCGTAACGCTTTATGGACGGCGCATAAGCTGCGCAACCGTATTGCCCACGAGCCAGATGTCCGCGTGAAATATGACGAAGCTCGCTATGCACTCGCGGCATTTAAACAAGCACTGAAAGATTTGGGAGCAATATAATGATTGCAAAAGAGATTCTAGATAAATATGAAATGACAATCGGTATCGAGTGTCACGTACAGCTTGCAACTGATGCCAAGCTATTTAGTGGCGCTGATAATGATGCACGCGACAAATCGCCAAATAGCGTTGTCAGTCCAATTGATTTTGGTCTGCCAGGCATGCTGCCGGTCCTGAATCGTAATGCAGTGAATCTTGCGATCAAGGCTGGCAAGGCGTTGAACGCTCCAATCGCGAACGTTAGTCGTTTCGACCGCAAGCACTATTTTTATCCCGATCTTCCAAAGGGCTATCAAACCACGCAGATGTACCACCCGATCATTCAAGAAGGCTATGTCGATGCGCCACTTGAGGACGGTACAACCGTTCGTGTTCGTGTGCATCACGCGCATATGGAAGAAGACGCAGGCAAGCTAACGCACTACGGCGATCATAGTCTTGTCGACCTTAACCGAGCCGGGACGCCACTGATTGAAATCGTCAGTGAGCCGGATATTCATTCGGCGGAAGGTGCAAAAGCCTACGCAACTGAATTGTACCGCTTGATGACTTATGCAGGTGTTACGCGCGGTGATTTGTATCACGGTAATATGCGTTTTGACGTAAATCTCTCGGTTGCCTTGAAGGGCGCAACTGAACTTGGCAAGCGTGCCGAGGTAAAGAATCTCAACTCATTCCGAAGCGTTGAAAAGGCGGCCGAGTATGAATTCCGTCGCCAGGTTGAGTTACTTGAAGCGGGCGAACGGGTCGTCCAAGAAACCCGCGGCTGGAATGATGACAAGATGATCACGACTTCTCAGCGCAGCAAAGAGGATGCGCAGGATTACCGCTATATGCCGGACGCGGACATTCCACCAGTTATCTTGACCGACGAAGAAATCGCTGAAATTCAGGCCGATTTTCCAACGATGCCGGGCGAGTTTCGCGAACACTGGCAGCAACTTAAGCTAGATAGTTCGGTCATTAACTCGATACTGAATCACTATGAAATCGCGTTTGTACTGGATGCGATTTTGGAACGGCATGGCACGGATATCGCTAAGCGAGCTTTTAACTGGTTCGCTTCGGTGCCGTCTGATGACCTGAACGTTGAGGCTGTAGAGTCTGGGCTTGTCGGTCCGCGTCGACTATCTGAACTTTCCCAGATGGTAGGTGAAAACAAGCTAAGCTCGACAGGCGCGAAGGAAATCTTCCTCGACCTGTTTGACGATACTTATCGTGGCAAGCATCCCGATGAGATCGCCAAGGAAAAGAATCTGCTTCAAGAAAGCGACGAAGGAGCTATCGCTGCGATCGTCGATGAAGTGTTGGCTGATCCAGCAAGCGCTAAGGCAGTCGCCGATATTAAAGCGGGCAACGACAAGGTGATCGGCTTCTTGGTCGGTCAAATTATGAAAAAGTCACAAGGCAAGGCGAATCCAGCGCTTGCTCAAAAACTAATCCGTGAAAGGATCTAAGTAAATGCAGACCTGGAAACTTCTTAATGAACCTCAAGAAACGAAAGTAGGCTGGAGGAAGGTGACGCAAAAAATATTTGAACAGCCCGACGGCAAGACAGTGGAATATATTACGTATGGCGGAGTAAATGATCAGCACGGAGCTATCATCGCTCTTACTCCTGATAATCAGGTGATTGTCGCCGAACAATTCCGCCCTGGTCCAGAAATGACGATGCAAGAACTGCCTGGCGGCAATATTGAGCTTGGCGAAGAGCCTCGAGCAGCGGTGCTTCGGGAGTTGCGAGAGGAGTCTGGCTACGCGAGTGATGAAGTTGAGTTTTTAGGGGAAGCTCGAAAAGATGCCTATATGAACGCAACGTGGTACTTTTATCTTGCTCGGAATTGTCAAAAGGTGTCAGCGCAGTCTCTTGATGAAGGCGAGTTTGTAACGGTAAAAACTATCTCTATTGACGAACTAATCACAAATGCGAAACAAGGGCGCATGAGTGATGCAAATGCAGTGTTGATGGCATATGATCAATTGATGGCTATTAAGGCTGAGTAAGATAAGTCACAGCGCGACCACAGCAGAGTGTGATATAAAGATAAGAGTATTCTAGACTTAAAGGAGGATGATTGTGAAACAACCAACTAAGGCTATTATTTGCGCAGCGGGACTGGGAACACGGTTTTTGCCGCAAACCAAAGCAATGCCGAAGGAGATGCTCCCAATTATTGACCGACCGGTTATCCAGTTGATTGTCGAAGAGGCGGTTGCCGCTGGCGTAACAGAAATTATTATTGTGACTGGTAGCACGAAGCGCGCAATTGAAGATCACTTTGATCGTAGTGACGAGCTCGAGGCAGAGCTTCGCGAAAAGGGTAAAGGCGAGAAGGCTGATCAGATTAAAGCGATTGCTGAGCTTGCGAACTTTATTTATATTCGTCAAAAGGGTTCACCAAAGGGTAATGCCCGTCCGATTTTGAACGCACAGCACCTAATTGACGATGATGAACCTTTCTTTGTGTTCTTTGCTGACGACTTCTTCCGTAGTGAAGTGCCACGCGCCAAGCAACTACTTGAGGCGTACCAGGCAACAGGTAAATCTGTTATTTCACTCATCGAAGTTGATAAGAAAGATGCTGATAAGTACGGCATGGCCGCTATCGACACAAAGCTTGACGACCGCACTTTCCAGCTGACGCAATTAGTTGAAAAGCCGGGCGAAGCCGCGACGCCAAGCAATCTTGCTTCTGTTGGTGGTTACTTATTGACACCGAATATTCTGCCAATCATTGCGCAGGAGAAGATCGACAAGAATGGTGAGATTACTTTAGCTGACAGTATTAATGAGCTTGCGCACCAAGATCAGGTGTATGGAAAATTCATTGATGGCATTTGGCATGATACGGGTGATCAGTTGAAATACATCAAAGCGGTGGTTGATGTGGCGCTTGAAAGTAAAGAATACGGCGATGCGCTTGCAGAGTACTTGAGCGTACGCTTGCAGGGTGAGCATAAATAATGGTCATGCTATACTGTAATTAGAGACCGTAACTACTAAAGGAGCCGACTGCCATGGATTGGGCGCAAATTCTCGTCATTATACTATCAACCTTTCTCGCACTATTTTTGATACTAGGGATTATACTAGCGATTATGCTGATTCGTCTGACACAGCAAATCAAGACAGTTACCGACAGCGCCCAACGCACCGTCAACGATATCGAGGGAATCGTCAGCGGTGTCTCTAAATTCTCGTCACCTGGCCTCGTCATGGGGCTTGTTGTGAAGCACCTAAAGAAGCTAAAAAGCAAGAAAAAATAGGGAGGTTGTTATGGGTAAAAAATTTGCAATCGGAGCATTGATCGGCGCAATTGCCGGTGTGGTAGCAGGTATGTTAACGGCACCAAAGAGCGGTAAAGAAACACGGGCGGACATTAAGGCGAAAGCCACCGAAATGAAGAACCAAGCCGAGTCAAAGGCGGATAAAGCAAAGCATAAGGTCGCCAAGGTAGCTGGTGACATGAAGTCAACAGCCGAAGAATACAAAGAGCGCAGCGAACATGCTGTCGAAGAAGCGATCGAGGGCGCAAAGCACGGCTTCAAGAAGTAGTTTTAGTAATGGCAAACGAAAAAACACATTCAAAAAAATCTCCAGTGAAACAATATGTGCACGGCGAAAGTATGGGCGCCCGACGGGGTGTGCTTGAAGAACTTTTTAATGATATGTACGAGGATCGTCGTAACATCTATCTCATGAATTTTTTCAGAGGTATCTTTTTTGGTGTTGGTAGTGCGATCGGCGGTACGGTTGTTATTGCTATCATTCTATGGCTGCTTAGCGTCTCGGTGAACTTGCCGGGTGTTGCTGGGGACTTTTTTCAGCAGGCGCAAGATTCTTTTCAGCAAGCCGAGCAGCAAAAACGTCAGTAGTGACGTTGTAACAAACACGCTCGCGCGAGGGTTAATAACTGCTATACTATAGATAGTATGGGGGTAGCCACACAAGAAGTCGCAACAACTGCGACAAAATTGAAACCGTCGGACTACGTGCATTTGCATAATCATACGCATCATAGTCTTCTTGACGGTCTCACAAAAATTCCTGATCTTGTCGGGGCGATTAAAGATATGGGCATGGAAGCGGTCGCAATGACTGATCATGGTACGATGTCAGGTGCAATTGACTTTTATAAGGCGGGAAAAGATGCTGGCGTGAAGCCTGTTATTGGCATGGAGGCATACGTGGCGGCTCGTTCTCGCCATGACCGTGATCCAGCCAAGGACAAGGCGCGTTACCACTTGATCCTCCTGGCGATGAACGAAACAGGTTACAAGAACTTGATGAAACTTTCGACGATTGCGAATCTCGAGGGTATTTACTACAAGCCGCGCATTGATCATGAGCTGCTTGAAGAACTGAATGAAGGTATTATTGCACTTTCAGCCTGCGCAAGTGGCGAGGTGGGTGAAGCGTTGCGTAACGGCGATTATGAAAAAGCGCGCGATACGGCCGCGTGGTACAAGTCGATTTTTGGTGATCGCTATTACCTCGAGCTGCAAGATCACGGCCACCCTGACTGTCCGGCAAAATGGGATGTGCAGGTTGAAATCAATAAGGGGCTTGATCGTATTGCTGCCGAACTCGACATTCCGTGTGTCGTGACGAGTGATGGTCATTACCTAACGCATGACGATCAGGATGCGCATGAAATCCTTCTTTGTGTTGGAACGGGGTCATTTATTGCTGATGAAAAGCGTATGAGCCTGAAGGATTTTGAGCTGCACGTGACGGATCCAATGGATATTATTAATCGATGGCACACGACGAACCCTGAAGCTGTAGCCAATACCAAGCGCATTGCAGATCGCTGTAACGTCGAAATTGATCTTGGTGGTATTTTGATCCCGAAGTTCCCCGTTCCGGATGGCGAGACTGAAAAGACGTTCCTAGACACGCTCGTCTACCAAGGTATGGCAATGCGCTATGCTGATATTGAACCTGAAAATGCAAAAACACTGACGGTTGAAGATATCAAGCCGATGCTTAACGAAGAGCAAACTGAACGACTGGAAATGGAACTAGGCGTGCTCGACAAGATGGGCTACAACGGCTACTTCTTGATCGTTCAGGACTTTATTAACTGGGGTAAAGACCAGGGTATTATCTTTGGTCCGGGTCGTGGGTCGGCAGCCGGGTCAATTATCGCCTACGCCCTCAAGATTACTGATCTTGATCCGCTGCGCTATGGGTTGCTGTTCGAGCGATTCTTGAACCCTGATCGTATTTCTATGCCCGATATTGACGTCGATATCCAAGATACGCGCCGCGACGAGGTGATTCAATACTGTTCGGACAAGTATGGCGCTGACCACGTGTCAAACATTGTGACATTCGGCAAGATGGCGGCACGTGCGGCAGTGCGTGACGTAGCGCGTGTACTGCAGGTGCCATATGCCGAGGCTGACCGCTTATCAAAAATGATTCCACCGCCAGCACAGGGCCGACACATTCCTTTGAAAAAATCGATTGTTGAAGACGTTGATTTGAAAAAAGAATACGAATCAAACCCAACCGCAAAGCAGGTGTTTGATTTTGCCGTCCGTCTCGAGGGGACGATTCGCTCGCATGGCGTGCACGCCTGTGGTGTAGTGATTGCTCCGGATACCTTGGTGAATTACTTGCCGCTTGAAATGGCGCAAAAGGGTGTCGTGTCAACGCAGTTCCCAATGGGTGAAGTCGAAGAGCTAGGACTGCTGAAGATGGACTTTTTGGGTCTTTCAAACTTAACGATTATTAACAATGCGCTTCGTATTATTCGCAAGGTATATAAAGATGAAATTGATCTTTCCAAGTTGCCACTTGATGACGCGAAGACGTACGAACTTTTCCAGCGTGGTGACACGACCGGGGTATTCCAGCTAGAGTCTGCTGGTATGAAGCGTTATTTGCGCGACCTGAAGCCAACCGTCTTTGAGGACATTATTGCCATGGTGGCATTGTATCGTCCTGGCCCGATGCAGTTTATTGACAGCTTTATTAAGCGTAAACATGGCCAGGAAGAGATCACCTACTTACATAAGGGTATGGAAGCGTCACTTTCCAGTACGTATGGCATCCTTGTTTATCAGGAGCAATTCATGCAGATTTCGAAAGAATGGTGCGGGTTTACCGGCGGGCAGGCTGATACCCTGCGAAAGGCAGTGGGCAAGAAAAAGATCGATTTGATGCGTAAGGTGAAGGTTGATTTCGTGAAGGGTGCGGTGGAACACGGCGGTGCTGATGCAAAGACGGCCGAGATCTTTTGGGAGCAGCTGGAGGAGTTTGCGAACTACTGTTTCAACAAGTCACACGCCGCATGTTACGGGTTGATTTCCTACTGGACGGCGTATCTAAAGGCACACTATCCAGACGCGTTTATGGCAGCGCTAATGACAAGTGATCAGGACGATATTGATCGCTTGGCGATTGAAATTGGTGAATGTAAGCACATGGGGCTAAAGGTGCTTTCGCCTGATGTGAATGAGTCATTTGTCGAGTTCGCGGTTGTGCCGGATGAAGAGCAGATTCGCTTTGGCATGGCGGCAATTAAGGGTGTTGGCGTTGGCGCCGTCGAGGAAATTCTTCGTGCCCGCCAGGACGGTAAGTTTGAGTCGATTGAAGATTTTGCGAAACGTGTCAGTACGAGCAAGGTGAATAAAAAGGCCTGGGAGTCACTCATTAAAGCCGGTGCTTTTGATAACCTTGGCGATCGTTCAGACTTGCTGTATAACCTTGAGACAATCCAAGCATTCGCAAGCAAGCTGCAAAAAGAAGCACTGAGCGGCCAGACCGATCTCTTCGGTAACCTGACTGGTGCCGAGAGCATCCAGCCAACGGTGACGCTGCAGACTGCGCCGGCGAAACATACCGACAAAGAGCGTCTAACTTGGGAGCGTGAACTACTAGGGCTGTATATTAGTGCCCACCCACTTGATAATTACGATGCTTACTTTGAGGAGCAGACAAGCCCAATTGCCTTTATGAAGCCGGAATTTGACGGCAAGAAGATTACGATCGGTGGTTTGGTCAGCACAGTTCGCACGATTGTGACAAAGTCGGGAACCAAGATGGCGTTTGTCGGCCTGGAAGATAAATCGGGTGAGGGTGAGGTGATTATCTTCCCGAATCTGTATGAGCAGGTCGGCGCCAAGTTGGTTCAGGATGCGGTGATTCGCGCCGAGGGAAAGATTAGCGCACGTGACCGTGATGGCAATATGACGAGCGATACAAAGATGATTGCCGATTCGATTAACGAAGTGACCGACAAAGAGTTGCGCGAATATGAAGCGACTGGGCGAAAGATGCAGGCCCCGAAAATGAGCTCCAAGGTGATCACCGAACGACGCGCAGCATTCAAGGCGGCCAAAAATGGAACGCCGCCGCCAGCTGCAACGCCTCCGACGGCGACAGCAGCCGAAGAGAAGCCACAGCCTGCGCCGCGTCCGGTGACGGATATACCACCAGTCAAAAAACTGTATGTTCATATCAAGGATCCTGATAATCATGGGGCACTACTCGCGCTCAAGCAGTCCTGTAGTAGTTTCCCAGGCGGAACTGACATCATCCTGGTACTTGGTGCGGACAAGAAGTCGGCGATCCGCTTGCCATTCCAGGTGGACGGCAGCGATATCCTTGTCGGTGAGCTGGTGAAGCTCCTCGGCGAAGATTGCGTCGTATTAAAATAAACGAAAGGACACAGCTTATGCCACTTACTATTGCCGTCTTGGCGGGAACGACTCGCATTCAGCGTGAATCAATCAAGGCCGCTCGCTACATTGCCGATTTTGGCCGAACACTCGACGACGTCGAGATTATCTTTGTTGATCCAGCTGATTTCGTGTTTAATGGCGACGGTAATGATCCTGAGGGAAAAGATCCGCGCTACACGGAAATTACTGGGAAAGCTGACGCCTTCTTTGTCGTGACGCCAGAGTACAACCATAGTTTTCCGGGTAGCCTAAAGCGCATGCTCGACAGTGAGCTGGCAAACTATAATCACAAGCCGGTTGCCTTCGCCGGCGCCAGCAATGGTAACTGGGGTGGTGTTCGCGCAGTAGAGTCACTGGTGCCAGCTGTACGCGAAACGGGTTTAGTGGTAATGAGCTGGGATGTGTACTTTCCGTATGTCCAAAAGATCTTTAATGCTGACGGCGTCATGAATGACGAATATGTCGAGCGGTACGAGAAGTCCGTCGGCAAGCTGTATGCCGAACTGATCTGGTTTGCGCGCATCCTGAAAGAGAATCGATAAATTGATATGAATACGGTTACCTGTAGTCACTGTGGCAAGACGATTGAAATTGACAAGGCCCTCGAGGGGCAAATCGAAGCGCGCGTCCTAAGCGCGGAGCGACACAAACATGAGCAAGAGTTGCAACAAGTGAAGGCTGAGCAAGAGACGGCGCTTTTAAAGGAGCGCGCAGCGGCGGCGGCGCTGACAAAAAAGCAGCTAGACGGCGAGAAGGAGCTACTGAAGCAGCAAGCGGCAGTTGACCTCGAGCTTGAAAAGAAACGACTTGAGCAAGAACTAGGGAGCGTGCAGCGCAAAGCGGCAGCCGAGCATGAGTCGCTTATCAAGACACTACGTGATGATGCGGAAAGCGCCAAGGAGCAAAGCAATAAGCTGCGCGATGAGTTGACGGCACTTATGAAGACACTGCGTGAAGAGAAAGAGGCCCGAGCAAATGCCGAGCTTGACGCGCAAAAGAAGCTTGGCGAAGAAACGGACAAGATTCGTGAAGAGGTGCAAAAAAGTGCCGACGAAAAGCAGCGTTTGAATCTTGCTGCGAAAGAAAAGACGATTACTGATCTGCAAAAAGCTCTGGATGAAGCGCAGCGCAAAGCCGCTCAGGGTAGCCAGCAGCTACAGGGCGAGATTATGGAGCTTGATCTAGAGCAGGCGCTCGCTGATGCGTTTCGTGATGATGATATCGCTCCGGTGCCAAAGGGAGTGAATGGTGCGGACATTGCTCATACGGTGAAAAGTCCTCGCGGCACGGAGTGTGGCGTGATGCTGTGGGAAATTAAGCGGACCAAGAACTGGGTTGATGGCTGGATTCCAAAGCTAAAAGAAGATGTCCGCAGTGCCAAGGCGAGCATCGCGATTATTGTGACAGAAGTGATGCCAAAGCAGATCGACGAGGATATGGGGCAACTGCAAGGTGTATGGGTTTGTAAGCCAAAGCTTGCGATTATCATTGCATCGCTGCTGCGTAAAAGCCTGTTGGACGTTGGCTTGCAAAAAGCCCTCGCTGAAAATCGCGGTGACAAAGCGGATGCACTTTATAATTTTGTGACTAGTCACGAGTTTATTCAACAGATTGAAAGTATGGTAGAGACGTACCAAGAAATGACGACTCAGGTGACAAAAGAGCGTGTTGCTTATGAAAAGCTCTGGGCGCAGCGGGACAAGCAGGCGCAAAAGCTCCTGCTGAGTACAGCAAATATTGTTGGCAGTATGCAGGGTCATATTGGTCAGTCAAGCATGCCGCGCATCAAAGGACTTGAACTGGGTGACGGCGAGCTATAGGCCAAAACGCTTGTCAGTAAAAAATATAACTGACGCCTGTAGTAGTTGTTCGGTATAGTAAATCCTGTAACAAAGGAGGTGCTATGGCTGAGCTGGATGGCAAGAAAGTCGCAATTCTCGCGACTAACTATTTTGAAGAAACGGAACTCACCGGTCCTCTTGAGGGGCTGAAAAAACTAGGCGCAGAAGTGCATGTTATCGCGCCCGAAACAGGTGAACTGCAGGCAGTAAAAGGCGATGTAAATCAGACAATCACTGTGCCGGTTGATAAAACAATTGGCGACGCGCGGCCACAGGATTATGATGCGGTTGTCATTCCGGGCGGAGTCATTAACGCTGACCATCTGCGCACGCATGAGGACGCGCAGGTGTTCGTGCAAATGATGGACGAGGACGAAAAGATTATTGCAGCCATTTGTCATGGGCCATGGTTACTCGTGTCGGCGCAGTTGGTTGATGGACTGAGGATGACTAGTTACCCGAGTCTGCGGGATGATATAGAGAATGCCGGCGGTGAATGGGTGGATGAAGAGGTTGTCGTCGATGATAATTTTATCACCAGCCGAAAGCCTGCCGACATCCCGACATTTACGGGTGCGATTATCTCGGCGCTTGGAAAATAGTTTTATCTACACAATGAGCAAGCCCCTACCGAAGTAATATCGGTAGGGGCGTTTGCCCTTGATGAGCGGATTGATCATGCGGCAGCCGAGGAGAGCGTCTTGATGCGATCCGGCCGAAAGCCAGACCAATGTTCATCGCCGACGACAACCACGGGTGCCTGCAGGTATCCTAGACTCAGGACATAGTCGCGAGCCTCGGTATCCTCTGCGATGTTAACGACAGCGTACTCAATACCGGCCTTGTTGAGTGCGCGGTAGGTTGCATTGCACTGGACGCAGTCCGGTTTGGTGTAGACAGTTACTGCACTCATGATGAGCTCCTTTGTCATTTTCAAGGGCGTCACGTAGATTTTTAGGAGCACACAGCACTGTGCACTCAACCCCTCCATGTGAACTGCTGCTTATTATATTCTGAAGCGTTATCGTGAATCAACTACATATAGTTAGAAAACGTAGTAGACTGCGCTACATATGGTGGAAAAGTCCGTAAAGAGCAATGCCGGTGGCAACGCTGACGTTGAATGACTCCTTCTGGCCCTGCATCGGGATCTCGATAAAATCATCACAGGTATTGAGTAAATCTTGTGTGATACCATGTACTTCTTCACCTAATAGGAGTGCGATTTTTTCGGGCGGTTGATACTCTGGTAGTAAAATAGACTTATCATCTTGTTCGAGCGCAACGAGCGTATAGCCATCATCTTTTAATGCTTTGAGGTCGAGTTGCTCCTGGTGTTCAAACGGTACCATTGTTTCAGCGCCAAGTGCGGTTTTGTGAATCTGCGCAGTCAGCTTTTCGGCGATGTGCGGCAGGCGAGAATCGGGCTGTGTTTGCGGATATGGCGTATAGCCACTTAGGATAATCTTTGTCACGCCAAAGCCTTCCGATGTCCGGAAAATCGCGCCGACATTGTGGGTCGAGCGAATGTTATGGGCGATGACAATGATTTCAGGCATGGAATATATTGTACCACTATTAAATCCTGAAGAATTCATAAGCATTTTGTGATATAGTCGTAGGTAAATGGACGAGAAAAAAATCCAACAACAGCGGCGCGACCACGAAGAAAAGTCGACGCAGCAGCGTGCTGCAATCCTTGGGCTGCAGTATCTCGATTCGCGTGAGTTCGAGGACCAGCTTGACCTCGTCAAAGATTTGCTTCCGATCGAAGATATGCACAAGTACCGCATGGTGCCGTTGCAGGGTGGTGACGAGTACCATCCATATCGCTTTGGTGTAACGAGTCAGACGCCGCAATCGATCATCCAAAAGAAGGTACAGGAGTATCAGGATCAGGGTCGCGAAGCACAGATATTTTTGATTAGCGCCGGTGGCTACATGGTGCTGATGAATCGTTACGATCCGCCAAAAAAGGTGATCTATGACGACATTACGATCGCCAAAGAAGGTGACAGTGCGACAATCGCTGCAGTCAGCAAGACGCTGAACTCGGTGGGTTCGGATCAAGTTCTTGACTATCTTATTGATCAGGCGGATCTTTTGGGTGCGAGCGATATTCACATTGAAAATCAGCGTACCTATATTCGTGTGCGTATGCGTGTCGATGGTGCGCTTCACCCGGTGGCTGATATTCAAAAAGATAAATATCGTATCTTGATGGGTGCGATTGGTAGTCGCGCCAATATTTCATCCGCAGCAAAAACGTCGCAATCAGGGCATATTCAAAAGGACATTCACCGCGATGGGGCAACACACTTGTTGAATATTCGTATTGAAACTGTGCCAACGATGTATGGCCAGGACGCCGTGATGCGTTTGTTTAACTTCGACGAGAGTATGCTGAATCTGGATCTGCTCGGTATTCCACCAAAAGAGCGTGCCGAGATTAATGAAATCGTCAGTCACCCGCGCGGCATGATGATGATGGTCGGTCCGACTGGATCAGGTAAGTCAACGACTCTCTACAGTATCCTCAATGCACTTAACACGACTGACCGCAAGATCCTGACCCTCGAGGATCCAATTGAATATGGTATTGGCGGTATTGCGCAGATTCCAGTTGATACAACGCACGGCCAGACCTTTGCTGATGGCCTTCGTTCGATTCTGCGTCTTGACCCTGATGTTGTGATGCTCGGTGAGATCCGTGACGTCGACACCGCCAAGACGGCGATTCAGGCGTCTATTACAGGACACTTGGTGCTATCTTCATTCCACGCTAACTCTACTAGTGCCGCCTTTAGCCGTATGATCGGTATGATTGGTATTAACCCGATCTTTAGTTCGGCAATCCGTTTGCTGATTGCGCAGCGTTTGGTTCGTCGTCTGTATGATGCATCAAAAGAAGAATACGAACCAGACGAAGCGACAAAAAACTGGGTGAAGAAAACTCTCGAAGGCGTCGATCCTGAACGTATGCCAGGCATTGACCTTGAACACTTTAAATTATGGCGAGCCAAGCCGCATGCTGACGCGCCATTTGGATTTAAGGGCCGTATCGTCGTGATGGAGCAGATGGTTGTGAACGAGAATATCCAGAAGTTCCTGCGTGGTGACATTGCTGATGCTAATCCAGAGGCGATCGAGGTCGAAGCGAAGAAGTCGGCTGGGCTAATCACGCTGATTCAGGCGGGAACACTTGCCGCCCTCCGTGGCGAAACGACACTTGAAGAAGTTAATCGCGCTATCTAGCAGTCGTGCAAAGCGCCGCGATTCTTCGCTGTCGAGACGACTGAGCGGTGCTAGTTAATCGGGCGTCCGTCGTCTAGGGTCTGGGCACATTAAGTCCTACTGAAAGAGCCGCCGTCGGAGTAATTCCAACCAGCTTCGACGAGGGCTCTTTTATCGAGTAAACATAGGAATTATTGACAAAGTATAAAAAAATTGCTATAATATACACAAATGTCACATTCGTGACAAGGACATTTCAAATGAAGGGAAGGCATGGCAATGACCAACATCGATGTGAACGTCGTTGAGGTTTCAGCGCTCTATGACCTGTTCATGCAAGACATGGACAGTGCAATTGCCGCCGGTCGTATCGATCCCTCGTTCGGGGAGGGTTTTAAGAAGTTCATGGTGCCCCTGTTCGATTACATCGAACAGGGTGACGAGAACGAACTGGTCCGTCGCGCTAGCGGGGACGTGATCCTCTACGGCTACCAAGCGCGTCAGCATGTCATGCTGTTCGGCAGCGTGTCGGGATTCAAAGATTCGATGGGTGTCCTGACCGCATTCGTGCTGACGCTAATCCAGCAGATGCCCGACCTGTTCGGTTCGCTTCAGAAGAGCCGGCTGATGGATATATCCATGGCGCTTCCTATCTAGCCTACCAAAAGAGCCGCCGTCGAAGTTTCTTCCGGCCAGCTCCGATGGTGGGCTCTTTTATTTATCACGTCTTTGCTAACTGTCTAAAATATCCTTGCAGGCCCTTTTAAAATCCCCAAAACTGTGCTATAGTTTATTACTGACTGTATATAGAAAGTAAGTGCCGGGCGCTTGCCGGTATGGAGCCGTAGGGATACAACTACGTGGCCAGCCGTGGTAGGACCGGACGATAAAAGGACGAAATCATGAGTTTTGCATTAATCCAAAAAGTTAACGACGAGCAGAAAAAACACGCTGTTGTTGACGTGCGTAGTGGTGACACAGTTCGTGTTCACCAGAAAATTAAAGAAGGTAACAAAGAGCGTATTCAGATTTTTGAAGGCGTTGTTATCCGTACTGACAACAAGAAGTCGCATACTTCACGTATCACTGTTCGCAAGATCGCTAGTGGTGTTGGTGTTGAAAAGAGCTTTTTGCTTCACAGCCCACTTGTAGAAAAGGTAGAAGTAACTCGCCGTTCAAAGGTTCGCCGTAACTTCCTTTCATTCCTTCGCAACCGTAGTGGTAAGAGTGCACGTCTTACGGCGGTTAACTTTGATCGTGAAGGTATTAACACTCTTCCTGAAGCTCCTAAAAAAGAAGAGCCAAAAGCAGAAGCTGCTACAGAAGAAAAATAATATCGCTTGATATTAAAGAAACGCTCCGAGAAATCGGGGCGTTTTGTTTTACAATAAAGATATATGATTCTTGGGATTGATGAAGTTGGACGCGGGCCATGGGCGGGGCCGTTGGTGATCGGGGCTGTCGTTTTGGGTGGCGCGCAGATCGAGGGCCTGACTGATAGCAAGAAGCTATCCAAGAAAAGGCGTGACGAACTGGATGTGATTATACGCGATCAGGCGGCGGGTTATGGCCTTGGGTGGGTTCATGCTCATGAAATAGACGAGATTGGCTTATCGGAGGCTCTGAGGTTAGCTACGCGGCGTGCAGTTGAGCAGGTCGCTGCTCCGTATCATGAAATTATTATCGATGGGACGATTAACTTTTTGGCTGATACGACAAAAGGCAGATATGTTACGACTATGAAGAAAGCTGACTTGCTGGTGCCGAGTGTTAGCGCAGCATCAATTATCGCCAAGGTCGCTCGCGATACGTATATGGCAGAGCAAGATGAGGTTTACGCTGGCTATAAATTTGCTTCGCATGTCGGGTACGGAACGGCGGTGCATCGAGCAGCTATTGAAAAGCTGGGGGTAACGCCGCTGCATCGCCTTTCGTTTGCTCCACTCGCGAAATACAAGAACCAGGCCGATAATTCAACCACTTCTTTAGCCTCCCGTGTTGTTCGCAATGCTCCAACGGGGTTAGGTCGGCTAGAAGAAGGTTTGAATTATCAGGCTGCTAACGTCAGCGAGACGACGAAGAAGATTGGCGATCGAGCAGAAGACGAAGCGGCAAACTATTTGGTCCGAAACGGTCATGAAATCCTAAAACGCAACTGGAAGACGAAATACTGCGAGATCGATATCGTGTCAACGAAAGACGGCACGTTGTGTTTTACAGAAGTGAAGTATCGCAAGAGCCCTGAACAGGGTGGTGGCATGGCGGCGATTACTGCTAAAAAACTCAATCAAATGAAGTTCGCGGCGAATTACTTTGTGCAAGCGCAAAAAGTGACGAATACCGACCTACTTCTGGCGATTATTTCCATGACCGGAAATCCACCAGAAGTTGAAGAGTATCTCGAGCTGAAGTAGCTGCGCTTAGAGGCTAAGCAGGGCTTGCTGTACGACGTCTTTATCTCGTTCAATGAGCTCGACTCGGCCTTCAATCTCCTTGACACCAATGGTGATAGCACGCGTAAGGGCTGGGATATCTTTCTTTGGTACAAAGAATGCTTCGTATTGCTCAAGTTGCTTGCGGGTCATAAGCGCGCTGGCACTGTAACGTGGATAGTCGTCGTATGACTTGTCGCCGCTGAATGTGTAGATGATCCAGTCCCAGTTTTCACGGATCCATTGCCATGCGGTTTCGCGACCTTCGCGCGCACGAATCAAGTATACAAACCAACGAGCAACATCCTGCGGTCGGATGATGGCTGGATCTCTCATCGAATCAAGCAATTGAACGATCTTTTCAGGTACGCGGGTGCTCGTCACGCCAATACAAATATCCTGACGCAGCTCGCCCGACTGTGTTTCTTTGTGAACTTTCATTAACTCGTCGACGACAGTATCGTCCCCGTAACGGGCGACGCTGCTGATGATCAACGGGCGTAGTTCTGGGTCGAGCTTTTCAAGTGGAGTGTTCGAGTAGAGTTCTTTTGCTTTTGCAATTGCACTTTGGTCTTCGCTATATAGGGTCAGGCCAATGATGGTGCTGCGAAGTTTTGTGTCTTCTTCGGATTCGCCTGGCTTTGCTTCCCAGCCGAGTCGCTGATATTGCGTGCGGGCAATTCGGCCTGATAATTCGCGAAGTTTCATCTCGGCCTCTTTATTGTCTTCGACGAATTTGCGTAGTTCAGCGAGCGCCATCGCAACAATGCTCCAAACGGGTTCGCTCGTTTCGTTCACGTACGCAGATACAAGGTTGAGTAGCTTGACGGTTGGCATAATGCCGCCGCGAGCAAGCAGGGTTGCTTCGTTGAGTAGTTGCATGCGATCAAGTGGTGGTAGCTGACCGTTCTTGATGCTTTCGATCAGTGCGCTTAAAAGCTGATCATCGTAATGCGTAATGAAGTGGGCGCTGTCGCCAACATTGAAGCGAAGCGGAGTATCGGATGCTGTTGCCGCAAACTGAGTCGATGATGTTTCGAGGAGTTCAGGTGTATCTTTTAGTGACGCATTGAGTGGAATTGGCCAAAGCTTGTCTGACGCTTCGTGTGGACCAACAAAGAATTGTTTTTGCGATAACGAGATTGTCTCGCCGTCTTTTGTGGCTGTAAGGACCGGATAGCCAGATTGCGAGATCCAAGTATTCATAAAACCACTAATCGGTTTGCCGCTTGCAGCACTGAGGGCTTCCCATAGATCTTCACCGACCGTGTTTGCGTATTTGTGCTTGTCAAAGTATGCCTTCAGGCCAGTTTGGAAGGCTTCGTGGCCAATGTATTGTTGGAGCATTCGAAGTAGGCGAGCGCCCTTTGCGTAGACGATCGCGCCATCAAACAAAGTGCTGATCTCGTCCGGATGATTAACGTCGACCTGAACAGCCTGAACACCGTCAAGGCTATCACGACGCAGCGCCATGATGCTTTCATTGGCCGAGAAGTCGAGCCAAATATTCCATTCAGGATGAAGGGTGTCGACGGCAATGTATTCCATCAGGGTTGCAAAGCTTTCGTTGAGCCATAGGTCGTTCCACCATTTCATCGTGACGAGATTTCCAAACCATTGATGAGCGAGTTCATGCGCGACAACGGTTGCAATATACTGCTTGCTTGAAATGCTTGTTGTGACCGGATCAGCGAGCAGGGCGATTTCACGGTAGGTGATAAGTCCCCAGTTTTCCATAGCGCCGCTACTAAAGTCTGGCAACGCAACGTGGTCTGATTTTGGAAGCGGGTAATCAGTGTTGAAATAGTCGTTATAAAATTCAATTGTGTTTGTTGCGATTGTCAGCGCAAAGTCGAGGCTCTCGGCGGGTTGTGCCGGAGTGGCCCAGACATTTACTTCAACGCCGCCTTTTGTTGTTGCGGTCTTTCGGTGAAGTTCACCGGTGACGAACGCAAGTAGGTAGGTGCTCATTCGCGGTGAGGTTTCGAATTTTGTAACGAGGCGTGAATCTTCTTTGTCCTGGAACTTGATTGGCATGTTGCCGAGGACGGTAATGTCGTCTTCTGTAGTGAGGGTGAGGTCGAAGGTCGCCTTTGCTTCTGGTTCATCAATACAAGGGAAGACTTCGCGGGCGTGGTGGCTTTCAAATTGGGTCGCGAGTAGCTCTTTTTGTTCGCCGTCGTGTTCGTAGTAGCAAGGGTAAAGGCCATGCATCGCATCGGTGATAAGGCCACTGAATCCAATGACGACTGTATGTTCGCCGGCACCAAGGGTGTCATTGGTGATATAGACTTCGTCATTGTCGCCTTGGGTAAAGGTTGCAAGGTGGCTGTCAATAAGGACTGATTCGATTGAAAGATCCTTGGCATGAACAGGAATACGGGTAGCTCCTTCGACGAGCGCACCATGAATGGTGACAGTTCCTCTGAAATTACGACCGGTGCGATTTAAATCAAGTGAAAGTTCGTAATGATCGGGGACGAATGTAGTAAGTAATCGAGAAACTGTTTGCATGTATCTATTGTAGCAAAGAAGTGTCAGAGTATGGGGCTAGATATAAGCGGTATGGCATAATAAAAGTGATATGAGCAGGAGCTATCGTGAACGACGATTAACGGCTAGTGGCATTATTGCGATTGCAATTGCTGCTGCGATTTATTTTGCGCCAGACTTGTGGCAGCAGGCGCCAGCGCCCGGAATGCCAAGTCAGGTAGCTATAACGGGGAGTGCTGCAGATACGCTTGCTTCAATTCCGACGAAAGGTCGTGCGCCAAAAACTGATTATGCACGGACGCAGTTCGGCGACGGTTGGTCGACGGTTGGCGGCTGTGATACTCGGAATATTATCTTGCACCGCGATCTTACGAATGTGGCTGTCAACGAAAGCTGCAAGGTAATGTCGGGCACGCTGCAAGATCCGTATGCGGGTCAGGTCATTCAATTTATACGGGGTGGAGAGACGAGTGACGACGTACAGATTGATCATGTTGTGGCGCTTAGTGACGCATGGCAAAAAGGTGCCCAGCAGCTGACAAAACAGCGGCGCATTGAACTGGCGAACGATCCGCTGGAGCTGCTTGCTGTCGAAGGACAGGCGAATCAGGAAAAATCTGATGGCGACGCGGCGACGTGGCTGCCAGCAAATAAGGCATTTCGTTGTCAGTATGTGGCTCGCCAGATTGCTATAAAAGCAAAGTATAGTCTGTGGGTGACGCAGGCTGAGCGAGACAAGATGGTCGAGGTGCTCGCTAGTTGCCCAGGACAGGAATTACCGGGTAAATAGGCATATATTGCACAGAGCTCAACACCTATGCTATACTGATGACAGTACATTGATTCCGGCCAGCAGGTCGGATTTTTTCATCAAAGAGAAAGGAAAATTATTATGGAAGACATCAATATCAAGCAGCTCACCCTTGCTGTTCGCACGATTGCTGAAGAAAAGAATCTCCCTGAAGAGACTGTTCTATCTGTAATCGAACAAGCGATTGCTGCTGCATGGCGCCGTGACAACGGTGAGCGCGATCAGGAAGTTCGTTCAGAATTAAACGTTAATGACGGTACGGCAACTGTATATGTTGCACGTGAAGTTGTCGAAGAGGTCGGCAGCGACGCAGTCGAAATTAGCCTCGAAGACGCAAAGAAGGTAAAAGCTGACGCCGCTATTGGCGATACTATCGAAGACAAGTATGAAGTGACAAGCTTTGGCCGTGTTGCAGCGCAGACGGCAAAGCAAGTCGTACTACAGCGCCTCCGCGAAGCAGAACGTGAAGTCGTCCTAGAAGAGTATGAAGACAAGATCGGTACAGTAGTAAACGGTACTGTCCAGCGTGTTGAGCCACGTGTGATTCGTGTTGAACTTGGTAAAGCGACGGGTATCATTCCTCAGAGCGAACAAATCCAGGGTGAATTCTACAGTATCGGTAGTCGCATTAAAGTGTTCATTAAAGACATCGAGCGCGACAACCGCGGTCCACAGCTTATTCTTAGCCGTGGTAACGAACAATTTGTCGAATACCTCTTCCGTCAAGAAGTTCCAGAAATGGAAACTGGTGCAGTCGAGATCAAGGCTATTGCTCGTGAAGCAGGTCGCCGTACAAAGCTAGCCGTCAACAGCACTGTTCCTGGCGTTGATCCAGTTGGTACATTCGTCGGTGGTCATGGTACACGTGTCCAGGCTGTTATGAACGAAATTGGTGATCAGGAAAAGATCGACATCATTACTTTCGACGAGCACAACGAGCAGTTCATTCGTAACGCCCTTAGCCCTGCGGAAGTTGCCAAGGTTGAAATCGACGAAGAAGCAAAGCGTGCGAAAGTATTCGTCAACGAAGACCAGCAGTCAATTGCGATTGGCCGTGGCGGTCAGAACGTTCGCCTTGCAAGTCGTTTGACTGGTTACGAACTTGATATTGAAACAGCAGTTGCCGAGCAGCCAGCTGAAAAGGCTCCAAAGAAGAATATCGAAGATAGTCTGTTTGGTGCAATCGAAGAGTCGGGCGAAGAATAGGATATTCTTACATTAGTAAATCGCCACTTCTGCAGTGGCGATTTTATTTCGGTGGATATAGGAATAGATTTCAGTTATTGAGGCAAGTTATTCTACTTAAAATGCTACATGGCGTCTACTTTATGCCATTAGACTGATCAAAGGCGATGATCGCAACTTCTAGATCACGGAAGTGCTTAAGTGGCAGGAATTCGAGAGCTATGAGGCTGTGGGTTTTTAGAAGTGATTGCAGCTTTAACATCTCGTCCAATTGTTTGTGTATAAAATTGTATTTAAATTGCTTGTTGATAAGGTGGAAATTTACACTAACCGCTTCATTGTAGTCTGTGATGTTGAGAGTTATGACTCTGTCTTGAACATTAGAGTCGTCTGTAGTTAGGATCCCGGCTACTTTTTGCTTATCCTGTGCATATATAGGTAGAAAGTAGTTTGCAAGTGTCTCCGCGGATGTTATTGAACTAAATGGAGTAGCATGGCTGCTGTTAATAATTAACCCGCTGCTTTCGGTATGTCTGTGTCCGGTCTCATAGTATGAATGGTGCTGTTCTTGAACGGTGTCGTAGGTACCATAGCGTATGCCTGGATGTCGGCTGAACTGCTCATTGAGCCAGAGTACTCGAAGTGTGCTAGATTCGATTTTAATATTAATACGAGTTCGGTAATCGGTCATGTGTAAATTGTAACAAATCGAATTAGCACTCACTTGACCCGAGTGCTAATTTTTCATATACTAGATATAGTAAAGGCGTAAATGTACGAAAAACGCTTGCGCCTAACTGATGGAGGATTGATAATAGTATTATGCCTAATGATGATTTCGCAGAATTTGTTTCGCACTTAACGGACAATGCTCGGACTAGTCTGCAGCACGCCGATGCGATTGCGCGGGGCTATGGCAGCGCCTATATTGGCACTGAGCATATTCTTTTAGGTGTGCTTGCGCAGGGCTCGTCTGTTGGGGCGAAGGTACTTGCTGATGCTGGCGTAACGCTTGATCGTGCCGAACTGGCTTTGAATCTAACGCCACGAACGCTTGTCGTGAGCACTGGCGCTAAGGGATTGAGCGAAACCGCAAAGCTCACCCTCAAAATGAGCTGGGAGATTGCGCAAGAATTCCATCAGGATTTCCTTGGTACGGAACATATTCTTTATAGTATTTTGAGCCAAAAGAATGCACGCGCAACCGTGCTGCTGCGAGATATGAATGTTGATATTACAAATCTCACATCGGATCTTGAAGAGTTCTTCGACCGTCAGCATAGCGCCTACCAAGACGCTTTGAACGATGCGACGGAGCGTCCAATGAAAAAGCAGGGCCGTGGCGGCGCGCTCGAAACTTTTGGGACTGATTTGACCGCCAAAGCAAAGCGCGGGGAACTTGACCCTGTTATTGGGCGAGAAGTTCAGGTAGAGCGCATGGTGACGATCCTAAGCCGTCGAACAAAGAATAACCCAGTGTTAATTGGTGAACCTGGCGTTGGTAAGACAGCGATCGTCGAGGGCCTGGCGCAGCGCATTGCCCGTGAAGATGTTCCTGACCACTTGCTGGATCGCCGCGTCATCCAGCTGGACCTTGCAGCGATGATTGCTGGAACGAAGTACCGAGGTGAGTTTGAAGAACGACTCAAGAAAGTTGTTGATGAGCTGCGTGCGCAAAAGAATGTCGTCGTCTTTATTGATGAGCTCCACTTGCTTGTTGGCGCTGGTGCGGCCGAGGGCGCACTAGACGCGGCCAATATGCTCAAGCCAGCTCTCGCTCGCGGCGAATTGCATATGATTGGCGCAACAACGCTTGACGAGTATCGAAAGCATATTGAAAAGGATACTGCGCTTGAGCGTCGTTTTCAGACAATTGTCGTGCCAGAGCCAAATCTAAAAGATACGGTCGCTATCCTAAAGGGGCTTCGTAGCTACTACGAAAAGCATCACGGCGTATCGGTGAGTGATGAGGTGCTTGAAGACGCTGTCTATATGGCAGATCGCTACGTGAGTGATCGGTTCATGCCAGATAAAGCTATTGATGTGATTGATGAAGCTGCCGCGCTTGTTCGCGTTAAGAACGGACGCAAGCCAAGCCGCCTCCGTGACTACACAAAGCAGCTGAAGAACCTGAACGAGAAGATGGACGAAGCGGTGATGGGTGAAGATTACGAGCGTGCGGCATTGTACAAGACACGCATTAGTCAGATTACGAAAAAGCTTGAAGAGACGCGTGAAGTGTATGAACAAAAGACACCGATTAAGTTGTCCGACGACGATGTCGCGCACGCAATTGCGACAATGACAGGGGTCCCAGTTAAGCGTGTCCAGAAATCAGAGGCAAAGCTGCTACGTAATCTCGAGAAGCATCTTGCGAAATATTTGATTGGCCAAACTGAAGCGGTCGAAAAGGTCGCGCGTGCCATTCGTCGTAGCCGAAGTGGTGTCGCAAGTAATAAGCGTCCAATTGGTTCATTTGTCTTTATGGGGCCAACTGGTGTTGGCAAGACCGAGCTGGCTCGTGTGCTTGCCCGTGAAGTGTTTGGCAGTGATGATTCCCTGATTAAAATTGATATGAGTGAATTTGGCGAACGTCATAATACGAGTCGTTTAGTCGGCGCACCAGCTGGATACGTTGGTTACGACGATGGCGGTCAATTGACTGACAAGATCCGTCGTCAACCATACAGTGTCGTCCTGTTTGACGAAATTGAAAAGGCACACCCTGAAGTCTTCCAGCTTCTCTTGCAGCTACTTGAAGACGGCTCTTTGACTGATGCAAAGGGGCGACGTGTCGATTTTACGAATACGATTATCATCCTGACGAGCAACCTGGGTGCCGACAAGATGATGAAGGAATCGTCGCTTGGTTTCCATGCTGCTAGCAGGTCTGATCAAAAGAAGCTCGATGCGGCACACGAAGAGAACGCTGAAGCCGCACGTGATGCATTATCAAAGATGATGCGACCCGAGCTAATCAATCGATTTGACGCGGTCGTGACGTTCCGCGCCCTGACGCGTAAAGAGGTCGGCAAGATCTTTGACAACCTTGTCAATGAGCTGCAGGCTCGGTTGATCCGCAAGGGACTTCACTTGGTAATAAAGCCGTCAGCAAAGCGCTATTTGATCGACAAAGGGTACGACGAAAAATTCGGCGCACGACCACTGCGTCGGGCTATTCAGGACGAACTTGAACATAAGTTAGCGGATGGTATTTTGGCGGATGAATATGAAAAGGGCAGTGTTTTGACAGTTGCGACAGCAAAGGGTGGATTAAAGATAGATGTTACGCACGAAAACGAGTAGGGGGAGTGCAAGTTCAGTTGTTAGCGCGATTATCGCGACAGTGTTACTTGGCGCTTCGGTGTGGCTATGGATCAATCGTCAGTATACTGTCGATCAAATTGCGGTGTGGCAGTATCAGCCAACTTCGGATATGGTAGGATTTGCGGAGCGAACGACGATGACGGATGGTGGAAAATTCTATCTGTATGCAAGTCATCCATCTCTTGAAAAGACGCAGGCATTTAATACGAAGTGCGACCGGAAAGAAGCGACAACTGCGGTACTTGGCTGCTATGCGTCGGGTAAAATATACATCTATGATGTGACGAATGAGCAGCTTGATGGTATTCGTGAGGTGACGGTCGCTCACGAAACGCTTCATGCTGTGTATGAACGAATGGGTGAGAGTGAAAAAAATCGTATTAATAAACTGCTTGAGGAGCAGTACACAAGGATCAAGGCAGACGAGGAGCTTGCGGACCGCATGGCGTTTTACGATCGAGCGCAGCCTGGTGAGCGCGATAATGAACTTCATTCAATCTTGGGGACAGAGTTTCCGGATCTTGGTAGTGAATTAGAGGCGCACTACAGCAAATACTTTAAGAGTCGGCAGGCTGTCGTTGAGCTTCATGGTAAATACGCCGGTGTGTTTACTGCCCTGAAGGGTCAAGCGGATACGCTTGCGGCGCAGCTAAAGTCACTTGCGGCACAGATTCAATCTGACTCCGATAGCTACAATAGCAGTGTAACTCAGCTGAATAGTGAGATTGAATCATTTAACGCACGGGCGTCATCGGGCGGCTTTAGCTCACAGGCACAGTTCAACACTGAACGACAGCGCTTGGTGGGGCGAGTCGACGCGGTCGCGAGTAGTCGCAGTGCGATTGATGCAAATATTAGTAAATATGAAACACTACGCGTGCAGTACAATCAAATTGCCGATACGTCACAAAGTCTGTATGACAGTATCGACAGCTCTCTCGCTCCTGCTCCGTCTATTTAGTAGTAAGTGAGGTATACTAAGGATAATGGCTAAAGCAAAAACTCAATTTGTGTGTCAAAACTGCGCGGCAAGTTATCCAAAATGGACGGGTAAATGTGATAACTGCGGGGAATGGAATACGCTTGTCGAGCAGGCGCCGATTTCAAGTGGCAAGTCTGCTGTTGCGCGAAGCGCTAGCAGCGGCAGTGTTCTCGTTCCGCAGACAATTCATTCAATTTCCGCCGAAGACAGTATCGAGCGTTTAGGAACGGGTATTGCCGACCTGGATATTGTACTCGGGGGCGGTGTTTTGCCGGGTGGGGTTGTGCTTCTTGCGGGTCAGCCGGGCATCGGGAAGAGTACGCTCCTGCTGCAAGTGACGGCACATATAGCCGATTCGGTTCCTGTGCTGTATGCAAGTGGCGAAGAGTCGGCCAGTCAGGTGAAGCTGCGCGCCGAACGTCTGAATGCGAATACAAGTGAACAGCTTAACTTTGTCGCTAGCACGAGCGCCGATGATATCGCAGCAACGATTCGCAGCGGCGCCTACAAGCTGGTAATTATAGACTCAATTCAGACCTTATCACTTGATGAAATTACGTCAGCACCAGGGTCTGTGAGTCAGATTACCAACAGCAGTAATGTTATTATACGCGCTGCTAAAGAATCTGGCGCGGCAGTAATCTTGGTGGGGCACGTCACAAAAGAAGGAAGTATCGCAGGTCCGAAAGTGCTAGAGCATCTTGTTGATGTTGTCTTGCAGTTCGAAGGCGATCGCTACGGCGGCTTTAAGGTGGTGCGAGCGGTAAAGAATCGCTACGGATCAACGAGCGAAGCAGCAATTTTCGAAATGAACGAAAAAGGTCTTAGCGTCGTCCAAAATCCCTCAGCTGCACTGCTTGCCGAGCGTCAGAATGCTGATGGTTCGGTCGTACTGGCAACGATCGAAGGGACGCGTCCACTCTTGGTTGAAATCCAGGCCCTTGTCAATCCGACGAGTTTCGGTTATCCTAAACGTACAGCCTCAGGGTTTGACCTGAACCGACTCAACTTGTTAATTGCCGTCCTTGAACGACGCACAAAGCTGAATTTATCAGATAAAGATATCTATATAAACGTAGTCGGTGGGCTAAAGCTTGCCGATCCGGCTGCGGACCTTGCTGTCTGTATGGCAATTGCTAGCGCAAGTGCTGGGCGTCGCCTTGACGATGGACTCGTTGTCTTTGGCGAAGTCGGACTTGGTGGTGAAGTGCGGTCTGTCATGAACGCCGACCGTCGCGTAGCAGAGGCTGAGAAGCTTGGGTTCACCCAGGCAATCGCACCAAAATTCGGTGCAAAAAATCCATTTATCAAAGGTGTTGGTGACTTGCGGCAAGCGCTCATCGACTACTTACAAAAATAAGAAAGAACGAAATTATGAATATAGAATCATTAGTTATCGTGGCAGTACTTCTCTTGATACTTGCCGAGGTAACGTATTTAGTGGCAAAACTGCCACGTCAAACAAGCGGTAAAAAGCGAATGATCTTTGTTGATACCTCGGTATTGATTGATGGTCGTATTGTTTCGATTGCCAAGTCTGGCTTTATCGGCGATACACTGGTTATTCCTCGCAGTGTGATTGGTGAACTGCAGTTTCTTGCGGACAACGCCGACCACGATAAACGGACGCGTGCGCGTCACGGCCTTGATGTCGTAAAAGAGCTCCAAGAAATGGCTGAAGTTGATGTGACAATTTTGCAGGATGGCAGCAAAGCGAAAGAAGGGGTTGATGAGCGACTCTTGAATCTCGCTAAAAAGCACGGTGGCGCTATCTGTACGATCGACTACAACCTCAACAAGGTGGCTGCAGTAGAAGGCATTACAGTTCTGAACGTGAATGAGCTCGCTCAGACGCTTCGGATGGCTTATTTGCCAGGCGAGAAAATGCTTCTCGAGCTTGTTCAAAAAGGAAATGACAGTCATCAAGCTGTTGGCTACTTGGTTGATGGAACCATGGTGGTCGTTGAGCAGGCGAGCAAATATGTCGGACAAACCGTTGAAATTGAATTTATCCGCAGTTTGCAGACGGCAGCGGGCAAGATGATGTTTGCTCGTCGCACCGAGCCGAAAAAATCAGCCCCAAAGACGCTTGCCTCAACGCTGAAGGCAAAAAAAGACGTGAAGCAGCCAGTCGCTTCACCAAAGGAAGGGGCGGCTACTCCTACACCTACTCCTGCGGTTTATCACAGTGATAGTCGTGACCAGCGTCGCGTCCAGACAAAGGCAAAGCCAGTAGGGCGAGCGCCACGTGCACCTCGCCAGAATAAGGATGGTCAGTCAGTCGCGCAGGAGAAACCAGCCAAGGCTACGAAGCCTGCTCCTAAGCAGCAGCCACGACAACAGCAGCGTCGACCAAAAACCTCAGCACAGCGTGAAGCGGCATTGATCGATCTGGTTGAAAAACAATAATAGGCTTACTATAAAAATACTCCTGGATTTCACCAGGAGTATTTATTTTTACGGAGTGTTACGAGAAGCTTCGGCAGTATAGGAAGCGCTGTCCGTAACGACGACGCTGATGGCCTGGCCGGAACTTGCCGCAATGACTGCTTCGTAGTCGCCGCTTGTGCTCACTGACTGTGAGTTGACCGTTGTTCCATTGTTGCGAATCTCGAGGCTAGTGAGTGGGTTCTTGCCCTGTGATACGCTGACGCGAACACGGTAGCTATTGTCGCCAACTTGTTCGATGTCGATGCTGCCGACATTTGGCTTGGCGTCATCACAATTATGAACGTCGTCATCTTTGGTGGCATCATAGCCGCTTGGTGCGATAATGACTTCACGCTTCGTTGTTGGGTCGGTTGTCTTTCGAACGTCGATATCGATTCGGGCGCCCGCTGGCGTACAATCAGTTGCCTTCTTCTTTGACACTTTATCAAACGTCATTTTCGTGTTGGCTGGAAGCTGATTCTTGTTGAACCATGCAGGATAGAGCTCGCCGCCAATCTTTTGAATACCAGCCGGTTGAGTAAACCAGTCGTTTGGCTTCCACTTATTTTCCTTAGCGTAAATTTCAAGGTGAGCAAAGCGCATGACCTTATCGATGATTGGCCCAGGAAGAGTGGAGTTACCGCTGTTCAAGGCTTTTGGCGTTGGATTACCGAGCCATACTCCCATCGAAATAACCGGGCTATATGTCATCATCCAAAGGTCTTTTGCCTTGCCGTCGAGGTCGGATGTACCTGTTTTTGTCGCGGTGCGGAGGCCAGTGTTGCCGTAGCTCATGCCGGCAGTAATATTGCCAAAGAGCGGGCGACGAGCATTGGCATCGTTGAGGATATCACTGAGGATATAGGCGATCTGAGGATCAAGTACTTGCTTGCTTTCGTCTTTCCACTTCTTTAGGGTTTCACCTTGGCTGTTTTTTACTTCAAGAATATTGGTATGTGGTTTGTAAGTGCCGCCTCGTGCGAGGGTCGCAAACGCGTTAACGTGATCAATTTGCTTTGTACCACAAGCACCGATGGCTGACGATAGTCCGGTTTGAACCTCGTTACCTTGGGTGCAGTATTGTGTGTCGCCCATGTCGCGGATGGTCTGAAGGGTTTGCGGAATACCTGAATAGTACATGGCTT
This sequence comes from Candidatus Saccharimonadota bacterium, assembly GCA_032153715.1. GTDB lineage: Bacteria > Patescibacteriota > Saccharimonadia > Saccharimonadales > Saccharimonadaceae > SEAL01. Next base: position 85,529 of record JALDYR010000001.1, on the reverse strand, counting down.
TTACCGCAGGGACGTTGCGAGATTGTGCCAGGCTTTGACGAAGGGTCAATGCACCCTTGAATGTGCGGTCAGCGTTCTGAAGCTTTGCGCCGTATTCTTTGTCAAAGTTCGTATCGGTCAGGTCACGAGAGCCGCTGCCGTAGTTTTTCTGTCCTGCGCCCTTGTCTTTAAGGAGTTCAGCAAAAACGAGCGGTTTGATGCTTGAGCCTGGCTGGATATACGCTGTCGCGGCATTATCTTGACCAAAGCCGTCTGCATCCCAATCTTTACTGCCCATCATAGCGAGAATCTGGCCTGTTTGCGTATCTTCGACGGTGCCCGCGCCGTTAGAGTAGCCATTGATTTCGTCTCGTGATGAGGCGAACTCCTCTTTGATGGCTTCTTCGAGTTTGTTTTGGATGCGAATATCAAGCGTTGTTTTAACGGTGAGGCCGCCGCGCCCAACGGTTGCTTTTCCGAGTTCCTTTTCTAGCTGACTGCGAACCATTTGCACGAAGTGTGGTGCTTTGATATCACCGTACTGGTCTGATTGCGGCTTGAGTGTATCAAGGATCGGTTCTTTCTTGGCGTCATCGGCTTCTTTTTGGGTGATCATATTTAGCTCAACCATGTTGTTGAGTACTTTGTGCTGTCGAGCAATTAACGCTTCATTGCCCTCAATATTGTAGGGATCATACAGACCCGGCTGGTTTGGGATCGCAGCCAGGAGGGCAGACTGGGCGATAGAAAGGTCCTTGGCATGAACGTCTTTGCCGAAATAGGTTTGTGCCGCAGATTCGGCCCCGTTACGGCGTCCGCCGTATGGTGATTCATTCAGGTAAAGCGTGAGGATTTGATCTTTGTCGTACATGCGCTCTACTTCGATAGAAAGGATAAGTTCCTTGATCTTGCGAGGAACGCCGCTCAGGCCGCGATCATGCGCTTCGTCAGCAAAGAAGACTTGCTTGACGAGCTGCTGCGTGAGTGTCGAACCGCCCTGGACGCTATTACCTTGAGCATTGCTAATGAATGCACGAGTCAGGCCAACGGGGCTGACGCCGTTGTGCTTATAGAAGTCACGATCTTCAATTGCGATCGTCGCATCCTTGAGGTGTTTACTGATTTCGTTGCTCTTTACGACAAGCTTGTAGTCGCCGTCGCCTTTGTCTTCCCAGAGCAGGTTGTTGTTGCGGTCGTAGTATTTAGTGACCGTTGTCTGGACACGCTTTGCCAGTTCGCCTGGGCGAATGGCGTCAAGGTCCTTGCGGTAGTACGCGAACAGGCCGCCAATAAGAAGCACGGCAAGTAGAAGGCTGATGCCGCCGATTTTAAGCAACATCATGCCGCCCTTTTTGCTAAACCAGTAACCGGCCACGCGCTTAGGATGTAGTCGGGCAAGAACTCGCTTTACTGGGTGTTTTGGCAGCGTCGCAAGGTATTCGGCTTTCTTTCGAGCCGAGGCATCCTTTCTGGTTCTGTGTTTATGCGCCAGATTAGAGTACACGCTTAATTTGCGTGAAGATAGAGGTTTTTTAGCCACGTTATAACTTTCCCATAAGCAGTATTGATTATCATTATAGCACTAATATCTGAGGGTAAGTAGTTATTTTGGTTGATTATTCTGCTACAATAAACAGCAGTAATAACAGATAAGGAGAAGAGATGACACTTTCCGAAGAATTGCAGTGGCGCGGGTTCGTAAACCAAACCACATTTGCCGATTTATCAGCCCTAGACGGTAAGCCTGTCTCTTTCTATTTTGGTGTCGATCCAAGTGCTGACAGTATGACGATCGGCAATCTTGCCGCTGCAATGATGGTACGTCACTTCATCGATCATGGTCACAAGGCTCATCTATTGGTTGGCGGTGCGACCGGTATGATCGGCGATCCGGATGGCAAAAAGGACGAGCGTAACCTCAAGACGCTTGATGAAATTGCAAAAAATAAGGCTGGAATTGCGGCACAGTATAATACCGTCTTTGCAGGTCGGGATTTTACGATAGTCGATAACTATGATTGGTTTAAGGATATCGATTACCTTGGGTTCCTTCGTGATGTTGGTAAACACGTGCCACTCAGTCAGATGCTTGGACGAGATTTTGTGCAAGCGCGCTTGGGTGAAGGCGGCGCAGGCATCAGCTACGCTGAGTTTAGCTACAGCTTGATTCAGGGCTATGACTTCTTGCATCTGTATCGCAACCATGGCGTTACGTTGCAGCTATGTGGTGCCGATCAGTGGGGTAACTCGATTGCTGGTGTTGATTTGATTCGTCGCATCGAAGGCGGCGAAGCGCATGTCTACTCGACGCCACTTGTGATTAACAAGGCAACTGGCGTGAAGTTTGGCAAATCTGAGGGCGGCGCAATTTGGCTTGACCCAGCAAAGACGAGCGTCTACAAGTTTTACCAGTTCTGGCTCAACGTTGACGACGAAGGTGTTATTGATTACGCAAAGATCTACACCTTACTCTCGCAAGGTGAGATTGCCGAGCTTGAAAAGGCACAGCAGGAAAATCCGGGCGCGCGACCGGCGCAAAAGGCGCTCGCATACGAAGTGACAAAATTAGTTCACGGTGAAGAACGAGCGGCTAGCGCAAAGCGCGTGACTGACGTTTTGTTTGGCAAAGCGGAATTCCAGAGCCTGAGCGAACAGGATCTTGCTGTACTTGCAGACGAGATTCCAGCGGCAATCAAGGGTGCTTCCGTTGTTGATCTGCTTGCTGAAAATGGCCTTGCCGGCAGCAAGGGTGAGGCGCGACGACTAATCCTAGGCGGTGCGGTTTCGGTCAACGGCCAAAAGGTTCTTGATGACCAGCAGATTGATCAGCCAGCCTTGGTCAAAAAGGGCAAGAACAGCTTTCTCCTCGTCTACTAGATCTAAAAATGCTATAATAAGGGTTCGAAGATCTAACATAAGAAGGAGCTCAAATGGTCCTACCCGATGCCGCGACGGCGCACTTATCTGCCGACGCACAAACGAATATTAATCAGTGGTTAACTGAATCAAAATACGAAGAGTATCGATCTGAGTTAGAGAAGCTTATTGCAGACGAGCAGTGGCAGCTACTTGAAGATTCATTCTTTAAGGTTGTTGAATTTGGCACCGGAGGCCGACGTGGCACGACTGGTATCGGATCAAACCGCATCAACCGTGTGACAATTGGCGAGTCTGCTCAGGCATTGTGTGAGTATGCTCGAACAGCAGATGCCGCCGCGCCGGAAAAGGGAATTGTCATCGCCTACGACACGCGCCTCAGTTCGCCAGAATTAAGTCGGTTTACGGCACAGGTGTGCGCGGCAAATGGGTTTAAAACGTATCTATTTGATTCGTTCCGCTCAACGCCCGAGCTAAGCTTTGCAGTGCGACACTTGCAAGCTGCTGCAGGAATTGTCATTAGCGCAAGCCACAATCCACCAGCAGATAACGGCTTTAAGGCATATTGGGATGATGGTGCGCAGCTCGTAGCTCCTCACGACAAGGGCGTGCTAGCAGCGGCTGCGGCATTGACGAAAATCGACTCGATTCCATTTGACGAAGCGGTTGCGGATGGAAAAATTCAAATGGTCGGCGAAGCTATCGACCAGGCGTATATCGCTGCCGTAGTTGATCAGTCCGAGGGTACGGCTCGCGATCTAAATATTGTTTATTCGCCACTGCACGGTGCTGGCCAGACTAATGTCCTGCCTGTTTTGAAAGCGGCTGGTTTTGAATCTATTTCGGTTGTCGAGGATCAAATGGTGCCAGATGGCCATTTCCCGACAATTGAAAATGGCAAGCCAAACCCCGAAGAGCGCGCCGCGAACGATCGTGCCGTTGCGCAGCTGCTAGCGGAAAACGCTGACATCGCTATTACAAACGATCCAGACGCTGATCGAATCGGCGTTGTTGTCCGCGTGGGCGACGATCCAGTTTATCTCAACGGTAACCAGTCCGCTGTACTTGCAACTGATTACGCGCTTCGTAAATTGAAAGATAGCGGCGTTCTGACGGACAAGCACTATATTGCTAAAACGATCGTTACGACCGATATGCTTGACGCGCTGGCAAAACATTACGGCGTCACGTCGTATGGCAACATGCTTGTTGGCTTTAAATATATTGGTGAACTTATCAGGAATAAAGAATCAACTGACGAAGTTTTTGTGATTGGTGGTGAAGAGAGCTATGGCCTGCTGAAGGGTGACTACGCGCGCGATAAAGACGGCGCTGCTGGCGCATTGCCGCTAGCCGAGTACGCCGCTGAACTAAAAGCGGAGGGTAAGACCTTACTCGATCGGCTATATGAACTGTACGGTGAACATGGCCTATACATTGAACGACTCGATAATATCGTCAGCCCGGGCGCAGACGGTTTTGAGCGTATGCAGTCGATCATGGCAAAGCTGCGCACGTCGCCGCCAGTAAAAGTTGGCGATTATGATGTCACGGCGGTGCTTGACTACGGCGACTTAACTCGAAAAGATTTAAGTACGGGCGAAACGACGCCGATTGATTGCATTAAGGGTAATGTTGTTGTGCTAGAGCTGGGTGATTCGCGTCGACGCATTACGGTCCGCCCAAGTGGTACCGAGCCGAAAATCAAGTTTTACGTGCAGTGGTACGACGATGTCGAAGACAACGACCTTGTCGCGATTGACGCTCAGTACACATTGACAGCACGACAGCTTGAGGGCATCTCCCGTGAGCTCGAAGGTATCCTGTTTGCATAACCCTTGCCATAAGGCTTGTGCTTAGACGACTCCTTTGCTTAAATAGCTACAAGAATGAAACAAAAAGGGTTTACTATTGTCGAACTGCTGATTGTTATTGTCGTGATTGGAATATTGGCGGCAATAACAATCGTTGCGTTTAATGGCGTGCAGGCGCGAGCTGAGAATAACAAGACGGTGTCGGCAGTTGGTCAATATGTCCGTATCTTAAAGGGTTACGCGGTTAATAATAACAATCTCTATCCTATTGCCTCGTATCCTTGCTTGGCTCCTCATACAACCCCCGCAACAAAGTGTGCGAATGTGACTGACGCTACGGGTGCCTGTACAGGGGCAGGTGGTGCTGCTACTCAGGCAACTTTTGACACCGCCTTAAAGACAGAAGTGGCGAGCTTGCCGCAGCCCAGTACTCAGTCGATGAACTGTGGCGGCAAAATGTACGGCGGCGCCTGGTATAACTCGACAACGGGCGCGACGGCAACTGTGGTGTATTATCTACGCGGTGACGTATCCTGTGCTTCGATTAGTGGTCTTCGGCAGGATACACGCTATCAGGCTGATGATACAACTGCTTGTTACAATACAATCTTGGCGATGTAGCTGATAGAATGAATATATGCAGTTTGCGTCTTCTCTCGAGAATGTAAAGGGAGTTGGAGTAAAGACGGCTGAGCAATTGTCCTCGGCGAATCTTTCTACTGTCTATGACCTTGTCAATTTTCTGCCTCGTACGCATGAGGATTTTTCTGAAGTGGTAAAGATTGCCGATATTTCTCCTGGCAAAAAGACAATCAAGGCGCGCTGCGAAAAGGTGGCGACGCGGCCAGTTCGTCGCGGGCTGCGTATTACAACGGCAACACTCGCTGACGACACCGGCAAGCTGCAGGCGGTATGGTTTAATCAGCCGTACCGTGCAACTCAACTGTCGGGTGGCGATGAATTTTATTTTTCCGGCGAGTTTGAGTTTAACTATAATAAATACCAGTTGACGAATCCGAGCGCCGAAAAAGTCAGCGACATGCCCGTGCAGACCGATCGATTATTGCCGGTCTATCGCCAGATCAAGGGGTTAAAAACGCAGCTGGTCCGCAAGATTCTTGCTGAACTGCGACCGCTTATCTCGATGCTTCCCGAAACGCTGCCAGAGTCAATTATTCGGGAGCAAAAGCTGATTTCTCGAGCTGACGCATACCTAGGTATGCACTTTCCGAAGACAAGTGACGACATCAAAGCGGCGCGTGAGCGGCTGGCGTTTGAAGAGCTTTTTCATCTTTTACTTGCAAGCCAATATAACAAGCAAGAAAATGCTAAGTTGGTTGGGTGGCATATTCCATTTGAACAACCCGTCGTGGCGTCATTTGTTGCGCAGCTGCCGTTTGAATTGACGGGTGCGCAGCGCCGCGCCGCATGGGAAATTATCCAAGACTTCGAGCGAAAAACACCGATGAACCGTTTATTACAGGGCGATGTAGGTTCGGGCAAGACAGTCGTTGCCGGGCTCGCAGCGCGACAGGCGGCGCATCATGGCTTCCAGACAGCATTGATGGCGCCGACCGAGATTTTGGCATCACAGCACGCCGAGACGCTCGCTAAATTACTGCAGCCGTTTGGCGTGACGGTCGGACTGCTGACGGGAAGTGTTAAGGGTAAAGCTCGCCAAACGCTATATGAACAGATTGCCGACGGGGCCGTTGACGTGGTTGTTGGGACGCATGCGCTTATTCAAGAGACTGTTCGGTTTAACAAACTTGGGTTCGTGGTGATTGACGAACAACATCGATTTGGCGTCCAGCAGCGACAGGAATTATTGAAAAAGGCTGAACATATGCCGCACCTTCTCGCAATGACAGCAACGCCGATTCCGCGCAGCCTAGCGCTGACAGTCTACGGCGAACTGGAGGTGAGTATTTTGAACGAGTTGCCAAAAGGTCGCAAACCGATCGCGACAAAGATTTGGTCACCGAACAGTCGTGCGCAGCTGTACGAAAAAATTGACGCCGAAATTGCGAATGGTCGTCAGGCGTACGTGATTTGTAGTTTGATCGATGAAAATCCTGATAATGAAATCAAAAGCGTACAGGCGGAGTATAAGCAATTGCAGAATTCCGTATTCAAACATCGCCGTATTGGACTACTGCATGGCAAAATGAAAGCTGACGACAAGGATGAAGTGATGACGAAGTTTGCTGGAGGCGAGCTGGATATTCTTGTGAGCACAACAGTTGTTGAGGTGGGTGTTGACGTGCCGAATTCAACAGTCATGATGATCGAGAATGCGGACCGTTTCGGGTTAAGTCAGCTGCATCAGCTGCGCGGCCGCGTTGGTCGATCGTCTCATCAAAGCTACTGTTACTTGGTGATGAGCGACAGCAGCAAGCCGTCGCAACGTTTGCGTGAAGTTGAAAAATCAAACGACGGCTTTTATCTGGCGGAAGTTGACCTGCAGCTGCGTGGTCCTGGTGAAATTTATGGGCGATCACAGCACGGTGCACTTAACCTGCAAATTGCGACGCTTGCCGACACGAAATTGATTGCACGCGCGCAGCAATCAGCGCGCAAGTTCGCCGAATCGGGTGAAGATTTGATACAATATAAAGAATTAGCGTCGCAAGTCAAACAGTATCAGCGACTCACTACGCTTAATTAATCGCAATTATGTATTCAGGAACTACTTTCCGTATTAAATCTGGCAGGATTATGGGCGTCCACCAAAAAATCGACCGTATCGCGCGGCGTAATTTGGCGTTACAGCTGCCAAAGCGTACGACATTTCCGAAAGAGTCGCAGATCATTCATTTTGAAGGCCTGAATGGTCCTGATGGTATTAAGCGCAAAAGCCCGGGTCGCGATGAGCCATGGCATTATCTTGACCCAGATAGCCACACCGATCACGATCTTCGAGATATGATTTCTGATCACCTCTACAACCTGACAAAGGCGCTCGTAGATGACAATCGGGAGCGCGCGGCGTTTGAGGCGGCATGGATGGCGCATGCGATTACCGACGGTTTAACTCCAGCGCACCATTATCCGCTCGAAGAGAAGCTGGAAGAGCTTCGCGATGGCAAGGGCCTAGAAACGCGCAGCAGTGCTAAAGATAAAATTCTTCTTCCTGGAAAAACTCGTCGTCAGCAACTGCGTAACAACTGGGAGTTTTGGGGTGCAAAGGGTGTCATGACAACGCACCTTGCATTTGAGCTTGGAATTGCGACAACAATTGCTGGCCAGCGCCTACCCGACACTATGCCGGATGGTAATGAATTGATTCGCGTTCAGAAAGAGGGTTTCTTGGCGCTCTTTGACGAATCGATACGAAAGGTTGCGGCGCTCGAGTTGTATCAAGAGTTCCATCGATTCGGCTGGACGCGGCGATTGGCGCGAGATACAAAGACACTCTTGATCCCTGAAATTGCTCGTATGGTATGTCTGGCGTGGTACGACTGCGCAATGAAGGCGGAAAAGAAGCGAGCCGAGAAGCGCTAGATGAATATTCGTGTTATCGCTGGTGAATTTGGCGGCCGCAAGCTAGAAGCGCCCGATGGGCCACGGACACATCCAATGGGTGAGCGAATTCGTAACGCGCTTTTTAATAAAATTAGTGACGATATTGACGGTGCTGATGTACTGGACGTCTTTGCCGGTTCTGGCTCTGTCGGCATTGAAGCCTTGAGTCGTGGCGCACAAAGCGCAGTTTTTATTGAGCGCGATCGCATTGCGCAAAAAGCGATTACAAAGAATATTGAAACGCTAGGACTTGAGGATCGGGCGAAATTAATTCGCTCTAGCGTGAGCAGTTGGCTCGAGACAAGCGAACCTCGGAAATACGATCTAATTTTTGCGGATCCACCCTATCATGACGTGCAGTTTTCCACAGTCTCGCAATTATTAGGGCTTTTAAAACCCGGTGCGCTTATGGTATTATCACATCCAGGTAGAAGTGAGAGCCCGACCGAACCAGGAGTTGTTGTGGTGGACAATCGTAGTTATGGAAACGCGACTCTCACGTTCTACCGCCGAGAAGACGTGTAGACGTCTTTTTTGTTTGATTTATTATTGATTTGGTGAGTGAGGACTATCGCAAGCAAGCTTGCTCTTTCGTTCGCTCGTGAAAAATGTAAACACTTTTTGACTTCACTCATTACACGACCCTCCACGCTTGAAATTTACTAAAACAAATTTGCGTGAAGAACCAAGGACTGCTTCGGCGATGACCAAATAAAAGAGCGACCATGAAGGTCGCTTTTTTATTTGGTACGCGAGAGAGGACTTGAACCTCCACGCCCGAAGGCACTAGCTCCTAAGGCTAGCGTGTCTACCAATTCCACCACTCGCGCTGATATGTTCTCACGCTCGCGTGTCTACGATTATCTATCGAAGTCACCACTCACGCTTAATGCTTTTCTACTATAGCAAATACGCGGCGAAAAGAAAAGTGTTCTTTATCTGGTTTGTATCATCGTGACTCGCGTGTCATCGATAGCAGCTTCACTGTAATGTACTTTTCGATAAAGTGCGCGAGCGGCGAGGTTATCGGTGCTTGTTTCAAGCCAGATTGCTCCATCATAGCTATTTCGAAAATCTTCGTGTGCCGCTTTCATGAATGGCTTGGCGAGACCCTTGCCTTGGGCGCCATCGTACATTCGAATAGCAAAAGTGTATTCGGCGGCTAGGTCGTCCCGCTCCGACCTACCAAACCAAATGAGGCCTTTGATTTGAGGCGCCACTTCGGCGAGCGCCTGGTCGGCGAGTGTATACACTGAGCGCTCGTGATCGTCATGCCATTTGCGCGCTGCTTCAGTCGAGCTGAAACGACGTGCTGCATCATTTGGAGTGTCCTTCAGGATGTGGGGCTGCGTTGAGAGTTCCACTAACTGCTTTTCGATATCATCAGACCATCCATGGTGAACAATATAGCCGGCATTGTTTAAAGGATGTGTAAAATCATTTTCGATAACACGAAGCGTATTCATGTATTTATTATACGCCCCACTGGTCCCGCAAAGTATCATGCTTGTGGTATCATAGTATCAAATGATCTGCATATTCATGACAGGACAGGGGAAAGATGAGTAAAGTTGCTGAATATTTGAACGAACATATCTTGGGTGAGGTATCAACGAATTCGGCAGTACGCACGGCATTTTCGACAGATGCAAGCGTGCTGACGATGACGCCGGAAATGGTGGTGTTTCCGCGTACGACGAATGATATTCGCAAAATCTCGCGTTTTTCATGGCAACTTGCCGAAAAGGGTCATATCTTGCCAATCACTCCACGCGGTGGCGGCAGTGATCAGACGGGTGCGGCAATTGGCAGCGGTGTGATTTTAAATACCACGGCGCATATGAACACGATTTTCGAACTTGACGCCAAGCAAAGGCTCATTCGAGTACAGCCAGGAGTAACGTTTAAGGCGCTGAATGATGCGCTCGCATTGCAGGGGCTGTTTATTCCATCGTATCCAGCATCGTTAGCTTACAGTACACTTGGCGGCGCGATTGCGAACAACGCGAGTGGTATTTTGTCTGGTAAGTACGGAGCAACAGGCGATTGGATCAATCAACTTGAAGTGGTGCTGGCAAACGGTGATGTTTTGCAAACTGGACGCGTGAGTCGACGAGAACTGAACCGCAAGAAAGGGTTGCAGACTTTTGAGGGTGAGATTTACCGTCAAATAGACAACCTTATTAACGACAATGAGGAGCTAATTGAATCTCAGATCGCCAGTGATGTACGGGATAACACGGGCTATAGCGGTATCGCGAAGGTGCGCCACCGTGACGGCTCAATTGATCTACTACCTCTACTTGTCGGTAGTCAGGGTACGCTTGGTATCGTGTCGGAAGTTATTATGAAGGCTGAACACTTGAACGCACAACCGGGTATGGGCGCGATTGCTTTTGATAGTTACGATGCAGCGCGTGACGCAATTGACGAAATGAAGCAACTTGAACCAAGTCTGTTGGAGGTGCTTGATGCGAAACTATTTGAAGCAGCGCTTGCACGCGGCAAGAAGTATGCGTACTACAATGAGGCGATCGATCAGGGAAAAGTTGGGGCAATTATCCTCTTTGGTTTTGATGATGCGAGTGAGCGTATTCGTCGCAAGAAAGAAAAGAAGATCGTAAAGCTCTTTGCGGATCGCGCAACACATTTAGCGATTGCAGGTGACGCCGAGGAGCTAAGCGGTTTACAACTACTGCGTGAAGTAACAAGTCTAGTACTTGACCCTGTTGATGAAGAAGCCTCGACGCCACCACTTGTTGACGGCGCGTATGTTCCAAGCGAGCGCTTCGAGGACTTCGAGGCCGCTGTCGAAGAATTGGCAAAGAAACATCATGTTGAAATGCCGTTATATGGTCATGCCCTCGAAGGAGTTTTCTATGCTCGACCGCAGCTTCATCTGCGAAAAATAGGCGACAAGCAAAAGATTTTTAAATTGCTTGGCGACTACGCTAATCTTGTGACTGCTCATCACGGCCATTTGATAGGCGAGGCTGGCGAGGGGCGCATTAAAGCACCATTTGCCTACAAGGAGCTTGACGATGATGTTGTGGCGCTCTACGCAGCTATTAAAGCTATTTTTGACCCGCAGGGTATTTTGAATCCTGGCGTGAAGGATGCGGGCGATCTAAAGAGGCTTGCTCACTCACTTCGTCCAAATTATGACCTCGCTCAATTCGCGCAGCATTCGCCGTCAAACTAGCTTGAATTTGTCTCAGGGCTCGGCTATACTCGGGTAACGGTACGAACGAGCGCGAGTGGCGGAATTGGTAGACGCGCTAGCTTCAGGTGCTAGTGCCCTTCGGGGCGTGGAGGTTCAAGTCCTCTCTCGCGTACCAAATAAAGATCCGACCTTTTGGTCGGTTTTTTATTTTTTAAAAATTGATTCAGTGTGTCTGATGAAATTTCCAGGATCTATGAGCTAAACAGCTCATTCATCAGCTATACTAGACTCTAGTATGAAGCTAACCACTCTCAATCTCCAAGGTTTTACGAACTGGGAAGAGCGAAAACCAAACATTCTTGCGTATCTACAGGAGGCAAACCCTGATGTCGTGCTCTTTCAGGAAGTAGTCTTCTTGCCGGAAATATCGCCGTATAACCAAGTCCAACTGCTGAACGAGACCCTTGGATATTCGTTTGAGCACAGCTGCATTACTCGATTACAGATAGGTGTTGAGTACGAGACCTATCGTGAGGGCTTGTCACTTTTGAGCAGGTACCCAGTTGTGAAAACAGACACTATCATCCTCAAAAAAGAGCCGCTCGATGAACATCATCGGATTGTCCTATTGGCTGATCTATTGGTTGATGAACGGGTTGTCAAAATTGCTAATGTCCATTTCTCACTAACTGATACAATCGATTTTGCTACTGGACATCTGCGCGAAACGCTCGACATTCTTGCGAGGCGTGGGGAGCGGCGAATCATCGCTGGAGATTTCAATTTGAATCATCTAGAACAGACCGCCGAGTTATGGCAGGAACATTACATCGCGTCGACACACGTTTCGTATATTTCACAGCCCAATTTGAACAAGCGAATTGATTATATCCTCATTCCAAAGTCGTATCATTTTGATGATATTTCAGTGTCAGGTGAAGGATTGTCCGATCACTGCGCAGTAACTGCTGTGATACAGTAACATTAAATCGAATTTGATTTAACATCGATGTAGTACGCCAAAGAAAATAGAGACCAGATGGTCTCTATTGTTTCCCGTCAATTAAAATGTCGTATCTGAATTAGAGAACATGTACATAAGTGCTGCGAGTAAAAAGACGAAGAATAGACCTAAGAGTACCGGAATAAACAACGTCACCCACGATAGCCAATGCGCCTTTGGTTTCGTGCTATTGGTCTTGCTAGCTGCGTCGTACTGCTTGTATAGCTGCGCCTGAACGCCAGTCGATACAAATGTGCTAATAAAGCCGAGCGTCGCAATGTTAAGCAGTATCTGGGACGCAAAGGTCGTGAGCCATGCACCCTTTACGAGGCGCATACTCTCCTTGAGAGTGGCGTCACCCTTAAGGTTCTTGCTGGTATCAAAGAATGTTGTTGTTGCAAGCGAGTACTGCACACCCTTGATGACACCAGGAATGACAAAAAGAAGGGTCCACAGGAATGTTTTGATGCTTACGAGGAAGTAAACCCAGGTATAGCCGCCAAAGCGTCCAAGGACGGCGTTAAAGGCCTCTCGGAGCGTGACCTGCTCTCCTTTGCTAACTTGTGCTGCGGTGTAGGCGGTGATGCCACTGATCATTATTGAAATGGCTGTTATCGCAAGGAGGATGACCAGTCCAATGCCGGCATAGAGGGCGATTTGCTCTGCGGTAAGCGAACTAAGGTGTGCGATTGTGTCGGCCTGTTTGATCGTGGTGTCTTCGTTGTTTGACTGAGGGAACTGCGCAAAGGTAGCGAGGACGGAAATAACAATTGCAAAGATGGCGACGCTCTTTGCAAGTTTAAATACAAGTGAGATACCTTGAGTTGCAACAAAGAAGGGATTGTTTTCATAGTCTTTCGTTACATTGACAAATGGGGGCGGTGTTGGTTGTTGAGCGGCCATTTTTACTCCTTAGTGTGATTTATGTAAAGTGTAACACCATTCGCGCATCGACGCTATATCGGGTATACTGCGAATACTATGAGCGAAGAACCTCAAATAGGCGTCGGTCCGCACCCGCTGCCATGGCCAGATAATAATCGATATGACGAAGAGCTGTTACGTAACGGAGATCGTCGTAACGTTGAAGATAAGTATCGCTACTGGACGGTTGCGGCAATTGTCGCCGATCTTAATACGACGCGGTCAAATTTACATGTCGCAATCGAGAACTGGCAGCACGATCTTAATATCGGCACAATTGTCCGCAACGCCAATGCATTTAATGTGGCTGCGGTGCATGTTATTGGCCGACGTCAATGGAACCGTCGAGGTGCGATGGTAACAGACCGTTACCTTAACGTCTTGCATCACCCTTCGGTTGACGATTTTGTGAACGCGATGGATGGGCGTCATATTATTGCGATCGACAATCAGACTGGCAGTGTTCAGATGAGGCAAGTGAAGCTGCCGCTAAACACGGTACTAGTATTTGGTGGCGAAGGTCCGGGGCTGAGCAAGGAAATGATTGAGGCAAGTGAAACGATGGTGGCAATCGAGCAGTTTGGCAGTACGCGCTCGGTCAACGTCGGCGTGGCCTCTGGAATTGCTATGTATTGCTGGGTTCAGCAGCATATGTTGTAATATCCAGTAAACTCTCAGTTACTCATTGACGATCACCTTAAATTGTGCCACAATTGAAAAAAAGAGTGGTGTGGGAGAGTTGGAGTAAACTATGCGAGGATTACGGAGCATAACAAATCATTTTCGGTATATAAAAGGTAACGCATTGATGGTGGCGGGTATTTTTGCGCTTGGCCTTGGCGTGTTTGGCGTGTTGGGCTTGACTCAGCAAGACAAAACTCAGGCGATGGTACGTAACTGTGACGCAAATTCAATCATGAATTGTGGTGCGGCTGATGCGGCTGAATTCCGCAATAAGTTCAACGCAAACGCTCCGGGTGACCTCCCAGCTATTTACGGTCACTACTGGATTCCTCGTGATATGCAGGTAGTGCAAGGTCAGTCATTCAAGGACGGTACTGTTCGCGTCAACGGCCGTGTCGTTGCAACGAACGCAAAGAGCATCGGTCGTCAGGCGATTCCTGGCAGCCGCCCAATTAGTATCGGCGGCAAGACTTACTACGAGTCACCAAACAGTACTGCGTTTGCAAGCGACGGTTTGCCAACGATGGTTGCACTTGACGCACAGGGCAACTTTAAATATGCAGTGATCAATGCTTGCGGTAACCCAATCTATGCGACACCGGTTCCACCAACTCCTCCAACTCCACCAAAACCAACTCCTAAATACACTTGTGATTCTTTAACGATTGTCCATACTTCAACCACGCAAAAACGCATCAGCTTTAGTGCAAGCGCAAGCGGTGGTGCACAGGTTGTTGGCTACACTGTTGATTTCGGTGACGGCACAACTGAAAATACAAACGCAACTTCTATCGACCACACATTCACAAAGACTGGCTCAATTACCGTGCGCGTGACCGCAAAGGTGAGCGTCGACGGCAAGACCGTTGACGTGACGGGCGCGAACTGTGTGAAGTCATTTACTATCAACAAGCCTGCAGATGTCGCTTGTGTTGCACTTGATGTAATTTCTAAGGGTGGCAATAAATATGGCGTTACGATCCGAAAGTCTGAAACAAATGCAACCTACCAGGGTGCGACCATTGATTTCGGTGACGGTCAGTCAGAACAAATTAGCGGCACAACAGCCAGTCATGAATTCGCCCAAGGTGGCAACTACACGATTACGGCAACATTGAAATTCAATATTGATGGTAATGTCAAAGAAGTAAAATGTTCAGCGTCAATCCAGCCATGTGAATATGACTCAACTTTGCCAAAGGACAGTCCTGAATGTAAGCCCCCAGTCACTCCGGCTGCTGCTGAACTTCCTCAGACTGGCCCAGGTGAAATGATCATTGGCGGACTCGGTATCGCAAGCGTCATGATTGCAACCTCATTCTACGTTGCATCTCGCCGTGACCTCCTCAGCACGCTACTTCAGCGATAAGTAGGGCAGGGGTGATAAAAGACCGCCACTGAGCGGTCTTTTATATTTGGCAGATTTTGCAATATTCACGATTAAATGCTATAGCTTGCCTAAAGGGGTGAAACATGCTACAATGAGCGAAATATGAGTACTCTGTCACCACAACCATACAAAGGCACCCGCGACTATTACCCTGAAGATAAACGTATCCAAAATTATATTTTCAATACGTGGCGTCGAGTCGTGCAGCTGCATGGATATGAAGAGTATGGCGCACCACTTCTAGAACCACTCGAGGTGTATGCGGCCAAAAGTGGCCAAGAGCTCGCAAATGAGCAAACCTATACGTTCACGGACCGTGGTGACCGCACCGTAGCGATTCGCCCCGAAATGACCCCGTCGATCAGTCGTATGGTGGCTGCTCGACGTCAAGAACTAGGTTACCCGGCACGTCTTTATAGTATCGCAAACTTTATGCGCTATGAGCGTCCGCAGCGTGGACGAGAACGTGAATTTTGGCAGCTGAACACTGATATTTTTGGCGTCGACGGCGCTATTGCCGAAGCTGAAATTATCAGTATGGCAGCCGAGATTATGCGAGCGTTTGGCGCGCGTGATGATATGTATGTTATCCGTGTTAATAATCGCAACTTGATCGACTACATGATGACGCACTTCCTTGGCCTTGATGCGGTGCAGTCACAAATGATGACAAAATTGTTCGACCGTAAAAACAAGATTACGACAGAGGAATTCCGCGATCAGGCAATTGAAATCTTTGGTGAAGAAGCAGCTAAACACGGCCTCAAGCAAATCGCTACTTTGATCGAAGCGAAATCAATGGCTGATCTTCCGCAACAACTTCGTGATAGTGTTGCAGTCAAAGAAGTTCAAGTACTCTTTACATTGCTAGAGCAGGCCGGGGTGAAGAATGCCATTTTCGACATCACTCTTATGCGCGGGCTCGATTATTATACGGGCACAGTGTTTGAAGTCTTTGATACTGATCCAGAGAATAATCGTTCGCTATTTGGCGGGGGTCGTTATGACGGATTGGTCGGCCTGTTTGGCGCAGAGCCAATTGCAACAGTTGGTATGGCGCCAGGCCTGACGACAACGGAATTGTTCCTTCGATCGCATAATCTTTTGCCAGAACTTACCTCAACAACTGAGGTCGGTATTGTCGTGATCGATAATACGTTCCAGGGTGCTCAGGCGCTCTCGAAACGGCTTCGTACTGAAGGTGTTAGCGTCGAAGTTGATATTACAGGGCGCAAGATCGACAAGCAGATTAAAGCGGTGATTAAAAAGAAAGTACCGTTTATCGTATTTGTCGGCGAGTCAGAGCTATCAAGTGAGCTCTATTCGTTCAAAGACACTGCAACGACAAACGAAGAGACGTTGAGTTTTGAGCGTATCGTCAGTCGAGTAAAAGACAGCCGCCGCAAGTCGGTTGACGACGAATTTTCTGAATTTTTTGCATAGATCAGGCAGTAGGCGGCATCATTACTTGTGCGGCTGATTCTGTTTATGCTATGCTGATAGAATTGATAAAACAGAGGGGTTTGTGGGCGACGAAAAGCACATTGATGAGGGTAGCGCGAGCGCGTCAGTATTAAAGACTGGTCGTCGTTTAAGGCTGAGAAGGCGACTCGTCATTGGTGGCGTAGTCGGCGGGTTTGTTGTTATTGCCGTGCTAGCGTTTATGTATTGGTGGTATAAATCGCAAACCGCCCTGGTTGTTGACGGTAGGCGAATCACTACGTCCGAGTACGCGAATCTGGCGAGTCAGGCAAAAGCAAGCTTTGCTAACGAAACAGAGACAAAAAATGCAATTATTAGATCTCAAAATGCGCGAGACATCGCACGTGAATTTAATATACCGTTAGACGACGACCTACTAAATGAACGCGCGTTTATTGCGTTCGATCGCGCCTGGTCAGAGACTAATGAGTGGCAGAGGATGAAGGTCACAACCGATGCTCTCATTGATATGGCGTACTTTATGGACCATGGCGGCTACGAGGCATATGCATTCCACTTGCCGTTTGCTAGCTCTTACGGCAGCACGCAAGGGGCGACGACCGAAGTGGCTGAACGGGCGCGTATTGAAGCAGAGAAAAAAGCGACGGCTATACGACAACAGCTTATTGCTAGCGCGGAAAGTGCTAGTGGGATTGCGAATGATTTGCGAACTCGAGAGCCATATAAAAGCGGCTATGGATTCACCTCGAACCCAACACAAAGGTTTTTTATGAACACCGATGGCGAGACGTATGTCAGTGGTGGCGCGGATGCCAACGTGACAAATATCGATAGCCAGGCGTTGACTATACTGAAGGGCCTGGAGGTGGGCGGAGTTTCGCCTGTTACTGCAAGATTTGCAGGCTCTTTACAAAATGGGCCTATGACTGCCTATCGCGTATTTTATCTAAAAAATAAGATAGCAGCGACACCTGGAGTTTACGATAAAGTAATGAAGAAGCTAAACGGCGTAAAGGTGACGGAATAAATGATACGATTTAACCTAAATTTGCTGTATATCTCGGGGGCCGCCTGTTTGGCTGCTGTCGCAATATGCTTGGGGGTCTATAGCTCTTCGGCATCCGCCGCGCTTAGTATCAGTTGCACGCCAGAATTTCCACACGGTCATTATAAAGATAAGTGTCCTCCAGGAGAGGGAACTCCTACCTACTTGCAGAATGGCAGTACGTATCACGTGATAGGCGTCGCTTTGACGGTAAACGATCCATCGGGATTGTATAAACAGCCTGTCTCAAACAATCTAGCGGGGTTTTATATACCAAATGCCGAAACAGGTCTCGTGTACTGTGATTGTGGCGGCAAGAACATGAAGTGTCGTGTGTCAGTAGCGGCCCCGAATATTCCCGGTCGGACAGGCAGTTTCGGTCCAAATGGCAATTCGGTCCTTGCTGGTGGGGCTAACGAAAGTTCATCAGTCGTAAAGTTTACTTACACACTTGATCCTATTCCGCCATTTCAGCTATCTGCTTCAACCTCTGTCGATAAGCCGATCTCGCGCGCGGGTGATCTAGTTACTTTTACGCACAAAATCAATAAAGTAAGCGGTACTTTTTTGTCACAAGACGCAATTAGTTGGACGGGCACTCCGACGCGAGAAGGGCCATTGTACTCATACGCGTATTCGAACGCCCTCGAGCGCATTCGAGCAGACAGAAACAAGACGCAACAAGATAATAGATATCTTGCAACCACAAATGGAAAAGGGTATGCGGGTGGCGTGACGAAAGTGACCATTCAAAAGGACACGCCACCAGGCACGAAGATCTGCTATAAGACTTCTGTAGTGCCTGCGAATAATAAACTTGGAACGTATACAGGCAATGATGTTTGTACAACGGTGAGCGGATTTGATTTTAACCTTATTCCGGTTGTTGAGCGAGATAAAAATGGCCCCGCCGAGCCGGGCGAAGATGTACTAGTGTCGTATTTTGTCCAAAACACCAAAGAGCAGAGTAGTCCCGTTGATTGGAGGACGTATGTCCTTAAGGTAAAGCCTGGCGTCGATGTAGCTGCCATCACCTCTGGATCGCTACAGGAGGGTATGGCGCCGGAAGAGGTTGCTGGTCTTCTTGGAGAAACTGGCGGCGTCAGCAATGCAAGTTTGATTGATGTCGATAAATTAAAGGGTGCTCGCGCGTTCCCGGCAAGCGCGAGGACGAGCGTGTCAACGGATAACTACAAGATTCCTGTCAATGCCGAGGATGGTGAGCGCTACTGCTTCCTGCTAGCCGTGACTCCACCGACCCATAATCCCGCTCCGAAAAATCGCCACAGTTTAGCAAGTTGTATAACCGTTGGCATCAAGTCACGTATATCAATATATGGTGGCGACTTGCAGGTCGGCAGACATTTTGTCGATGATCCTACGGCTTCAAAGAAAATCGGTAGTACTATCCAGGCGAGTACCGTGACGAAAGGGGCGCCAAATGGAATAACCTATGGCAGCTGGAGTGAGTATGGCGCCTACGCGCCGGGAGATATTCGCGGCTTCGGAACTGCTGCAGGCTTGCAGGGTGGCTCGGCTCTGTCGACTCAGCAAAGCTGGAGCAAGTTAACATTCGCCAATGCGGGAACCGAGAAGGGTAAGTTTAGTTCGAGTAATACACTTGGTTTTATTCCAGACAGTGCCAGGGCAATTATTGAGCATATACCGCTTGCGCGAAGTATAGATACGACTGTGAATGAGATGACTATCAGTGAGGCTAACTCTGCAGGCCGCTATGAAAAGGCAACTGGGGATCTTACATTGAACGCCAGTACAATCGGAAAGGGTAAGTCTGTGGTTGTATTCGTTCCAAATGGACGCGTAACGATTGCTGGCAACCTCGACTACCCGGGTGGTAGGTATGCTACGTCAAAGGATCTGCCACAACTGGTAATTATCGCCAAAAACATCACAATTAACGCTTCGGTGACGTCGGTAAATGCTTGGCTGGTGGCGAAATACCCAACTGGCGCAAGTGCAGTTGCTGATGAAGCTAAAGAAGAAGTCGGCGTGATTAAGACCTGTGAAGTTGAGCCGCCGCTAACTGCTCGTGACTGCAATCGGCAGTTGACTGTTAATGGTCCGGTGATGGCAAACCAGCTGCTACTACGACGCACCGGGGCTAGAGCGGGCGGTGTGAACGTGGAACCAGCGGAAACCTTTAATCTCCGGGCAGATGCATATCTGTGGCTATACGAGCAAAAGAAGGGTGCTATGCGTGCGTTAACGACCTATACACGCGAGCTACCAGTAAGGTTCTAGCCGCTTAGAGCGGGTAAATCTTGTAGCGGGCATAGGGCTTATGGTAGACTTGAGATAACACTGTTAGGGGTAGGAAATGAGGGGCATTTATCGTGGACAACGAAAGTCGCGTTAATAATACAGAAAAATCGTCAAAACGAAAGTTGAATCTACAGTTTTTGCATACAAAGCAGGGCAAGATTACTGTTCTAGTTTCGGCGTTAGTGATCGTGGTGTTTGCCGTAGTGGCTGCCGCTATTTACTTCAACTACAAGGCTCAGACAGCTATTGTCGTTGACGGTAAGCGGATTACAAAAACACAGTACAATAATCTCGTCAAAGAGGCGAAGGATAATTTCGCCACTGATGATGAGGCAAAGGAGGTGATCATTCGCTCGCTCAAAGGTGAAGATATTGCCAAAGAGTTTAATCTTCCTATCAATGATCACTTACTAAATGAGCGTTCACTGGCGATGTTCAACCAAGAGTGGTCAACGCTCGGCGAATGGCAAAAGCAAAAAATTTATACCGATACGCTAGTTGACTTGTCTTACTTCTTGTCAAAGGGCGGGTATAACGTCTACCAGTTTAATGCACCGTTTTCTATTAATTACGGCATGTATGGTGATAATCCACTCAAATCACCGGCCGAAATCGAAACAGCTCGCAGCGCTGCAGAAAAGAAGGCGAATGACGTTCGCTCGCAGCTGGCGCAGGACAATAAAAAGGCAGATACGCTCGTAAACGATCTTCGCACTAGTGAGCCTTACAAGAACGGCTACGGCTTTGCCACGAATCAAAGCAAGCAGTTTTACGTTACCGAGGACGGCTTCTCGTTCATCAGTGGCAAGGCTGATCGTAATCAGGTAAGTGTTCGTGAAAAGACCCTAGAAACGATCAAGGGCTTGAAGGCTGGCGAAATTTCAAGTGTAATTACCGAGTCTGCTAATCTAACGACACTTGCAACCAAAGAGGATAATCCGTATTTCAAAAAGGTCATTCCAATCGCTTACCAGGTGTTTTATGTAAAAGAAAAGATCGCAGCGCAACCCGGTCTTTACGACAAGGTGATGAGCAAGATTAATAGCATCAAGGTTGAGGAGTAGGGTATGAAGATTCGAAGCCTAGTTATTCTACCTTTGCTCGCCGCTGGGTCGCTTGCTGTCGCGCTACTTGTGGGCGGACAAAGTGTTTCGGCGCTTGACTGTAATCCATCGTTTGACGATGGTTACTACGGCAATCAATGTCCGCCAAAGGCAGATGTGCCGGGGTATGAAGGGCACACCTACCATGAGATTAATGTACGAACGTACGTCACCGATCCGAGCGGTATGTACAATGGCGGTTATGGCTCGTCGGACACGGTGTACTGCGACTGTGGCCGTGCAACGGCAAAATGTCGCGTCTACGCAGATGCGCCAAACATTCCAGCGGGTCGAACGGGTAGTTTTAAGTGGGGAAGCTCGGAATTCGCAGGTGGAGCAAACGGAGAGCGTTCTTATATCACCTTTGAGTTTGTTCTTGATCCTGTTCCGCCATTCCAACTAACGACAAGTACGACGGTCGACAAGCCGACATCTCGTGCGGGTGATGTGGTTACTTTTAATCACAAAGTAAACAAGGTGAGCGGAAAGTTTCTAGCAGATAGTGCAATTACCTGGAACGGTATCGCAACGCGTGAAGGGCCGCTATTCCCTTATACCTATAAGAATATTCTCGAAAAAATTCGGGCAAACCTCAATAAAACGCAGCAAGATAACCGCTACCTGTCTAATACCTCAGGTAAGGGGTATGGGGGTGGCGTGACTAGGGTGACAATTCAAAAGGATACACCAGCCGGAGCCAAGATCTGTTACAAAACATCCGTCAAGCCGTCGAATAATACTAATGGAACCTATTCGACTGGAAACGTCTGTACAACGGTAGGTAGTGTCAACTTTAATCTCGTCCCGTCTGTTGAGCGCGATAAGAGTGGTCCGGCTGAAGCTGGTGAATCTGTTCAAGTGTCGTATTTTGTAAACAATACAACTGGCAATACAAATGAACAGAGCAGTACGGTTAATTGGCGCACGTACGGCATCAAGGTAAAACCTGGGGTGAATATCGCACCGATTACGAGTGGCGCTCCGCGCGAGAACACGACACCTGAAGCGATGGTTGCTTTGCTGGGATCGGGTAATGCATCGCTATTCGATGTCGATAAATTGAAGGCCGATCGCACCTTCCCAGCCAGCAAGAAGACGACGGTGACGACTGATAACTACAAAATTCCAGATGATGCCGCTGGTGGCACGCGCTACTGCTTCTTGTCTATCGTGACGCCTCCGACACAATCTGGCTCTCCGTCAAACCGCCACAGTACGGCTAGCTGTATTACGGTCGGGAAAAAGTCACGTATTAATGTCTTTGGCGGGGACTTGTATGTGGGACGTCACTTCGCTGATGATCCAACCTCGTCAAAAAAGGTTGAGAGTACAATTCAGACAAGCGTTCTCACGAAGGGCGGGGGTGGCAAAACCTATGGTAGCTGGACCGAGTATGATGCGTATGCACCGGGAACAGTAAGTGGTTTTGCGACTGCATCGGGTCTCCAGGGTGGTGCAGCATTATCAGCCCAGCAAAGCTGGAGTAAATTGACATTCGTGAATGTTGCTGGCAAATATGGAACGTTCAGTACAAGTAACACGCTTGGTACAATTCCAGATACGGCGAAGGCGATTATCGATCAGATTCCAGTTGCGCGGACACTGGATTCATCAGTAAATACGCTCAGCTTTAATGCCGACAGTACATCAGGGCGATATCAAAAAACTGAAGGTGACTTGACACTAGATGCCAGCACGATTGGAAAAGGCAAGTCAATTGTCGTAGCGGTGCCGAACGGACGCGTGACAATTGCCGGTAATCTCAATTATCCTGGCGGCAGGTATGCCGCATCGAAGGACCTTTCACAAATGGTGATTATCGCTAAAAACATCACCATCAATGCCTCTGTGACATCGGTCAACGCTTGGTTGGTGGCGAAATACCCAGCTGGCGCAAGTGCGGTTGCTGACGAGACAAAAGAAGAGGTTGGTGTCATCAAGACTTGTGAGGTAAATCCACCACTAACTGTTCGCGACTGTACTCAGCAGTTGACTGTCAACGGTCCGGTGATGGCGAATCAATTGCTGCTGCGACGCACAGGTGGTTCGGTAACTGCAACTGAGGCAGAGCCGGCAGAGGTCTTTAACCTTCGCGCAGATTCATACCTTTGGCTATACGAAAAGGGACGCAATAACGCTAGGGCAATTACAACCTATACGCGCGAATTGCCGGTGCGCTTCTAAAATACTTGTAGCACTGATTCGAAAACCTGGCGATCATCTGTTATAATTAATCAAATGAAGACGACCGTTAAACACCTATCAGATACTAAAGTTGAGCTCACTATTACTCTTGGTGAGAAAGAACTCAAAGATGCCGAACAAGTTGCGCTGACAAAACTTGCAAAGAAGATTAAAGTTCCTGGCTTCCGTCAGGGTAAAGTTCCTGCAAGTGTGGCCGCTAAGAACGTTGATTCAAACGCACTTGGTCAACAAACACTTGATGATGCATTGTCAAAGGCTGTTTCAGAAGCTTTTGTGAGCGAAGAAATTCAAGCGCTCGATCGCCCTGCGGTTGACGTAAAGAAGTTTGTTCCAGGTAAAGAACTTGAATTTACTGCCGAGACGGAAATCTTGCCAAAGATTACGCTTGGTGATTACAAAAAGCTTACTGCTAAAAAAGAAAAAGTGACTGTTGGTAAGAAAGATGTCGATGAAATTATCGATCGAATTCGCCAAGGATTTGCAGAACGTAAAGAAGTTGAGCGAGCTGCCAAAGACGGCGACGAGGTTGTTATCGATTTCGTAGGTAAAAAAGATGGCGTCGCATTTGATGGCGGCACAGCAACTGACTACAACTTGACGCTTGGTTCTAGTCAGTTTATCCCAGGTTTTGAAGAAGGTGTTGCTGGTCACAAGGTAGGCGAGGAATTTGATATTGATCTTGAATTCCCTGCAGACTACCACGCAAAAGACCTCGCTAGTGCAAAGGTAACCTTTACAGTAACCCTTAAGGCAGTCAAAGAAGTTGTCCTTCCGGAGTTAACTGACGAGCTCGCTGCAAAATCTGGTCCGTTCACGTCAGTTGATGAACTTGAAGCAGACATTAAGCGTGAAATCACAACTCAAAAAGAGCGCGAAGCGGTTGACAAGCAAAAGGACGCACTGGTAACAGAACTCGTGAAAGTAAGTACTGTGCCAATGCCTGATATTTTGGTTGATGACCAAAAGCGCAGCATTGAGCAGGATATGATTCAGAATCTTATGTATCAGGGCATGAACCTCGATATGTACCTCGAAAGTAAGAAGCTGACAAAAGAAGAATGGCTTGACAGCGAAGTTCGCGAAGCGGCGGAAAATCGCGTCAAAGCCGGGCTTGTGCTTGCCGAGCTTTCAAAGGTGGAAAAGGTGACGGCAACCGACGAAGAGTTGGCTGAAAAGATCAACCAGTACCAAGAGCAATTTGGTAAAAAATCAGGTCAAGATTTCACAACACCAGAATTGCAGCGTGATATCGCTAATCGTCTTCTTACCGACAAGACGATCGACCTTCTTCTCGAACTTAACAAGTAGCTTATCCTTGCATTTACTGGGGTGAGCATGGTATTGTGAGCGTACTCTCGGCTCAAAGTGACACATAGGAGAGTTCGCATGAAGTTCATTCAAGTTGTCGGTCGCGATGATATTGTTTCGGTTTTCGATCGAGTGATGTTGATACCGGTTTTCATAGGTGCAGCGGCTACATTGTGGTGGCGTGCCGCCAGCTCGAAGCCCGTGCGACAATGATGTACATCGAACCGCCATCGAATAGGTTTTGGAAAATTGTTGGAAAGCTCTGGAAGAGTCTAGAGCACCGGCTCTATGACAAGCACCTGCTTCAAAAGAGAGATCAGTACGATAATCTGTGAGTAACGGTACGCCTCTTTGAGCCGAGAGCGCATACCTTGAGATTAAGAAGAAAGACTCCGCGGATATTGCGGGGTCTTTTAATTTTCCTCGAGAATGGGTAGTGCTTCGACTGGAATGCTAAGTGCTACTGATAGGCGCTCAATTTGCTGGAATTTACAGTACTTCAGCTGCTCGCCGTCCGCAGAATAGATACGGTAGTAGTGGGGAAAATCTATGGTTTCACCTTTGAAGTTTTTCGCAGAAGTCGGCTCGTTGATGCGCCGGACATACCAGCCGTCGGGCTGATCGGCGATAATCCGTTTGATCTTTGCATAGTGATTAAAGGCCATAGGACTAGTATAGTCGCTTAATAGGCAAAGAAAAAAGAGCCGGGAGGTCGGCTCTGGGGGTAGTCCTTTAGTCGTCGTTGCTAAAGGACTAAATACTCTTCGGTGATATTAAGATGTCTCACCTTGCTTACCAATCACCTTTCAGAAGTCTTTATTGATCTGGGAATTGTTTGGCAAAGTGTCGTGAGTGCCCTTTGGTGTATCTGATTTTTTCAGGTGATCACCTCTACCTCTCTTGAATCCCCATATCGCTCCGGTAACGAGTAACGCGAGGACGAGGAGTGCTCCTGTATTGGGATCGCGTCTTCCGACCAAGTTGATCGCGTTCACGCCGATGATAGCGAGCGAGAATACAGTACCCCATTTCATTACAGGAACAATGACGTAACCCCACGGAATACTGGTCGTATAGATGTCATCTTTGCTATCGATATCTTTCATGACCCACCTCCTGGTATTGTAGTGAAAGATATTAAGACAATTTCATCACAGTTATTAATGCTGTGCAAGTATAAACAGAATAAAATCGGAGCTGCCAAGTCGCTGGCACTCCATTGCAACGAGTGCTAATGCGCGCTATACTTGATATATGAATAAGCCAAGTAGTTATCTAGTTCCAACAGTAATCGAGAAAACACACGACGGCGAACGTGCCTTTGATATTTATAGTCGCCTATTAAACGAACGCATTATCTTTTTAGGCGAGGACGTCAATGAACATACCGCCAATGTAGTAGTTGCTCAGCTGTTGCACCTTGCCTACGAAGACAGCAAGAAAGACATCAAGCTCTACATTAATAGCCCTGGCGGTAGTGTTTATGATGGTCTGGCGATTTATGACACAATTCAGTTTATTAGTCCTGATGTGCAGACGATTGGTATCGGTTTGCAGGCGAGTATGGGGGCATTCCTGCTTTCGAGCGGTACAAAGGGCAAGCGATTCGCGTTACCTAACAGTCGTATTATGATCCACCAGCCAAGCAGCGGCACGCAGGGCAAGATTAGCGACCAAGAAATTACACTCCGTGAAGGCCTGTATCTAAAGCAGCGTCTGAATGAGATCCTTGCCAAGAACACCGGTCAAAAACTGTCAAAAGTTGAAAAAGATGCTGATCGCGATTTTTGGATGAGTGCCGAAGAAGCGGTGACGTACGGTCTCGTTGACGAAGTTATAGTCAAAGCCTAGATACTGATTGTTGGTAGTAATTGATGTTGCTATACTGTCACTATGACAGAGAAGACACAGGCGCTATTCGGCGATATTCCTTACGTACGGCACATAAAAAATATACTATTTAAGCTAGCTTTGCCAAGCGGTGTAATTACGATACTCTGGTATTACTACGACCTAGACGGCTATCTCCTTCATGTTGTTCCAGCTATTTTTTACACCGGGGTAGTGACATTGCTTTTCTTACTAGTACTTGCTCCGTTTAGCAAGTCTTTGGCAAATGAGCGGTCATCGAGTGTGATGGCGCAAGTCGTTATGTGCAGTGTGATGATTGCTTACTTCGTGCCTTTTTATATTGAAAGTCGTATGGATCCTCATGCATGGGGGCTTATCGGGGCTTTGGGGCTTTTGTTTCCGATGGGGGTTGCGCTTATACTTGGCATAATTACTTTCATAGCAGCTATGGCGGGGCTTATTAGGCGTGGTCGTCCAGAATATTTGTTACTCTTCTTTTTTGCCGCTCTAGGTGCTACATCTGTATTTCACTTGTGCATAATCTAAATAAACCCTTGATTATTTGCGCGTTATGCTTCACAATATGTACCAAGAAGTAGTGTAGTTTGGTGTAGTATGTCTCGACATTGTTTATCCTTGGTGGCAACAGGGGTGAAAAACCAAGCTTAGTGAATCTTCGGGCCAAATTCACTAACAACAATTTAACTCATGCGAGGAGTATCCATGGCAAAAACCACGCCTAGTGCTGGTAAGCGCGTGTTCTTTACGAAAGAGGACACAGCTTTACCGATCCCAAATCTCATCGCTCACCAAAAAGACAGCTGGCGTGAATTCGTCGAAACTGGCTTGAGCGAGATTTTTGCAGAACTTAACCCAATCGAGGACTATACTGGTCAGAAACTTGAACTGCGTTTCAAGAACTACGAGTTCCACGATCCAAAAGTAAGCGAGCAAGAGACTAAAGAAAACAACCTAACCTTTGACGCGCCTCTTCATGTTAATGTCGAGTTGACTAACAAAGTAACTGGTGAAGTAAAAGAGCAGGAAATTTACCTTGGTGATTACCCATGGATGACCGATCGCGGTACATTCATCATTAACGGTACTGAGCGTGTCGTTGTATCACAGCTTATCCGTTCTGCTGGTGTATTTTTTACTGCTGACTCAATTGCCGGCCGTGGCCACTACGGCGCGAAATTGATTCCAGGCCGTGGTGCATGGTTGGAATTCGAAACTGCTTCAAACGGTACGATCTACGTAAAGATTGACCGCCGCCGCAAGTTGCCTGTAACAACACTGCTCCGTGCACTTGGTCACAACAAGACGAGTGAAATCAAGAGTCTCTTTGCGGACGTTGACACTGGTGACGTAAAGTATATCGATGCAACGCTCGACAAGGACCCAGCTCGTGGTTCAAACGAAGCTTTGATCGAAGTCTATCGCCGTCTCCGACCAGGCGATCTTGCGACTGTTGATAACGCTCGCAGCATGATCGAACGCATGTTCTTTGACTTCAAGCGCTTTGATTACAGCCGAGTTGGCCGTTACAAGCTCAACCAGCGTCTTGGACTGGAAGTTGCTAACACGACTGAAAACCGTGTCTTCCAGATGAGCGACCTTATCGCGATCATCCGCGAAATCATCCGCCTGAACAATACTCAGGAAGCATCAGATGACATCGATGCACTATCAAACCGCCGCATCAAGCTGGTTGGTGAATTGGTTGCCCGCCAGTTCCGTGTTGGTATGCTTCGTATGCAACGAAACGCTATGGACCGCATGAGCATGAGCGAAATCGAAACAGTTACTCCAGGTCAGCTAATCAACGCTCGTCCTGTTGTTGCTGCTGTTCGTGAATTCTTCGCAAGCTCACAGCTTTCACAGCTTATGGACGAAACAAACCCACTTGCCGAACTTTCACACAAGCGCCGCCTTTCATCTATGGGTCCTGGTGGTCTTTCTCGTGAACGTGCTGGCTTTGACGTTCGTGACGCCCACCCAACTCACTATGGCCGCCTTTGTTCAGTGGAAACACCAGAAGGTGCGAACATTGGACTCGTACTTAACCTTGCAACCTACGCTCGTGTTAACGAATATGGTTTCATTGAAACTCCTTACCTCAAGGTTGTTGACGGTAAAGTAACTGACGAAGTTGTCTACCTCGACGCATCACAGGAAATCACAGAAGTGATTGCTGACGCTGGTGCCGAGCTTGATAATGACGGTAAATTCGTTGCAGAGCGTGTTAGTGCTCGTAACGGACTCCTTCCAGAGCAGGTTGACGCCAGTGACGTAACCTACATGGACGCTGCACACAAGCAGATCCTTGGTTCAACTGCATCACTCGTCCCATTCATCGAGAAAAACCGTGTTGACCGTTCATTGACTGGTTCAAACATGCAGAAGCAGGCTGTTCCACTTCTAACTCCAGAATCACCAACTGTTGGTACTGGTATCGAAGCTGAAATCGCAAAGAACACGAGCCAGCTCGTAGTTGCTGCAGCTGACGGTGAAGTTGTTCGTGCTGACGGTGACGAAGTTCACGTTAAGTACGCTGATGGCGTCAAGATTTACGAGCTTATGCACTTCGTAAAATCAAACGACGATCGTTCAATCAACCAAAAGGTAGTTGTCGAGCGTGGCCAAAAGGTCAAAGCTGGTGACATCCTAATTGAAGGTGCGTCTATCTCTAACGGCGAGCTCGCGCTCGGTCGTGACCTTACTGTGGCCTTCATGCCATGGGGCGGTTACAACATGGACGACGCGATCGTACTTTCTGATCGCATTGTTAAAGAAGATGCCCTTACAAGCATCAACATCAAGGACTACACTGTTGAAGTCCGCGAAACCAAGCTTGGTCCAGAAATTGTCACACGTGACATTCCAAACGTATCTGAAGAATCACTTCGTCACCTCGACGAAAACGGTATCGTTCAGATCGGTTCTGAGGTCAAGGCTGGCGACGTACTCGTTGGTAAGATTACACCAAAGGGTGAGCAGGAACTTTCAAGCGAAGAGCGCCTTCTGCGTGCTATCTTCGGTGAAAAAGCCAAAGACGTTCGTGATACTTCACAGCGCATGAACAACGCTGGTGGCGGTAAAGTCGTCGGTGTAAAGATCTTCTCACGCGAGAACGGCCATGAACTAAAGGCTGGTGTCCTTATGCAGATCCAGATCTTCGTTGCACAGCTTCGCAAGATCTCTGTTGGTGACAAGCTTGCTGGTCGTCACGGTAACAAGGGTGTGGTCGCTCGTATCCTCCCTGTAGAAGACATGCCATTCATGGAAGACGGAACACCTGTTGATGTTGTCCTCAACCCACTCGGTGTCCCAAGCCGTATGAACATTGGTCAGCTATTTGAAACACACCTTGGTATGGCTGCACGCGCCCTTGGTTACAAGGTTGCAACGCCTCCATTTAACGGTGTTACTGACGAAACTATCAGCAACGAGCTTGAAAAAGCAGGCTACGCTCGTGATGGTAAATCACAGCTATTCGATGGTCGAACTGGTGAAGCATTTGAAGAGCGTACAACTGTTGGTGTCATGCACATCATCAAGCTACACCACATGGTGAGCGACAAGATTCACGCCCGCTCAACTGGTCCGTACACTATGGTTACCCAGCAGCCACTTGGTGGTAAGGCACAAAACGGTGGTCAGCGCTTTGGTGAGATGGAGGTGTGGGCACTGGAAGCTTACGGTGCCGCAACAACCCTTCAGGAAATGCTAACAATCAAGTCTGACGATGTATACGGTCGTGCGAAAGCTTACGAATCAATCATCAAAGACGAAGCAATTGTTGGTCCAAAACTTCCAGAGTCATTCAACGTCCTCGTGAAGGAACTTCAGGGACTTGGTCTGCGTGTTGATCTGCTCGACGAATCAGAAGATGCAGTTATTGACGCCGAAGAAGTGATCGCTGAAGGTGGTCCAGAAGACAAGACTGTTCCAGCCGTTCCAGTGAGCGACGATGAAGTAGTCGAAACAGTCCTTGATGAAGCTGATGAATTCGGTGACATCGAAGATGGTATGAACATTCAAGATATTGATGAAATAGAACAAATTAAGGAGGAGGTGTAATATGTCGAAAGTTATGGCCGGTACTGGCATCGCCGACTTTGACGCCGTTCGTCTCGCTGTAGCAAGTCCAGAGGACATGCTGAAGTGGAGCCACGGTGAAGTCACCAAACCAGAGACGATTAACTACCGTACTCAGAAGCCTGAGCGTGACGGACTGTTCTGCGAGAGGATCTTCGGACCTGTCAAAGACATCAACCCACACGACAGCAAGCTGAAAGGTGTTCGTTCTCGTGAAGCTGCCATCGACAAGAATGGTGAGCTCGTTACAAAATCTATCGTTCGTCGTGAGCGAATGGGTCACATTAGCCTTGCGGCTCCTGTTGCGCACATTTGGTTCATGCGTGGTACGCCATCAGCAATGAGCTTGATCCTTGGCATCACTGTTCGTAACCTCGAACGCGTTGCTTACTTTGCAAGCTACATCATCCTTGGCGTTGATGAAGCAAAGAAAGAGCAGTTCCTTGCTGACCTTGAAGCTGAAACTGAAGCAGGTCGTGCGGCCATCAAAATCCGCTACGAGCGCGACGCAGAAGCTGAAGGTGCTGATGTTAAAGAACTTGCCGCAGCTCAGACTCGTGAAGTTGAAGAACTAAACGAAAGCTACAACACAAAGAAAGCTCAGCTTGATAGCCTCGTAAAGGCTGCCTTGCTGAACGAAACTGACTACCGCAACCTACCAGAAGAGTACGAAGAAATCGTGACTGTCGGTATGGGTGGTGTTGCATTGAAGGCGCTTCTTGATGAAATCAACCTTGAAGATCTTATTGCGAAACTCGGCGAAGAAGTCGAAGGCGCAAAGGGCCAGCGCGAAAAGAAACTCCTCAAGCGCCTCAAGGTACTTGAAGGTATGCACGCCGCTGGCATCAAGCCAAGCAGCCTGACATTGACTGTTCTTCCAGTGATTCCACCGGACCTTCGTCCAATGGTGCAGCTAACTGGTGGTCGTTTTGCGACATCAGATCTTAACGACCTTTACCGTCGTGTGATCAACCGTAACAACCGTCTAAAGAAGCTTATCGACCTTAACGCTCCTGAAGTGATCCGCCGCAACGAAATGCGCATGCTTCAAGAAGCCGTTGATGCTCTCGTTGACAACTCTGCAGCCCGTGGTGGTCGCGCAGTAAACGCTACAGGTGGCCGTCGCCGTCTGAAGTCAATCAGCGACATGCTCAAGGGTAAGCAAGGACGTTTCCGTCAGAACCTTCTCGGTAAGCGTGTTGACTACTCTGGACGTTCAGTGATCGTTGTAGGTCCAAAGCTCAAGATCAACCAGTGTGGTCTACCAAAGCAAATGGCCCTCGAACTGTTCAAGCCATTCGTTATTAGCTGGCTAATCCGCGGCGAACACGCGCACAACATCCGCAGCGCAACTCGTCTGATCGAAGCAGGTGATGCACTTGTTTGGGATGCACTTGACGCTGTGATTGAAGGTAAGTACGTTCTCTTGAACCGTGCGCCGTCACTTCACCGTCTATCTATCCAGGCTTTCATGCCAAAGCTTGTCGAAGGTAAAGCTATCCAGTTGCACCCACTTGTTGCAAACGGATTCAACGCCGACTACGACGGTGACCAGATGGCTGTTCACTTGCCACTTTCTGCAGATGCGCAGAAGGAAGCTCGCGAACTCATGTCAGCAACAAACAACCTTTTGAAGCCTGCTGACGGTGCGCCAGTTCTTAACATTGGACAGGACGTTGTCCTCGGTAACTACTACCTGACCTACGAAAAGCCAAGTGCTCAGACGAAAGACCGCAAGGCCTACAGCTCTGTTTACGAAGCTGAAATGGCATACGACCAGGGCGCGTTGCAGTTGCAGACTCCTATCCGCGTATTCGCAAAGGGTGAAATCCGCGACACAACACTCGGACGTGTATTCTTCAACGAAATCCTTCCAGAAGAATTTGCTTACGACAACTCTATCCAGAACAAGAAGCAGCTAAAGCGAGTTCTTGCACAGATCTTTAACGTCTACGGCGCTGAAGAAACTGCAAAGACTGCTGACCGCATGAAGGGACTTGCGTTCCGCTTTGCGACTGTTGCCGCTGTATCAACTGGTAAAGATGACTACCTTAACTTCAAAGAAATTCCTGAATTCGTTGCCGAAGGTGACGAGCGAACAACTCAGATCTCTGAACAGTTTGACCAAGGTTTGATCACTGAAGAAGAGCGTTACAACTTGACTGTCCAGTCATGGCGAAATGTCGACCGCAAGGTTTCTGAGTTCCTTCAAAGTGAACTTAAGGATATGGATACCAGCATCTCGGTCATGGTGAACTCTGGTGCTCGTGGTGATATCTCGAACGTGAAGCTTGCTTCTGCGATGGTCGGTATCATGGTGGACGCGGCTAACCGCGAAATCGAGCTCCCAATCCGATCAAGCTACAAAGCTGGTCTTTCATCACTAGAGTCATTCGTGGCTACTCGTGGTGCTCGTAAGGGTCTGATTGACACCGCGCTCAAGACAGCCGACTCGGGTTACCTGACTCGTCGTTTGGTTGACGTGTCTCAGGATGTCTTCACCGTACAAGACGAAGCTGGTGACGATGAAGGCTTTGCGATTTACCGTTCAGAGTCTGAAGAGACAATGATCGACTTTGGCAACCGCCTCTTTGGTCGTTTCACTGCCGAAGCTATTCCGGGTCACGTTGAAGCTGATCAGCTGATCACTCGTGAAGTTGCTGATGGTATCGAAGCTGATAGCAAGATCGAATCTGTAAAGATTCAGTCTGTGCTTTCAACAAAGAACCTTCGTGGTATCCCACAAAAGAGCTACGGTATCGACATGTCGACTGGTACATTGGTAGACAACGCACAGCCTGTCGGTGTTATCGCCGCTCAGTCTGTCGGTGAGCCTGGTACGCAGCTGACACTTCGAACCTTCCACGCCGGTGGTGTGGCTGGTGGTGACATCACCCAGGGTCTCCCTCGTGTTGAAGAGCTCTTCGAAGCTCGTTCTCCAAAGGGACAGGCATTTGTTACTGAGGTAACAGGTACTGTCGACGTATGGGAAGACGGCAAGAAGTACATCGTACAAGTTACTCCAGAAGCTGGTCACGTTGAGCGAATTGCGCTTGAGGGCCGTACAGTAACTGTCAAATCTGGCAGCAATGTCAAGGTTGGCGACGTACTTGCAAGCGGAGAGAGCGAATCAAAGCCACTTGTTGCACCATTTGACGGTGTCATCGAAGTCGCTGAAGATACATTGGTTATCGCAGCAAATGCTGGTGCGCCAGTACGCTACGAAATCCCTGGCAATACTCAGCTTGTAATCCGTGCTGGTGATCAGGTTGTTGCCGGTGATCGTCTGACGATCGGTTCATTGAACCTACACGACTTGATGCGCCTAAAGGGTACTGAGGCAACTCAGCGTTACATCATTAACGAAGTCCTCCGTATCTACGCTGCACAGGGTCAAGACGTTGCTGACAAGCACCTCGAGATCATCGTGCGCCAGATGTTTAGCCGTGTTCAGGTTGAAGATCCAGGTGACAGTACGTTTGTAACTGGCGATATCGTCAGCAAGGCTGCTGTTGTCGAGGCTAACGCAGAGCTTGCTGCACAGGGTCAAGACCTTGTTGCATATACTCAGCTGCTCCTCGGTATCACAAAGGTTTCGATCTGGTCAGACAGCTTCCTGTCAGCTGCATCATTCCAGGATACAACTCGTGTCTTGATCAATGCTGCAACAAGCGGACGTGTTGACCGCCTTCACGGTCTTAAGGAAAACGTTATTATCGGACGCAAGATTCCTGTGGGAACTGGTGCTCGTACTAACACTCCTGAAGTTGATGAAGAGTTGGTTGACGAGATCGCCGAAGACCTCGAACTCGCGTCTTAATCGCAGTTCAGTCACTCTACAACACCCCGCTATAATGCGGGGTGTTGTGTTATTGTGATTATGCTTGTGATAAGGGTTTGATGATGATATCGTAGTAATGTACCTCACACGGTAAGCACACCTCAAAGGAGCATATAATGCTTGCATCGCGTTCATCGTCCATTAAAGAGATCACCGACGCGTGGTTTCTGCGCTTCAATCCAAGGGATGACACTCGTGTTCTTGCCTCGTCTGACAACTCAACGTCGGCCAAGTCAACTGTGAACACGATTCCCCAGGAAGAAGAGAAGGAAAGTTCATGACTGTAGCAATGCAGAGTAATCAACTGAATCCGCTCGATGATGAGTGGCTTCGGTTGGCAGGTCGAATGATCGTCGGCGGAAAGTTTTATGATGAGCCATTTGCTCATGCTGTAGCATATGGTCATGTCGCGAAAGCTCTCTGGCGCTTGAATGCACTCGCGAATGGCATGGTCCAGCGAGGCAGAGGGTTCAGCCAGTCTCAGAGGGAGTGGTACAAGAAGCTTGCGATGCAGCTGATCAAGGAGCGTAAAGCGATGATGCGGAAACCTCACTCTAGTAGTAGGGATGAGGAAGTTCTTGCAATCATGCGCGCAAAGCTTCGTTGATATATTGTGGGTACATCCCGCCGAAAGTTGAGCCCAATTGTAAACAATGGCGTTTACAATTCGAGTTCCTTTCGGTGGGCTCAACTTCGAATACTAAAAACACTAATACTGCGGCTTATCACCGCAGTATTTGCTTTATTTTAAGAATAGGCGCTTAATAGAAGTAGATACAGTGAGTTTTCCAGGAGGCAACACTGCCACCGACTCGTTGTATGGAAGGTGAACTATGTCAACTACTCGCGAGCAAGCGTTTGCGTGGATCGGCGTGAGAAACTGCACCGTGACGGTATCGACGTCGTATGAGATGTGTGAAGAACTTCGTGCGCAGCTGCAGAAGATCGACTCGAGGTGCGAGATTATTAGCACCCATAACGCACGAATCACATTGAATCAGACGGATCATTGGTGTGAAGTTGAATCTAAGCTGAGAGCGACCATTGAGCGCACGAGACCGCCGGATCGTGAATTCTGTCTCAACACGGAGGTTAATACCAGTTACAGTGTGCATTTAAAGGCGAGAGCCAACATAGTTACCTCATAGAGCCTGCTAGTGATCCTTCCGGACGGATGAATGTGATTATCCTTCGTCCGGAAGGATCATGTGGCGGGCTCTTCTCATAGCCTTGTGTTATAACTGTATTTTTGCTATACTCACAGATGAGTTTCCTCTATTTGGAGTAGCGAGCGATTGAATGTGTACTCGTAAACTACAGCTGAATAGAATGACACGGGGCGGAGATGCTGAATCCAACTCGTACCAGAGACAATACCTCGTCTCGAAAGAATAGTAATCAAACCATTGGGAGCTGCATTTTTTATGCCAACAATCAACCAATTGGTACGTAAACCACGCAAGACTGCGGTAAAGAAATCAAAGTCTCCAGCGCTTGGTCGTATCCATAATGCATTGAAAACTCGTTACTACGAGCAAACTGGTCCACTTAAGCGTGGTGTTTGTATCAAGGTAACGACTAAAACACCAAAGAAGCCTAACTCTGCACTTCGCAAGGTTGCTCGTGTTCGTTTGACGAACCAGCAAGAAGTTTGGGCTTACATCGGTGGTGAAGGTCACAACCTTCAGGAACACGCCGTTGTGCTTGTTCGTGGTGGACGTGTGCCAGATCTTCCAGGTGTTCGTTACCACATCGTTCGTGGTGCGCTCGACCTTCAGGGTGTTGCAAAACGAAAGCAAGGCCGTTCTAAGTACGGTGCTAAGAAGGAGGACAAGTAGTCATGCCTCGTAAAGTAACCAAAAGCCTTCAGCGTGTTCTTTCACCTGACCGCAAGTACCAGTCAGTTCTCGTACAACGCTTGATCAACAAATCTATGCTTGATGGTAAAAAACTTGTTGCAGAGCGCGCTGTTTACACCGCTCTTGAACAAGCTGCTAAAAAGCTTGATTCAGAAGATCCACTTGCTGTGTTTGAAAAAGCACTCAAGAACGTTGCGCCAAACTTCGAAGTTAAGTCTCGTCGTGTTGGTGGCGCTAACTACCAGATTCCATTCCCAGTATCTGGTCACCGTCAGCTTCACTTCGCGTACAGCTGGCTTGTCCAGGCTGCACGTGCTCGTAACGGTATGCCATACTCTCAGCGTCTTGCGCTTGAGATTATCGATGCGCATAACGAAGCCGGTGCTGCTTACAAGAAGAAGGAAGACACCCACAAGATGGCCGAAGCAAACCGAGCATTCGCTCACTTCGCCCGCGGCTAATCTGTCGCAAATCTACAATAAAACCTCCGCATCATTGCGGAGGTTTTATTTTTTAGGCAGACAATGAAAAGGCAGCTACAAGTAGCTGCCTTTATGCTCAGATATCATATCCTTTCGCGTTTGACGATTGTCGCGCTTGCCAGGTCGTCAAGTAGTTTTTCGATTTCTTCGGCTGCCGGGACGGTCTCGCTTGACACCTTGAAGTTGAACGAATCTGTCATTATTAGCCTGGTGCCACCGTCAGTTTTCTCGGCTTCGATGTTAGCCACTCTGTCGCATCTGCTGACGAGGAGTCCAAAGGCGCTGTCGTATAGGTAGGCGTTGTAGATATAAACGATATCGTCTCTCATACTGCCTGGATTGTAAATCCGTTCCTCACTAAAGCACACCACCAAACACCTGTCGGGAGTTTTGGCGGTTTGTATCCAGCGCTCGTCCTGCTCACACCTGAGGAAAACGAATTCATCTTCCTGGAAGTCTAAAGAGTCAAGGAACGACAGTAGCCGATTGCATTGCTCTACATACTCGGGTGATTTAAACCGCCGTGTTTCGTATTTAAGCATGATTTTGCGTAGGAGCAGGCTAGATGCTAGGCCGTACAGGGTGAAGAAAATGCATGCCAAAACATTCAGAGCTGGATGTGTCACTCCAGGTAGTGGAAATATGATCGATACAGCAAGCGAAGTGAGTGTCGTCAGGATGACAAAGGTTCGTCTTGGCGCGTACCAAAGACGTCTGATTTCCGTAAGCATAGTAAGGTGCTCCTTGATTGAAGGTTCTGCTACTATAGCATTTATTCGACAATCTATCAACGAAAGCGGCGTAATATGATGCGGCGTAAGTCTTATGCTTGTACTTGCCCTTATCAGGCGCTATAGTCGATACTCTAAATGGAATACCACATCTCAGCACCCCAACCTGACCGAGTCATCTCTGCCACGGATATACTGCCAGATCAGACAGATAACTGCTCAAAGGCATTTGAACGGCTTCAGGCTATCTATCTAACGCCGCAAGCTATTCGCAAGGATATACTCACGCCTATGCCTGCACTGCATGCGAAGGGTAGTTTGTACAAGACGACACTGGAAGTCTGTGCGACTGAATATGATGATTTTAGCCAGCTAGATGTCTATGCTGATCAAGTGCTGCGCCAGATTAATCGTAAACGAAACCAAACATCGCATGAACGAATTATTAGCTATATTCGAGCATATAGTGGATTGACTGCGATCGCGACAAACGAGCTGCGGCCTCAGCATATCGTCGTAGGGCAGAATATCAATATCATTACTGACGTTCTTGCGTACAAGCTGGTTCAAGGGATCGACAGTCCTGAGGAGCTTTTTCAGATTGCAACCATGAGCGAGACGCTTGGTCGTACGGCGGCGAGTATGAATCTAGTGAAGCACGGAGCGAAGTTTGCGGTGCTAACGGACAAAGCGACAGAACGAGCTACCTCTATTCATTACCTTGAGGCGCTAGCCGGCCTTTCGGATCAGGATATGCTCGACGCAGCCAATCATACCGAAGATTCAGAGATTATCAGCGCATTATTCGAAGATTCGCTTTCGTCTCGAGCTTACGGTGTCAAGCCTGCCTATATTAATGACTCTCGTGGTGGGTCACTTGTATTTGATGAGCCAGCAGCACCATACGACGTTGCAGGCGGAAAAACGACGTACATTAGCCCTCTCATGCTCGATGTTCATGCTGTTGCCGAGGTTATCCATAATAGCGAGCAAGATCCACGTGAGCCGAACTGGTCGCAGGAAACACTCTACCAAGCTGGTGATTCTGGATACTCTATACGACAGTTCTCGGGCCTTTCTCCGTTAAAGATGTTTAAGTTGGGTGCTGACGGAGAACTCTACCATGATTCTCAATGCAGGCGTCCCCTCAAAGAAATCGCCCTTCGAAGCGACGCGACTTATACTGCTTATCGCAATCTGCAGCTGGATGTCATCTCTCACTTTCACGATTTAACACATCAAATTTCCGAGCAGGGTGACGTGCAGCGAACACTTACTGCGCAATCTCTGCAGGCTTTCCCTCGCGAGGCCGGTAGTCAAAGGGATGCGACAGGTAAACTTGTCGTGCCTCGGCTTGTAACTGAACGCTCCCAAGAAGCTGAGCGCGACGACCAGGAGGATGAAGCCCCGCGTCGCAGTGTTCGTAAGCATGACGTTGTTTGGCACATCCGAAGATTGCCAGAGGGATGGAAGGCGTCGCCACGGGCTTATGCGCTCGCTCAAGATCTAGGCATTACGCTCGATGCAAATGAAACTATTGTCAAAGAACATAGCCGCGGCAATGAAAAGCTGGGACGGGTCGCTATTCACTCTATCGTTACGCTTAATGCGTAAATGAAGTAGGTGTCCGCAATTAAATACGAAC
Organism: Candidatus Saccharimonadota bacterium; assembly: GCA_032153715.1. Classification (GTDB taxonomy): domain Bacteria; phylum Patescibacteriota; class Saccharimonadia; order Saccharimonadales; family Saccharimonadaceae; genus SEAL01. The sequence goes on along the minus strand of JALDYR010000001.1, from coordinate 46,273 downwards.
ACCTTTTCACCCTACAATCTACAGTGTAGGTAAATTGACAAAAACTAGTATCGGTATTATAGTAGCATACGATCATGCGTAGACATGAAAGATTTCGGTTAACAATACAAAAGCACGGCACTTACACTCATGGAGAAAACATGAACCGCAAGGTCAAGCAGAAGATCATCATGTTCGTCGGCAAGGTCTCTGACGATGCTCGTCAGCAGATGACCGAATGGTACACCCGGAACGGCGTGCCTCCGATCATCGTGTTGTTCGATCAGGACGAAAATCATCGTCGCTGGAACAAGATCCTTTACCTCGCCGATCAACTGGAGTATGACGAGGACGAGATCTCCGAGGAGATGATCAGTGACGGTGTGATTCGTAGTGCTGCTGAGGGTGTCCTTCGGGAATCGCTGGGAAGCGTTCGGATCAAGCAAATCCATATCGTGGTGTACCCCGAGGATGCCAGCAACGACTGGGTCTGGCTTCGGTCCTTCCTCTCAAAGCGCGTAGTCGAGTACGTCGCGCGGTCCTACGATGACAACAGTGGCCGCATCTTCTTCGATCGGCAGCAGGCCGGTGTGCGTGTCCTGTAGCTGACAAAACGCCCCCGCCCGAGAGCGTATAATCTCGGGCATCTACCAAAGTTATTAAATTGTTTAATGGTTTTGACAGATGAAGATTGGCGCTGACTACTGTTGTGGTCTGTAATGTCATGCTATAGTGAAATAAACAAGAGGAGAAGCTTATGGCAACATTTAGTTTTGATATTGTCAGTGAATATGACAAGGCTGAAATGAATAACGTATTCAGCCAAACAGAAAAAGAAATCGCAAGTCGCTATGACTTCAAGGGCACACCTGCAGCTATTGACTGGCTTGGTGACAAGAAGGGCTTCAAGGTTATCGGTAGTAATGAATGGCAGATTGACGCTGTACTTGATATCGTCCGCAAAAAGCTTGCAACGCGCGAGGTCAGCAGTAAGGTGCTTGATCTATCGAAAGATGTAAACGAGAGCAACCTCAAGGCAACCAAGGAAGTTCCGTTTGTCGAAGGGCTTGATCAAGATAAAGCTAAAAAGATCACAAAGCTACTGAAAGAGCAGTTTCCAAAAGTAAAAGCGCAAATCCAGGGCGAAGCGGTCCGCGTCAGTAGCGGCAGCAAAGACGACCTGCAAGCGGTCATGACCGCTGTGCGTGGCGCTGATTTTGATTTTGTGACAAGCTTTACGAACTACCGATAATTCGGAGTTTCTTTTTCAAGATCTTGTATTTCAGCGGTGTCGCCAGTCGGCTTAGTTCGCCGTCATGAGACACGCTCAGTTGGTCGCGGTGCGTCACAATAGTCACCGACTCGGCTGTATTGAGGTAGAATGCCTCGTACTCCTTTAGGCGCTTGATTCGGGCATGGACTATAACTTTGACGAGCGCCCAGCGGCTACGAGCGTGGAGTGCGTAGACGGAAAGCTCACCTTTATCGAGCTGTTTGCGGCCAGTTCCGGGTTTGTCGAGGTTGTAGTTATTATTTCCAACAAAGATAAACGGCGTATGAAATGTTGTGCCATCAAGGGTTACCTCGTAGGTTCGATATAGTACGAAGGCACGGACCATACTTATTATTGCCGCAGGCCATTTTCCAAAACTGTCTTCGATATGTTTGCGCGTTTGTAGTGATGAAGGATAAAGACCGATACTAGAATTATTGATAAACGGCAGGTCGTTCACTTCGGCAATGTCAATGAGTTTTGGTTTTGCATCCTTGATATCGGCAATCGCCGTTTCAAGGTCTTGGTTAATGCCAAGGTCTTTCGTAAAGTGATTGAGCGTGCCGCCCGGTAGTGGAATCAGGGTAGCTTTTGTGTTTTGAATGATCCCTGCAACGGCGCTGACAGTCCCGTCGCCACCAACGGCAGCAATGTAGGTGTCCGAATCAAGGTATGGCTCAAGGTCTTGCTTGATACTAGGGGATATGGCGATCGCGCGCTCAATAGTGACGTCATGTCGTTCAAACATCTGACGTAATTGGTCGAGAGGCACTGCGCTACCGGACTTTGCGTTGTGAACGACAATGATCTTCATATGCTTATACTCCTACTACTAGAATAGCAGCAAGTCCCATTCCGCCCACTATCCAGCCACCCACGATGTCGCTTGGATAATGTGCGCCAAGGTAGATACGCGAGACACCAATCAGGAAACAGAATGCGTAAATACAGGCGCTCACAGGGGTTCCCCGTGAAAAGGTAGATTCTAATAGGTAGGCGACGAGGCCAAAACTGACTAGCGATCCGGCGGCGTGTCCGCTTGGAAAGCTAAAGGTGCGAATCAGCATGCTTTTGACGTACTCGTTCACCGGACGGGCACGTCGCAGGAGCAGTTTTAGGATGCTACTAACAAGGAGTGTCACGATAGCAATGCCGCCAAGAATGACCAGATTAAAATTATCGCGCGCCACACCGTAGCCAATAATTGCCGCCGCTACCCCAACCGTAAAAGGTGGCTGGCCGACCAGGGTGGCGAACTGCATTATAGGCTGTACCCATGCTGGAAATCGCGCTATTTGCTTCAAGATAACGCGGTCAAAGTGGTGAACGTAGCGTTTCATTAGATACGCAGATAGCTACGAAGAGCCTTTAGCGAGCGACGTTCCGGCGTACTGCTGTTTGGGAGGACACGAATAACGAGCGCAAAGGCGAGAAGGACAGCAAAGCCACACATGATTGATGGAATGCCAGAAACTGTTGCAGGATCAATGATGTTAAAGGCTGTCGTTGGCAGGATAAATAGCAGGTAGCCCATCATCATGCCTTGCAGGGCGACGGCCTTTTTAGGAAGCTTGTGCGCCCAGTCCCAGGCGAGGTACGTGCCGATGAACAGCCAGCCGTAGTAGTAGAGTGCGAATGGAATAACGCTGGCATTATGCGTGTCAAATACGGCATAGTTCGCATAGCAGGTCTCGCCGCTAATGGCGCCACCAGCAAGTGTAAAGAAGCCGATAAAGGCTGCCGCGCTTGCGTATGCCGATCCGATCAGCCATGGCAGCTTCTTGCCAGCCAGGGCGGTGACAAGGTGAATACCAAGCGGTGGCAGTAGGGTGATGGATGCGTAACCAAGCCGAGCCCATTCGACATGTGTCCAGCCCAGGCCGCCACAGACCATGTATTCAGCCAGCTGGAATGTGCCAAGCGAGAAGAGCGTTGCCGTAACCAGGCGGCTGATGGTGTTCATTTTATAGCGCCAAATAACGTAAAAGGCAAAGCCGAACTCAATTAAAAAGGTCGCCAACATGACGGGCGGTGAAAAGCAATATAGTTTGCCTGTGTATTTTTTGAATAACATATATGGCCATTATACCTTACGCACGTCTGTTATCGGCTATTTACTATCTATTGAAAAAGTGCTATTGTATGCAAGACTTTTTGCACCTGTATATATTCTGTACGCAAAAAGCATAGCAACTCGACAATTACATATAGAACAGTCCACTCTGAACTTTAGGAGAGAGATGAAACATCTCAAGAGAATGCTGGCAATAATGTCAGCATTCATCCTTGCCGTTGTCCTGGTAGGCTGCGCCGATAAGGCCGCAGCCGCACCGCAGATCAACGAATCGACCTGTTTCACACAGCTCGATGCAGCGCAGCAGGCGCAGCTTGACGAGTACGCCAGGCAGAAGCATGACACGCTCGAGTCCGTTGGTGATCCCGGGACGTTTTGCATCCTGGAGGATAATGGAAACGGGCAGTACGCCGAGCACTACTACAGTAACGACGATCGGAGTTCGTTTCCGCTCTTCTTTGCCTATGCGATGATGTCTCGACATTCCGCGCCCTGGCTTGGAGCTGGTCTCGTGACCGGTGCCATTACTCCGTACGAGTACATGGCGCTCAGCCTGATGACGAATGTCAACGGCAACGGTATCATGTACCGCCCTTACGCCTGCACTGACGCCGGATGGGGTCGCAATACGACCATCATCAACAATGTGAAGGTGACGAACGTCTACTATGGAAAGGACAAGTCCAAGAAGCCGCCCAGCGCGTCGTACGCGCCCACAAAGCTGACGATTCCGACCGATAGCGTCAAGAACGTCACACGGGACGCAAGCGGCAAGACAACCGTCACGCCAGTTAACGCAAGTGCTGGCAGTGTGCTCGCATCGGCTAAGCGCTTGGATCCCACGAAGAGTGTGGCTCCGGCGCTGACAATCCCGAATCCGTCGAAGGCGACAACGACAACTTCTGCTCCGACAACTCCTTCGAGTGTTCCTACGACAGCGCCGTCACGTCCGTCGACGACCCAGCCTGTGAAGGCGCCGCCGCCCCCGACGGCAAACCCCAAGGCGTCACCGCCCCCGGCGAGGACGCAGGCTCCGGCTCGGCCACAGGCTGCGCCGGCTTCTCCTGCAAGGACAGTTCCTCAGTCGAGGGTGAACGCACCTCGGGTCGGATCAACGTCTAGTCGAGGCGGTAAGTAGTAGAAAATTGCATCCTAGGATAGGGCCCTCGTGCTCTATCCTAGGATGCAATTTACCTATATGTAATTGTCATTTAAACTTTGAAAGAAATTTATGTTTGGAAGAAATAAAAATAAACTGGTCAGTACCGAGCAAGTCGATGCGTATCAAACCGTTATAGATCCAAAAACGGAGTATGTAACGCTGTCTGAGACGTTTCGAAACGAGCAGCTGATAGACGGCGTCCATCCATGGCACGCCTCGAACGAGCGCCAGCTGCAGATGGTCTGCTTTTCGATTGCATATTCTAACGATCGATTCGCCGAAATTCTACTCAACAGCACAAAGGTAGAGCGTGGCGACCAGTACTACCTTTCTCCTGATGTGGAGCTATTTGCTCGGGAGCTATCGTCACAAGCGCTGAAACGGCTCGATATGGGTAAGCGACTTGGAGCAAATACGTTGGAAGGTGTTGAATTTAATGAGGGCGTGCGTACGAATATTTCACCGGAAAATATGCTGCCGTATTGGCCAGAATATCCAAACGTCACGGATGTTGATCGTCCCGAGTGGCAAAAGTCAGAGGCTGGCCGGGTGAGTAGCGGCTTTGTCGAAGCAACACTCGAAGCGACAAAGGAATTGACGGCGGACACCTTTGCGACAGCAGAAGCGTACGCCAAAAGTGATATTCCTCCCGAGTATGCAAGTGTCCTGCCGATTGTTCGCGATACGTTTCTAGCAAATGCCAGCTACCTATGCGAAACGGCCGAAGGATATTACGTTGGTAAACCGAACGATCATGCGCTCGCACTCGCATACCAATCCGCACATGACGCGTACATCTCAGCGATGCAGGCACATATCATTCTGCAGTCTCCATCCGTTTTGGGCGAGGACTTCTTCCCAGACCGACCACAGTAATAGACTAGAAAAACCTGGCGCTTTCTGTTACAATATCAGATAAGCGCTATTTTTTATGTCTTAAAATAGCAAGTAATAAGTAATAAAAGGAAGTAAACGCCCCATGGCTCAAAAAACTGTCCCACTAAAGGACTTTCGCAATATCGGTATCATCGCGCATATCGATGCAGGTAAAACGACGACAACTGAAGGTATTTTGTACCGAACAGGTATTAACCACAAAATTGGTGAAGTTCGCGGCGACGGTGATGGCGCAACGACTGACTGGATGGCGCAGGAAAAAGAGCGCGGTATTACGATTACCTCAGCTGCTGTTACTTGTTTCTGGAAGGGTTGCAAGATCAACATTATCGACACACCGGGCCACATCGACTTCACGGCCGAAGTTGAGCGTTCACTTCGCGTTCTTGACGGTGCAGTCGTAGTCTTTGACGGCAAGATGGGCGTTGAAGCGCAGACTGAAACAGTTTGGCGCCAGGCAAACAAGTACGGCGTGCCTCGTATTTGTTTCATCAACAAGATCAACCAAATCGGTGGTGACTTCTACAAGTCTCTTGATACGATTCACAACCGCCTTTCAAAGCACGCACTTCCTGTTCACTTGCCAATCGGTTTTGAAAAGGAAATTAACGGTGTTGTCGACCTCGTAGAAATGAAGGCATTCACATACGGTGACTACACTGACCACCAAATGGTTGAAAGTGAAATTCCTGCTGACATGCTTGATAAGGCAAAGAATGCTCGTAGTCTTCTTGTTGAAGCTGCGGTTGAAGCGGACGATGAGCTGTTTGAGCGATTCCTTGAAAAGGGTGAAGAGTCAATCACTATCGAAGAACTAAAGGTTGCACTTCGCAAGCGTATTCTTGCTGGTGACTTCTACCTTGTTACTGGTGGTGATGGTCGTGGTGTGATGGTCGAGAAGGTTCTTGACCTTGTTGCTGACTACCTGCCATCTCCACTTGATGTTGACGCTATCTGGGGTGAAAACCCAAAGACCGGTGATTCAATCGAGCGCAAACCTGATGAATCAGAGCCAATGGCTGGTCTTGCCTTCAAGATCGCAACCGATCCTTTTGTTGGTAAGTTGATCTTTGTTCGTGTCTATAGCGGTAAATTGACTGCTGGTTCATACGTACTAAACACGGCAACTGGTAAAAAAGAACGTGTCGGACGTATCGTTCGTATGCACGCTGACAAGCGCGAAGAAATCGATTCAATCGGCGCTGGTGACATTGCCGCTGTCGTTGGTCTGAAAGACACCTTCACCGGTCACACGATTAGCGATGTTGCACATCCAATTACACTCGAATCAATCACTTTCCCAGATCCTCCTGTATCGATCGCGGTCGAGCCAAAGACAAAAGCTGACCAGGAAAAAATGGGTATCGCATTGCAGCGTCTTGCTGAAGAAGACCCAACTTTCCGTGTTCACACTGACGAAGAAACTGGCCAGACAATCATGTCAGGAATGGGTGAGCTTCACCTTGATATCCTGATCGATCGTATGAAGCGTGAGTTTAACGTCGAAGCGAATATCGGTGAGCCACAAGTTGCCTTCCGTGAAACAATCCGCGGCACATCTGCTGTCCAGGGTAAGCACGCCAAGCAATCAGGTGGTCGTGGTCAGTACGGTGACGTATGGATCCGCTTCGAAGCAAATGAAACTGGTAAGGGCTTTGAATTCTTTGACGAAATCAAGGGTGGTGTTGTCCCTCAGGAATACCGCAAGCCTGTTGAGCAGGGTATCGTTGAAACCCTCAACGGCGGTGTTATCGCTGGCTACCCAGTAGTAGACGTTAAAGCAACTCTCTACGACGGTAGCTACCACGATGTCGACTCAAGCGAACTTGCCTTTAAGTTGGCTGGTAGTATCGCGACTCGCGAAGGTATCAAGCAGGCGAAGCCAGTTCTTCTTGAGCCTGTCATGAAGGTTGAAGTTACAACTCCAGAAGAGTTCATGGGTGACGTTATCGGCGACCTTAACTCTCGCCGTGGCCGCATCGAAGCAATGGAAGACCTACAGGGCGGCGCTAAGCTCGTTCGTGCGATCGTTCCACTTGCAAGCATGTTCGGTTACACTAACGACATTCGCTCAATGAGCCAGGGTCGTGCAGCCTCAACGATGGAACTTGCTCAGTACGAGGAAGTACCACCAAACGTTGCACAGGAAATCATCGAAAAACGCGCAAGCAAATAATCGATCGATTCCACTCAAAATACACCGCCACCTCTGGCGGTGTATTTGTATATATTACAAAATGTAGTATAATAAGCCTATCCGCAATCCGCGGTACACAGACAACGAGAGGCTTCTCATGACTGGGTATGAAATCCGTCTGCACACGAAAGCCGACTGCAACGATCTCGAAGATGCATTCTCACTCTGGCGTCGACAGATCGAGGCTCGGCGAACACTGGGTGATGTCGATATCGATGCAAAGGTGGCCGTAGTGCCGGCTTCCTGTATCGGGAAGACGTTGGTATCTGTCGACACTGTAGTTGACATTCTTCCGCTCGGTACGTTTGCTGTCTTGTCGGCTAGCCCCGCACTTTTTACAATGGGGTACGAGCCAAAAGATGGCATGAGTAGAAAAGATATCGATAGAGGCTGGTTGTATATTCCGGTGTTTGTCCCTGAAGTGACTAGCAAAGTGAACGTTTGCAACATGCAGAAGGGATATATCTATAGCCATAGCTATCCGCATGATCCTGTCCTAGAGACGTTACAATATTCACTCGGAGCGGCCGCAAGCCAGCTGCTTCGCGCCTAGCGTTGTCTACGGTAGCCGGGTATTTCCTGGCTACCGTATACGTCAACAATTAAAGATTGTTCTGATGAGTCTGATCTGTTTGCAGATCTGTAAGGCGAAACGTACATACTTGTATTTTATAGAAAATAGGTTATAGGTATTGACAAAAATAAAGAAAGAATGTATAATGCAAATACGATCATATTTTTGATCGTTGTTGTTCGAAAATTCACCTTCAACTAGGAGTTTGCCATGACTGCACGTCTTTCGACCCGCGCGTCCCTCACTGCTGCTTCGATCGCCATCGCCGTCGGCACGATTTTCACGGCCACGGCCGGCACAGCATTGGCTGCGCCCGAGACTGAGAGCGAAACCACGGTCAACTGCGGCTATGCCGAACGCTACAACGCCGGAGACGTCGAGATGTCCCAGCGATGGGGCGAGTTCGACGAGTACGAGCAGCAGATGGTGCCTCGCAACCTCGGTTGCAAGTAGGTTCGGATAATCAACCCCCTGTGATCATTGTGATCACAGGGGGTTTTCCCTATGGTGACGATTAGGCTAATCGGGCTCATCGAGCAGGGTGCATAGTTCATAGGCACTTACGTACAAAACGACACCAGCCTCTCCTCGGCATCGAATTATTTGTAATAGAAAATCAAGCGGAGCCGAATTAACGATCCGGCTCCGTAATATTCAGCTCAGATGTAGCAGAACCCGAGCGGACTAACCAAAGATTACTTTGTCTTTAGTGGCGTATATGGCTTTTTGGCGTACTTGTCCATATAAGACCCTCCATCCTTTCCGTTAATTTGGTTATTTTACAATGCTAGGTACACTGCAAAGTCGGTAAATCCCCACATATGAGAAGCATCCGCACTCGGTCTGCTACGCCCTAGCTGAATACTTGCCTGAGCAATGAGTCTCTCCGATGTCCTCCAATATATGGATTATTGTCCGATTGTAAAGACTATTTCGGTATCTCTTTACATATAACCGCTAGCTCATAAAATTGACAAAAATAAATAAAGAACGTATAATATATGTACGATCAAATTCTGATCGTGTGTTTGATAGTCACACCCTATTGTTAGAGGAGTGCGATATGTCTGCATTTTTGGTTCGTAAGTCATTCGTTTCTGTCACCATCGGTGCTGCTATATTAGCTGCTGGAGTCGGATTCTCGCCGGCTGCTAGCGCCGCGCCGACAGGTGGCTCGAATGAAGCCCAGGTCTGGAGTACGCAGGAGATCGATGGCTGTTACGCGATTCAGGACCTTCGGGGTGTAATCGTCTACCAAGAGGATTCCTCTGGCGCCAGGGCTATCGGGGCTTATATGAGGAACTCTCGCTGTTACTGATCTTGCAGTGACAGCACACCAACCCCTTGTGACCGTAATGATCACAAGGGGTGTTTTCTTTTATGAAAAGTAAGTTCTACCCCTGGTTTCGAGCACTAGCCTTCGGTGGGTGGTAAAATAGAATATACACACAACTTAAGACGTGCGCACCTTTCAAAGGGGGAAAGATGGTTAGGGTTCCCGAGTACGGGGCAATGCTTGATAGTGGCCTCGAGGTAGAGATCGACAACGACGATGGTCAGTTTGATCGAGACGTCTACAAGTTTGTTATCATGTGCTGTCCACACCTGCCGGGATCGGATAGCCGGCTCGACATCGGTCGGTTTATCGATTTGCCGATCATAAAGTCTGTGCATGTCTCGGAAGATGGTAACGACGAGTCGCCTCATCGAATGCTTGAATGGCGCATCGTAAGGATCATTACGGGCAACGTGGAAGCATGGACAAAGGTTCTGTTGGCTGCTCTGGCGCCCAAGAACCCCAATGGCGGACGTTCTGATGGTCGCTTGCGGGTCATTTGCATCGCTCGCAAGGGTGATTGCGATATCTGGCAGTCGAACGGCTCGATGGTGCGATACTCGGATCCTTGGTTCCAAGAGCATCGCAACGATTTTCGTCTGCCCTCGGACACCTATTTGACGAATGTATACAAGAAATTCGTCGAAGCGGACATGACAGCCTGACCCCAATGGCGGAAGTAGAGAATATCTCTGCTTCCGCCTTTTTATTTAGTAGCAAATTACTAAATTTGTACGATTCACAAAAAAGGATTATAGTTTAGATACTATGAGTGAACTAAGCAAGTTCGAAGGTGGCGGTGAAAGCCTCAATATTCCTTTGCTTGTGAGGTTTAATCTTCAGCTGACGCATGCCGCCAGTAACCAAGAGGCGCAAGTCGCGTTCAAGAAGTACTTGGTGGCAGAGAATATTCCAATCTTTGAGAATGATGATGACATTGATCATTTTATTGGAGTGCTTTGTACCGAGCAGACTTTGCCGGATAGTCAGCAATTTCGGATAGATGATAGGGTGGCGAAGGATAAATATCGAATCGCCCTCTACAAGGATGTCATACCGCTATGCGAGTACAGTCGTGACACAAATACGCTTGATGAATGGCTTCCGCAGGTGATGCAGGTGGTATTGCCGGAACATAGTGACTATTCAGTGCGGGCTTGCGTCAAGACGCTTGCAGTTTCTTGCGCTGATCTGGACCATGACGTGTGCCCGCTGCGATTGGTGGCTCGCGATATCGAGAGTGCGGTACATGACCCTATGTTTATGTCCTCGCAGTATATTCTGGACGAACAAAAAGCCTGTACGGATGTGCTTCGACGGCTGGAGTACCTTGCATCAAGAGAGATTTTTCCGCCTGCATACGTCGCGCAGCTGCGCAGTAGTTATATAGAAATGTTTCATAATGTCTTTGGCGGTGACGAGAGCTAAAAAGTGTTCTCAGTAAAACCTCTTTACGCCTCATATAAAACAAGGTATAATTGTGTTCATACGTCGTGGAGTCTATTTACGGCTGTGCGCGAAAATATAATTAATTAGGAGAAATAATCCACAATGGCAGATTTCGATCGAACCAAGCCTCACGTCAACGTTGGTACTATGGGCCACGTCGACCATGGTAAAACAACTTTGACAGCAGCTATCACACACGTCCTAGCGAAGCGTCTTCCAAGCGAGACTAACAAGCCTCGTAACTACGACGACATTGACAATGCTCCTGAGGAAAAAGCTCGTGGTATCACCATTGCTTCTTCACACCAAGAGTACGAGTCAGAAGCTCGTCACTACGCTCACGTTGACATGCCAGGTCACGCTGACTACGTAAAGAACATGATTACTGGTGCTGCTCAGGTTGACGGTGCAATCCTCGTGGTTGCTGCAACTGACGGTCCACTTCCACAGACACGTGAGCACGTTCTTCTTGCAAAGCAGGTTGGTGTGCCAAAGATCGTTGTCTTCCTTAACAAGATGGACATCGCTGATCCTGAACTCGTTGAGCTCGTTGAAATGGACATCCGCGAACTTCTTGAAAAGAACGGCTTCGACGAAGACGCTCCAATCATCAAGGGTTCTGCTACTAAGGCTCTTGAAGGTGACGAAGAGTACGAAGGCGCTATCATGGAGCTCGTTGACGCTCTTGACAGCTACGTACCTGAACCAACTCGCGACATGGACAAGCCATTCCTTATGCCAATTGAGGACGTATTCTCAATCAAGGGTCGTGGTACAGTTGCAACTGGTCGTATCGAGCAGGGTATCATCAAGCTAAACGATGCTGTTGAAATCGTTGGTATCAAGGCTTCACAGAACTCAGTTGTTACTGGTATCGAAGCATTCAAGAAGAACCTTGACCAAGGTCAGGCAGGCGACAACGCTGGTCTATTGCTTCGTGGTATCGAGCGCGAACAAATCGAACGCGGTCAGGTTATCGCAAAGCCAGGTTCAATCACTCCACACACAGAGTTTGAAGCTGAAGTCTACATCCTTAAGAAGGAAGAAGGCGGTCGCCACACTCCATTCTCAAAGGGTTACAAGCCACAGTTCTACTTCCGTACTACTGACGTAACTGGTGAAGTTGAACTTCCAGCTGACAAAGAAATGGTCATGCCTGGTGATACACTTACATTCAAGGTTACTCTCCTACAGCCAATCGCTATGGAGCAGGGTCTAAACTTCGCTATCCGCGAAGGTGGCCGTACTGTTGGTGCTGGTGTTGTTACCAAGATCAACAAATAATCAAACGATTATAAGCGAGAACCCCGAGCAATCGGGGTTTTTGTTTTAGGATATGCATAAAGGAGAGATCAGTGCTACATTACCGAAAGACTAAGCGAAACTACAATAATCATCGTAAAGCCGACAAGACAAAAGACACCTGTGGGTTTTGCGAAGCTGAAACCAAGGAACGTCATGTTATGGAGACGGAAACGACGATGGTACTACCGAACCGTGTGTCCTACGACATGTTTGAGGGCAGACGAGTGATCGAGCACCTTATGGTGATTCCGAAGGCGCATCGCGAATCGTTCGCAGAGTTTACTGACCAGGAGCGGCTAGAGACAATGCAGGTCATAGGTGAGTATGAGGCCAAAGGATATAATGTCTACGCGCGCGGTGTCGGTAGTATTAGCCGATCGATGGTGCACCAGCATACGCATTTGATCAAGTTAAGCCAGCGTTCGTCACGGGCGATATTGTTTTTGAAGCAGCCGTACGTGCTTGTTGATATTTAGAAAGTCTAAAAAGTAGAGCACCCCGTTCAATGACGGAGCAGGGTGCTCTACCTATTGAAACGGGGTGATTAGGGGCGCTTGACATTCTCGATGCAGATTTCGCCGTGAATGAATGGTTTGTACAGAACATCTACAAAGAGCATGAAGTCCGTCTGGTCATCGTACTTTTTGCGAAGCATGTCATGGATTATGGCACTCATCAATATCACGTACCTAATTATCCAGTCGCATTCCTGCGCCTCTGGCTCGGTGAGGTTTGTAATCTCGTCGATTTGTTCTTGACTAAAGCCAAGAACCTCCAAGGAGCAGTAAGCTGTTCCTTGGAGGTTACGCCGCCCATTAATGTATGCAGTTCTAACTTGCTTGACAAGGTCATCTAGGACCTTGTCGATAGTGTCGGCTGCCTTGATCGAAGCACGAAGCTTCACGACTTTATTTGCCTCCATCTTTTTGCGCATGGCGCGGCGGGCTTTCTTTTGCTCGATGCCAAGAATAGGCATGATAGCTCCTCTGTATCCGTAAGTGCAAGGGACAGTCCTTAGGTGTATAATAACATAATTTTACAATATGTCCATAATCAAGATATGGTTCTTTGAAAATGAAAAACCCCACCTAGCACCCGAAGGCGCCAAGCGGGGCGTGTTCATCGGGTGAGGCGGGGTGGGGGTGGTGCATAGAGGTGAGTGGTTGGGCTTTGGCCGGGAATGTCGAAGCTCACTAGATTTGGGCAGATGTAGAATGCTCGCGGTAAATAATAGATCGACACCGGACTCGTGTTGATGTTCGAATGCCGCCGAGCGAACTCTCTGGTGATCGTTTCGTAGTAGTCGGTGGACTGATGAGCCCACTCGGCATACACAGGGCCCTCTTCTCCATCGGCAATAGGCGCGTCTGGTAGAAAGCGTGCAGTGATACCTTGACTTACTGCCGTCTGCTCTAGGAAGGCAAGGAGCTTCCTTTGACTTGCGTCAAGAAAAGCATGCATCGTCGCGTCCTTTCTCTAGTAACGTGTCGGTATGACATGAAACCTCGCGAAGAAATGGTTGTAATGAATGACGATTCTATGATCATCAAACACTAGTGCATCGCCATCGGCCAAGGTTGAGGCTTGCTGGGCGATTTGATCAAACTCATCGCGACCATAGTACTCGATGTGTTTCAGGTAATCCCCGATATCAGGTTGAGCTGGTATGACATACCTCTTGAAGGCACCGACACTCAGATTGAGTTTTTTTGATACCTCCTCTTGCTTGTTCTTGCGCTCCATCAGTCGTCCAATAATCCACGTCTGTAGGATGCTAGCTAGGGTGGTGATTGTGTCGCGCTGCTCTTTTGAAAACACAGAACTCCTCTATGCGTAGGTACTTCTATTATCTAGATTAAGTATATTATACCAAAAAACAAACTATCCAACAAAGCAAATACCCCGCCAAGCTCCCTGAGGAGCCGGGCGGGGTTGGGGTCAGATAAAGGGATTTGGAGGGTCATCTGGACCGCGCCAAGGAGTTCCGGCGCAGTACAGTGTAAGTGCATACATCATGCGCATGACGTGGTGTCCATCTGGCGGGCGGTCATTGTAGTCTGACGTGCGTGGAAATACCCCGGCGCCAGACTCCATGCCATGTTCGTACGTCAATTCGCCGAAAGCTTTGATAGCTTCTTGTATGGCATGTTTCACCTCTTTAGCCTCGATACCAGGGTGAGTTTCTTTGAGACGCTGCGCGACATCTACAAAGAACGCTTCCTGCTCATTTATAGATGGCATAGTCACGGCAGATCCTTTCAAGCTCTTCTGAGGTGTCGTCCTTGTCGATGTGCTTTTTGTGCATGGCAACAAGTATACGACTGTTGGCTTCATAGATCTCGAAATGTTGCAAATGGCTTCTAGCGAGGCGTTGTGAGACGGACGCAGCTAGCTTGCCATAGTCAACGTTGCGTCCATACGGAACGATGCCCGCAGGATGGATACTGTGCATTATGAGGATATGTCGCGGCGCATGGGGAAACTTGGCATGTAAACGGACAAGCTCCTGATAGATGCGATCGACAATCTCGTTATGACTATTGATACGCTTCTTCATGAGGGATGATCCTGTTCTTGCGGTCGATGGGTGGCGACGATGACGAACTGCCTGATGGGGTAGCCGTTTGTGTCATGTACACTTTTGGCGGTGACCTCATATGGAGAGATATCGCGTTGAGTAATATGATTGACTAATACGGCTGCGACTAAATCCACAAGGTGGCAGTCACTGAATGACAACTTTTTTATCCCGGGTAGGTCATTGATGTCTATCGTCTCCTTGTACTGTTCGATCTGGCTGTGGCAGTTGAGCGCCGCCTGTAGTCGCCAATAAAAGAAATCAGCTGTCACTTCGGCGATTCGCTCCGCTCTCATTGTCGGATTTTCGTATCCTTTAGGCATGGTGTCCTCTATCTGAATTGTCGGCACGCCTCCTGATTGGCGGCGTGAATACAAGTTTGCGAGTGTAATCTCAAGCAAACTCTAAGTAAACCATAGCACAAAATGCGAATGGTCGAAATGAGATATTTTTACCGCCAAATAAGTCAAAACTTGTTTCACTTGTTTGGTAGTAAGGACATGGGCGTCGTTGCCCATGTCCTGGTCTACTAGGGATATGCGTGGTCTAGCCGTTCGACGCTTGCGAGTAGCGCTTCGTGTACGTATACGGCAGAACCGAGATGTTTCAGCTTTTCCTTGGCTAGCGTGCTGCGGGTGTGAGGCCGCATCGCCAAGTAGATGCCTTTCGAATTGCGACACGCCGTCTGCGCGTTGAATTGGGGCAGGCGACCAAGACCACACTTCGCCACCGTGCGAAGTGGTGTGAGGATCATGATCAAAAGGGCTAACATGCTGGCTCCTAGTAGGGGCAGGTGCACTCAGTACTGCTTACTGAGATGGACGAATTATACTGCGATTGTATTATCAATTCTGTGAAATATCTTACAAAAAACGGATAAAATTACATTATGTAGCGGATAAGGGCAGAGGAGTCGTGAATTCTGCCTTATCCGATACCTAGATCCTTCTAAAGATGACGACATCACTCGAGACATTGGTGAGTGTGAAGCGGCCAATGTCTTCTTGCTCAAGCGCTCTTTCAAGGAGTCCTGGAAATTCCTCGTAGCGCTCGCAGAGCTCTGTGCCGCGACGAGGTTGCATGATGGGTGGCAGTTCTATTTCCTCCCTCATGCCAGATCTGTGATGCTTGCCGTTTTTGATGCATGACCTGACGATTTCAATGGCGATGTCTTCAGGTTTGACGCTGCGAATGACATCGGGATCTAGGGCTATTTTATGGCAGCCGTGCTCTTGTGACGGCTCGTGGCCGGTTAGGATATGAAGAATCCTAAAGAACCACGCCACCCACCCAAGTGGCACGAACATGTACTCCTCCGTCCTGTAAGGGTTATTGCCGAGCGGGTGCTCAAAACAATAAGTGCGATTCTTCATCGCGCATACCGTACTATAGCGTACGCAACAGGGGTTGTCTGTGAGGTCGTTAACAGATGAGTCAAATTGCATATATTTCACTATTCTGTAAACGAGGACAGAGAGGCGCGAGGCACTCTGTCCTCGTTTATGCTGCATGTGCTAGGTGACAGTGCCGATGAATCGAAGTGTCGCCGCATCATAGTAGATGCACGACCTCAAGTCACCCTGTTGCGCTGCGATCTGATTTGCGATCTCGGCAACCTCGACCTGACTTACCTCTGTCATTAGCGGAGCTTCAAGGCTCAAGCCAAATGCAGCTAAAAGCTTGTGTGCATTCGCGATCGCGAAGTCACTGTCCTCGGGGTTGATGCCTTTCTTTTCCCGAGTTTGCTGGGTCTCTAGGGCGATGCGATGCACTTCACTCGCAAGCTTCTGCCTTGTTTGCTCGTAGTTGATCATGGCTATTCCTTAAGGCTTTGTCTTGCGATTGACTGTAGGGGTGCGATTGTAGTGGCTGCCCGCGGGTTCGCCAAATGCAACAACGCGCGTGGCACGAACCTGCATCGATCGCAAAAGCTTGCAGAATCTCATTTTGCTGCCTCTCTGTCCGATTGTAAAAACACCGAGCGGTTGCTCGAGGTGAATCCCTTCTTGTCTCGTCATTGAGGCGAAGAATACGCGTATTGTAACATTATTAGGACATACTTGCAAAATACTTCAAGAACCGGTATGATTACAGATGTATTATTAATTCATACCGAGAACTCAGCCAGACGTACGTTTAATCTACGATTCGAGCAGAGGTTACGGTATTGTACATAAAAGGAGTTATCTCATGGCAGATAAAGCAGAAGGTCTACGTATTCGTATTCGCCTAAAGGCATACGACCACAAGGTTATCGACCAATCAGCAAAACAAATCATCGACACGGCTATCCGTACTGGCGCAAGCATCGCTGGTCCAGTGCCACTTCCAACACGTCGCAGCAGCTTTACAGTTGTAAAGTCACCACACGTGTACAAAACTGGTGGTGAAACATTTGAAATGCGTGTTCACAAGCGTCTTATCGACATCACGAACGCGACTCCAAAGACCATCGACAGCCTGCAGAACCTCAGCCTTCCAGCTGGTGTTGACGCAGAAATCCGCATGTAATAGTGCTGACATAAAAATAATCCGCTCTCTATAGAGCGGATTATTTTATTTTTCAAATCGTTACTGCTGAGCTTGTTTGTTCTTGATGATCTCAACTGATTTTTGGTCAAGTTCGTCAATTGATGCTTCATTTAGTTCGATTGAATCATAGATCCTTTGAATTTCAATTTCTTGGCGAATTGTCCATGCCCCAAACGCGAGGACGAGAACCATCAGGATTGCCCAGTAAATTGTTTGGTCGGTGATTTTAAAGCTAAAGAAATTACTAGTCGGGCGCGAGACGCGGAAGGTCTGATGTGATTGAGCTGCAACTTTTTTCTTTGCTGCGGGTCGAGCCTTTGGCTTGGCTACAGGTTTAGTGGTCTTTTTTACCGCAGGCTTGGCAGCTTTTTTAGGTGCTGTCTTGGTAGCAGGTTTTTTCGTTGGCATTATACTTCCTTTATTACTATACTAGCGCTGATTATAGGGGAATCTCAGGCAGAGCACAAGCATATTGTCAGAAGGGGTGGAGATTGATATAGTAAGGCCTAATGACATCGAAAAAACAAACAAAAAATCCAAAATCCAAAACACTCAACAAGCCTCGTGCGGCCAGTCACGCGCGCGTAAAAGAGATGATTACAGAGCCAGATAGTACATACTTTTTAAAGCTCGTAGTAGTCGTATTGTTGGGGGCAATGTGGCTGAGGTTTTCACATCCACTGACGTGGCAGGGCTTTACTGTTATCGCTTTTCCGATCGGTGCGGTCATAGGGCTGCTATTGATTAGACTACTAGAGAAGGATCAACTCGATCGTAAAATCTGGTATGCGGTATTGCTAATTGTCGCCTTGGCATGCTCATTCTCGCCGACAGGCATTGTTATCTAGAGTTAAATAGTAAAATACCCCGGCTCGCCATTGAGCCGGGGTATTTGTCATGCAGTCGGGAGAGGTGCCTGTATTAAGGGCAGTCCCGTAAATACGCGAGGAACACTGTCTCGTAGATCCAAGACGTAGGCTCCTTCTCTAAACTTGAGCGGATATGCGATAGGTCGCTGGCTACCTCTCGACTCGTGTCGAATTGCTATGCCATAGCTTCGAATATTTCCGCTGTAATCCGGATAATCGAATACCTCGTAGGGTTCCGACTCATGGATGACGTCATCGCCTGATACGCAGGTAACGTTGTTGACGCTTGACCGGAACTCGTAGGAAAAGGATGTGGCGGCGACCGTCGGTTGATTCAATTATCAAACCTCTCTCATGTGTGCTGACAAACATGAGATACTATATAGAAGTACGCAACACTTTTCTAGAAAATTTGGCAATTTTCTGATGTGCTTTACTCATCAAAGTTTACATCCGTTTTCGCTGTTTTCAGCTCGTCAGCATAACTACGAAGTTATGGAACGGATGAGAGAAGGAGCGTAGGGGAGTGATCGTCGATGTCACTCCCCAATTGATTAATCTTGCTAGGACGGCCCCAGGATTAGGTGCTGGATGACTCCAAGCTCCTTTTGTTTACCGTTTTCTGTTTTGACGACAAGTTCAATGCCGACGCCGATGATGCGAGACATTATAGCCCTCCTTGTGAGTGGTGCTCGTCGTCGGGTGCGGCCTCATCGCTCCATTCCCTTACCTCTGCAAGGATGTTTTGAACGCGTACGTTGAGGCTTACCTGTTCGGCAAGAGGTTCTTCTCCAAAGAGCCGTGGTTCATGCTCGGCAAGATTATTGAATAAGCATGTCATGAGCTCGTGTTGCGCGATCTCGGGCAGATCGTTGAAATCTTGAAACGCATCCGCTTGAAGGGTTGTAATAAAAGCTTGAACGGCGTCGCGTATTATTTCGTCGCGACCGCCGTTCAGGGATTCACGCTCGAGTTCGGCCTGTAGCGCTTCAAGGTCTGCTTGGTCGAAAAACTCATCAGACGTCATGATTCCTTCTCTCAATTGTTATCCAGCCGAGAGGCTGAGCTCGATCGGTCTGGACGCGTATCGCCCATGATCTCCACGAGCGTACGATAGCTGTATCATTACATGAAATATCGATTTGCGCAATTAAAAAACACCCAAGTTGTTATAGCGAGGGTGTCGTGCCGGAGGCCACTGCAGTAGCGCAGGCCTCCGGCGTGGATGAGGATTGTCAATCATGCTGGACGGTCAGGTGCTGTATAGTCGTGCTGAGCATCTTCCTCTTGGATCTGATCAGAAGCTTCGCGCCAATTTCGAGCAGGCTCGTGACATGGGTCTCGCTGGGCGTGTCGCAGTCATCGAGGCCCTCAACTTTGAGACCCGAGACGGTGCCTTCATGAACTGCGTGATCTTCGGTGGGAGATAGAGTGATTTTTCGTCGCCTTCCAATTGTCGTGATGGTGACTACCGCGCCCTTTGAGAGCATACTGAGGTCGACGCTAAAGTCGAGCTGTGGTGCAAGGGTTTCAGACATGTGATTCTTCTCTCTTGTTATCCAGCCGAGAGGCTGGCTCATCGTGCTGGACGTGTATGTAAGCAAAAGGATTTCGCAAACATACAATGCATACATTTGAACATAAAAACCATGAGAAAACAATGAAAAACCCACCCGGAGTCTTATAGGACTGGGGTGGGTATTGGTGTGCGCCGGAGGCTGCTAAGTAGCCAGGCCTCCGGCGGCTGGAGTATATGTTTACTCTTGCACATTTACGATGATGTAATGTCCAGGCGCTCTTCGGGCGCCATCTAGATCTCCTCGGAAATTCCAGAACATTGATGCACGATTCGGGTCGATAGACTCCCATACGGTAAAGTAGCGTTCGCATCGAACATTACGAAGCTGTTTCGACGTGGACATGTGATCAACGGTGGCGCATGCGCCGACGATGTCATGGAAATGCTGCTGTTCAAGCTCTGCATTCCTCAGGTCGAGTTTTACCCGAATTCCATCGATTGAATGGAGTGTGACGACTTTTCCTAGATAGTCTACTAGGTCGTAGGTGACCCCGGCAGGAATTTGGATAGGGCGATCATTGCCGATAATACGCCTGATCGTGTCTGCGGTTTTCAACGTGACTCCTAAATTGTGTTGGACCAAGGGGTTTCCTTGGTCGACCGGTCGCGCACATTCAATGTACTTGAATGTGCGATAGAGCAACTATAATATACGCTAATAAAAAAGCAAGCCCTACAAATTAATGTAGGGCTTCGTGCCGGAGGCAGCCGCATGTGCGGGCACCTGGCGCTAGAGAGGAGTCTCTCGATAGTGGGTCTCGCATTGAGGCTCACGATCTCTGATGACAAGTTCAACCTTAGTGACGACTCCGGTTTCAAATACGCCGCCAGCTCGAGGATCGAGCTTCCAAGTCGTACCTACGCTCACTGCAGGATTACACACGCCGACGCGCAGTCGCATTCTGTCGTCTGTGATCCGGTAGAATCGTAGCAGGCGTGGGTCGTTGGTGTAGACTTCAACCGTACACATGTCTTCCGGATATCTGAGCTCACTGTTGCTCAGTTCGCGGACGAGATAGGTCGCCTCCTCTGTTGTAAACCTGATGGCGATGTACTTGTGCGGAAACACCTCATCGAAGTAAACTCCTTTGAGCTCGAAATCTTTTCTCAAGTGGGTGCCTTCGTCGTGCCAGGGTGAAGCTGACATGGTCTACTTCCTTAATGTGTTGTGTCCGCTAGAGCGGAGGCTCGATAGCTGGACGCGTGTGCGCCCGACATACTATCGAACGTACAATGCCTATAATTATAGCATAAATATTATAATAAATCAATACCCTGGCAAACTGGCAAGAATGTGTCAAAGATGGTTGACTTACCCCTGTATCTGTGCTATATTCAGTAGGTAACTTATTACGTAATAACAACTCGCTCTTGGTGAATTGGTAGGTCCCAACAGATGGGAAACCCCCTATCACCAAGAGTTTTAAGTGGGAGCAAGAGTATAGTGAAAGCACTTCTCGGTACCAAAATTGGTATGACCCAAATCATCAGCGAAGATGGACGCGCAGTACCTGTGACGTTGATTCAAGCTGGCCCCGTGACTGTGACTCAGGTCAAGTCTATCGATATCGATGGCTACAACGCAGTCCAGGTGGCATATGGTGAGGGTAAGAACCTGAGCAAGGCCGTTGCTGGTCATACAAAACCAGCTCAAGTGACCCCGAAGCATATTCGGGAATTTCGTGTTGCAGAACTACCTGAAGGTCTTAAGGTAGGTGACACGATCGACGTAACCAAGTTTGAACTAGGCGACATGGTGGATGCGACTGGTACAAGCAAGGGTAAAGGTTTTGCGGGAACCGTAAAACGACATAACTTTAATACCAGCAAGAAGACACACGGTGGTAACGGTAACGTCCGTAAGCCAGGTTCGATTGGATCTATGTATCCTCAGAAGGTCTTTAAGGGTAAGCGAATGGCAGGCCGTATGGGTGCTGATCGCGTTACTGTTAAGAACCTTGAGGTTGCCTATGTTGATTCAGTTAACAACCTTATCGGCCTTAAGGGTGCGGTGCCAGGTCCACGTAAGGGTCTGATTGTTATCGGAGGGAAGGCATAATGGCTGAGACTACTAAACCAGCAGCAGCTAAAACTGCTCTACCTAAAGAAGTCTTCGCAGTAGAGGTTCAAAACCACGAACTGCTGAAGCTTGCATACGATAGCTATCTTGCAAACTCTCGCCAGGCAAGTGCAACAACCTTGCAGCGTGGTGAAGTTCGCGGTGGTGGTAAAAAGCCATGGAAGCAAAAGGGAACAGGCCGTGCACGTTTCGGTTCGAGCCGTAACCCTATTTGGCGCGGTGGTGGTGTTGTATTCGGTCCTCGTGGCAACGAAAACTACACTAAGCGACTTAGCACAACGAGCAAGCGTGTTGCTGTAAAGCAGGCGTTGACTCTCGCTAACGAAGCTAAAAAGATCGTCGTAAAAGACGTAAAGACAACAGGTAAGACTGCTGAGGTCGTTAAATTCTTGGCTGATAACAAGCTCAACCGTCGTGTTTTGATTGTTGTAGACGAGAAGACTCCAGAGTTGATCCGTGCGACTAACAACATCCAGAATGCTTTGTTGATCCGTGCGAATTACCTAAGTGTTTACCACATTCTAAACGCTGATCATATCGTTCTTTCAGCAAAGTCAGTTCCAGCAATTGCTGCATGGCTGATTAAGGAGGAGGCGTAATATGACTCTTATCAGCGTTATCCCACGTGTTTCTGAGAAAGCTTATGCTCAGTCTCAGAACAATGTATACGTATTTAATGTTCCATTGACTGCAAACAAGCAAGAAATTGCTGCAGCTGTGGAAGCTCAATTCGAAGTAAAAGTAGAGCGCATCAAGACATTGGTTCAATCTGGTAAAGCAGTTCGCTTTAGCCGTGGTAAGAACCGATACCCTGGTACAACTAACCGCAAAGACAGCAAGAAGGCATACGTCACACTTGCTAAAGGCAGCAGCATCCAGGTATTTGATCAGCCTACGACAGAAGAGGAGAAGAAGTAATGCCAATTAAAGCTTACAACCCTACTACTCCTGCTCGCCGTGGCATGACAAGCGAAGACTACAGTGAAATTACAACACGCAAACCGCTCAAAAGCCTCATCAAGAGCAAGAAGCAGAATGCTGGTCGTAACAACACTGGTCGCATCACTGTTCGTCACCGTGGTGGCGGTGTCAAACGACATCACCGTCTAATGAATCACAAACTTGCTCCAGGTACGGTCGCAACGATTGAAGAAATCGAATACGATCCTAACCGTTCAGCACGTATCGCTCGTATTAAAGATCAGAACGGTCTTTACCACTACGTTCTTGCTGATACGCAAATGACTAAGGGCAAGCAAATTGTGAGCGGTCCTGATGCTCCAATCGAAGCTTCAAACCGTATGCCACTTTCAAAGATTCCTGTTGGTTCACAGATCTACGCGATCGAAATCCAAGCAGGTAAGGGTGCGCAGATGGTTCGTTCAGCTGGTACGAAAGCTCAGTTGATGGCTAAAGAAGGCGATTACGCTCAAGTACGCCTTCCATCAGGTGAAGTTCGCCGTTTCCGTTTGGAAGCGACAGCTGCACTCGGTGTTGTCGGTAACGTTCAGCACCAAAACGTAAAAATCGGTTCTGCCGGTCGTAACCGTCGCAAGGGTATCCGTCCAGGTGTCCGCGGTGTCGTTATGAACGCCACAGATCACCCACACGGTGGTGGTGACGGTGGACGTCATGGTAGTGGTAAACCACCACGTACTCCATGGGGTCAATTGACACTTGGTTACCGTACTCGCCGACGCAAAGACGTCAGCAAGTTGATTGTTAAAAGTCGCCATGATGCGAAGAGGAAGAGGTAGTATATGAGTCGATCACTCAAAAAAGGCCCATTCATCGACGCCAAGCTCGCTAAAAAAGTGGCGGCTTTGACGCCTGATGATCGTACTATCATCAAGACCTGGGCTCGTGCTAGCACGATCACTCCAGAGATGGTAGGCCGAACGATCGCTGTTCACAACGGTCGTGTACACGTTCCTGTGCTTGTATCTGAGAACATGGTTGGTCACAAACTCGGTGAGTTTAGCCCAACTCGTAAGTTCCGCAAGCACGGTGGAAAGGATAAGAAGTAATGGCAGAAGAAGTATTTACAGTACGCGCCTACGCTAAAGGTGTAGACCAGACTCCCCGCAAGGTGAGCCTTGTCGCTGCACTTGTTCGTAACCGTACCGTTGCTGATGCTCTTGTTATCCTGGAACACGTTCCAAAGCGCGCTGCATTGCCAGTTAAAAAGGCAATCGAGAGTGCTAAGGCTAACGCAACGAACAACCATAACCTAGACGGCAAAACACTTCACATCACGACATTGACTGTGACTGCTGGCCCACGTTTGAAGCGATTCAAACCAGCTAGCCGTGGCCGTGCGCTACCTTTCCAAAAGAAGACTAGCCACATCCTTGTTGAAGTTTCTGGCGTTGAAAAACTTAAGAAGAAGCCAGCTGCAAAGAAAACTGTAGCTGCTGCTGACGCGCCTGCAAAGGAGAGCAAGTAATATGGGCCAAAAAGTAAACCCAATTAGCTTCCGTCTGCAAGTTCACAAAAACTGGAGTTCACGCTGGTTTGCCGGTAAACGCGATTTTGCCAAATGGCTTGCAGAGGACATCCGTATTCGTGAGCTTATCGAAGCTAAGTTCGCATCACGCCCAACGATCAGTCGCATCGAGATTGAACGTTCGGCTAACCTCATCACTATTACGATTCACACAGCAAAAGCTGGTGTTGTGATCGGCCGTGGTGGTGCTGGCGTTACTGAACTAAAAGCTAACATCGAAAAGATTGCTAGCCTTCCAGTTCGTATCAATATTGAAGAAGTTAAGCGTCCAGAACTTGATGCAAAGCTTGTTGCCGAGAATATCGCTCGTCAGCTTGAGCGCCGCATCAACTTCCGCCGCGCGATGAAAATGACTGCACAGAACACAATGAATGCAGGTGCCAAGGGTATCCGTATTCAGGTTGCTGGTCGTCTAAACAACGCCGAAATGGCTCGCCGTGAAAAGGTTATCGAAGGCTCAGTGCCTCTGCACACACTTCGTGCTGATATCGATTTCCACTCTGCACGTGCGAACGCTCCTGGTGTTGGTATCATCGGTGTAAAGGTCTGGATCTACAAGGGTGAAAGGACTGATCGATAATGTTACTGCCAAAGAAAACTAAATATCGAAAGGTTCGTAAGGGCAAAAACGATGGCATCGCGACTCGCGGTCATTACATCGCTTTTGGTGACTACGCTCTTCAGAGCCAGTCAAACGAACGCATCACTAGTCGTCAGATCGAGTCAGCTCGTCAGGCGATGACCCGCTACATCAAGCGTGGTGGTAAAATCTGGATCCGTATCTTCCCTCACACTCCTGTTACGCGCAAGCCACAGGATGTAAAGATGGGTAGCGGTAAAGGTAACCCTGAATTCTTCGTTGCTAAGGTGAAAGCCGGAACAGTAATGTTTGAAATGAAGGGTGTACAAGAAGAAGTTGCTCGTGAAGCTATGCGCCTTGCAGCACACAAACTTCCTGTAAAAACTAAATTCATCAAGCGAGAGGAGGCATAATCATGGCTGAAACTAAGACAACCAAGAAAGCTGCCCCTAAAAAAGCCGCTGAAGTGAAGACCGTTGATCAACTACGTGAAGAACTTGCTGCAAAGCAAGCTGACCAGATTGCCGCTAAGCGTTCACACGCTGCAGGCGAACTTGTTAACCCACGTGTCCTGACAACGACTCGTAAAGAAATCGCACGTTTGCACACTGCTATCCGAGCAGCTGAGCTCGCGGCAAAGGAGAGTAAATAATATGGCCAAGACATTGACTGGTATCGTGACATCGGATGTTCGCGATAAGACAATTACCGTCACTGTGACTAGTCGTGAGACTCACCCTATTTATGGCAAGCAGTACACTGTTTCACGTAAATACACTGCTCACGATGAAAACAATGAAGCGCACAATGGTGACAAAGTGCAAATCGTTGAAACTCGTCCAGTTTCAAAGACGAAGAGCTTCAAACTATCGAACATCGAAACTAAATCTCGTGGTTCAGTAGAATTGAAGGAAGATGAGGTTGAAGCGTAATGATTCAGCAGGAAACTCGTCTAAAAGTCACTGACAACAGTGGTGCAAAGGAAATCCTTTGTATTCGCGTTCTCGGTGGTACAAAGCGCCGCTACGCCCGCGTCGGTGACATCATTGTTGCTACCGTAAAGCAAGCGAACCCAACTGGTAACGTTAAAAGGAAATCAGTCGTTAAAGCTGTTATTGTTCGCACCCGCGACCAAATTCAGCGTAAAGACGGCAGCACGATTTGCTTCGACGACAATGCCGCAGTAATCATCAACGATGATAAAAACCCTAAGGCTACTCGTGTCTTTGGTCCTGTGCCACGTGAACTTCGTGACATGGGCTACGCAAAGATCATCAGCCTTGCACCGGAGGTACTCTAATTATGGCTAACCGTATCAAGAAAGACGATATCGTCAAACTGATCAGTGGCAACAAAAAAGGTACCACTGGTAAAGTAGTTGCTGTGCTTCCTAAAAAGAACGCAGTGCTGATCGAAGGTGTTGGCGTTAGTCACCGCAAGATCAAACCATCACAGACAAACCCAACAGGTGGCCACAAGGACATTCATGTTCCAACTCCACTTCATAAGGTTGCTCTTGTTGTTGACGAAAAGTCAGCTGCAACAAGCCGTGTTGGATACGTAAAGAACGCCGACGGCGCAAAGGTTCGCCTTGCACGTCAGGCAAAGAATAAGGAGATCAAGTAATGGCAAAAGCTACTGCTACTACTACCGCTCCTCGCTTGAAAGCTTTGTACACTACTCAGTATGTCAAAGAACTCCAGGCCGAATTGAACCTCGAGAATGTCAACCAAGTACCAAAGCTCGAGAAAATTGTGGTCAGCGTTGGAATCGGTAAGAACAAAGACGACAAGCGTCACTACGAAGTTGTTCGTAATACGCTTACTAAAGTCACTGGTCAGCAGCCTGTTGACCGCATGGCAAAGAAGTCAATCGCTGGATTCAAGATTCGCGCTGGCATGAACCGCGTTGGTATCAACGTAACGCTTCGTGGTGCACGTATGTACGAATTCCTCGATCGTCTCGTTAACGTATCACTTCCACGTGTACGTGACTTTCACGGCGTAGGTACAAAGTTCGACAAGGGTGGTAATTACAACCTTGGTATCGTTGAGCAGTCAATCTTCCCAGAGCTTACGTTCGAAGAAACTCAAGTACTTCACGGTTTGCAGATTACCTTCACTATCAAAAATGAAGAAGCTGCACACAGCCGCGCATTGCTAGAGAAATTTGGCGTACCATTTGAGAAAGAAGGAGGCCGACGCTAATGGCTAAGAAATCTATGATCGCACGCGACGAAAAGCGCAAGAAAATGATCGTTAAGTACGCTGAAAAGCGCGCCGAACTAAAAGAACTTGGTGATCTTGAAGGTTTGCAAAAACTTCCACTTAACAGTTCACCAACTCGCTGGAAGAACCGCGACGTCCTGTCTGGTCGTCCACGTGGTTACATGCGCAAGTTCGGTCTTAACCGTATTAACTTCCGCGAAAAAGCTTCTAAGGGTGAAATCCCTGGCGTTACAAAGAGTAGTTGGTAAGAAGGAAAGGAATAAGATATGTCACTACAATCAACTGACCCAATCGCCGACCTTCTAACCCGCATCCGTAACGCGGCTATGGTTGGCAAGCACGAAATTCGTGTTCCAGCATCAAAGCTAAAGAAGACAGTTGCTGAGCAACTAAAGAAAAACAACTACCTCGCTGACGTAAAAGTCGAAGCAGGTAAGCCACGCGACACGTTGGTTATCACAATCAACAAGCCAGGCGAGAACAGTGTAATTAACGAAATTACACGTATGAGTAAGCCAGGTCGCCGCATGTACGTTAAAGCAGACGAAATCCCACGTGTAAAAAGCGGTCGTGGACTTGTCCTCGTTAGTACAAGCAAGGGTGTAATCACAGGTCACGAAGCTGTTAAACAGCGTCTTGGCGGTGAATTGCTGCTTAAGGTATATTAATCAAATGAAGACTCTTTTGTTTAATATCTACACTAAGGTGGCTGAGGTCGTCGAAACTATAGCAGAAATCCTTCTCGCTAATTTCGGTGGACAGCAGCCTACTTTAGGCGAAGATGTCAGGCAGAAGAAGAACAATAAGAAAGAGAAGTAAAATGAGTCGAATCGGAAAACTACCAATTGCGATCCCTTCGGGTGTGACAATCACGGTTGATTCAGATGTAATCTCTGTCAAGGGTGCCAAAGGCGAATTGACAGTTCCTCATCTGAGTGACGTGAAAGTTTCAATCGAAGATGGAAACGCTATCGTTACTCGTAATGATGACGAGCGAATTGCTAAAGCACAGCACGGTTTGCAACGTGCCCTCCTGAACAACGCAGTTGACGGCGTTACGAAAGGTTTCGAAAAGAAACTTGAAGTAAACGGTGTCGGTTTCCGCGTATCGGGCGGCGGCCAAGCAATCGAAATGAGCCTTGGCTTTAGCCACCCAGTTAAGTACGCAGCACCTGTAGGTGTTCAACTGACTGTTGAAAAAATGAGTATCACTGTATCTGGCATCGACAAACAACAAGTCGGTCAGGTTGCAGCTGAAATTCGTTCACTGAAAAAGCCTGAGCCATACAAGGGCAAGGGTATCAAATACGCTGATGAAGTTATTCTTCGAAAAGCAGGAAAGGCTGGTAAGTAATCATGGCAGATCTCGCTAAAAAACTCCTCAACAAGAGTCTTCGTAAGAATCGTGTCCGTAGCAAGGTTACTGGTACTGCAGAGCGTCCTCGCTTGACAGTTACTATCAGTAACAAGCACGTCAGCGCGCAGATTATCGATGACGTCGCTCAGCATACACTTGCTGCTGCAACAA
Organism: Candidatus Saccharimonadota bacterium; assembly: GCA_032153715.1. Taxonomy (GTDB): domain Bacteria; phylum Patescibacteriota; class Saccharimonadia; order Saccharimonadales; family Saccharimonadaceae; genus SEAL01. The sequence continues at coordinate 17,547 of JALDYR010000001.1, read as the reverse complement.
CTGTCGGTACAAAGCAAGACGGTACAATGACTGAACAGGCTGCTAAAGTCGGTGCAGACATTGCGAAGAAGGCAAAGAAAGCTAAAATTACTACTGTAGTATTTGATCGTAACGGTCGTCAGTACGCTGGCCGCCTAAGCGCACTCGCTGATGCTGCACGTGGGGAAGGACTAGAGTTTTAATCATGGCTGAACAAAATGCAGCTACAACAAACACTCGCGCACCTCAGTCACGCGGCAATGGACCTCGCCGTGACAATCGTCGCGATAACACTCCTCAGGAGCCAAAAGAGTTCGAAGAACTTGTGATCAACATCGATCGTGTCGCACGTGTCGTAAAGGGCGGTCGCCGTTTCCGATTCAAGGCACTCGTTGTCGTTGGTGACCGCAAGGGTAAAGTTGGCGTTGGTGTCTCTAAGGGTCAGGACGTACAGACTGCCGTTGCAAAAGCAACTGACGTTGCAAAGAAGCACTTGATCACTATTCCTGTGACGAATGAAACAATTCCTCACGATGCAGAGATCAAGCTATCTGGCGCACGTGTATTGATCAAGCCTGCTGCGCCTGGTACTGGTATTATCGCTGGTGGTGTGGTTCGCCAAATCATCGGTGTAACTGGTATCCGTAACATGCTTTCAAAGTCACTTGGTTCTACGAACAAGGTGAACATTGCCTACGCTACTATCGAAGCACTTCGCAGCCTTGTTCCTAAGGATCAATGGCTTAACGCGCAGCCTGCTAAGAAAACAGCAAAGAAGGAGACTAAGTAATGAAATACAACGAACTCCAAGTTACTGCTAACAAAGACCGCAAGCGCGTTGGACGTGGCATTGCGGCAGGTCAGGGTAAAACTGCTGGTCGTGGTACAAAGGGTCAAGGCTCTCGTACTGGTAAGAAGCTTCACGCAATGTTCCAGGGTGGACAGCGTGCGCTTGTTCAGGCTATTCCAAAAGCTCGTGGTTTCAAGAGCCTTAAGTCACCTGCACAGGTTGTTTATCTTGATCACTTGAACGCGTTCAAGGGCAAGACTGCCGACAACTTTACGTTGTTCGAGCAAGGCTACATTGCAACGCCATTCCACACAGTTAAGGTCATCGCTCGCGGTGAACTAACTGAAAAGGTGACGTTGAACGTGCAAGCAGCAAGCAAGAGCGTACAAGCAGCTATTACAAAAGCTGGCGGTACATTCACAAAGACTGCTACTCCTCTAAAGAAGAGTACAAAAGAAGCAGAAGCATCTGACAAATAATTAGATTGTTGCGCTTGTCGTAGTATACTGATGGTAGTGTACTACGACCAGTAGTAATAATTTCACGAAACAGGTAAGTAGATAGGGAAACGACTGATGAACTGGAAAACTATTTTAAAATCATTCAAGAATAGGGACATGCAAAAGCGCCTGGCGGTTGTGCTTGGTCTCGTTGTTGTATATAGGTTCTTGGCGCACATTCCAGTGCCGCTCACAGAGCCAACAAAACTAAAAGAAGCGATCGACAGTGTCGTGAGCGCGAGCGAATTTGGCGGGTTCTTAAACCTTCTTTCGGGTGGTGCGTTGTCGCAGCTTTCGATTGTCCTCGTTGGCCTTAGCCCGTTCATTACAGCGAGCATTATCACGCAGCTGCTGACCAAGGCAATTCCAAAGCTCGAGGAGCTTCATAAAGACGGCGAATCGGGTCGTCGCAAGATTAACCAGTGGACACGTATGCTTAGTGTGCCGCTCGCAGTTGTTCAGTCGATTGCTTTTATCTATATCCTTCGCCAAACCGTTCTCGCCGGCAATACGTCTATCGTTGACAGTGCGACGCCGATTGAATGGATCGTTGCGGTGACCGCGATGACCGCTGGTGCGCTCCTGCTGATGTGGCTTGGTGAGCTGATTACTGAGCAGGGTATTGGTAATGGTATTAGTATGTTAATCTTTGCCGGCATCATTAGCCAGCTGCCAACAACACTAGGTACGCTCGGTACATCACTTGTCGATACGACAAACGGTGCACTTCACGTCTTTAACTGGTTTACATTGCCGGTAAATCCAACGGCGTTTTATGTGACGCTCGCGGTTTCGATTGCCTCGCTTCTTGTGCTATACCTACTGGTAAAGATTAACGAAGCCCAGCGCGTCGTGACGATCAACTATGCAAAGCGTGTTCAGGGTAACAGTAGCTACGGTGGCATCAAGAGTATCCTTCCGATCAAGCTGATCGCCGCTGGTGTGATTCCTGTGATCTTTGCTGTTGCTTTTCTGTCACTCCCGGCCTTCATCGGTCAGGTGCTAAAAGCGACTGGCAATGTTGAATACTTGCAACTGGCAAACAATTTGATTACTTGGTTCCAGGCACCGCAGCCAGGTGCGTTTACAGGCGACACATGGGCAGCGCTTATCTATCCAGCAAGCTACTTCACGCTCGTCATCCTCTTTACGTATTTCTATACCGGCATCGTCTTTAACGCAAATGAAATTGCCGAGAACTTGCAAAAGCAGGGTGGCTTTATCGAAGGCGTGCGCCCGGGTCTTCAGACGGAAAAGTACTTGTCTCGAACTGTGAACCGTCTGGTCTTGTTCGGATCAATCGTACTTGGCCTGATTGCTGTTATGCCATTCATCGCCGAATATCTGTTTGCACAAGCTGGAGTGACGGGTATTCAAAACCTTGCAATTGGCGGTACAGGTTTGCTGATTGTGGTGTCGGTTGGACTTGAAAGTCTGCGCCAGATCAATTCACGCGCCCTCATGGTGACGTACGACGACTACAAGTAATATCAAGATTGTTGATAATAAAACAGCTCTTCATGGATGTGAGGAGCTGTTTTTCATAAGCAATATTGGTATACTGGAAATAATATGGTGCCGGGGTTAAGTATACAAGCTAAAAAAGAGCGATCATTTTTGCGATGGGTAGCGGCAGTTCTGGTGGTTGCGCTTATTATCATGGGCATGTGGTTTGGTTACCGCTGGTATACGGCTGGCGACAAGCCACCGCTTCTTCCAGTACCAGCAAGCGCCATGGCGGATCCGAACATTGATGAAACTCCTGTAACTGACGAGCAGGTTGAAAAGCATGTCGTACCAGCATCGCAGCCACGTTATATCAGCATCCCTGCCTTGAACATTACAAACGCCCGCGTCATGTCGGTTGGTCTGACAAAAAATAATATGATTGATACGCCAAAGAATATCAGCGATACAGCATGGTACAACAAAAGCGCGCTGCCAGGATCTGGTACTGGCGCTGTTGTCATTGACGGACATAATGGCGGTGCAACGCGTGACGGCGTATTCGCTAGCCTAGATGCGCTAAGTCCGGGCGATACAATCATTATTGAGCGCGGCGATGGCAAGAAGTTTACATACAATGTCGTCGAAAACGAAACGATGTCTTTGAAAGAAGCAAACGAGACTGGCATGAAAAAAATGCTACTTCCAGTCGAAGATGGTAAAGAGAGTCTAAGCCTGATTACTTGTGCGGGCAATTGGGTGCCGCGCGACAAGGTCTTTGATAAGCGCATTATGCTTCGCGCTGTCGCGATTGACTAAACGGCTATGCTTTAGATATCGGCCGAGGTCTGATATAACTGTTCTATCTGATGCAACGCGCATGAGTGTACCTATCGACAGAGGAGTCATGATGACTACCATGATTGGATGCGAGCACCGCATTTCGGCTGCCTTTGATATCCTGCACCGTTCGAAAATCGAAGGCCAGAACGCAACACTCGAATGGGTTTTGCGGTTGCTCGAAGAGCGTATCGAGCAGGACCAGCACAGCGTCAATATTCTACACTGGCTGGATCAGCAGTTCACGTTGCAGGACGCGCTCGGCAATCAGCAGGCATGCTACAAGCTCGACAAAATGATCCATTGCTTTTTCGACGAGCAAGTCCATGAGTTTTCTCGCCGACTTCGGCTTGAGGTCCTAAAGGTTGTGAAGATTCAATTTGATCTCGACCACTCCGACCTCACTTTTACCGCTACGTGCTTCCCGAATATCGACCGTCCAATGTATAATGTCGCTTTTGGCAACATGGGGCGTCAGCGAAATTAAGGTGCGAGGTGGGGGTGGCGGAATCATTTCTCCTCTGTCCTCATCTCTGTGTATCTAATTTAATTAGATGTAGAGAGATGAGTATTATGTCAATATCTTGACGGTTTGGCTAGCTTTGTTACAATAGGTTTATTAATTATGGCTTCACGGCAGGTAATTCCGTGAAGATTATCTCTTTAGACACTTTACGTGGACCAAAATTTGGTGTATAATCAACCACTGTTAACTATGGCGAGTCAAAAAGAAGTTATTAAATTGCAAGGTAAGGTAGTGGAAGCACTGCCTAATACTCAATTTAAGGTGGAATTAGAGAATGGTCATAGTGTCCTGTGCCATATATCGGGTAAAATGCGCAAGCACTACATCCGTTTGGTACCAGGCGATAAGGTAGAAGTTGAGTTGACCCCTTACGATCTTACTAAGGGCAGAATCAGCTTCCGCTTGAAGGATTAAATTTAAAGGAAAACTGGAGTTTGTGGCGTTCATGAAAGTTCGTGCGAGTGTCAAAAAAATCAGTCCTGATGATCAGATAGTTCGCCGTAAGGGTGTTTTACGGATCATCAACAAGAAAAAACCTAAGAATAAGCAAAGGCAGGGTTAAGCATGGCTCGAATTTCTGGGGTTGTAATCCCATCAGAAAAGCAAGTTCAGATCGCTTTGACGTATATCTACGGCATCGGTCCAAAATTTGCATCGACCATCCTTGCGGCGGCAAAAGTTGAGCCGACCACTCGGGTGAAAGATCTCACCGAGGCTGAAGAACAACGTATTCGCGAGATAGTCGATGCCGACTATACGACCGAAGGCGACCTACAGCGCTTGGTGACCAATAATATTAAGCGTTTGAAGGACGTCAATGCGTATCGCGGTTTGCGACACAAAGCAGGACTTCCAGTAAACGGACAACGTACTCGTACGAATGCACGAACTCGTAAGGGTAAAGCAGTTGCCGTCGGCGGTACACAAAAGAAGGCAGCGTCTAAGACGTAGAAAGGAATAAGATTATGGCAGAAGCAAAAACTTCAACTCGTAAGAAACAGCGCCGATCAGTTCCTTCTGGTCAGCTGCACATCCAGGCAACGTTTAACAATACAATTGTTACGTTTACGGATAAAAAAGGTAATGTACTCGCAGCAAGCAGCGCAGGTGCTTGTGGTTTCCGCGGAAGCAAAAAGGGAACTGCATATGCATCACAGGTTGCTGCTGAAAAAGCTGCTGAAGCAGTTAAATCACTTCACGGTCTCTCTAGCGTTGACGTATTCGTCAAGGGCGTAGGTCTTGGTCGTGACGCGGCTATCCGCGCCATCGGTGGTTTTGACATTACTGTCGACAGTATTAAAGACGTGACTGGCGTACCTCATGGTGGCGTTCGTCCACGAAAGGCACGAAGGGCTTAACTATGGCACGAGATACATCTCCAATCGTCAAGCAGTCTCGCCGTGAAGGCTACGCGCTTCATCCTAAAGCGCACAAAATCATGGCAAAGAAAGCTGGCATCCCAGGTCAGCACGCTCATGGTCGTCAGAACAAGCCAAGCTTGTACGCGACTCAGCTCCGTGAAAAGCAAAAAGTTCGCCGCACATACGGTCTTCTTGAAAAGCAATTTGCTCGTTTGATGAACGAAGCAACTCGCCGTAAAGAAGGTCTTGCTGGTGAAAACTTGCTCCAACTTCTAGAACTACGTCTGGACAATGCTGTATACCGCGCAGGTTTTGCAACAAGTCGTCGTGCTGCCCGCCAATTGGTAGGCCACGGTCACTTTATGCTTAACGGCAAGCGTGTCGATATCCCATCAATCCGTCTAAAGGCTGGCGATGAGCTAGTTGTTCGTCCAAAGAGTGTAAAGTCTGGTTACTTTACGCAAATTGATGATGTTGTGAAGAATTCTATCCAAGGCCCACTAAGCTGGCTAAAAGCTGACCACAAGAAGCTAACTATTAGCGTTACTGGTCTGCCAAAGCGCGAAGAAGCCGAAGCTGATATTAACGAACAATTAATCGTTGAGTACTACTCACGCTAATAAGGAGCATTCAAAATGTCTAATGTTATTCACAACCCTGCGCTCGCTGCTGTCAACGAGAACAGTACTACCAGTGCTGAATTTGTGATTGAACCGCTCCATGCTGGTTACGGAAACACACTTGGCAACAGCCTTCGTCGTGTTCTGCTCTCAAGCATCGAAGGCGCTGCGATCGTTGCTTTCCGCATCGAAGGCGCGACACATGAATTTACGACAGTTCCTGGCGTGAAAGAAGATGTTGTTGACATCATGCTCAACCTGAAGAACGTTCGTCTAAAGGTTCACACTGACCAGCCTGTAGAACTCCGCCTCGAGAAAAAGGGTGCCGGCGTTATTACTGCAGGTGACATCAAAGTGACTGCTGACGTAGAAGTAGTAAACCCAGACCAGGTCATCGCTACTATTGATGATCCTAAGAAGTCAGTTGTTATCGACCTCGTTGTTGAAGCTGGCCGTGGTTACCGCACTATCGAAGACTCAAGCGTTGATCGTCTTCACAGCGACATGATTGCACTTGATGCAGTATTCAGCCCAGTACTTCGCGTACGCTACAAGGTTGATAGCACTCGTGTTGGTCAAGAAACAAACCTCGACAAGCTCCTTCTTACTGTTGATACAGACGGTGCGATCACTCCACGTGAAGCATTCGAAGAAGCGTCAGCTATCTTGGTTAATCAGTACACAGCACTAGCTGGCAGTACTACAGTTGAAGCTGCACCAGCACTTGGTCAGTCAAACGAAGAAGAAGCAAGTGAACTCAACACTCCAATCGAAGAGTTGAACCTTACCGCTCGTACTGCAAACGCATTGGTAAACAATGATATCCGTACAGTTCATGACTTGGTAACACTTACCGAGCAGGATCTGCGCGAACTAAAGGGCTTTGGTTCAAAAGCACTTGATGAAGTAAAAGATAAATTAGCAGAATTGGAACTTTAGGTCATGCATCGACACGGTTACAAAGGGCGCAAATTTGGTCGCGAACGCGACCAGCGCCGCGCGCTGCTGAAGGGCTTGGCTACGAGTCTCGTCGAGCATGGCAAGATCGAGACTACTCTGCCAAAAGCTAAAGAGCTGACGCGTTATATAGAAAAAGTTATTACAAAGGCTAAGAAGGGTGATTTGCACTCTCGTCGCCAGGTTATTGCAAAACTGTCTACACAGGCAGCTGCATTCAAGCTGGTTGATGTGATCGCACCTCAGCTGACTGGCCGAACTAGTGGTCACGTTCGTGTGCAACGTACTCGTCTCCGTATTGGTGACGGTGCACAGCTCGCAACAATTGAATTCGTTGACGAAATCAAGACTACTCCTAAAGAGGAGGCAAAGGCGTAATGGTTAACGCAAAGACTTACTCACAGAAACCAAGCGAAATTTCTCGCCGCTGGATCCTTGTAGACGCTAGTGAAGCTCCACTTGGTCGCGTTGCTAGTCAAATTGCAACGTACCTTACGGGCAAATACAAGCCAAGCTACACCCCACACATGGATGGTGGCGACTACGTTGTCGTTATCAATGCTGAAAAAGCAGTTGTAACGGGTAACAAGGAAAAGCAAAAGATTTACTACCGTCACTCAGGATTCCCTGGTGGTATCAAAGATGCACGTCTTGAAGAAGTTCGCGAGAAGTTCCCAGAGCGTATCATCGAAGCCGCTGTAAAGGGTATGCTTCCTAAAAACAAGCTATCTCCTGAGCGCATGAAGCGTCTGAAAGTTTTTGTTGGTACTGAGCACGCTCATACTGCACAAACTCCAGAGAAAGTTGAGGTTAAATAATCATGGCTGAAGGTAAATACTTCTACGGTCTTGGTCGTCGTAAAGCTGCTACTGCACGTGCACGTTTGTACACTGGCAAGGGTAACCTTACAATCAACGACAAGCCAGCATCTGAATACCTTGATGGCAACAAAACCCTACTTGCAGAAGTCACCGATCCACTAGCGCTCGTTGGCAAGCAAAAAGAGTTTGATATCACGATCCGTGTATCTGGTGGTGGTATCGCTGGTCAGGTTGATGCGATCAAACTTGCAATTGCTAAGGCAATCACAGTTGGTCACGCTGATCTTCGCAGCACGTTGAAGAAAGCTGACTTCCTGCGTCGCGATCCACGCGAAAAAGAACGCAAGAAATACGGTCTTCGAAAAGCGCGCAAGCGAGAACAGTACTCAAAGCGTTAATCGCTACGAGACATACAAAAAACTCCCTTCTATATCAGAGGGGAGTTTTTTGTTAATGGAATTTAAAATTACTTAGCACGAAAGACGAGCGTGTTACCCCATGGGTCATCAACGCGCAGGACTCCGTGAGAATGGACAAAAGGATGCGCCACTGTTTCTAGGCGACTTGCGAGCTGACTGACATCGTGATCGCTAGAAAGGGTAATGGCGACTTCAGACAGGCCGAGGCTCGGTGCCCTAACACTCGCACCTTGGCTCAGCCAGGTATTCAGTCCGATATGGTGATGGTAGCCGCCTACTGATACAAAAAGCGCGCTGCCGATATCTGCGGTCACGTCAAAGCCAAGCAGATCAACGTAAAAGGCTCTTGCCGTAGCAATATCGCCAACTCGCAGGTGAACATGGCCAAGTTGCCGGGTACTTTTTTGCGTATCGCTGGCATAGCTATTAAGGTACTGAAGCGGATCGATGTAGAGCGTATCCATAGCTACCTGGCCGTTAACCCACTGCCAAGTCTCTTTTGGCCGATCAAAATAGAGTTCAAGGCCATTTCCTTCTGGGTCATTGAAGTAAAACGCCTCACTGACGAGATGGTCGCCGGTGCCACTGTATAATTCCGGCGCTTGGTAGATGAGGTTACCGACAGTGTTAGCCAGGTCGCCACGTGACTGATACACGACGGCATTATGAAACAGCCCAGCAGAACGAGGGCTTGCGAACGACAGCTTTGGCTTCGAAACAAGTTCAATGGCCGCTGTGTCATTGCAGCCAAGCACTGCGGTGTCTTTCGAACTAGAAAGAACATCGAGTCCAACTTGTGTTTGGTAAAAATTGAGCATCTTTTCAAAATTCCCGACGTATAGCTGGGAAGGTTCTAGGCTCAAGTCATCTGTTAAGCGTGAGGTTGGTGTATTTTTCATTACTATATAAAGTATAGCATATACTGCTAACTTGTAAAAATGTGAAAAACGGGAGTATTATACGTTTATGAACGAAGCACGATCACGCATCACAGGAAGCGAGATGGAGTGGTCTGCATATGTGCGAAAGAAAAATGAAAAATACTTTAGGCCAATTTGGTGGACTGAGGCGACAACAGTATTCCAGCAATATAAACCAGAAACAATAAAAACGATTGGCCGCATGGCGACAAACGGCGGCTGCATGTACGTTGATGTTGGCGACCATCCGGAATATGCGACGCCGGAAGATGACTCCATCATGGGAACCGTGGCGAATGAAATTGCCGGCGAGAGAGTGGTGTTCGACAGCTTTGTTAATGCAAAGAAAGACGGATTGTTTGAAGATTTTAAACTCAATAAGCGTGTCATAGACGATGAAGATCATACGTGGGGATACCACGTCAATTTTTGTAGTCCGGCCGCTAAGATGCAAATTGATACAAAGACTCTCTACGCCCTCGGAGTTCACCTAGCAACGATGAGCGTGTACGCAGGAGCGGGTACGGCGCGAGTGAATCGTGATGGACGGGTTGAACATAAAGTTGCGCAAAAATCATTAACCGCTAACGTGGACGCTGCGGTGGGAAGTTATGAGTCAATTTCATTGCACGATGACTATCGGATCATTCCAAATCCAGTAATTTCCCTGAGGGATCAGCCGCTCGCTGGACAGGAGTGGAAACGAGTCCATGCCACTATCCTCGACCCCACACAGTCGCCATGGGCGTCTATGATGCGTTTTGGGACAATATCTTTGGTGCTGGGTCTTATAGAAAATGGGTATCGTGGTGAAGGACTGCGACTCAACGCTCCGCTGAAGACAATCGCACGGCAAACTGCTCATGACGACAAGTTGGCTAGTGTGTATACGCTATCAGACGGCACCACGATAACTGCATTGGGTATTCAGGAGAGTCTGTTGCAACGCGCTCAAAAGATTGCTGCTAAGCGCGGTGTTTCACCAGAAGAGCAGAAAGTGCTCAATGAATGGCAGTCCGCTGTCGATGATTTAAGGACAGATCCCGAGCTGATGTTTGATCGCGCTGATTGGGTTGCGCGGCGCAGGGTATTGCGACACGACTTGGATAATAATCCTGTCAGAAAGAGCGAACTACCTAAAAAAGTATCTCAAATAGATCGTCAGTTTGATAACATTAACACCAATCGCGAATATGGCGAGCTAGGGATTGGTCAGTTGCTTCGCGGCAAAGCGTGGAAGGCTCATATGCCAGAGGCTGAGCTGATTGATTTTCGGTACCATAACCCTCCGCAGACAACTCGTGCAAAAACACGGAGTGAATTCATTGATCATTTTCACGACGACAGTAACGCTACAGCTGATTGGGAGGTTATTGCGACTCAGGTTGGCGGAAGGGCAGTTAGTATGACTTTAGACAATCCCCACGACGTTACCCAACACTACACCAAGTGGTACACTGGTAGTAATGATTGAAACAGTACTGCACAAGTGGCTACGCGTGCCGCACGCGCTGCATGTCGGTCTCGATATCGGCCCAAGAAAGCCGGAGGTGACTCTCGTCTTTATTCATGGACTCGCAAGCTCACATCTAATGTGGAAGCCTGTTATTGATAAAATAGACACAGCAAATACGCGCATTATTGCTGTCGACCTGCTTGGGTTTGGAAAGTCACCAAAACCGATTTGGCAGATCTATAACGCAAAAGTGCACGCAGCGTCATTAGCTGTCACACTGCGCCATAAGCGTGTGCGCGGAAACGTGGTCATTGTCGGACATTCGCTCGGCTCGCTCGTGGCAGTGCAGTATGCATCTGCGCACCCAAAGCGCGTTGCTGAACTTATCCTGGGTAGCCCTCCATTCTACAAGCCACCAAAGGTGATTGAAAAAACGGCAAGTCTGATGGTGATGCAACCAGACGATATGTACCGAAAGTTATACAAGTATTCTCGAGGAAAGATGGAACTTGCCAAGCGATTGGCGTCATTTGTAAAACGTGCCAAACTAATTGATCGTACATTTGTGGTTGATGATGAGACACTGCCTGCTATCGTCAGTTCGCTTGAAATGAGCATTGAAAACCAGACCTCGCTGCAAGACGCCGAGAAGCTTAAAATGCCTGTCCATATTATCTACGGGCGGCTGGATCCTTTTGTGATGAAGCGTAATATCACTGAACTGCGAAAAAAGACAAACATGATTACCATTGATTTCATCCTTGCTGGTCATGATGTCATGGGCAGTAGGACGTATACAAAAAAGCTTATCTCGATGATTGAAGACGTTGCTCTTCGTCACGTAAAATAACGGCAATGTACCTGCCGAAATAATTATGATACACTTTCGGCAAGACTAGTTTGACTAGTCGATCTATCGAAGGAGGGGCAATGAGTAACCTCGTCCAAAGTAGCGTACCTTCCGAGCTTCAGGACCGGCAAAGGCGGTTAGCTCGACGTTTTTCCGTCTCGGGATTGAGTAGGGAGTCGGGAATGCGAGCTCAGCCCGAGCGACGCGTACGCCTATACCTCTATAAGCATCCCGATCACGGCGTATGGCAAGGATTTCTCACAACTGACGGCTATTTCATTGCTGCAGAACCTCTCCGTGACGACACTGAGTGCTTAGCGATGAGCGGCAGAAGAGCGTTCCTCGCGTCGCGAGGTACGGTGTGGGATATCGACGGAGAGTACGAAGCACTCCTCCCGACTGTCTAACCTTTCTTTGCCAACTCGAAATGGTAGCGCATATGAATAATCCATGCGCTACCATTTCCCAACTTTTCATGATTAAATAGAATAAATGAACAAGCAAATCATATCAGCAGCAAGCTATTGGTTTACCGACACCTATCGTGGCGGTTTGTTCCGTGTTTTGAAATAACACACCCTAATATTTGAAAATATCGAAGAGACCGCCCCGAGTGAGCGGTCTTTTTAATTCAACCTAATAGGAGGACACTATGTCTGAACATCTATCACATCAATCAATTCCACCGCTGACGATCGAGTACCGAGACGGCTCTGTATTCATTCCAGAAGGCGAACCAACAAAAGAACAGGGCGAGAAGCTATTTCAGACGTGCATGTTGGCATTGTCGCTTGGGGCGACCGTTAAAAACCCATACCCAAATCATATTGGTGGCGTTGAGCGTGTCGAAATGCTGCGACAAGAGGCGATAATGCAAGGAATATCGATGTTACACCTCAAAAGTGACGGTGAGTACGGTATAATAAGGTGAGTATGACAAAACCTGTAATTCTGACTGGCCTCCGTGCAAATAATGATTTGACGATTGGCAATTATTTTGGCGGCATCAAGCCAATGATCGAGATGGCGACTGAGCGGTCGGATGACTTCCAGATCAACATGTTTATTCCTGACCTCCATAGCTTTACGACGCCAATTGATCATGATGAATTACAGGCGCAAATTCTTAACAATGCGCGGCTATACGTTGCGGCGGGCTTGCCACTTGATAACGACGGCATTAATCTTTACCGCCAAAGCTACATCTCGGCACATAGCGAGCTGACTTGGATCCTCGATTGCTTTACGGGCATGGGCGAGATGCAACGCATGACACAGTTCAAAGATAAATCCGGCACCAAAGACGCCTATGACTTATCGAATTCGATCAATAAAGTTGTTGCCGAGAGTCTAAGCAATCTCACTGCTCTTCAGGATGAATACGGTGACAATCCCACGAGCGATTATGAAGCCAGGAAGAGTGGCCTATATCATGCGTTAATTTCAACTATTAACCAAACTCTCCTCAGGAGTTTAGATGAAGATGACAACTCTGGACGTGTATCAGTAGGTTTGTTTAACTATCCAGTGCTGATGGCAGCAGATATCCTGCTCTACAACGCACAGTACGTGCCAGTTGGTGACGACCAAACGCAGCACCTCGAATTTACACGTGATATCGCAGAGCGTATGAACAAGCGATTCGGCGACGTCTTTACAGTGCCGGAATCAGTGCCAAAGCAGCACGAATTCTTTGGCAAAGGCCAAGGTCTTCGTATCAAAGATCTGCAGGATCCAACAAAGAAAATGAGCAAATCCGACGAATCAGGCAGGGGTGTTATTTTCCTAGGTGACGATCCGCAGGTTGCGGCAAAGAAAGTCATGAGCGCCACGACCGACGATCTTGCGAATGTTAACTTCGACCGTGAAAATCAACCTGGCATCAGTAACCTTCTCGAAATCTTGTCGCTTCTTCGTGGTCAGGCGCTCGACGATACGGTTGCTGAATTCAAGGGACAGACTCGATACGGTGACTTCAAAAAAGTCGTTGCTGATGAGGTCGCATCATTCCTAGCTGACTTCCAGGCAAAGCTTGCGACAGTCGATAATGATGCGGTATTTGCAAAACTCGAAAAGTCAGAAGTGGCAATGCGTGAAGTCGCCAATAGTACTTTGCTGCGCGCACAGCAAGCAGTCGGATTGCGACAGAAGGTTTAATCATGGTTAAAGTTAGCTCATCAGATATTATTGCAATTTTGCGTCGTTTTGAACTGGCAACGGATGATAATGTCCCTCGTCATATCGAACAGGTAAAATTTAGTAATCCAAACACTAAAAATACTTTGATCTCATTTCGTTTTAATAAAGAGAAGTTCTATGTACTATTTGATGACGTCGCCGAAGATGACATAGATTATATTTACGAACAAGTGCGCACCGATAAACAGGATGTTATCGGAAACATCGTCGAGAACCCAAATGATCACTTAATGACATATGGGCTTCCGTTCAAGGGTAAGGATGTCTACCTGTTCGCTGTAAAGTCAAACAAAAAGCGCCTTGATCTTGAGCTGGCTGAGCGCTATCCAGACCTTTCCCGCAGCACTTGGCAAAAACATATCAAGGCTGGTCATGTGAGTGTGAACGGTGTCGAGCAGACATCACCAAAGTTCGATATCACCGAAAACGATTCGATCGCCATTAGCGTTCCTGACGCTCTTGATTTTAGCGCCGACGAGCTTCCGATTGTCTATATCGATGATAACGTTATTGTCATCAACAAGCCTGTTGGCATTTTGACGCACGCCAAGGGCGCATTGAACGAAGAGTTTACCGTTGGTGAGTTCTTCCGTCGCTATTCTACGTATAATCTTGATACAAACCGTCCTGGCATCGTTCATCGCCTTGACCGTGATACGAGCGGCGTTATGATTGGTGCGCGTAATCCAGAGACGGCCGAGATGCTGCAAAAGCAGTTTGCTGATCGCAAGACGAAAAAGACCTACAGTGCAGTGATTGATGGAGTCCTGAAAAATGACAGTGCGGTGATTGATCTACCAATTGGCCGCAATCCATCAGCCCCGAGCACGTTCCGTGTTGATGCCAAAGGCAAGGAAGCACAGACCGGCTATGATGTACTAGAAAGCAATGGCACCTACAGCCTCGTCGAACTTCGCCCAAAGACGGGTCGCACGCACCAACTTCGTGTTCATACTAGCTACCTGAACACACCGATCCATGGTGATCGAGTTTACGGCAAAGCAGCTGATCGTCTTTATCTTCATGCGCACACTCTCGAAATCACCATTCCTCATGGTAATCGCCAGACCTTTACCGTTCCGATCCCTGATAGCTTCAAGGCTCTCGCGACATCATGACAAAGTTGCAAGATTTAGTTCTGCATCCATCTAGCCGTGAACTTATCGAGCGACTTATCAACAAAATGCCACAGGCGCTTATCCTAACTGGGGCGAGCGGCCTTGGCGTGACAGCTGTCGCAAAGGCAATAGCGCGCGAACTTGGATCGGCGCAGTTAATCATTGAACCAAAGCGTCGTCTAGAAGGTGGTAAGAAGCTCGTCGTGGATCACGAAAAGGGTAGCATCATTATCGAAGATATTCGTGAACTTTATACCCTAACTCGCGCAAAGAATACGACAACGCAGGTGTACGTGTTTGATTTTGACGGCCGCATCATGACGCATCAGGCGCAAAATGCCTTTTTGAAATTATTAGAAGAACCACGAGATAACGTGCATTTTATTTTGGCAACAGACCGCCCTGACACATTACTCCCGACAATCTTGTCGCGAAGTCAGCGGATCGATCTACGTAAAATATCGTCAAGACAAACCGCACTACTGCTCGATACGCTAAAGCTAACTGACGCAACAAAACGAGCGCGTATTACATTTGCAGCAAGTGGCCTCCCGGCGACAATAGCGAGCCTTGTGATGAGCGAGGCGCTGTACGAGAAGCGTGTCGGTATTATGCAGGATGCAAAGACTCTTATTAGCGGCGAATCATTCGACAAACTAGCGGTTATCCATAAATACAAGGACGATCGAGCCGGAAGTGTCATGCTAATTGACGACGTCAATCTACAGCTTGAAACCGTCCTTCGAAAGTCTGCCGACGTAAAATTAGCCGATCAAATTGCGACACATTTGCGCACGCGTGAAAAAATTATTGCGAATGGTAACATCCGGCTTCATCTCGCTGCTGATATGCTATAATAACTAGTGAAATGTTAGGACTTGTATTAGTTGCTATCTTCGGTGGATTAGCCGTGTTTTATCACAAACCGCTCGAAGATGTCTCGCTAGAACTCCCGGTAAAGCTATCTGAAAAGCTTGACCGTCTATGGGAAGTAGCGCAGGAATCTTTGCGTGAAAAGAAATATCTGCGGGCAGAAAAGGCATTACTGACGATTCTTCGCGTCGACGAACGTAATGCAACGGCCTATAACCGCCTCGGTATTTTGTATGCAAAGCAGCAAGCCTTCAAGGATGCAATTGAGTGCTTCGAGATTGCGCAGTCGCTTGAACCAAGCGCCAGCAGCCTTCATAACGTCGGCTTGATCTATTACGAGACCAAGAGCTACGAAAAGGCAGCCCTTGCCTTCGAGCAAGCGTTAGAAATGGAAAGCGGTCTCTCGGCGCGCCATATTGCCTACGCAAAAGTTCAGGAAAAGCTTGGTCACGATAAAAAAATGATTGAATCGCTTGAACATGCTGTCGAGCTTGATCCAATTCCACAAACTCTTAATATTCTTGCAGATGCCTACGATCGAACAGGCCAGGCAGACCTTGCACTAGAGCTTCGTGCTAAAGCGGCAAAAATGATTATTCCTCAAGGTCATCCAAAGCGTGTGACACAACCTCGCAAGGTGATGTAGTCTAAGGACGCCACCAAAAGATTAGTTCAAGAATGCCCGCATAAAACTCTTTGATCACGTGTTTGCGTCCGTTTATTGTCGCGACGAGCAGCAAGAATGCAGTAATGCTAGCTGGAACAATAACTGACCCAATGATATAGAGGTCATGCCCGAGATATCGCCATGAGGCGACGATGCCAACGAGTACGAGGATAAATAAGACAGCGGTCGTAATAGTAAGCGGCCAGCTGCGGGTGTCTAATTCGGGATGTATCTTTTTGCGGTATTCTTCGTCAGTCATGATCTTATTTTACTATACTCAGAGGGGGGTGGGGAGCATTGGTAGTTAAAGATTGCGAACGACAGCGTAGGTGAGGAAAATTGCTACTGGAATCGACACGAGCATAGCTATTATCGCTAACTTACGAGTCTTAGGTGTAGCACTTCTACGAAACAGCACGTTCAACAACAGTGCGACTAATGTAAGGGGCGGAATTCCAAGTCCGACTATTAGTATTGCAAATGCGTAAACAAGGTCAGCTGAGCTGCGTTCGCCAGTCAAAACGATCACATAGTGAACTATGATTCCTACCGATAGTACGAGCAGTATGATGTTCATATTGCTTAACAATAAATCTTTTGACACTGACTGCTCCTTAGTCAACACGGGTGACATTGCACTCTTTCGTTTTAGTACGGCAGCAGTTGTTAATAGGATAGCGAAAAGTAGTAAGAGGATTAAGCCAACACCAACAAATACAAGGCCGATCTGTACGTATATTTGATCGCTGGCGTTATATCCCAAATATAGCCCTATGACCATGAAGAGGACTGAAATAGCGGCCGCATACAGCCCGACTGTTTTAATTTTCGCTGCACGAGTTATCGGTGAATTATTCATTTTTGCGTCTCTATTGTCGTTTTTATGTTTCGCATTATTCGCATTAATAATAGGATGATTATAAAGTAAAGCTGCTAAATAAAATAGTCTGCGAGACGCAGGATAGTTGGAAGTGGGACATCGCAATCGGAGATTGCTCCTTCGTTCATTTGTGTAAATATGTAAACACATTATACACTTCATTCACTGCGCCGAACTCTACGACTTTTGTCGTAGACAAAAGATTCGTAGGTTCAAGATCATACAAAACAAGACCAAGAAAAAAACCCATCTCAGGGATGGATTATTTTCTTGGTGCTGGAAGTAGGACTCGAACCTACGAAGCCGAAAGGCGGGAGATTTACAG
>JALDYR010000003.1:0-192315 GCA_032153715.1 Candidatus Saccharimonadota bacterium | reverse complement strand
CGCTTTACGGATTCGAACCGTAGACCTGCTGTTTACAAAACAGCTGCTCTAACCAGCTGAGCTAAAGCGGCGTAAGTACAGGTACTATTCTACCGAAAAAAATAATAACATTCAAGGGGTTTTTTATAGCAACAAAAGTAATAAAGGTAATAATTGACATAAATGTACATATGTGCTTAAATATTATTATGTATCAATCACTCAAAATCTCATTAAAATCTTGGAACAGTGCAACAACTGATCGACAAAAAATGCAGCATATGTACGTTGCTGCGGCGGCTATGCTACTGATCGTTGCTGGAATTTTAGGTCTTTTGAACCAAGACCTTGGTCAACAGCTCCTCGCAATTGCAATTGCGGCAGCGGCTATCTTTTTGATCAATGCGATTGCATGGGCTCTATTGCAGTCATTCGTCCTATTTAAACTTAGTGCACATCCTGCAATGACCGTAGCAAACACTGAAGTCGCCAAAACGACCAAGACTGCTAAAAAGACTTCAAAAAAGAAGTAATTTACACTTCAGTACCATGATATACTGAAGACATTATGATAAAAACAGCACAAATTGTAGGTGAAGACTCTGGTTTTTTCACTCGAAAACGACTTATTATTGGCGCAGTACTTCTTGTACTAGTTGGAATTACTTATTTTTCTAGCGTAAAAACAATCGGCACGGGCCAAATCGGTGTCGTAACACAATATGGCCGCGTGACAGGACGCGAACTGACAGAAGGTCTTTCATTCGTCCTTCCTTGGGGTCTTAACAATGTAACGGTTTATGACATTAAAGTGCAAAAAGAGGCAGTCACAAGTACCGCTGCAAGTAAGGACTTGCAAGATGTTAGTAGCCAGATTGTCCTGAACTACAACCTCGAACGCGGCAGCGTTAGCAGGGTACATCAAACCATTGGTGCGCTGTATGTCGATAAAATCGTAACGCCGGCTATCAATGAAGTCTTTAAGGCGGCGAGTGCAGAGTATACAGCATCAGAACTCATCACTGAACGCAGTAAATTAAAGACAGTGGCGCAAAAGACACTTAGTGATCGACTGTCTCCGTACGGTATCAAGGTAAGTGAACTAAGTATTGTCGACTTTAAGTTTAGTAATAACTTTAGCAAGGCAATCGAAGAGAAGCAGGTTGCTCAACAAAATGCAGAACGCGCCAAATTCAACCTTGATGCGGCCCGCACTGATGCTGAAGCGCAGCGTGCACAGAGCGAGACGCTTACGCAGGAATATCTCCAAAAACAAGCGATTGAAAAGTGGGACGGTAAAATGCCGACGTATATGGGTGGCAACGGCGCAGTCTTTAACATTCCATTGCAATAACAGATATCTTGGAAATTGCAGCTCAATTTGCTACAATTATCCGAGGTACGCCGCGATAGCTCAGTGGTAGAGCACTTCCATGGTAAGGAAGGGGTCCTGGGTTCAAATCCCAGTCGTGGCTCCATTTTCGTGTTCAACACTAGTCATAATCATATTTTTATGCTAGAATTAATAAGATTGCAATAATAAACTTAAGTGAGTAAGAGATGGCAAAGAAGAATACAAAGCGCAAATTGGTTGGTTTAGTAAGTGAGCTTAGTGGCCACCGTACCTACTACACGACAAAGAACACTCAGAATACTACTGAGAAGATCAGCTTGAAGAAGTATGATCCAATCGCTCGAAAGCACGCTACGTACACCGAGACAAAGAAAAACCTCGGTCGTAACGAAGTTAAAGCACGCAAGAGCTAATCTACAAAATAATCCGCCAATCACTGGCGGATTATTTTATTGGTCGACGTTTTGATGAAGTTGGTCTATATGGTGAGCCATCCAAATGCCGTATTGTAGCATTCGAGTGAGCATATGCTCGCTCGTTTTTGGATTGTCGGCGATGATAAAAAGGCTATCGCCTTGAATCTCGATCGCAAAAGGCTCTTTATGTGTAGTGACTTCTTTGACAATGGCGTCATCAAAGATCGTATGAATCAAAACTGTATCAGCGGGCGACCCAAGAATAGTGTAATGACCATGAAACTCTTTTGCCTGCTGCCGCGACAAGCCTAGTGGACGAACTTCACGATGCTCGGCGATGATCTTTGCATAGAAATCCTTTGACTGCAGCTGCGTTCCAACAAAAATAAACGGCAGGTCATGAGCGTGATGAAGGTCAAACTCCATAACGTGCCAGTAGTGCTTTGTCGCAGTCGTATTTGGCGCTACCGTGCTTGAAATGCGCTCAACATAAACCATATCGTAGTCGTGATATGACCCAATGCATACATTCGCATCACGCTGCCGAAGGGACGCCGTCACGCCGCGGACAACAGGAATCCCATAGTCATGTGCTTTGACTGTTTTAAAGTAGGTTAAACCAAGCTTTTCAGCAAAGCGTGTCACGGTGCGCTGACGTAACTTTGTTTCCGATGCAGCAAGAAGGTCATAAAGCTTGGCGGTGTGATGCTGAATGCGCGATTTAGTTGCCATTATTTTTTCTCGGTAAGCGTATCGAGGAGCGTTGCAATATACTCGGCGTGACTCCAGGTTAGTGGCGACGGCGATATCAGCTCGTGATCTACAGGGCTGATTTGCTCTGATAGCATACCTGTTGATTCGTAATTATGTACCCATGAAATGATTTGATCAGCAGTTTCGTAGTCATTTGTTTCGAGGGCATATTGTGCCATCCACAGCGTCGTAATGAACCACCAGTTCCCCTGAGAGTGCTCATCGACGCGGTGATAGGTGTCCCATTCGTAGCGAGGGTAGGCAATGGTACCGTCTGCATTAACGAAGATTTCTTTGAACGTCTTGACTGCAGCAGTCATTTCGTCGCTGCCGACAGGGAAGAGGCCGAACATAAATGCGCCAAAGATACTGGATGAATCAATGACATCATTCTTTTCGATCACACCGTCTTTGACAATCAATCCCTTGTAGAATGCCTGGCGATCATGATTAAAGAGGTGTTTGTGGGCAGCTGTCGAGATATCGTCAGCGCACGCACGCCAACGAACAGCACTGTCGGCGTCTTTTGCGTCATCAGCAAGGTCTGCAGCGGCGAGAAGGGCAGCATAAACGGTTGACGTCGTGTAGGTGGTCGTTAGGAAGACTTCTTCCCATAGATCATAACTCGGCTTTGGCAGGCCAGTTGTTTCGTCGATATAGCCGGTCATAAAGTCGGCCATTGGACGAACCATACTTTCGTAAAAGTCCTTTAGTAAACGGAAATCCTTTGTTGTCTGATAGAACTGCGCAAAGACAAAAAGCGTCAAAGCCGTTTCATCCTCTTGAATTGGCGGTGCAGTAATATCGCCGTGAACATACGGATGCCAGCTAGCGCCGAGGCCGCCGTCGGCGCGGTATTTTTGCATTAAATAGCCAGAGCTATGAAGACCTCGTCGACAGAACTCAAAGAAGCGGTAAGGTTCTTCTGTGTAACCCATACGGATAAAAGGCCAGAGCGCATAAGCGCCGTCGCGCGGCCAGCAATACGCATACGCATCGCGGGAGTAATTGAGCATCGAACTATCAGTGCTGGCAATTACCGCGCCACGATTATCAAGTTGTGATTTAACAACCATGACACTACGCAGGAATGAGCTGCGGTACTCTGGTGCTATCTTTTCGGCTGTTTCAATAGCTGGTTCAAGCCATTTGTGCCACCAGTCGGTAGTCTTGTGCAGTCGCGTCAGGAAGCCGCCGTTTCGAATTTGCTTATCAATATAAAGTGCTTCACGAGTGGATGTACCAGCGGCAATCCAGTAGTGTACGCGTTCAGAGCTATGAGCACCGATAGATAGCTTAAAGCGAATAGTTGAATCGACGCGTCCGTGCTCGACGGCGCCATTAGCCAGCTCGCCGTCATCCGCATCGCGGTATGTGCCTTCGCGGCCCTCGATGCCAAAGATACCGATGCTATGCTGATCAAATGGCTGATCGTTATGCGTACCGCCAATAATAAACGCTCGGCGTCCTCGGTAGTGAAGGATCGCATCGCTGTCAGGCAGATACTGCGCCGTGTCGGTATTGCTGCGAGAATCTCCAATAACGAACGCTTGGTGCATGAATAAACGAATTTCGCGCGCTTCTTCACGTAGGTTTACGACATGAATATTACGCATAAACGCACTAACTTCGGCATCGACAAAGTCATCAAACTCAATCGTGACACCTAGCTTGTCATTGCGAGCAATAGTATGCCCCACAAGCGCAGTGTCGGGGTAGCGGAACTTAAACACCCATTCATCATCGCTATCAAGCCAGCTTAGATTGCCATCAATCCATACGCCAACACGGTGACGCGTTGATTGACCTGCGGAATGATTTTCTAGTCCAACATATGGATAGTAAAAATCGTGAACAAGGCCGTAGTTGTTCAAGCCGATATGTAGTTCGCCGTTACTAAGGACAATTGGCCTAGCCATTGAGGCCCCCTACCTGATGATGTTGCATAACGCGCCAGCGAATGTCGCGAATAACATTCACGTAGTACAGGAATGCATCATACGGTGAGTCGTACGGACTAAAGTAAGCGTGGACGTCACCATCGTGCTGCCATTTGGTGCTCATATAGTAAACCAAGTCTGATGACTGTAGCCGTCGCCAGTCAGCGATAAGCTCAGTATCGTTGCTTCGAATAACGTCATTATGAAGTGCATAAAGATGACGAAGTGCTTCCTGCTGAAGGCTATTGCCCATCCAGGCGCTAAGGTCACGCTCGCTGTCTGCCCATGTCACAGTGTGCGGCATGCTCATTTCACCTGCAGGCGCGTTTTGGGCAATTGCTTCACTAATAGTAACAAATGCTTTGTCGTGACTATTGGTGCATTCATTAACAAACTCTTCAAAGAACCCAAAGATTCCCGTATCAGCCCATTGGTGTTCACCAAAGGTTTCGTAGTCCATAAATAGGTTAACAATTTGACTGTCTTTGAGTGCATCATCAATCCAAGAGGTATACTTCTTTGTGTCGAGTGGCCATTCGCTCCACGCTTGATTACTAAAGCGGAATGCGAGGTCATCGCTCAGGCGGTAGTTCTTTAGGAGAAGTGAGATATTATGCGTGCCAAGTGGCTTGTATACGAAGTTTGGACTACGCCAATCGAGTACCGTGTCCCAACCTTCGGCAAGAATACCATTAAAGCCATAGTCATCAGCCCAATGTGCTAACTCATCGTTGTAGGCAAGCTCGGTATTACGGAATACCTTTGTCTCGACATTGAACAGCTGGCGAATCTTGGCGCGGTGCAGTTCGACTTGCGCTTCAAATTCGTGACGGCTATAGAAGAAGGCGAGGCTGTGGTGATAGGTTTCCGACAGCAGTTCGACCTGGCCAGTTGCGACCAGGCGCTGGAAGCTTTCAATCACATCAGGCGCCCATTGTTCAGCCTGCTCAAGGAAGGTACCAGTGATACTGAGGGACAGTTTGAACTCTGGATTATCGTGAAGAAGGCGTTCCAGGACGGCATTCATTGGACGATATGATTTGTCGGCTACCTTGCGGAAGATAGTCTCGTTATTCGTACCAGCATCAGCAATTGGAGTATTAAAGTAGTCATGCGTTTCGCCGGTATCAAACACGCTATACGGTCGGACTCGGTATGGTTGGTGTATCTGAAGATACAATGCAATTGATTTTTTGCTCATACGAGTGCCCCTGCCTTCATGCGGTTATATATATTAAAACATTGCTCGGCAACATCGTGCCAAGAAATTGAATCATACTCTTTTTTAACATTCTCACGTAACTCTTGTGACAAACTAGCTGATGAGGCGATAGCAATCATCTGATCGGCCAGTGTGTCAACGTCCCAGAAGTCGAAGCGGAAGATATTCTTTAGGACTTCACCGACGCCGGATTGTTTACTAATGATCAGCGCGCTGTCATGGTGCGCTGCTTCGAGTGCCGTCAGGCCAAATGGCTCACTGACAGAACTCATGACAAAGATGTCAGCTACCGAGTACGAGTCACGCCACTTTTTGCCGCGGACAAATCCTGTAAAGAACATCTTGTCTGAAATGCCCAAGTCGGCAGCTAACTGAATCAGCTCGTCGCGCTGTTCACCGTCGCCAGCCATCAAGAACACGAGCTTGTCATATTTTTCGCAGGCACGGGCAGCGGCCCGAACAAAGTGCGACAGACCCTTTTGGACAGTGAACCTAGTAACGGTTGCTGCGACGGTGTAACCTTCTTTTTTAAGCGCCTCAAGGTAGCGATAGGTCTGAGCATCGTAGTCATACGCTTCAAAGCTGGTCGTATCGATCGCGTTGTAAACGACCTCGACCTTGTCAGCTGGAATGCCATAACGCTGCACGATGATACTTTTGGTAATATTACTGACCGCAATAATACGGTCAGCCATCAAGAGAGCCTGCTGTTCGATTTCGTGAACGATCGGGTTGCCGCTGAGTTCGCCGGAACGATCAAACTCAGTTGCGTGAACATGAATAATAAGTGGAGCATTGGTGAGTTCTTTTGCTCGGACGCCAGCTTCCATCGTCAGCCAGTCATGAGCGTGAATCGCTTCTGGCTTTACTTCTTTGACAAGGTTTTCGACGAATTGAACGTAGCGCTTTTGAACGCCGCGCATGTCTTTGAGGCTATCGGCATCTGCCTCGGAAAGATTACGCTCTAACAACATCTTGCTGTCGTAGGCGCCCATGCCATAGCGTTCCAGGGGAAAGACGGAAGTCGCGCTATGAATACGCATAAAGTCGACAGTTGGATGTTCGGCAGCGTAGGGCACGACAAAATCAATGTCAGCGCCTTTGACCGCAAGAGCTTTGGACATATGGTAACACGCAACCCCGAGGCCGCCGCTATTATGCGGAGGCAATTCCCACCCGAGCATTAGAATTTTCATAACACTGATCGGCGATTAATGCTGTCTCGCCGCTTGCTCCCTTTTCTTTTTTTAGCTTTCACCACTGATTATAGTAAGCCGCTTATGTTTTTACAATAGATGTCTTTGATAATGTTGTTAATTATTCAGCTTCGCGTATTGTGTGCGATCGCCACGCTGCAATTGCCTGGTCATAGGGCAATAATGCACGGTAGTTTTTCAGCTCCATCAAACGACGAATCAGGTAGCCAGTCTTGCCAGCTGCGTAGATGCCGCGCCATTCCGTATACGCCCAGCCATCACCAATTGGAAATGATTCTGCTGGTTTTGGATAGTGGTATTTCTTGAATGGGCGCTGCGTGATCTTGCGAGCCAAGTGATCAGCAACAAATCGTGCACTACGAACCGCTGTCCAGGCAACGCCAGCGTTTGGAACGGCAGCGTTGTCACCTAGGACGTAGATATCCTTGTAGGCCTGCATGTGATCGTCGACAATAACCGGACGTGGCCCGCGATCAAGGAGTGTAAAGATATCAGGGTGCTGGCCAAAGAATGGGTGATTCGCCACACCTGATGTCCAGACGGCAGTATGCGTCGGCACTTTCTTGCCCTCGATCATGATGTAATCATCAGTGAGCGCTTCGACTTTATGGTTGACCAGGACTTTCACGCCAAGGTCTTCGAGCCGTTTTTGTACTTTCTTGCTTGCGGTATTAGATGAGCGCGGAAGGATCTTTGGCGCAGCTTCAACAAGGGTAATGTTGATCTTGCCCTTTGTCATGTAGCGGTCTTTCAGTTCGAGGAGATATGACTGCAATGCACCAGCAAGTTCAATGCCCGTTGGCCCAGCGCCAATCACAACGTAGTTTTTGTCGAGGTGTTTGTCAGCGAGCACTTCGCTCTTGATGTGATCTTTGAATGCATTAACTTCATTAAGTGTTTTAATGCCGTAACTGTGATCAGCCATGCCATTAATGCCAAAGTAGGTCGTGACGACACCAATGCCGATGACAAGGTTATCATAAATGTATTTTTTGCCATGCGCCCCAAAAACAATGTGTTTGTCGGCATCGATTTTTGTCATTGTATCAATAACGACGTCGATGTCATGGTATTCGGCAAACATATCTTCCAGGTCAACAACTGACTCGTGAATGCTTCGACCAGTTGCAGTTGCGTAGAGTGTTGCGTGATGCAAAAAGTACGGTTGATCTGAAATTAATGTAATTTTCCCAAGCTGTTTTTTGCTTAGTTCTAGCGCTGCCGTTACTCCAGCAAAGCCGCCCCCCACGATAACTGTATGCATTTTATCTCCTCTTGATAGATGCTGTTTATGCTAATGGTATCAGAAACAAAATCACAACGCTAGTACCTGTCGATTTTAAGCGTAAGTTTGTTATAGTAAAGGCAATGGACGTTGCAATTATTATGCAAGATACGGGTAGCGAGCTACTCGAATTTTTCACTCAGCCGAACGCATATCGCTCGGTATTAATTTTGGTTGCGTCAATTATTTTGGCCTATTGGTTAAGTCACTATTTGGCGAAAGCTATTATTTTTGTTGCCCAAAAAGTGGCCGTTCAAAGTGACAGCGAATCAAGCGAAGATAGGGTAGTGTTGCTGCGCCAAGTAGAGACCTATCTGAGCGTCGCCGTAGCGGCAGTCCGTGCAATAACGGTCGCAGTAGTGGCCTATCTAGTATGGAACGCATTTAGTCCAAAGGCGTCTGGCAGTGCAGCGGCAATTGGCGCCAGTGCTTTCTTTATCGTCTTTGCCGGCCAGACGCTTGGCATGCTGCTCCGTGACATTACCGCCGGTGCGACAATGATTATTGAAAAGTGGTTCAACGTCGGGGACTATATCAAGGTAGAGCCGTTTATCGACGTCACTGGTGTTGTTGAACGCCTGACACTACGCTCGACCAAGCTTCGTAGTCTGAGCGGTGAGGTTGTCTGGATTCATAACCAGCAAATTCAGGCCGTTCACGTAACGCCGCGTGGTGTTCGTACGATGGCAGTTGATATTTTTGTCCGTGATCGTATTCGTGCCGAGAAAGAAATCGCACATGCGATCATGACTATTCCAACCGGCCCGACAATGCTCGCACGTCCGCTGCGCGTAAAGTACTCCGAGAAGTGGGGTGATGATTTGTGGCGTATTACTGTCGTCGGACAGACAGCACCTGGTCGTGAATGGCTGATCGAAAAGTACTTCGTCAACGCCCTCAAGGAAATCGATGCCGAAGTCGCTCGCAAAGACCGCCTATTGATCCACGAGCCAATCGCTCGCTTTGCCGATTCGGTTGCCGACCATCGTTTCAAGCGTGCCGTCCGTGTTCACAAAGACAAATAGTGGTGACTCATCGGTAAATATTTGGTACAATAGCAAATGTTATCAATCTAGGGGCATAGTACAACGGTTAGTATATGGGTCTCCAAAACCTAGGATTGAGGTTCGATTCCTCATGCCCCTGCCATAGAAAAACGATCACCATCTGGTGGTCGTTTTTCTATAGTGCGGTTATGCGGATTCGGTTCTCAATCTGCGATGTATTCATCGCGAAGATTGAGGTTCGGTGCAGCGCGTGAAGCGAAAGAAAGCAGCGTCAGCTATTTTGTTTCGCGAACAAGCGGAAAAGGCTTCAGCCGTTGTCCTCATGCCCCTGCCAAACATAATGAATTCAAGATCTCTAGTGGCGGCTTTTTGTTATAGTAAATAGCATGAATCGAACAATTACCTCGACAGATGAGCTCTCTCAGATTATTAAATCAGACTCGTGGATGATGGATGTATTAAGGGCCGCTCAAACACTTGACCTACCTGATTGGTGGATTGGAGCTGGTTTTCTACGCAATAAGGTCTGGGACACGCTTGAAGATAAAGTCTCTGTACCGACACGAGACGTGGATCTCGTCTATTTCTGCAAATCGGATGTAGCGCCCGAAACAGATTGGTCGTATGATGTGGACCTGAAGAGTAGGTATCCATTCGCAGAATGGGAGGTTCGTAATCAAGCGCGTATGCATTATGTGAATAAATCTCGTCCATTCACATCAACAGCTGACGGTATTTCGCATTGGGTAGAAACGGCTACATGCGTGGCGGTTCGACTTAAAAATGACTCACTGGAATATCTATTTTGTTACGGCACAGACGATCTATTTAATTTGATTGCACGGCCGATACCATTTTTTCAATCACAGGAACGCATTGACACGTTTTACGATCGAATAGACAAGAAGCGCTGGCGAGAAAAGTGGCCACATTTACAAATTATCACTACGAGCATAGAGTAGATACCATGAAGAACCATGAGCGAACAGTATTAGTAGACATGGACGGAGTTATGGCCGACTTTGATACCTCGGCGCTCACTTCCATACCGATAGAACAGCGAGTAAGCCGTTCTAGCTTTTATGTTGCTCACGATTATGATGAGGAATTCCGACCCATGATCGAAGCAGTTTATAATGCACCAGGTTTTTTCAATTCTCTTGAGCCAATACCTGGTATGCAAGAGGCATGGCAGGTGATGATCGATAATGGTTATCACCCCCGTGTCGCCTCGGCTCCACTTTCCAGTAATCGAACTGCTATCGAAGATAAGATCAAATGGCTGGATCGTATTATGGTGCCTGAATTTGGCCCCCAAGTAGTAGAAGAAGCAATTATAGATAAAGACAAATGGAAATATGGTGGCCTTGCGCTTATTGACGACAGGCCTGACGTTCCACGCGGAATCAGCGACGAATACGCGGCAGAATGGGAGCACGTCTTGTTTGGCTGGGCGCATCTGTCATCAGTACCTATGGCCACGGCTGCATTCCGTCTACTTAGCTGGGAGAATCCAAACGAATTGTTATCGGTACTCGGTATTATAGAGAAGCAGAAGAGAGAAGCTCAGTCGTCTTTGGGAATTTAAAAAGTTCTGAAATATTCCGCGAGAGGCTGCCAAGTATAGATATCATAAGAAAAGTCTCTAGATACGGAGACTTTTTATTTTTCTTAAAATAAGGAGAACGTCACTCTGCTACAATTATCTCATGAAGCTCATCCAACTCAACACATGGTCATGCAGGCTATCGACTGAAATTATTCGTCTGTTTGAGCAAGAGAAGCCTGACGTAGTGGCCCTGCAAGAAGTAGTAAGCACCGAGTTTGACGGAAAGATTCTCGATACGATTGACCAGATTATGGATGCTTATCCGTTTGCAGATAATTACTATACGCCATTAGTTGAATTTAGCTTTATGCATCGTCGCGCGATGCGAGGTAATATGATTGCTTCTAAGCTCCCCATCACTAAAGGCTCCGAGCACTGGACTCACGGAAGCTATACCGAAGATTTTGATTATGTAGATTCAGGTGGATATAACGTAGCTCGCAATATAGCCCATGCACAGATTGACACTCCTCAGGGCATCCTTCATGTTTTAACGCTTCACGGCTATCATATTAAAGAGCACAAAAATGGTAATGAAGAAACCCTACGTGCCTGCAAAGAGCTTGTTGAATATGCGTCTTCTCTTGACGGTCCCGTTATCATTACGGGAGATTTTAATCTTGCGCCATCTAGTGAATCGATCCAATTAGTTAATAAAACTTTTCGTAATTTGACAACAGAATATGCATTTCCAACAACTCGAAATCACCTTACAGCCAAAACAGAGGTTTGTGATTATATCTTTGTGAACGATAAAATCACCGTCAAGGAGGCCTATATGTCGAATATTGTCGCGTCCGATCATAACGCACTCGTCTTAGATTTTAGACTAGGTTGAGACTCCGGATACTACATGGTAGAGTTAATTAGTATCAAGAGAAGTGAATTATGAGAGATTATTATCTAAAAACCCTAGAATTTGCGGGGTATCGAAAATATGGTGGCATCAAACAGACTCTAGAAGCCACTTATCCAGACTACGTCACGCCCGGAAGTGGATTAAATGTAATTGTGGGAAGTATTGGCTCTGGAAAAACTTCATTATTGGAACTACTAGGTTTAGTTAGCGGTCAGGGAATGTTTGATCGCGACCGATTGGCAATTAACGATAATATAGAGGGCGGACTGCCAAGCGTATCCGCCACATTTGTATCCCCCGTTCACTCCTCCACAACTACGCGAACTTATCCATTTCGAGTGGAGTTTACTATGACGGGCCGCAAGGTTCAAGAATCATACGTCAGTGATCTTAGTTCACTAGAAGAGGCAGACAGGCCAAATCAAAGTCAACAGATGAAATATATTCGAGCAAATCGCACATTTAAGGGTCAGGTTCACGAGGGTAACGGTTATCCGAATGGACTTAAAATTCTTGAGTCCATAGATGTCGATTCCAGAACCGAAACCATCAACCTTACGGGTATTGCAGACGCCTTACTGAAACCCTCTACGATGGGAGAGTCGAATATCGAGCAGTTTCGAGAGAAATTGCAGTCGTTTAGTCATATTGGATTAGGAATTGAAGACATACGCATGTCCGAGCCTCAGCGAGGAGAGCGCGCTGTTGTGCACTTTGAAGCAAAAGTGACTGACGGCAACTGGCATAATGTACAAGATTTATCTGACGGCACGAAAGAGTTGATCTGCTGGATATACGAGTTAAATTTTGGTGATTCGTCGAACCATAAGATTGTGTGCATTGATGAAATCGAGAGATCACTACATCCACAAATACAGACGGCCTTACTGGAGGTTATACGCGATAGAGCTACACGCCAGCAATTCTTCATAACCACACATTCTATTCACATAGCCGACCCGCATGTAGCTGAGCGCATCCATCGCATAAGTAAAACAGGCACACTGAAGACAGTGAGTAAATCAGACTTTCCCGCTCGGTCTATATTTACCATTGATCATAGGAGGGCTTTTTTCGGTGATGACGTCATATTCGTTGAGGGCGTAGATGATCTGGCATTTTATATCGATAAACTTGATGAATACGGGTACTCAGAATTGATCAATCGAGTTTTTATTCTTGGCGGTAAAGGCAACGTTGAAAAGTTCGAGTCGATAATGGAGGCGTTGAATATCAAGTTCCATGCTATTGTTGACGATGATTTTAGCGATAAGGTAAGTAAGCTCAATAGTGATAAGCGCAGATTCTTAGAGAAAGTAGTATCGAGTCTTGGCGTTAGTATCGATATCGAAGAACTTGATGTAAGCCTTTCAACGCATAGTAAAATACAAGATATTCGACGAGCAAGCATCATTGATGACAAAAACTATCGAAAAGTTAACGGTAAAAATATTTACCCGTTAAAATATGGCCGACTTGAAGAATACAAACTCGGCATAGACCGAGAGCGAAATGATATAAAGGTTGACCAGGAGGCTGAATTAAAAGATATATTTGAAAGTATAAAAAGCTCGTAGTATGAGTCGCAAATTTATATTGCTTTCTTCGGCTTTACGAAATAGGTACTACTCTTTGTAAAACTTGTCTGCGAGATCTTCCAATCGTACATAGAGTGAAAGTTTTCTCCGTTGGTCTCCTCGTTTGCTATAATTACAGAAATGACCACAGTAGTATTAAAACTAACAGGTAACTTTCTGTACTTCATAGGCGCGCTAATACTCGTACCAGCAAGTCTCATTATCATCACCAGCGCAAACACTTTGATGCTCGTAGGGCCTATCGTTCTTCTAGTTCCGATAGCAGGCGGACTCTTTGCGGGCGTAGGTAAGTGGATGAAACGTAAGGCTCAGCGACTTGAAGAAGAAACCAAGCTGACGTAAGACGTGTGTCATATTGTATTTTTGTTAATTCTATGATATAATATACCTAATTTGCGCAAGGGTTGTGCAAATCGCAGTGAAAGGACGTCACATGACTGCCATCACCGTAGGAAAGACGACGCGACCAGGAAATAGTTCGATCGACAGTCGTGTCGTCGAACTCCCCTTGGGGGACACATCGGGCGTTACCCTCATGCCCGGGCAACGTGTCTGGAAGTGGGAGGGGTCTCTGTGCTCACTCGTCCTACCTGTCGTCTGGCCCGTGTTGATCACCAATGAAGGCGGAGAGATGCAGAAGTACATTCTGGGCATCGACAACTTCCGAGCTATCTCCCAATAGGGCACTTGCCACCGAAAAGGTTCGTCGAATTGACACTGTCGATTCGACTGAGCCATTCGGTGGCCTTTTCGTTTCTAGGAGTTGAACAGCCTGGCAGTGTGCAGACGAAACGACACTTAATCGTCCCTTTTATTGCTATACTCACTAGAGTAATGAGAAAAAGATATTCTAAAATAACAGGATTTAAATACGTATGGCACGATTGAAAACTTCACTCAGTGGAGGCGAGGCGCTACTGGCTGCGGCCTTCCTGTTTGCAATAACTAATGTTCTAGTGCGTGAGATGGCGCATATGTGGGGTGATCAAGCGCAGGTCGCTTCTCGATTTGCGTTGGTTTGGATAATCTTAATGATATATGCCTATTTTAGGCGCAAGAAAACGTCGATACCTCGCTCCAAAATCTTTCCAGCGGTCATGTATAGTTTACTTGCCGCATCAGCTATCCTGTTCTTTACATTGTCGGTGCAGATGACGACCATTGCCAATACCTTGTTCACATCCAACGCTACCGAGTTGTTTGTGGCATTTTTGCTCGGCAGTATGCTACTAAACGAAAAGATAACAGGCAGGAAACTCGTCGCGATCGGCCTGTCCTTAGCTGGCTTGGCGCTATACGCAGAATCTCTACTAGGCGGGAGCATCGGACTAATATTTGGCTTGCTTGGCGGCGCGACGACGGCAATGTGTAATCTTTTAGCTAAGCGTTTAAAGGGCGTCGATTTGGGCGCGATACTGCGCATGCAATTCGGTTTAGGAGCGGTCTTTATGATCATTCTGACGATAGTATTGTCGCCTAATGATATCGTTCGCACGGTGAGTGTCGAGGGGATGGCTGTGACGGCTCTGTTTGCCTTGATCCTAATCCTTGCAACCCATCTGGTTCTCTACGGATTCCAACATTCCGATATTAATATCGCCAGTGTCATATTATCCTCCCAGCTAGCAATCGGAGCACTCCTTGGATTTATTTTTTTCCGAGAAGTGCCAGCACCGCATGAAATAGTAAGCGGGCTACTCATCACGTGCGCGGCTATTGTAGCCAGTACAAGCCAAAAAGTTACGACCAAAGACATACAGGTTCATTCCTGATGGCCCCTACGCCCTTACTTGGTACGTATACTGAAGCAATACATGACGTGAAGAGAAGTTTCCAGTCGTAATGTCGTTTGAAAATGGTAAAGTAGTATAAAGCCATGGGTGACACAAATTCAAACAACCGAAGCAATCTCCAGGATCTTTATCCGCAGCCACTTAATAGCGGTACTCGTCCAATGAGATACGCCAGAAAGGCGACTGTCGTTCCAGCGGCAGGAGGGGGAGCGAATAGTGACAAGAACGTAGACCTAGGCGTCGTGTGGCGGCTTGGTGCATTGTTTCCGGTGCCATTTCTGATTCTCGACCTACTGTACGCCCCCCTTGTCACTTCAACCGATCAAGCTAATGCACTAGTCGCCGCAGGCACAAGAGCGCCGCAATTGTTTATCGCTTTGATTGTGCTCTATTTTCTCAGACGCATCAGCATCAGGAAACTTGACGCCAGGTATTCAGCCGGGCCACTGATGTTTTGGCTATCGTTTTTTATCTTCCTGCCATTATCACAAATACTCAGAAGTGTCATCGTACCAAGTCTGCCACAGGGTATACTGCCTAGTATATGGGTGATCGTTTTATATGGAGCAGTTCTCAGCGTGGTAAGTGGAGGTGTCTTTGTTCGTATAGTAACCTATCTCGCTGGCGATTCCGCAAACACTAGAAGAAAGGCCTATCGACTACTGTTCATGACATATGGAGTGTGCATAGCACTCGTAGCAATTGATATTACTCAACGAGTATTCTTCAGCTAAGAACTCACTCTCTTCACATCTCCCGTACTAGACTGCGGTGAAATTAAGTAGGAGTAAAACCGTTGCAATGCATGCGGCAGACAGAAGCACGAGACACTGCCAGCAACTTTCGACCCGCTGACAGACTACAAATTAATAATTGCTATTTGTCTCCAATAGTGAAAAACCCCGCATGTCCATGCGAGGCTTTCCTCTAGCAATGGACATGCGGGTCGATATTGGTCAGCTGCTGCAGGTGCGTTGAGCCACAGCCGAGGATACGTGACAGATGAAGTCATGGTAGCCAGTTGTAAATCCCGAGAAGGACGTCTGAGCCCAGCTGCTCGGTGATCCACCGCAGCCCACGTGAACCTTGTACGATTCGTTCACATCGCCTTTACTGAACGTTGCCGTCCATGGCTGACCGGGAAGCATGACCATATAGTAGAACTGTTTAACTAAAAGAATAATGAGTTGTTACATTGATATATTTAAATACTTCGATATAATAAAGTTTAGAGTATGAAAACGACAAATACCGTCACGATATTAAAAAGTTTGGCCGACGACACGCGCATGTCGATTGTGCGCCGGCTAGCTCGCGACGAATGCGAAGTTGCAGGTAGCGAAATCGTCGAGGCCTGTGCCGAGTTCTTGAAACTGTCACAGCCAACGATGAGTCATCACTTTGCCAGATTGGTGCAGGCTGGCGTTTTGCGCGAACGCAAAATGGGAACTGAAAAAATATATGAATTAGACAAGTCTTTATTGGCAAGCATCGGTATTGACGTTACTAAACTGTAATAACAAGCGGAGGGAAAATGACTCAATCAAAAGCAAATACACCAACAGAGTATGTATTCGGATTAGATACATTTGGCGACATTCCATCAAATGATGATGGCGCATTAATGAGCCACGCCCAGGCAATTCGTCAGGTAGTCGACGAAGCTGTCCTCGCTGACAAACTAGGTGTTGATGTTATTGCTCTCGGTGAACATCATCGTCCAGATTATTCGATATCAACCCCCGAAACAGTCCTGGCGGGGATTGCAACTCGTACAAAACACATCACCCTTGCATCCGGCGTAACGGTGCTTAGCAGTGATGACCCAGTGCGCGTATATCAACGCTTTGCAACGCTTGACGCGCTGTCAAACGGTCGAGCGCAGGTGATACTGGGTCGCGGATCATTTACCGAGTCATTCCCATTATTTGGATACAGCCTGCGCGATTACGAGACGCTCTTTGAAGAGAAAATTGGACTATTCGCTGAACTTATCAAGCAAAAGCCAGTTAGCTGGAGCGGCACCACGCGCGCAGCGCTAGATGACGCTGACGTGTATCCCAAAACCGAGTCAGGTTACCTGGATACTCATGTTGGTGTCGGCGGATCGCCTGAATCTGTCATTCGTGCCGCTCGATATGACTTTCCCTTAATGCTAGCTATTATTGGCGGATCGCCTGATCGATTTGTACCATAT
This sequence comes from Candidatus Saccharimonadota bacterium, assembly GCA_032153715.1. Lineage (GTDB taxonomy): Bacteria > Patescibacteriota > Saccharimonadia > Saccharimonadales > Saccharimonadaceae > SEAL01. Next base: position 175,086 of record JALDYR010000003.1, on the reverse strand, counting down.
GTCGAACTATATCGTCGCGCTGCTGCTGAACTAGGCACCACCGCGCATCCGGTGGGAATGCATTCACCAGGTTTTGTGGCCGATACTGACCAGGAAGCTCGCGACATCGCTTGGCTTCCATTTAAAGAAAACCGTGACCGTATTGGACGTGATCGCGGCTGGCCGCCACTAACTCGCGAACAGTACGACCACGAAATCGAACATGGCTCGCTCTATATTGGCTCTCCTGAAACCGTTGCTCAAAAAATCGCTCGTTCCATGAAGACACTCGGCGCTGAACGATTTGATTTGGTCTACGGTACCGGCCCGTTAGCGGCAAGTGCACGCCTGCGCAATGTCGAATTATTTGGTAGCCAAGTTATTCCACGCGTTCGCGAACTGCTAGTTGATCAGCCTAAAGAATCTGAGAAATAATCATGACAACTATTGGTATTTTGGGCGCTGGAAAGCTAGGAATCACACTTGCGCAGTTGGCGCTTCATGCGGGGTTTGAAGTTTCTATTGCTGGTTCTCGAAACCCAGAAAAGATTGCTTTAACAATCAATGTATTAACCCCTGGTGCTACGGCAAAAACCGCAGAAGAGGTGTCGCGAGATGCGGATGTTATCATCCTAGCTTTGCCACTTGGAGAATTTCGTACTATCCCCAAGCAAGCCCTTGCCGGAAAACTAGTCATAGATGCGATGAACTACTGGTGGGAGGTTGATGGAAGCCGAGATGAAATCATTAATCCAGATATTTCATCGACTGAAGCCGTCCAAGAGCTCTTGACTACGTCACGTGTAGTAAAAGCGTTTAATCACATGGGCTATCATAACTTACATGACGAACACAGACCGGCTGGAACATCGGGGCGAAAAGCTATTGCGATTGCCGGAGATGCACCCAAAGATGTTGAAAGTGTCGCAAAGATAGTCAACGAGTTCGGATTCGACCCTGTTGTTATTGGTAAATTGTCGGAAGGCGTGCGTCTAGAGCCAGGTAAACCCGCTTTTGGCGCAAACGTGAACGCCGATGAGCTGAAAAACATGATAGCAAACACTAAATTAGTTGCTGGCGAGGGTAAGTGATTCGCTACTTAACCTTGATACCGGCGTCTGCGGCAAACGCAGGAGCTAGCTGCAGCAACTGATCATAGTTGATAGTCACGCCGCGGAGACTGTTGATACCCTTGATGCCTTCGATGGATGACTTCGAGACATCAACATTAGCCATTCGCGCACTCGCGAACGTAATATTATTGATCGTACAGTTTATGAACTCGACATTCTTTAGCTGTGCATTGTATAGATCAACATCGTCGAGTACGCAATCTTCAAACGTAACGTTTTCAAAACGAGAGGAGCGGAAATTGACGAGTTCTAATTTTGAATTCTTAAAGGTCACGTGCTTTAGCACGCTATTCGTAACTTGCATTCCACTACAACGTGCACCGTCAATTAAAATGCGGCGCCAGCCCGAATCAGGAAACTTGCTTGCCGTGAAATTGCACCCCTTAAGCTCACAATCGAAGACGTCAAATCGAACGGCTTCAACATGAGTGAAATCAATCTTCGCGAGTAATGATTCGGAAATACTCGTTTTTTCAAGATTAGCATTCGTTAATGCGGTGTTCTCAATATGAACGCCCGCGATTGAATCCTCCAGATTAAATAGCTCGGCAATATCGTCCGGCTTGGTGAGTGATCGTGGGAGTGACGGCTGCATTGTTTTCATCTACTACTCTAGGTATACCAGGATCGATGCGGTATTAATAGAATTGATTTTCAGCCTAATGTAGTAACCCTCTCTGTTAAATCTGATGGCGTGCACTACTGATAATTCAATGAATTTTTGCTACAATAATTAACACTGATGGAGTTACGAGCGAGTCAAAGAGCCAAGTTTGGCGCTGTTATTACCAAACACGGATTAAATCCGCGTGATTTTGCATGGACAAAAAATCCAAAACCAACGTTTTCAGGCTCGAAAGAGACGCACGAACTCACGCACGGCGAAACGAAGGACTTCTTTCGGTTTGAAATGTCATCCGGAAAGAATGGAAGAATATCGATCTTCGTGACGTACACGCCTTCCGAAGATGTGATGAAAAAGCGCGTTCTAACCGTGGCGTCAGACTGGGATTCTGTCTTGGTTTACTTTGGGCAATGGGTGAAATTGGTGCAAACCGAGCTTGAGGCCGTAGACCCGTGGGCTGCGCCAGCAGAATCAGCGACGTTTAACGACGAAGATACCCGCTTTACGCCACTCGAACTAAAGACCGTCGACAAGGCGATCGACACTTCTATGGAAGAATTGCTGAAAGTTGCGGCGGACAATGGCATACAGAAAACCCTCGCCGATATTCAAAAAGATATAAAGTATCTGAAAGAGCAGGCCCGAAAGAAAACAAAGTCGCAGTGGCTTGACCTGTTCAAGGAAGTGATCGCAGCAAAACTATTAGAGTGGGGCATTAACGCGCTCGCTGCATCAACGATCCTGCAGGTGCTTTACGAGGCCGCAGAGCCTGCACTGACGCTGATGGCGTCGCAATAGGTCTTAAGGGCTAGACCTGGATCAGTTTAACCAACTCGTAGAGCGTACGTACATAAAAAGTCAACTAAAGAGATGTTTGCACTTTGTTAAAGGCCCCTCTAAGATGCGATGCATCTACTGCCTGTATTCTTCGTCCGTAACATGCTGACCCCATGTTGCCGGTGAGCCATTTTCGTCAATTTCATTCATTGCAATATGCGTCATAAAGTTCGTAGCAGTAGCGCCGTGCCAGTGGTCTTCACCTGGCTCGATATGGACAATGTCACCGGGACGGATCTCTTCGACTTTGCCACCCCGACGCCCAATATAGCCGACACCCTCGGTCACATAGAGTGTCTGCCCATGCGGGTGAGTATGCCACGAGGTGCGTGCGCCTGGCGTAAAATGGATGATTACAACCATGAACCTTGACGCATCTGAAGGTGACTTAATGTTATCGATATAGACATCACCCGTGAACCAATCGTCAGGACCTTTTATCGTTTCGTTGCGAGATTTTATTACTTGCATAGATCCTCCTTTAAGCCTTTCGACTTCACTTACTTTCAATAATAATCTAGTAGTTCGATACCTGCTGTTAGTATCATATCTAACCTGAAAGTTGTCTATATGATTCCTTACGTGCCTGGGGCGGAAACTTGAACTCCGACACTCACGCCAGAGTAAACTTCTTATTATACTTATGTAAATTGATATTTAGCTGTAAGGAGAGTAACATTAATAGTGTAAGTAATAGGAGGTAGTTTATGAAATTTAAGTTAACTTATCCTTTATTAACTCTAGGACTGGCGGCGATTGTGGGGGTCGCAACAGCCTCACCGACGAACGCACTATCGGCGCCAACAGCCGGCGGCGATCCGGCACTGACAGCGGCAGCACAAGCGCAGTTTGGTAGCCAGTACCGAAATCTAAGTGTCGCCAAAATCGATGCAAATACTGGCACGATCAAGTATGCAAACTTCGGCGCAACAAATGCCAGCGAATATGAGATCGGCTCGGTCTCGAAGACAATGGTTGGCCTGTTGATGGCGGATGCAATTAGCCGCGGAGAAGTCACCGAAAACACAACCGTCGGTAGCAAGCTTCCGATTGCATCAAACCTGGCGCAGTCCACTTTGACACTTCGCGAACTTGCAACACACCGATCGGGCTTGCCAAGTCTCCCAGGAACAATTGATATGCAGCTACAAACATTGCAGTATCAGTTTGGTGGCGCGAATTTAGTGCCGTTCACCCTTGATCAATTCATTAGGCAAGCTCGCCAAGTTACGCCTAAGGATAGAGGTGTTTACAAGTATTCAAACATGGCGGTTGCGCTGGAAGGACACATGCTTGCAAAAGGTGCGAATACAAACTTCAAGACACTGACACAAAACCGCTTACTGACGCCATTAGGCTTGACTCAGACACGCTTTTTGACAGCAACAAGCGATGTCACTTCGGCAACGAAGCGCGGGGTTAATGCAAGCGGCTCGACAATGCAGCCATTTGCGGGTGAAGGCTACGCCCCAGCAGCAACAGCGCGCTCAACCGTCAACGACATGGCAAAATACGCGTTAAAGGTTATGAAGAGCCAGGTACCAGGCATTGGCGCTCTGACGCCACGCGTCACCGCAGCGCCTGGTCAACAAGTGGGCTATAACTGGTTCACCGACAGTCAAGGTCGCAAGTGGCACAATGGCCTGACTGGTGGATTTGCTAGCATGTTGATGCTAAACCCAGCTACTGGCAAGGGCATCGTTGTTCTGTCAGATAAGGCAGTTATCGTCGATAACGGTGCAATTGCACTGCTCGAAAACCCAGCATTGTAACGATAGATAAACTCAACAAGCTCCGCTGTCACTATGGCAGCGGAGCTTGTTTTGATATGATCAATGAATGATAGAGGTCATTGAATATACAGACAAAGCAACCGAGGAGCCCCTTGTTCCGTTAATAACGGAGGCTTATAGTGACGCGCAAGTACACCTCAGACGGTTACCTGAAACGATGCAGATCGAATTCAAAAGTCACGGTGCCGCTCCCGAAACCGGGGTTGGTGGCTTTGCGTATTCTCCTGATTTGATCAACGCTGTCTTTGATAAGAATTTTGCAAATAGAGAAGAGCAGCTAGCGAACTTGCGCGGCATGATTTTCCATGAATCATTCCATGTCAACCAAGGCTTTACATTTACCAAATCACCTTTTAGCGCACTCGACTCTGCAATTTACGAAGGATGTGCGACTGTATTTGAACGCGACTACGCAAATACAAAACCACTATACGGCGACCATAGCCATCATAGTGACGCCGAATTGCATTCTTGGCTTGATCAAGTAAAAGAGGTTGGAACCGACTATTTCGAAGAAGAAGCAACCTGGCACAAGTGGGCCTTTTATAATGCCGAGCTAAAACAGCGGTGGATAATATATAAACTTGGCGTATGGCTGGTTGATAAAACCATTGAAAGGACTGGCTTAACGGTCATCGACCTACAGGATAAAACAGCACCCGAGATACTCGAGCTTTCAAAGCACTAATTTTTTAATCGACTCTTCATTTGCAAGACAACCTCTTTTGGATCAAATCGCTCATCCCACGAGAATGTGCGACCATGCTGCAATACATTATCATCATCTTGCCATAGATCATATTTATCGCTCACGCCCCAAGTCGTCCACGACACACAGTTCGGCTCTGATATACAAACATCTAGAATATCGGCATATTGTTTTGCCTGGACGGATTCACCATCATCGTCATAAACATCCATTTCAGAGACCCGAGCGGTCAGTCCAATATTAGCAAGTTGGCGGATATGCTGACGCAGGACACTCGAATCGATCCTGTCCTCCGATTCGTAAACGTGCGCCTGAAATCCTACGCCATCAATCGGGACGCCTTGAGACTTTAGCTTTGTAACAAGTGCGAGAAGTGTCTCCCAGCGCTCGCCATCCTCTTCAAGACCAAAGTCGTTAATATATAGCTTTGCATTCGGATCAGCATGCCTAGCAGCCGTAAATGCGGTCACGATGTAGCCTTCGCCCATTGCTTCGTGCCATTTGTGATGCCGAAGCCTATCCGACGTTTCGTTATCATAGCCAGCAAGTGGCTCGTTAACGACGTCCCAAGAGGCAATCCGTCCTTTATAGTGACCGATAATTTGCTGAATATGATCGACCATCACGTTTTTAACATGTCGCTTGTCGGCGTCAGTACCAGTCGGAAGATTTTGCACCCAAGCCGGATTCGCCTCGCCAAATACAAGCGTGTGGCCGTGTACAAGGATATTGTTTTTGGCCGCCATCTCAACAAGTGCGTCCGCTTCATGAAAGTCATATATATTTGGCTGTGGGTTTACAAACTGCCACTTCAAGACGTTCTCGGTCGTAATAGACCCAAAGTTATTAAAAGCAGTCTGGCGGTATCGTGAATCCATAGTCGCAGGCGGGAGTGCCGTTGCCGCACCGACCAAGAATCCGGAATGTTTGGCAGTAACAAGGGATTGAAGTCCCTGATTATCTTTCGTGATCACCGAATTGTCCTGCATGTTTACGGCTTTTACGCTGCCAGAGTTGAGTGATTTCGCGGTCAGTTTTGACAATGTCCAGTTATCTCCTGGATTCTCGGCATCAAGTCCGAACCATATAGCATCACCGCTAAAATTGGTATTTCGCGGCAGCGTGATAATTGACGCCTCATTAACGCCAACCGTCAGCCGACCGTCTTTGCGAGTCAGTACAATAGTGTTTTCAGCCCGCGGCGTGAAGGCGTAGCGCTTCACCGAAGACGGAACTTGCTTGTATAGATTTTGGTTCGAGTAGCCGTCCCAAGTCGAGACTGTAGCGGTTTGATTATTTAGGTTTATGCGAAGACTTTTTGGCTCAACTCGAAACTCATCCTGGACAATAGGCGGGCTACTATAGAACTGCAGCGTCGCAGAGCCTTTGATGTCTTTGATATCTGCAACAACCGTGAAATCACCAGTCATTTGAAGATGCGTGCCGTACGAATTAACAGGCGGATTCAGCTGTCCTTGTGTACCATCCTGCTGGACAATTGTGCGCCCCAAGTGAGTGATGTAAAGCCCGTTAGTGTTGATGCTTGCACCCGGCATGTAATTCCAGCCCGAACCCAGAAGGTCAACGTCGCTAGAGCTTGAGGCTATGCTAGAGAAAGGGAAGTGAGTAATAAAAAGCCACGCGCCCAGGGAGGTAAGGACTGCAATCAATCCTGCCGTGCGCTTGAACCCTAAACTGCCCGCCGTCGTTTTCGTTGCTAAACTCTTCTCCATGAACACCCCTCCATTGATTTCGCGCTGAGATTTCAGACAGATCGACTCCAGTATCAATTGTTATTGTATAAGATAGACTACTCATGTATTTGTAAGGAAAATTGCAGATATTCAGTAAAATTACTCACTGAATATGCTTAAAACAATCTGTACTATTAACTTGTGATTCATATTTATGACGGGTGATTATAAGGTGCATTAAGTGGGGAGCTAAGGTATGTCAAGTGGGGTCTACTTTTCAATAATCAATCTAAATCAATATACGGGATCCGAAGAGACTCGCATTCTAGCACTCCTGACAATACTCGCCACGGTGAGTATTATTATGTGGCTGATTGTTCTCGTCAGTATCGTGCTACGCTACAGCGCAAAACTAGTCATTAGGCGCTCGCGTCATTTACCTAAAACAGTTAAATCTAAAGACGAAAGTCGGACGGCGTAGGTAGGCGAGATGGATATATCGACAATATTCTACTACCTTTTTGGAATCGTAAGTGTCTCTTATATTCTTCACCTAGGCTTTTACTTAACGGGCGCTAGCCTCTATGACATCTGGCAACTTCAGCGTACGCGTCGAATCAACGATGGATACGGCGCGTCATATGTGCCGCTTGTGACCGTTCTTGTGCCAGCACACAACGAAGAAGCCGTGATCGTCCGATGCCTTAATTCGATTCTAAATAATACCTACAAACGAGTGAAGATTATTGTTGTTGACGATGCATCGACAGACAACACTTACAAAGTACTGCGCGATTTTAAACGCGAGCACCCGAACATAGCACTGCGTATTATTCGTAAACGGGTTAATGGAGGCAAAGGCGCTGGTCTTAATTACGCACTCCGTCGCTATGTCGACGGAGAATTAGTCATGACACTTGATGCCGATTCTATCCTTTCGTCCAACTCAATTGATCGAGCAGTTAGTTATTTTGTCGATCCGAAAATTATGGGAGTTGCCGCCAATGTTCAAATAATGAATCAGCACACTACGCTAAGTATCCTGCAAAAGTTTGAACATATGATCGGCTATCGATCCAAAAAGGTCTATACGCTCACGAACTGCGAATTCGTCGTTGGCGGCGTAGCGTCAACCTATCGGATGAGTGCTCTGCGCGATGTTCAGTTTTATGATACCGACACGCTTACAGAAGATATCGGCCTCAGTACAAAGATTGTCGCACAAGGAAACCGCGACCATAGAGTAGTCTATGGAGTTGATGTTATGGCGATGACTGAACCCGTCGATAGCTTTCGCGGGCTTTTGCGACAGCGATACCGCTGGAAATATGGCAGCCTTCAAAACCTATTTAAGTACAACCGGCTAATAGGTAGTATCGACCGTCGTTTTACAGTCATGTTAACACAGTATCGAATGCCAGTCGCCGTCGTTAGTGAAGTAGTGTTATTCCTTTTGCCAATCATGTGGTTATATGCAATCTACCTTACGATCACGCAGCACAGCATACTGCTTGTCATGGGCGCGTACGTCACAGTGACGGCATATGTTTTTGTTACATTGTGGCAAGATGAGCATATTCGTTTTAAAGAAAGAATATACCTGACAATCTACGCGCCAATCGCATACTTCATCTTTTACATTATGGACTTAATTCAAGTCATAGCGATACTGAAATGCTCGTTAAAGATCCGACGACTAGCACGTCATGAAAATATCGGCTCAACCTGGACATCGCCGCGAAGAATAGGGAAGCACATGGAAATAGCCGCAGGAGGACGCGTAAAATGAAATTATTACGCCGAATCTTCCTTAATCCCATTGTGATTATTGTACCTATCGTAAGTGTCGTACTGCTCGGCTGGCAACAATATGTCGAAGCGCAGCCATCCCTGACGAATACCACAAGTAATATCATGATCAATAGTAACTACGACAAGACAGCTCGAAGTGGATGCCCTGCAAACTGGCAAGTGAGTCCGGAACTCCCGTCCGTCCGTTGCAGCACTCTACCCGGTCAAAATACTTCGCGAGCGCTTGAGATACGATCAGAGGATGCAAAGAATAGTGTTGCAATCAGCAGTCCCGCATCAACCGTCCAAGAAGGAAAGACGTATTTATATAAAGGGTTTTACAAATCAACCCAGCCACTTGACCTTGTCGTTCAAAGCAACCTAAAAGACGGCACGAGTTCGATGGAAATTATCCGTCGCTATGAATCAGTCGACAAGTGGTCGACAGTTGCATACGCTTTTACAGCTAATCCCAACGCCCAATCTACCCAATTCCTCCTTCGCTTTATCGGCACTGGCGTTGTACGTCTTGAGGGCATGTACTTAGAACCTAATCCAGACGATGTCTACATCTCCCCAAAACAAAATCTGCAAAATAATATGACTCCAAATACAGCCCTCAGCAGTGAAGACGGAGAAAGACCAACCAATTGGAGCAGCTACGCTTTCGGATCAAACCAAGCGGATTTTAGCTACCCCACCGATGAAGCCGTCCCGTACGTACGGACACGTGTCACTAGCTACAAAGATGGAGAGGCGAAATGGCAACACGAGCCAATTGCCGCACGCAGCGGACAGTACTTTCAAACAGAGGGAACGTACCGAAGTGAAGCAACGGCCGACCTCGTTGCCGAGTTCACCCTGACAGGCGGTGAACGTAAATTCGTCAATCTTGGAGCGCTTTATCCTACGGATAATTGGCTGACATACAAAAAGCAGGTCGAGGCGCCCGCCGATGCTACAAATATGCACATTTCCGTCGTCCTGCATCACAACGGCACACTCGACGTAAAAAATCAGCGGATCTATGACATCTCCAAAGCAGGATCACCACATTGGAAGCAACCACTTGTATCGTATACATTCGATGACGGCTGGGAATCAATCTACGCGAACGGCGTTCGTCTACTTGATAAATACAAGTACAAGGCAACATTTTATTTAGCTCCGTCTAGTATTGATACACCAGGGTTTATGACCTCGAATCAAGTGTCGTCACTACTCGGCGGAGGCCATGAACTAGCTTCGCATGGACACGAACACCTTGATTTCAGAACACTTGATAAGCAATCTATTGATTACCAACTAAAGCATGCAAAGGAATACTTTGCGCAAGTTCACAAGATGCAGGCCGTCGATTTTGCGTCGTCCTTTAGCACTGATGATCCGGAAGTTGATAATTATGTTCGAAAGTACTACGCCTCACATCGCAGCGCTATGAGTGGCGTAAATACTAAGCAGAATTTCGACCCTTACCGCCTGACTGTTTTTTACATCACCAAAGACACTCCTCTTGCTAAGTTCCGCGAAGCACTGGCCGAAACGAAAGCCATGAATGGCTGGCTCATTTTAGCCTATAACCGAATAGAGTCGAATTCCGATAGCAGTCATTCGACAACTCTCACCGATTTCCAGCAGCAACTTGATACCGTAAAAAAGAGTGGCATTGCCGTCAAAACAGTCGCGGCAGCGCTAGAGGAGGTGGCACATGAAAATTAAATCAAACATAGAATTGGGGAAGCTAAAAATATTATATGTAACCATTTCGCTTATTGTAACGGTATTTTCTATGTCGTATTTTTCAGCGAATGTCGCCCATGGCGCAGTTGCAAATCCGACGCCTACAGCAAAAATAACGTTCACCTTTGACGACGGCCTGCAAAGTGCAGCAACACAAGCGCAGCCGATCCTGACGCGCTACGGACTAACAGGCACTAGCTATGTAACAACAGGTTGCATTGGCATGACGACTGCTCCTAATACATGTCATGCCGATACCGACGCACGCTACATGACCTGGACTCAAGTCAAGCAACTACAGACGGCTGGCTGGGAAATTGGGTCGCACACAGTAACCCATCCTTATCTTGCAAGCAGTGACGCATCCGACGGCCAACCAAATGTACTAACGCCCACACAAGTAGCAGCCGAGCTTTCACAAAGCAAAGCGGCGCTCTCAGCGCAAGGTATTACTGCTAATGCGCTCTCAACTCCATACGGAGACTACAGTAGTGCTACGCTAGCTGAAATTGCCAAATACTACACATCACATCGAGGCTTTGCCGACCAGAACGCCAATAATTGGCCATACAATGACTACCTTTTGAATAACATGCCCGTGCAGTCAGGTGTTACGGTCGCTCAGGTAAAGGCCAAGATTGACGCTGCAATTACAAATAAGCAGTGGCTCATTCTGACCTTCCATGACATCAAACTACTGCCAAGCAGTAATCCGGACGACTATCAGTATGGCTCGCTGGCGCTTGAGCAAATTGCATCATACGTTAAAACAAAGCAAACCGCAGGGCTCATAACTCCCGTAAACGTCAGTCAGGGACTTGTGACGAGTGATGTCAACTTATTACCAAATGGCACCTTCGACAGCGGCATTACCGGCGGCTGGACAACTGATGCGCCGACACTCGTTACGCATGACACATTAAATAACGGCAGCGTACCAAACCCTGCGAACGCGATAAAACTAACGTCGAGCGCGCTAGCAAATGCACACTTGTTTTCGCCATACACGACAGTCAACAGCAACACCAGCTATTTGCTTAAATCATTCCTCAACGTTTCAAAAATTACGAGCAGTGAGCTTGGATTCTATATCGATGAATTCGATGCCAGCGGACGTTGGATATCGGGACAATACAAGAACGGGGAGCGATCGGTCTTTGTCGAGGAGTATAACATTGCATACAAACCAACCTCGTCATCTGTGAAGACTGCACGGCTGCAAGTGATTGCCGGGGCAAACTCTGGCGTAAATGCCTACATCGATAACATCCAATGGTTTCCACTTGTCAGCGCAACACCCCCAGTACAAACCAACCTCGTCACAAACAGCACCTTCGACAATGGCATTGCCGACGGTTGGACGACAGACAGCAGTACAACAATTACCAAGGATACAGCTAATCATGGCAGCCCTAACAATCCTGTTAATTCTATTCTAATGAAATCAACGACAGCGAATACCCACTTATCATCACCGAAAGTTACTGTTGATAGCACAAAAAACTATACGCTACAAAGCTATCTCGACCTACAGCAGGTGTCCGAGGGTGATGAAATTGGCTTCTACGTTGACGAGTACGATGCAAACGGCAACTGGACATCGGGACAGTATAAGACAGGAATTCGTAGTGTCAGCAAGGGCGAGGTTGGCTTCCAGTATAAACCAAGTTCGACGAACGTAAAATCAGCCAGCCTACAGATCATCGTGACGGCAAACGAAACAATCAGCGCATATTACGATGACCTTCGTTGGCACCTTGAGATCTAAGCGTCCGAAGTTACTTCAGACGATAAGTCAGACTTTGCTGAATTCAATACAAAGCTAAATGTTGATCCATGATTCAATCGACTCTTTACCCTGATCTCTGTATTCATCTTGTCGGCCAGCTTTCGCACAACGTATAGTCCTAATCCAGTACCGCCAGTCTCTCGGGTGCGATAATCTTCAGAGCGGAAGAACTTGTCGAAAACCTTCGCCTGATCCGCTTTCGTAATGCCGATTCCCGTGTCTTTCACTGAAAACTCAATCTTACCGTCCTTTGCTTTTCCGGCAAGCGTCACCGTACCTTCCTTGGTGTATTTGATGGCGTTCGTCAAAAAGTTCTGCAGCATCTCCTCTAGATATAAACGGCTTGTAATGACATTCGGCAACTTTTCAAGATCAAGATCGAGCTTGAGAGATTTAGCCTCAGCCTCTGGCTGATAGCGCAGGTACAACTCGTGCAGCATGTCATTCACATTAATTTCTTCCGTAACGTCACCGACGCCACGTTCAGCGCGCGACAGTGTCGATAGGTCATTAATCATGCGTGCTAGGTAGAGAACCTGGTCGTGTGCCATCTGTGCTGATTTCGAGAGAAGTTCTGGTTTTGCGTTCTTTTCAAACATGACCAAAAGATTGCTAAGGCTGCCTTCCGCAATCGCAACCGGAGTACGTAGTTCGTGGCTCGTGACGCTAATGAACTCGTCTTTTTCATCTTCCAGTGCTTTTTGACGAGTGATGTCGCGAATAATAACGACAACACCACCTTCAACGCTGCCTTCATGGTACGTATCATGAATAGGCGACAACTGAACACTGAGGCGCATAATGCCGTCATTACTATCTTTCATTGAAATATCGTCCCGAATCAGCGTCGTGCGCAAGCTGGTTGCAAGATCCTTGACGCTCAGCGGCCGCATCGCACTATCAACAAGCCGTGCCACCGAATCAATATTCTTGCCGACAAGCGATTCGTTCGTATCAAAAAATGAAAGGGCCGCCGCATTTTGAGATGTGATTCGACCATAGCGATTAAGTGTCAGAACGGTGTCGCTAATACTGTTGAGTAGCGCGTTGAGTCGGTTAAGCTGCAGCTCTTCGGCTTTTTGCGATTCAGCAAGTTTGCGGCTGCGCTCATTTGACGACCGAAGAACGCGCACTCCAAAATACGCAACAACAATCGTGCCAATGCAGACACAGAGAGAAAGGGTCGTGAACAGAACAAGCTGATCACCAAGTACATTAACGTAGAGAGCTATGCAGGCAAGTGTCTCGATCACAAGCAGTAGCGAGCTCAAAATAAAACCCCAACGCCCAAAATGGTAGTACGTCAAAAATATGACAAACGCCCACAGCATAACGAATGGATTATATGATCCGACATACAGCAGAATGATATATATGCCGAGAACATTAAATAATACAAAGAAAATCGCAAGGGCGAGTCTATTTTTTGTCGCAAGCCATATTGATACAGGAAGAATGGCGCCGAGTGTCACAAATGAAAGTAGGGCACTGTAGGAGTTATAAGCGGCTGTAATGATGCCATAGTAGCCCAGCAGAGAGGTGACAACCGCCATGACAAGAGACACGCTGATAAGAATTCGCGCCAAGCGCATACTCAAAAGACTGGTGCGATCGTTCATATACATATGAGTATACAAATTGTTTGTGCTTAAAGCGAGAGTAACCTGACGTTTTTAGCATACTTTGCTATACTGGGCGTATATGAAAAATCTACAGCTGACAAAACCACACTTGATCACTGTGGTTGGAATTCCAGGCTCGGGGAAGACTTTCTTTGCCGAGAAATTTGCCGAGACGTTCAGCGCACCATTCTTGAATCACGCCGTGATTCGCCACTGCATCGAAGACGACGATGCTGCAGAAACGCTATTCGACCATATGCTAGATCAGTTACTGCGCACAAAGCAAACAGTACTTGTCGAAGGTGTTGGCGGCGCTCGAGTGGAGCGTCAGCATATTGCAGCACGCGCTCGCGCAAATGGCTATGAGCCACTATTTATCTGGGTACAGACCGAACCAGTCACCGCAGAAATCCGCGCAACAAAAGGCGTTCGTGGCCAAAAGAACGATAATTTGATTAGCCGCGAACAATTTGAAACCGGCGTGAAACACTTTACACCACTACATACGACTGAAAAGTACATGGTTATTAGCGGCAAGCATACTTACGCGTCGCAAGCTAAAATCGTCCTAAAAAAGCTGGTCGAACCACGGGCTGCAACAAGCCCGAGAGCGCCTGAACGTCCCGTCAAACGGTCAACAAATGGTCGCATTACGATCAACTAGGAACTCATTCTTATGCCAACGATTAATGATGAAGAATTCGGAGCGATCGCAATCCGACGCAGTGCTCGCGCATCGCATGTTCGTATTCGCGTAGCCCCAAACGGCACTTTGCGCGCCTCTATGCCGCTTTATGCGCCGGTATTTATATTGAAGCGTCTCATCAAAAACTCACGAGGCGAACTGCGAACTATGTTAGCAACGCAAATGCCGACATATGAATTCAAGGACGGCATGCAGATTGGCAAAAGCCACACGCTCGTTGTCCGAACGACCGTCAGCGGCCTGCAGGTTGCACGACATGGTCAACAAATTATAGTCAGCCTCCCAGTCGACGATACGCTTGGCAGTTCGCACGTTAATCAGGCGATTCGTGAAGTCGTCATTGCTGCGCTGCGCATTGAGGCAAAAAGCTATCTACCAAAACGTTTAGCATACATAGCTAAACAACTTGGCTATTCCTACGAACGCGTTCGATTTTCACACGCTAGTGGTCGCTGGGGCAGCTGCAGCAGCAGTGGCACGATCAGCCTCAATATTGCCCTCATGAAGCTTCCGCACGAACTAATTGATTACGTTCTCGTTCACGAACTGTGCCATACAGCACAGATGAACCATTCGCAGGAATTCTGGAAACTGGTAGAAGAGGGTGACGCGCAGTACAAGCTACACCGCAAAGCGCTCAAACTTCATACGCCGTCTATTTAGACGTAATAAAAACCGGACGACCTTTCCAAGTCACGGTGCCGCGGCTATACTTTACCGCGCTCACCACGATCAGTGTAATCTCCTGCACAAGAATTGCGGGTAGCAAAAACGAGCTGACAAACTTTGCTCGCTGATGAATTTGGGTCAGATAGTAAGAGTAAATAATCATCTCCATACCCACCGTCGCAAAAGACACCAGGACAAACGTCGTATTTACGATAATTATTCCAACAAGTAGGCTAACGTACGGTAGCAAAAATAGCAGAAGCAGGAGGCATGTCGCAATCGACTTAATCCAACTTTGTCCAAGAAGTGGATAAGCGAGTCGAACGCTTGTTTCGACCTGGGATGTCCATTTCTTTTCATAGGTCAAACCAAGCGCCGCCGAACTAATCAAAAATCGGTATCGCCCCTGTCGCACGATTTGTCGCGCCACAACTACTTCTGGTCGAATCGCCGTTTTTATTTCTTCTACATTAGTAAACATATCAACGATCATTGAGCGTTTGACCATCCATGCATTGCTTGCTACTGCCGGCTGATGGGGCTTGTGAAACAAGACACTCCAAAACTGGCGTAATGTCGTAAACAAGACACTCGTTCGATAGCTATCAGCGCGCATCGGCAGGACAGATATCATATCAGCCTGTTCGTGAATGGCATATTCGACAAATTGATTGATCGTATCCGGGCTGAACCTCGTATCAACATCCGCAAACAACACATAGCTGCCGCTCGCTTGTTGCACAAGGCCATAGAGTGCATGGTTTTTACCAAGCCAACCTTCGGGCAATTTATTTCCTTCGACGAAACGAATACCGGCGTGCGCAAACGACTTGATGAGAATTGATGTATCGTCGCGCGAACCATCATCAAGGACAATGATTTCTAGTTTTGGATAATTGCTTGCCAGGGCGCGCTCCAAGCATTCAGTCATAGCATGCGTTTCGTTGCGCGCAGGAATACAGAGTGTCACGCTCGGCAGCTGATCGATAGACAAACCTTTAACCGCGTCAATATGAGGCCGAAACAAGGTAAACATTCGTGTTAACTTTAGGCCAATACCCACCATGGAAAGACCGATGGCAATCAGTAGAATCAAAACAAAGTTAGTCATTAGTATAATAGTAGCACGGCTTGACGACCCTCTCGCTATTAGGTATACTTGCCTTGACAGTCTGTGAAAGCAGACTTTTTAATTTGGGAGAAAAATAGTGGCAGAGAAAAAGAAAGCCAAAGCACCAGCCTCAAGCAGCCAGACGACCGTGACGCGCATCAAAGCTGCGGACGCGAAGCCTGCTGCTATCAACAAAACACCAAAAGAAAAAATTGCCACAAAACCAGAAACAAAAGCCGAAAAAAAGGCGAAGGTTAAAAAACCATCTGCAAAAGGTATTGCGCGACCGTTTGTTGCAATTGGAGGCTACTTCAAGGGCGCATGGGTCGAGTTAAAGCAAGTTCGTTGGCCAAACCGCCGCGCAACATGGAGTCTGACTGCTGCAGTATTGCTCTACAGCGCATTCTTTGTTGTTCTTGTTCTGCTACTCGATGGTGGATTTAAGTTATTGTTTGACGTGATATTAGGAAAATAGGAGAGAAATAATTATGTCTAAGAACCGATATGACAGTACTCGCCAATGGTATGCCATCCATACCTACAGCGGTTACGAAGAAAAAGTAGCAGATAGCATTCGTCAGCGTATCAACGCCGTCGACATGGCGGACAAGATCTTTGACGTCATGGTGCCAAAAGAAAAGCAAATTCAGATCAAGAACGGTAAGCGCAAGGTTATCGAAGCAAAGATCTTCCAGGGTTACGCTCTCGTTGAAATGAAGCTAACAGACGAAACATGGTACATTGTCCGTAACACCCCTGGTGTCACTGGATTCGTTGGTAGCGGTACCGAACCTACTCCTGTTTCTGACAGCGAAATCAGCAAGATCAAGAAGCGCATGGGCGTGGAAGATCCAAAGCACCACATCGACTACACCGAAGGTGAAGTTGTTTCAATCACTGACGGTCCATTCAAAGGCTTTGATGGTGCGATCAGCGAAATCGACACCCAAAAAGGCAAGATCAAAGTCATGGTCAGTATGTTTGGCCGCGACACTCCAGTCGAACTCGACGCATTACAGGTCAAAAAAGTTTAGCAATCAAATAACCCGGTTTCCGGGTTATTTTTTTAACGAGGATATTTAAAATGAAAAACCGCCAAGAAATTCGATCGTTAATCGTCAGTCCAGACCAATCAACCATCATTGCACCATGCTCACCTAATGCAAGTCGCTTGACGTTTTCGACACACATAGAGCAGGAAATATTCGACGATAACAATCAGCGATTTCAGCGTATGCATACAGAGCTAGAGCAGATAAAGAACATACCGCCTGCTGCGTTCCGCCGACACCTTGGACGCATCGGCACTTCAGAAGCCTATCTCATGCAGCTATATAAAGAGCAGGAGCCGTACGAGCGAGATTTAATTTCAGTTCATCACTCAGTAGCGGAAGTCGTAGTCAATCCGTCACATTATAACCCTGATGACATGGAAATTCTCGACCGCTTCGTCCACTTAGCTATGCGCGATACAGGCTACGGAGATCAACTGATTTTACGCTAGTGTCGGGATTGTAACCACGACATAAATATGCTACAATATTTTAGTTACGCACTCGGTAATACGAGTACAAAAGAAGGAATAAATTATTATGGCAAAAAAAGTTATCGGTAACCTCAAACTCCGAATTCCAGCTGGCCGTGCGACCGCAGGTCCTCCAGTTGGTTCAACCCTAGGTCAATGGGGTCTAAACATGATGGATTTCATCAATCCATTTAACGACGCTACCAAAGCTGACATGGGTAAGGACGTTATCGTTCACATCCAGGT
Source organism: Candidatus Saccharimonadota bacterium (assembly GCA_032153715.1). GTDB lineage: Bacteria > Patescibacteriota > Saccharimonadia > Saccharimonadales > Saccharimonadaceae > SEAL01. Next base: position 157,117 of record JALDYR010000003.1, on the reverse strand, counting down.
GTTCGAAGACCGAACATTCACATGGAAGTCACTTGGCCAGCCAGTTGACGACGCTATCCGTGAAGCTATTGGCATCAAAAAGGGTAGTGGCAAGCCGCACAGCGAAAAGGTCGGCAAGATCACTCGTGCGCAGCTCGCAGTTATCGCAGAGTCAAAGAAAGATTTCTTGAACGCGAATGACGAAGAAGCTCGTATCAAGGTTATCGCTGGTACTGCACGCTCAATGGGCGTCGAAGTCGTAGAATAAGCCTAAAGCTTCAACCAAACTGAATACCGTCTTTGTAATTATTCTTACAAAGACGGTATTTTTTATATGCTAATCTAGACTCACATTTAATCAGGAGAATGCAATGGAAAACAATCCGCAAACTACCCGTCAAACTGTTGAGACTACTGAACCTGTCGATGACCGACCCGTCCAGCGAAACTATGGAGTTAACAAGGCAATCCAGGTAATTTGGTTTGTTACAGGTTTTATCGTCATATTATTACTTGTACGCTTTATTCTGGCGCTTCTAGGCGCAAATTTAGAGAATGATTTTGCGGAACTAATCTACATGCTGACCGAGCCACTCGTCGCGCCATTCCGAGGATTATTGCAAGTCGGAGCATTCCAAGCAGGTGTGTCACGGTTCGAAATCGAAACACTCCTAGCGAGCCTTATTTATCTACTGATTGGCTGGGGGCTCGCGAAAGCCGTTGCTCTGGGAAGAAAATAGCACTCAGCTAGTGAGTGCGGAAATTACTAAAAATTTCTGTAATCGGAGCGGCACATACACCGCTCCGATTACATTTACCCCAAAGGGTTACGTTTCAACATCGGAGTCAGTGGACGCCCCCTCATTAACCTCAGTGGCATCCTTAGTACCGACTCGATCCTGCTCAAGACGCGACATGAACGGCGCGACCTTGAAATCACGATTCTTCTTGCGCTTTTCAATCAGCTCCGCGGAAGGCTGCGGGTCGGCCTGACTCATGATAAAACCTTTCGTCGATACGCTTCGAATGAAACTATATATTATTATAGCATAAATAATATATAATAGCAATTGACACTATCTTTTTCACCACTGATATGATAGAATATTCTTATATCAATCAATGTTGGGAGGCTGAACAAGCCGCTACTACCACAGAAAGGGTTTACCCAGTTATGGCTAAAAAAGCCGAATTACTAGAAAAAGCCGCTGAATTGAAGCTAGAAGTGTCTGAAAAGAACACGATCGCTGAAATCGAAGCAGCAATTGAAACTGCCGGAGAAAAAGCTCCAGTAGCCGAAGAAGTCCACACTGCAAAAGCAGGTAAGCGAAGCGAGAAATCACTTGCAGAAGCTGAAGAAAAAGCTGAAAAAGAAGCACGCAAAGAAGCCGGCGACACCACTCCTCAGTCAGAGGAAGCTGAAGCTCGTACAACAAAGGGTCCAAAGCCAACTGTACGCCCACGCAGCGAACGCCGCGGCAAGAGCTACCGCAAAGTAGCTGAACAGCTTGAAACAAGCAAGGCTTACACGCTCGCTGAAGCCCTCGAGCTTGCGACAAAGACCAATCCAGCGAAGTTTGACGCTAGCGTTGAAGTTCATGTTCGCCTAGGTGTTGATCCACGCCAGGCTGACCAAAACATTCGTGCGACTGTATCTCTACCAAACGGCACAGGTAAGACTGTTCGTGTTGCTGTATTTGCCCCAGACGCAGAACACGCTGCAGCAACGAAGGCTGGTGCCGATGTTGTTGGCGATGAAGCATTCCTAAAGCAGCTTGAAAAAGAAGAGTTAAACTTCGACATCCTCGTTGCAACACCACAGTACATGCCAAAACTTGGTAAGTACGCACGTCTGCTTGGTCCACGCGGCCTTATGCCAAACCCTAAGAGCGGTACAGTAGCAACTGATGTTGCAAAGGCCGTTACCGAAGCGAAGGCTGGTAAGGTTGAATACCGCGTCGACAAGCAAGCGATTGTTCACCTTGCAATTGGTAAGGTATCTTTCGGCGCTGACAAGCTTGCAGAGAACGCAAAAGCATTCTTTGACAGCCTACAGTCACAAAAACCAGGCAGCCTAAAGGGCGGATACGTAAAAACTACGTCTATCAGCACCACTCAGGGTCCTGGCATCAAAGTTGAAAACGTCGTAGCCTAATACATTTCGAACGACTTTTACAGAACTCCCCATCCAAATGATGGGGAGTTTTTGGTATGATTAAATATAATGTTACATAAAATTAAGCAGCGAACAGCCGCCTCGAAACTCCGCGGTACGTATATTCATCATATCTTGTGGGGACTTGTTTGCTTGATTTTATTTGGCCTCTTGCTAGCTATGTGGTTTTACAATCAATCGCTCGACCGTCAAACAGCCTTACTAGAACAACGCATCCAACAACAAGCACGTCCACTATGTGAAGCTCGTAGTACCTGGCAGGCGAATACGACCAAGACCTTCCAGATCGAATCAAACGAGATAGCAAGATCATACATGGTCCACTTGCCAAAAGATTTCAATCCAAAAGCATACTATCCAATGGTACTATTCTTCCCAGGCAAGGGTGGTTCTGCCATTGATGCCGAGCGCGGCTTTGGCATGAACGGACTACCTGCAATCGTCATCTATCCGCAGCCGACACTCGGAAAAGATAATTTTTATTCTTGGCAGGGTGCGCCGTACTCGTCAGGTGCTGATGACGTCCAATTTGTCAGCGACATCATCGACAAGGTTAGTGGACAGCTCTGTATTGACCGAACTCGCATCTACGCCGTTGGTATGTCAAACGGCGGAGGCATGGCAGCAGTCCTGTCGTGTCGTATGCCAGATCGTATTGCAGCGTTCGGCATCGTTGCGGGCGCATTCTACTATCCGACTTCCGACTGCGCACCAAAATCACCGACACCTATCATCAATATCCACGGCGATAGCGATATCGTAGTGCCCTATGATGGGTCAGCTATACGTAAACTACCAAGAATTGATGACTGGGTGGCGTTCAGAGCAGCAAAGAACGGCTGCAATACCAAACCATACAGTCTCGCGAATCCTGGCGCCATCACGACAACCTGGCAGTTCTGTCGCGACGGCGCGTCAGTGCAAAATATCCGCCTGCATGACACTGGCCATGTTTGGATGAAAGACGCGACGCAGACTATCTGGAAGTTTTTGTCGTCATATAAACTATAGAAAATACCCCCGCAAAATGCGGGGGCGTGGAGGTGGGTGTTCGACCGTCAAACACCCACCTTCTCACCTAGAGCGCAAATTCAGAGCAATCGCCAAGTTGAAATCCCGTAAAAATAGCTCGGGATCGAATCAACCCAGTAGACACTTCCTTCGCGTAACGCATGTACTTGTTGACTTGCTCGTGAGGAACTCCGTTAGTACGAAGCGTATCACTACATGCAGCGTCACTCATGAACATGTATCGACTTTCATGATAAGCATCCGACAAGGCGCCGAGCCTAACATGAGCGATAAATGTCAGCAACTTTACCTGGTCATCTTTGCAGCCAGTTTTTGCCACATAAACACTAGTCATCCCAGCGCCTTCCACTCGTAGGTAATTCAAACTATACTCCTTTTTTTCAGGAATACAATACATTTTATATACTATTTTTAAAAATATGCTACTGTCCTTCATTTGCCTAATCGTGTAAAATACGGAACAGGGTGGGCAATATCAAATTGTCCTTTTACTTTTAGGAGATGACATGTCGGTTTCGACACCGTACGAAGATCTTCTTCGTCACGTCATGAAAACTGGTTCATCAAAAAACGATCGGACTGGAACCGGTACGAAGAGCGTGTTCGGCGCTCAGCTACGCTGGAATCTCGCAGAGGGATTTCCGCTCGTCACAACCAAGAAAGTACACATGAAATCCATCGTCTACGAACTGCTCTGGCTGCTTCGTGGCGACACGAACGTAAAGTGGCTTCAAGATCACGGCGTGACGATCTGGGATGAATGGGCAGACGAAAGCGGCAGCCTCGGCCCCGTCTACGGAGCACAGTGGCGTACATGGCCAACGACATCAGGAGAAACAATCGACCAGATCAGCGAAGCGATTGCAACACTTCGCTCAAATCCAGACTCGCGTCGCATTATAGTGTCCGCCTGGAATGTCGGCGACATCCCGCAGATGGCGCTCGCGCCCTGCCATGCACTCTTTCAGTTCTACGTAGCTGATGGAAAGTTGTCCTGCCAGCTGTATCAGCGCAGTGCAGATCTGTTCCTTGGCGTGCCGTTCAACATCGCCAGCTACGCACTACTCACGCACATGATGGCACAGCAGGCAGATCTGGAAGTTGGCGAATTCATCTGGACAGGTGGTGACTGCCACATCTATGACAATCATGTCGATCAGGTGACGGAACAGCTGAGCCGAGAGGCCTACGCATATCCGACTCTCCAGCTGAACAAGCAAGGCTCGATCTTTGACTACGAATACGAAGATGTCGTGATCGCAAACTACCGCCACCATCCTCCGATCAAGGCGCCCGTCGCCGTCTAAAAGAAAGGACATACCGCTCAATGAGTTGGCTTGATGAACTAAACGTTCGTCGCTTGGCTCATTGAGCCAATTCATTGCTATTATTTTTCAGTTATGACATACTAAAACCACAAAATAAATAAAACAAACATATATCTAACCTGGGGAGGTGTACGGTGTATAAAATAATCATTATTAGTAATGAGCAGATATAGCCATGGCGCATATTCACTCAAATTCAGAATTCGACTACACAGCAAGTGGCGTTATTGTTCGTGACAATAAAGTACTGCTGCTACTTCATCACAAATTACACATGTGGTTTCCACCAGCCGGTCATATCGAACTAGACGAAACGCCGCTTGAAGGACTGTTTCGTGAAGTAGAGGAAGAATCCGGCCTAACACCAGATAACCTCACGCTCGTGACGCCGTACACCGATAACTTACGTCTCGAGCGCGACACGGACAAAAACATTACGCAGCCAATGCCGTTTGACATTGATGTTCACGCCATTGGAGATGACGGTCATCGCCATATCGATTTTGCCTACATCCTTATCAGTGACACTGACAAATTCACACTTGAAAAAGACGGCGCCACTGATATGCGCTGGTTTACAATGGAAGAAATTGAAGCACTTTCGCCAACCAACAAAACAACCAAAAGCCGCGCCCGATACGCACTACGACAGGTACAGGAGGTTCAATAATGAGCGTTTATAGCAATATTCAGATTAAAGAAGCCATCAAAGATGGTACGATTGTCAGCGTCCCCTTTAACGAAGCAAATGTTTCAGAAGCCAGCCTTGACTTCACCCTTGGTCACTACTTTTACAAACAAGAGTACGAGGAGGAGGCAAAAGTCTACAATCCATTCGATCAATCAGATGTCGCCCGCTACTTTAAGGGCCCGCTTGAAGCAATGCCCCACAAAGAGTGGTGCGACAAGCATGGCTATAAACCATTCGATAACATCCCAGACGACCACCCAATCATCGTCCTTCGTCCTGGTGAACGTATCCTGGCGCACACACACGAGTTCGTTGGCATTCGCTCTCATGGCGGGGCATGTGAAGTAAAATCACGTAGTAGCTGGGGGCGCAACGGCGTTGCAGTTTGTTTTGATGCTGGCTGGGTTGATCCAGGCTACATCAACCGCATCACACTTGAAATCTACAATCTGAACATGCACGAATCAGTTGTTCTGCCAGTAGGCGAACGCATCGGTCAACTAATCTTCCATACCACCGGTCCAGTTGACGGCGACTATAGCGATGGCCGCAATGGCATGAGCGGCAAATACCAGCACACCGATAATCTCGAAGAGCTTATTGCTACATGGTCACCAGATCAAATGCTGCCACGCGCCTACAAAGACAAACGGCGTACACCGGAAATTATTCCAGGCCTATCAGAGGGAATGAAGTAATCATGAAAAAGGGAAAGTATGTTGTCATTGAAGGCCTTGATGGCACCGGAAAAACAACCCAAATTCCACTCATCCAAAAGCGACTTGCGAATATTGGCATAGAATCAATCAGCCCCATCGAGGAGCCTGCCGGTACACCAATTTCTGATGAAATTCGATCTATTATTAAAAACGGGTCGCTTGAACGTGACGCATTAACTAATCTACTTCTTTTCAGCGCCGCACGTCATGAAATTTGGATTCAAAAAGTAGAACCCGCACTAAAAATAGGTAAGTGGGTAGTTGCATCTCGAAACTATTATTCAACGCTCGCATATCAAGGTTACGGCGAAGGACTCGACCTTAACTTAATCGAAAACCAAACGCGCATTGCAACAAATAGCCAATACATGACTCCTGATGTTGCCATGATTCTCGATCTTGATGATGAAGACGAAAGGGCGCGACGAGTAGGGTTGCGAGGCACACTAAAACACCCCGACACATTCGAGTCGAGGGCATCCGACTTTCAGGCAGACGTTCGTAGCGGATACCTTAAAATTGCAGAGACTCATCATCTACCAATCATCTCAGCCAATCAATCAATCGAGGATGTCAATGAAGACATCTGGGCACACATCAACTCCACTCTTTAGTTGTGTTCGGAATAGGCATACAAAATATTGCTAACTGTATGTAGTCCTGCCTGCTGATCTGAATCAAGTGCTTCTTGGATCATTTCTTGGTCAAGATGATAGGTTTTTTGAGGACGATTGAATCCGTATCCATTAGCATCAATGTCATACTGCCCAAATTTAGATAGGTCACTAATCAAAAAGCCGGTTCTCTTTCTGATTTTAATTGTTCGATCTTCATCTTGCAGCGCAGCTAGAACGCGAGTACGCTCTACAAAAGCCATTTCCTTGCCTGTTTCTGGATCACAAAAGAGGGCAGGGGGCGTATACAGAATCCTTCCCTCCGGATCGTCACGAGTGTACGCCATTGGCTGGATTAAATCACGAAGCTCGCGGTATTCTTCTTTTTGCATATGATAGTCACGCTGCGTGGCTGGATGCTGAACACGGCTAAGGTCAACTGAACCGACATAGGGTGCAGTCTTGGGGTCAACCAACACAGAAAAGCGCTCAATCATTAACTGAGACCCATTTAACACTTCCAGAATTTGCTGGCGCATTTCAGCCTGCAGCGAAAAAGGCTCACTGTTCATGTCTTCATGAAGTAAGTTAGCAGTGCGATAGGCGTCTCGGCGCATATCTTCGATTTCTAAGTGTTGCGCAATGACGTCTGAATACTTGCCATGTTTGACGCCAAGGCGTCGTGGATCACGTTCGATCATTATACTTTATTTATACCATTTTTTAAGCTAAAATACAACTACACCCATGAGTCGTCGACTACTGTTGACTTTTTTACTTAATCTCTGTATACTTCTTGAAGACATTACCAGAGACAGTAGCCGTGAAGGGAAACCGACGCTTAATCCGCTACCGAGGATGCAACAAACATTTTCAAGTAAGTCTTTGGTAGTGCGAGAATCAGAGACTTTTTTGTTTTCTAAAACTCTCATTACCAGTACATTGACAATTTGGTCGAATAATTAAAACAATCAAAGGAGAATTTTATGGCAATTTCACGCGATAAAAAGAACGCTTTGGTTGCTGAGATAAGTGAACTTTTGCAAGATTCAAAGATGACTGTGTTCGCACAGTACCAAGGTCTTAGTGTTCGTGAAGTTCAAGAACTACGCCGCGCAGCTCGTGAAGCTGGCGTAACGATCAAGGTTGTTAAAAACCGTTTGGTCCGTGTAGCCCTTGAAGCAAACGACACTTACAAAGGCATTGATACATCAGCTTTGAACGGACAGCTACTTTACGCAGTTAGCGCTGACGACGAAGTAGCTCCTGCTCAGGTACTGCATACTTTCGCAAAGACACATCCAGCACTTCAATTTGCTGGTGCATTTTCTGGCGAAGGCGCGCTACTTAGTGCTGCTGAAGTTACGGCACTTGCTGGTCTACCTAGCAAGAACCAACTCATCGGCGAAGTGGTTGCACAATTGCTTTCACCTGTTCACGACATTACCAACGCATTATCTGGCAACCTTCACGCACTGCTTGACGGTGTTGAAGCCAAAGCTACAAGTTAATTAGAATAATAAAGGAGTCTACTATGGCTGATATTAAAAAACTCGCAGAAGAGCTAACTAAGCTTACTGTACTTGAGGTCAACGACCTTAAAACTATCCTTAAGGATGAATACGGCATCGAGCCTGCAGCTGCTGCAGTCGCTGTTGCTGGTCCTGCTGCTGCCGACGCTGGCGCAGCTGCTGACGAAAAGACTGAATTCACTGTTACCCTAAAGGACGCAGGTGCTCAGAAAGTTGCAGTCATCAAGGCTGTTAAGGAAATCACTGGTCTTGGACTTGGTGAAGCTAAAGCTATCGTTGACGGTGCTCCAGCACCAGTTAAAGAAAAGGTGTCTAAAGACGACGCTGAAGCTGCAAAGAAGAGCCTCGAAGAAGCAGGCGCAACTGTTGAACTTGGCTAATTCGTTCGCTTAGCGATCGATCAAACATTATTCGACCTAGTCAATCAATGCAGACAATTGCCACCCTCCGGGGTGGTTTTTGTTTTAGCAAAATATACAACGTTTTAGCACTGACCCCTATAAATCATGTGGAAAAACAAATTCACCTTGGGATTGCTTGTGCCGATGAATACTACACCGTACAATGTAGGAAATGAGGAAAAGCATAAGAGGCTTCACGATCGTTGAGCTGTTAATTACAATTGTCGTCATTGGCGTACTAGCAGCGCTGACCGTTGTCGCATATAGCGGAATTAGGGAGCGTGCGCTCAAGACAAATGTACAAAATGACATGAAGACATTTGCCGACAAAATTGATATCTATAAGGCCACCAATCCCAGTCGTCTTTACCCGACAACCGTTGCAGAACTTGACCAGTTAGAGTTCGCAGTCGACAAGAATGCCTACGCGACTGCACCAACGGTCGGTGCGAATTTATTATATTGCACGAGCGACGGAGGGGAGCACTATGTGCTGCTTGTCTATACAAAGAGCGGCAAAAAATTCTACACGACAGACACCGAGTCGGGCGAGTATACAGGTAGTGACAACTGGAACGCGTCAAACTACCCGGGTCGCTGCGCCAATATTCTGCCAGGCAGTGCGAGTAATGCCTTCTCGGGATACAACACATCAAACCCCGACGACAAATGGGATAGCTGGACAGAATAAAATCACTTGTGTAGATCGACGTGCGCGCATACAATGTAGCTAATGAACAAAAACATAAGCGGCTTTACGATCATTGAACTGATTGTCACAATTGTTATCATTGGTATTCTTGCCGCTATTACTATTGTCGCGTATAACGGCGTTCAGAACCGTGGCTATGACGCCGCCGTCAAAACAGACCTTGCGATGCTTGCGGACAAATATGACATATCAAAAACATACAGCGCTACAGGTGTCTATCCATTCGGCGCAACACTCCATGACGATTCAATCGAAGCCAAGATTAGTAAAGGCGCCTATGCAATTTCACCAACCGTCGACTATAACTTACTAAACTGCACCAACTCGGCAACGCCCGGCAGCGACTACGCCATACTTGCTATTAGTAAATCTGGTAAAAAGCTGTACGTATCTTCGGCGACAAGTGGCGTCAAAGAGTACACCGGAGGAACAGCCTGGGGAGCGGTAACAATGTGTACGACAGTTCTTGCTGGCTCGGTTGGCAACGGCGCAGGCTACGCTACAGCCACCGGATGGCGCACCTGGACTGATTAAGCCACCGACAACCTCAGTCTTGTGCCTCCTGTTGACATAACCACACCAGACTGGTATATATAGAGGTAATACTACTACAAAAAACAGACAAGGAAATTTGCGAGACATGTCTGAATTACCAGAAAAACAAGTAAAACGACTGACATCACTCATTCAAGAAGCGGAAACGAATCTAGCAGCAGCCAAAGAGCTGTTAATTAGCATTATCGGCGATGACGGAACTGTCGTCACACCACGAAGCAGCCAAGAAGATGTGAGCGGTAAGATTATCGAAGGTGTCTTTGACGGCCAGGTTATGATTGGTCCTGATGGCAAGAACTACCCAGTTCCAGCTAACTACGCCAGTAAATCAAAGTTGGTTGAAGGCGACATCCTAAAGCTAACAATCGCCGACGACGGCAGCTTTATCTACAAGCAAATCGGTCCAATCGAACGTCGTCAAATCATCGGTACACTCGTCCAGCACGATGGTGCATACTACGTTGAAGCAAACGGCCGCGAATACCGTATCCTGCTTGCAAGCGTAACGTACTTCCGCATCAAGGAAGGTGACCAGGTTACTATCATCGTTCCAGAAGACAACCCAGACGCAACTTGGGCAGCTGTCGAAGCCTCACTTTAGTCACTTTGACAAAAAAGCATCTAAAATCACACCGTACAGGTGTGATTTTGCTATACTAATGCAAAAGAAGAGAGGGAAGAATGGCGCATTTGCATTTCAAATACGGCGCGATGAACAGCGGTAAAAGTGATACGCTCATCAAAACTGCGTACAACTACACCGAACAAGGCCTGAAGGTCGCAACCATAAAGCCGAGCATCGACACAAAAGGTGGCGAAAAAATTACCGCCCGCGCCGGCGGCTCATGGGAAGTGAATATCCTCGCGAAACCAAATGACAATTTGCGCGGCTCACTAAAACTGCTCGCCGCAAAACAAGGCATTACGAAATTTGATTGCGTCCTCGTTGACGAAAGCCAGTTCCTGTCGCCAGAGCAAATAGACCAGCTGTTTGAAATTGCAAAAATTGACGAAACATCTGTCATTGCGTATGGCCTACGGGCTGATTTTCGTTCGCTAGCCTTTCCAGGAAGCAAGCGACTGCTCGAGTTAGCTGACAATATCGAAAAGCTCCCGACAATGTGCCGCTGCGGCAGCCAAGCCGAGTTTAATTGTCGCATGATTGACGGCGTCTTTACATTCGAAGGCGATCAAGTCGTTATTGATGATGGGCGAGCAATAGAATACACTTCGATATGCGGATCATGCTTCATGAAAGAGAAACACGCAGCGTAGACTAAACCCTACATGTAGTAATATTTGCCAGAATATAGCGGCACATCTAGCGTTTATGGTACGATGTATAGTGTTTTGCGCCCATTGTTGTGCGCACGAACACCTACGACAAGCGAGTGGAAGTGATGAAAGATGAAAACAGCCGTTTTCTACGTGACTCGACCCATCCTCGCGAGACGAATGTTTATCGTTAACTGCGATCTCTTCGACGAGACACCGGATATACGGGAACGATTCGCCGCGAAGCTACAAGAAATGGAGTACTTTGCATGCAACGACTCTCCCGCGGGTAGGTACGTATCCGCGCAGATTGAAGCGGTTGCTTACTGGACCCATAATGACATGGCCGCACTCAGAGTGACGCTTCATTATAAAAATGGAGCGCACATTTCGAACTCAGCGATCCATAGCACCACTGCGATAGTCCTGCAGAGCGTCCTCGGAAACGGTACACAGCTTAACAGCTATGGAATCGTTGACGATCATTGGCTCAATCCGCTCGACTCCACGCTTATTGCTCGCGCCAGCTAGGAGGCTACCATCTCACCATCTTTATGGGATATGGCAGGCTGCTAATTCATTCGCTTGTCATATTCCATAGAACTTATATAAAACACAACATCAAAACAGTGCACCAGCGCGTACAATAGAAACAGAAATTAAAGAATTGGGGTTATGAATGGGTAAGGCACTGTACCGAAAGTACCGCAGCAAATCGCTTGCGGAAATTGTTGGTCAGAAACATGTGACTGACATTCTTACCATTGCACTCAAACAAGGCAAGATTGCCCATGCCTACTTGCTCACCGGCCCACGCGGCGTTGGTAAAACCTCAATTGCCCGTATCTTGGCGCACGAAATTAACAAGCTGCCATACGACGAAGAAAATACCCATCTCGACATTATCGAAATTGATGCCGCTAGCAACAATGGTGTCGAGGATGTTCGCGACCTGCGCGAAAAGGTACAGATTGCGCCGGTGTCCGCCAGCAAGAAAGTCTACATCATTGACGAGGTGCACATGCTTTCAAAGGCTGCCTTTAACGCGCTCCTCAAGACCCTTGAAGAGCCGCCAGAACATGTCGTTTTTATCCTCGCGACAACTGATGTTGACAAGCTCCCAGCCACGATCATCAGTCGCACCCAACGCTACAGCTTTCGCGCCATTAGTCATGCCGACGCAACAAGCCACCTAAAGCAAATTGCCAAGGCAGAAAACATCAAAATTGATGACGCTTCAATTAATCTGATTGCAACACGCGGCGATGGCAGCTTCCGTGACAGCATCAGTCTCCTTGATCAGCTCTCGAGCCTGGCCGACGAAAAAACCGGAGTCACGATTGATTTAGTCGAAAACACACTTGGCGTTGCGCCAATCGAATCGGTCGACAAATTACTTGCCGCCGTCAAATCTCGTGACACAACGACAATCATTCAACTGCTTGATGAATTCGAACAAAGCGGTATTCAATCAACCGTTCTCGCATCACAGCTTATTCAAACCGTACGTAGTAAGCTTGCCGAAGCACCACAACTTGTCAGCCTGCTCGATGCACTGCTCGATGTCGCCAAGTCTTCACAGCCACACCTCAAGCTACTAACGGTGCTCGTTTCATATGCTGCACCGAAACCAAAGTCAGCTGCACTGGCAGCTCCAATGCCGACGATCAGCGTCCCCGTCGAGGCACTGCAAGCGCCGATCGCGCCGAAGCCAACGACTACACCAGCACCTACGACAGCAGTTGCAGCCCCCAAAAAACCTGCCGCCGCCATGCCCAAGCCAGCCGCTACGCCAAAAGCCGCCACCGACGTCGTTATGCCAACTGCGGGCTATGTCGGCGAACTAAACTGGGATGTGCTGATCGAATACGTTCGCGTCAATCACGTCGCCCTTCATAGCGTTCTGAGCAAATGCAGCTACGAAGTCGAAGACGGCGTCCTCAAACTCTATACCGTACGAAAGTTCAACAAGACCAAGCTCGATGAGGCAAAATACCGCCCAATGCTAGCCCAGTGCTTGATTGCAACTGGTGCCGGTGACATGCTTGTCGAAACAATTCCGACACCGCCACCACCAAAAGATAGCCAAGCTGCCGCAGTTGCTGCTATTATGGGCGGAGGAGAAGAAGTGACCGTCAGTTAATAGTGACGTTCTGAGAGTGATATGAGCGCAAAAGAATTACAGGCTGGCAAAGTCCCGCCACAAAACCTCGACGCCGAGATGAGTTTGATCGGCGCTGTTTTAATTGACGAAGAAGTACTTTCTGACGTCACCGAACATGTCACTCCACGCGACTTTTATGACAAGCGTCATGCAACTATCTATGGAGCAATGCTCCGCCTATTCGAGCGACACAAACCAGTCGACCTTTTGACGCTCACCGAAGAGCTAAAGAAGAAGGACGAACTTGATACCGTTGGTGGCGCAGCATTCCTAACTGAACTAACTAATTACGTGCCGACAGCCGCCCACGCCGAAGCGTATGCTGAAATGGTGTCACAAAAAGCTATCCGCCGTCGCCTAATCAAAGCGAGTGCAGAAATCTCTGAACTTGGCTTTGACGAAGAATACGACGTCCAAGAGCTCCTCGGAAAGGCCGAGCAAGAACTCTTTAGCGTTAGTGATCAGTCACTAAAACAGGACCTAACGAGCATCGAAACTATTCTGACTGAAAGTTTCGACCGTATGGAAGAATTGCACCGCAACAAAGGTGCTATTCGCGGCGTTCGCACCGGTTACCGTGACCTCGACAATATGACCGCCGGCCTGCAGCGATCCGACCTAATTATCCTTGCCGCTCGTCCAGCCATGGGTAAGACCACGCTCGTAACCAACCTTGCGTACAACGTGGCAACTGCCAACAAACAGTCGGTGCTCTTTTTTAGCCTCGAGATGAGCAAGGAGCAGCTCGTCGACCGTATGCTAGCTGATGCATCGGGCGTTGACGCGTGGAACATTCGTACTGGTAATCTGTCAGACGAAGACTTTAGCAAACTGTCAGAAGCAATGGGTGAGATGGCCGAAGCGCCAATCTTTATTGACGACAAGCCAGGCCTATCCGTCCTTGAAATGCGCACCAAAGCCCGCCGCGCCTCTCATGATGCGCCACTTGGATTGATTATCGTCGACTACTTGCAGCTGATGCAAGGAAGTAGTAAAACCGAAGGCAACCGCGTGCAAGAGGTGAGTGAGATTAGTCGTGGCCTGAAGCTGATCGCGCGTGAAATGAACGTGCCAGTCATTGCGCTGTCACAGCTCTCTCGTTCCGTTGAATCACGTACACCGCAGGTTCCGCAACTTTCCGACCTCCGCGAGTCAGGATCGATCGAGCAGGATGCCGACATCGTTATGTTTATCTACCGCGAAGCCTACTACAACCCAGAAACTGAACGCGAGAACATCACCGACCTGATCATCGCGAAACACCGTAACGGTCCGGTCGGCAAGGTAGAGCTTTACTTCCACCCAGAGCGTCTGCGATTTATGTCGTTAGATAAACAGCACGAATAACACGTGCTATAATGAATATGATTTATGGGCACACTTGTCACTGATTTTTTCATCTACCGTTGGCGCTATTGGATCGGGTATAGCCTGGTCGCAATCGCATTAATTGCGCTCCTTGTCTTTGCCGGGTTATACATTCCAGGTGGCCTCAGTCAACAAGAACTCAACGCGACCGTTCGCAGCGCTTCAATTGACCTGCAAGACCTCTCGACACTCACAATCCCTAACTTGCCGTACTACCTGATGCAAAAGGTGATCCTAATGACATTTGGCGTTAGTAATTTCAGCATCAAGCTGCCGTCGCTGATCTTGGCGTTCATCACCAGCCTCGGTGCGCTATTACTGCTTCGCCGCTGGTTCCGTCCAAATGTCGCCATGCTCTCAACAATTATCATGATTACGACAGGGCAGTTCCTATTCGTTGCCCAAACCGGTACACCGAGTATCGTATACATCTTGTGGTCTGTCTGGCTACTCCTCGCAGCGACAATGATCACAAGTGACGCCCGTCACAAGACATTCTGGAAAGTTGCGTTCTTTGTCATTGCAGCGCTCAGCCTTTATACGCCGCTTAGCATTTATCTCCTTCTAGCGATCATTAGTGCGGCGTTGCTCCACCCGCACGTTCGTTACGTCCTGCGACGCATGTCGACGAAAAAGCTAATCGGCTTTAGTATTATTACCCTTGTTATTGCAGCGCCGCTTATTTACGGCATCTACCTAAACCCTGTTCTTGGCCTTCAATTACTTGGCATTCCAGCTAATTGGCCACCAAATTTCGTTGCTAATGGCGCCCAACTGCTGCAGCAATATCTTAATTTCATCGCGCCTGCGAGCGGCACTCTTATGACGCCAGTCCTTGGTCTCGGATCGATCGCACTCATCGCACTTGGCGGCTGGCAGTTATTTAAGACACGCTATACCGCTCGCAGTTATACGCTGACAGCATGGCTCGTCCTTCTTGTACCGATCCTCCTGATCAACCCCGACTATACGAGCATCACGTTCGTGCCGTTCCTATTACTGCTCGCAAGTGGCCTAACATACCTCTTCCGTTACTGGTACGGACTATTCCCACGAAATCCATATGCGCGAATTGTCGGTCTCGTACCGCTTGTCGTGCTTGTGAGCGGACTAGTTATTTCTGGCGTGGATCGCTACGTCTATGGCTACCACTACGATCCTCAGACAGCAAAAAGCTTCACTCGTGACCTGACATTATTCAACCACCAAGTGCGCAGCGGAGACACGACAAATATTCTCGTCAGCAAGAATGAGCAGCCGTTCTACACGGCCGTCGCTCGCTATAGCGGCGTTCTTATGTTTAAAAAAGAGGGTACAGTCAACGTCCTAACATCCCCGACAACCACCGGTGAACTTGCTGCAACACGTGCTGCGCATACTCTCGTTCAGAACCGCGAGATCAATCGCATTGTCCTAACTAGCCACTCAACAGAGGCTGACCGCTTCTATATCTATAAATAATATCGTATAATAGTAGTAGTTTAAGTTTACCGGAGGAGTATCCCACATGGCGTTTGACCAAATGAAAATGTTGAATGATTTGCGTAAAGCACAAAAAGATCTGAAAAAGCAGATCATTGAAGTTGAAGCTGGCGACGGCGCTGTTGTCGTACAGATTAACGGCGAGCTAAAAGTGCAGAGTGTCAAAATTGACCCTGAATATGTCGACCTAGAAAACATTGAAGAGCTTGAGCACTGGATCGAAATTGCTATTCGTGACGGCATGCAAAAAGCACAAGAAATCGCTGCTGAGAAGATGAAGCCTTTGATGGGCGGTCTCGGCAACCTCGGAATGTAACGATGGCACAACTACTGCCAGCAGCACTTACTGCGGCGATCGATGAACTCGGTCGCCTTCCTGGCGTTGGTGCGCGTACTGCTGAACGTTACGCGTACTTTTTACTGCGCGCCAACCCGGACGTCGCAGACAAGCTTGCAGCAGGTCTCAGACAGCTTCACGCTGGCGTCAAGCAATGCCCGGTTACCTTTGCGTTAATCGATGCCGACATGGCTGTGTCGCCACTCTACGATGACCCGACGCGCGACAAGACAACCATCGCCGTAGTTGAAGAGCCGCTTGATATCGTTGCGCTCGAGCGAACAGGGCAGTATAACGGCACTTATCATGTACTTGGTGGTGCAATCAGCCCAATCGATGGTATTGGCCCTGAACAGCTTCATATTCCAGAACTCATGAAGCGCATCGCCGAAGATAACGTCCAAGAACTTATTATCGCCACCAATGCGAGCGTCGAAGGTGAATCGACCGCACTCTTTTTGCAGCGCCACATCCAAGACGCTGGCATCACCGTTAAAATGTCACGCCTTGCACGTGGTATTCCAGTCGGTGTCGACCTGGAGTATGCCGACCAGATCACCCTCAGCCACGCCCTCGAAGGCCGTCGCGCGCTTTAAGTATTTGAATCTAGGGGAATGACAAATGAAAATGTCGAGCCGTGATTCAAACGGCTTTCAACCGACACTCTTGTATTTAACTTGCCCGCAAGCTTTTGAACAATATATAGTCCCAGGCCTGTCCCGCCAGTTTCACGTGTCCGATAATCTTCAGAGCGATAAAAACGCTGGAATACCTTCTTGATATCAGTCGAGCTAATACCGATGCCCGTATCTTTCACAGCACACTCAAGCCCTCGTTCCGTCACGCGTGCAGCAAGCGTCACCG
The DNA here is from genome assembly GCA_032153715.1 of Candidatus Saccharimonadota bacterium. Lineage (GTDB taxonomy): Bacteria > Patescibacteriota > Saccharimonadia > Saccharimonadales > Saccharimonadaceae > SEAL01. The sequence goes on along the minus strand of JALDYR010000003.1, from coordinate 139,888 downwards.
ATCCAATCGTCGTGTATTTAATGGCGTTATTCAGCAAATTCTGCAAGATCGCTTCGGGATACAGTCGCACCGCTTGAATTGTCGGTAACGCACCAGGGATATCAAGCTCGAGGCGCAACCCCTTTGCCGCCGCCTCAACTTCGTATTTTGCATACACTGCAAGGAATAGCTCGTTCATATCGACCGCTTCTACGACAGCGTTCGCGTCGTCCTCCGAGCTAGTAATCGTCGTGATATCATTTACGATCGCAGCCAAAGACTTAATCTGGTCAGTTGCCATCTTCATCATCTGCTTTAGTTTTGATGGATCTGCGCCACGCTCCTGCAGCGCAGCCAGGCTTCCCAAACTCCCCTCGACAATCGCAATTGGCGTGCGAAGCTCATGGCTCGTGACGCTAATAAACTCGTCCTTCTCGTCCTCGAGCGTTTTTCGTTTCGTAATATCGCGGATCACCACTACAACACCCTGACGCTCGGCCCCCTGATTGGCGATATAGATTGGCGCCATCTGCAGGCTAATACGCATATCACCGTGATCGTCACTTGGAATTACCAAATCCTCACGCGTCACGCTCCGCAAGGCACCCATCAGCATCGATTCGACGTTCACCGCCTGCGACTGACCGTCAACGACATGAAGTAGTTCGGATATATGCCGCCCGATAAGCGAACCGTTCGTATCAAAGAATGACAAGGCGCCGGCATTCTGAGCTGTAACATGCATCGACATATCAAGCGTCAGAATCGCTTCGTCAATCGTATTAAGCAGCACATTCACTTTATTAAACTCTATTAGCTCTAATTCGCGGGTATGTTGCAATTCACGTCGAGCATGCTCCGAACTATCAAGGATGCGCTTAAAGACATACGCCGTCAGGATCTGTACGGCACAAAAAATCATCGCGTAGAATGTATACGATGGAATGTTATCTTCATAGACATATCCCTCCGGAACAATCGCACAAAATAACAGCATCACCGACACAAGGAAGAGAGAACTAAGAATAAACCCCTTCGTACCAAATTGCTGATACGTGATAATACACATAATAATCCAGACAGTCGACAGGGGACTATATGCGCCCAGATAACCAATCACGATACATGCCGCAGTTGCGTACATTGCATAAAAGTAAGTAGCGCGAATACGTCGAACTTTATGATCGATCAAAAGAAGGACAGGTAAGACAACGGCCGTACCAAGAATTGCGCCATATTCGACATATGGATAAAGTGCACGCGTCGTGCCGTCGATCAGGAACGTAACGGTCATCAAAGCCGCAAATGCATAAAATGCGATTAAATACTGAATAAGCTGCCTCTTAGAATGGGGCGTACGAGCGGCATTTGGCATATGTACCAGTATACAAAGTCCTTATGCTTATTACTAGATAAACGACCTCAATTGTAGGCAAAATAAAAGACCCTCATTCGAGGGTCGTTTTTGACTTTGGAGCGAAATGCTCAACAATAGTCGGATCCGCCGAGGCGGGGGAGACTATAAAGTCTCAACCCCGCCTCAAGGCGGTGACAGCGCTGCGGGTTATCCCGCCAGGGCCGAGCTGTCAATTGGCCTTTACGTCGTGAAGTGCACGCACCTCACTGTCGAGTCGCTTGAAGAGCGGCCTCATTTTACGAAGCGAAACTCCTACGAGCTCAATTCCGGGAACGATAATTGCAGCGGAAAGACCGCCCACGACACGCGCGTCCAATCCTTCCAGCAGACTACTTATGACGAAAAGTATGACTGCCGCGAGTACGAACAGGATGCCTCTCGTAAGAAGAGCCTCCGCTTTGGCCTGAGCCGCGAGCGCTTCGTACATCTTCGTGTCCATTTCTCCTCCTTGGGAGATCGTTGTGAGAACGGAACATTTCCTCATTGCGAAGTACTAATCACAAAAAGCATGATTACTTTTTAATTATACTATTTAAAGTAAATATTGTCAATAATGTGCAATGGAGCCGCCTCTGTTACAATAGATACCAATGTACGAATCTGCAACTACTCTCATCAACGACGCAAAGAAAATTATTGTCATCCAGGCCGAAAATCCCGACGGCGACTCGCTCGGTAGCGCGCTTGCCCTCGAAGAAATCCTTGGCGACCTCGGCAAAGACGTCGTATTATATTGCCCAGTAGAAATTCCAAAATACATGCGCTACATCCAGGGATGGGACCGGGTTGTTTGCGATTTTGATACGAATGCCGATCTGGCGATTATCGTCGATACCAGCGCTGACGTCCTGATCACCAAAGTCCTCGAAACACGCGGCGTACGCCATTTCCTCGAATCACATCCAGTGCTCGTCGTTGATCACCACACAACCGAATCAAACCTGACATTTGATCACACTATGCTGTCAGACGATGCCGTTGCAACAAGCGAAGTCATTTACAAGCTAGCCAGCGACAACAACTGGACAATCAACGCACAAGCAGCTGAAAACATGATGGTCGCGATTATGAGCGACAGCCTGGGCCTAACGACACAAAACGTCACGCCACGCACATTCTTTGTCGCCAGCAAGCTCGCCGAACTTGGCGCACGCAATTCAGCTATCGAAGAACGCCGCCGCGAATTCATGAAAAAATCCCCAGAGATCCTCGCCTACAAAGGCCAGCTAATCAGCCGCATCGAATACCTGCTTGACGGCAAACTTGCCCTTGTTCACATTCCATGGGAAGACATCCAAGCCTACAGCGATCAATACAACCCAAGCGTGCTCGTTCTAGACGAGATGCGCCTCGTCGAAGGGGTTGAACTTGGCATTGCAATCAAGACTTATCCTGACGGCAAAATCACCGGCAAGCTCCGCGGCAACCTGCCAATTGCCGAAACAGTAGCAGGCTACTTTGGCGGCGGCGGACACAAATACGCAGCTGGCTTCCGCGCATACGAATCATACGATACAATCGTAGCAGAACTAGTAACTGCGACAGATAAGGCAATCAAAAACTATGTCCCTGAAACTGCATAATACGCTCACCAAATCACTCGAAGAATTCACTCCGCAAAATGACAACCAGGTCTCGCTTTACACATGTGGTCCAACGGTCTACAACTATCTGCACGTTGGCAACTGGGCAGCCTACATCTACTGGGATACGCTCGTACGCACGCTGATTGCCAACGACTACAACGTCGAGCGCGTGATGAATATCACTGACGTCGGCCACCTAACAGGCGAAAATGAAGGCGACGCTGACACCGGCGAAGACAAGATGCAAAAGGGCGCTCGCCGCGAGGGCAAGACTGCTTGGGATGTCGCTGAGTTTTACGGTGATGATTTCCTAAAAGGAATGAAGCGCCTGAATTTAATCACTCCGCAGCACATTACCAAAGCCACCGAATATATCCCACAACAGCTAGATCTTGTGCGCGCACTCAAAGAAAAAGGCTTTACTTATCAAATCGACGACGGCATTTATTTTGATACCAGCAAATTCCCAACCTACGCTGACTTTGCAGGACTTGACCTTGACGCACTACGCGCCGGTGCCCGCGTTGAAATGAATCAGCAAAAGCGAAACGTATCAGATTTTGCACTCTGGAAGTTCTCACCTGCAGACGAACAGCGCGACATGGAATGGGAGACGCCATCAAACCTTATCGATAACGACGAAGTAGGGAAGATGGGCTTTCCAGGCTGGCACCTTGAATGTAGTGCTATGGCCATGAGTATCCTGGGTGAAACGCTTGATATTCACACCGGTGGCATCGACCACATTCCCGTGCACCACACAAACGAAATTGCCCAGTCTGAATCAGTCACCGGCAAACGGTTTTCTAACTTTTGGATCCACAACAACCACCTGAAATCAGGCGGTACAAAAATCAGCAAAAGCCTCGGCAACGGCTATACGCTCGACGACCTCGAAGAGCGCGGCTATACACCGTTTGATTATCGTATGTTTATCCTACAAGGTCACTATTCAAACGAGGGCAACTTTACCTTTGAAAATCTGACTGCAGCCAAAAACCGCTTACATCATTGGCGTAACATTGCCGCGCTGCGCCACCAAACACACGACACGATCGAGAGCGACAGTGACAAGGAAGTGTCACTCCGCGCAGCTTCGCAGGCGATCATTGAAGCACTTAACGACAACCTCAATACTCCGGAAGCGCTACGCGTTATTGATGAATCCTTTGCACGCGTCGAAAACCAGCCACTTACTGCAATTCATCAGCAAAGCCTTAATGACTTGCTTGAAACGATCGACGACACGCTTGGCCTGCAACTACGCGACAGCACACCCGATATTACCGATGAGCAAAAACAAACCATTCTGGAACGTCAACAGGCCCGCGAAAACAAAGACTGGGCACTTTCTGACAAACTCCGCGACGAACTCGCCGACGAAGGTATCGCCGTTCGAGACACCACCCATGGCAGCGTCTGGGAATACCTAAGCTAGCTCTTATTGTACTCGTCCACGGATTGATTTTTTAAGGTGGATATGCGACTATATTCATGTTCGTACACGAACAAAAAGGAGAATCCGATGAGCAATACAGTCGACAACAACGACCAGACAGCACCCACCGGAATCGGCGAACCCACACCGCCAAAAGCGGAAGTTCACCGCGACGCGACTCTCAATCCTCGAGCATTCTGCGAAGAAGCAGTGGCGCTCAAGAAGAGATGGGGGCATCGATAGCCTCACGTCTAACCACCTAAACCTGATCAATGACGATCGCAAACCATTTGTTAGGTTGTACGAACATACGCCCCGTCCGGATTTCCGGGCGGGGCATCGTTCTTTCTTGAACATATTGACTTTTTATTATTTTTATGATATTATCTACACGTTGTTCACCTACAAGAGGAGAAGCAATGATCATTGGCATGGGACGACGCGCGGTCCTCGCTCGAATCGACATCAACGCCGGACTCAATGAGTACGCGAATGAAGTAGCCGAAGAGAACGAGCTCTGGCGCAAGCTTCAGGAGGAGATGACACAGGACTACGACCTGTTCATCGCCGAATTCGAAAAAGAAACGCGCGATGCCGTCGCCGCCCTTCATCTGCACTGCCTCGACTACGAGGTGCAGATCGAGGACCTGACCGTTCCCGCTATACGTCGAATCATCGACAACGATGAGCTCGACGCAGACTCAGTCCAGCAAGTGCTCATCGATTGGTACAGGAATCCGTTCGAATATCCGGACAACTTCCTTGCCGATGCGGTGATCCACCTTCGTGGAGCCCACCTCTAAAAAGCGAACAATCAAAACCCCGCCAAGATCATTTGGCGGGGTGCTTTTTATCTAAAAATTTTTAGGCTTCTTTTTGAATTTTCTTTACCAGCTTGTGTAGTGGGCGATCACTTTTTTCACGCTCCTTTTTAGCTCCTCGTAGATAATTTTCGAGAAGCACCTTTACACATCCTGCGACTGGGATTGAAATGATACCCCCCGCAATACCAAACACATACAGACCAATCGTCACAGATGCAAGCACGGCAAGTGCCGACAGCTCGACAGCCTTTGACTGGATAGTTGGTGAAATAAAGTTATTCTCCAGCTGCTGATATACGATGAAGTAAATCACAAAGACGATTGCCGCAGGCAGGCTATTGAGTGCGAGCAGAATCGTGATAATCACACCGGCAATCGTTGCACCGAACATTGGCACCAGCGATAGTACAAACGTAATTGCCGCAGTTGGCATCGCCAGATTTGGCGCAACGCCCGGAAAGAAGAAGCTCAGGATAAAGACGAATAATCCCGCAAACGCCGCACCGATTGCAGACACCGTTAATTGGCCAGTGACATATCCAGTGACGACATTGTACATACGCGTTGCCATCTCTCGGTGGTTCTCCATACGCTCCTTATCGTTATACAAACTCCAGATGCGTTTTAGCCAAACTGGCGCTTCAATTAACATCAAGAATGAAAGCACAAGAACGAGGAATGTCGACGTCAGTAGTGCAGCGAGCGAGCCAATACCAGACACAACATTACTGCCAATACTTGCCGCCCAGCCAGCAGCGTTTGATTTGATTGACTCGACTGCATTGTCCACTTGTGGCTGTAGGTTGTAGCGATCAATCACAGAATCAAGACCGTGCCATTGCTTTGTCGCGCTATCAACAAGACTTGGAACTGTTTCGGTAAATTTAGCGGTCTGCTGTACGATTGGTGGAATGACCGTAAAGATAATCAACCCCAAAAAGGCAACGACAGCAATATAGGCGAGCGCGGTCGCGCCAACACGACTACGGCCGGGTAGTTTGTCGGCAAGCGCCGAGACCGGACGGTTCAAGGCTAGTGCCAAGAAGAAGGCGACGCCAATAATAATAAGGGCTGTCCGTGCACTGTAAATGGCAAGGATCGCAAAGGCAAAGGCGATCACAACCAGCCAAAAACGGACAAAGGTACTTGTATCAATATCAATACGCACTTTCATGAAATAACTCCTTAAGTTTGTTTGTAGTATAGCAGAGACGGGAAGCTTTGGGAATTGCATATTTTTTGTAATATGGTATGATAATTTTATCCATTACCGTACTTCCAAGGAGCTACTATGATCCCCATGACCTACGATACGTACATGGAAGCACAGCTTTGGACCGATCGGATCACGCTCGCAGAAATTGAAGTGACCACCTATGTCGCCGCGGCGATCAGCGAACTCTCGAAGATCTATGCTAACTACGGCATAGTTACACGAAGGACTGAACTGAGCACACATGAGTTCCGCTTCATGTCCGTCGTCAACACGATCTACGCCAAGCTCGAAAGTGACAATAACACGCTACACTCCATGGCCTGGAGAAGCTGCAGTGCAGACGAAGCACTTCGCGGAGACTTGGACGCAACACACGAGATGCGATGCGCTCACATCAATCGATCCTCTCGAGAAGCCATCAATCAGTACCGTGTCGGACGTGCCGACACCGCAAGACAATCTCGTCAACGTACATGCCAAAAAGTACGACGCGCCGTCAAGCTAGGCCACTAACTAAGCCCCGTTCTCCCACGTCGAGCAAACACTCCGTGGAGGCGGGGTGTTTTATTTTTTAGAGTAATAATCAGCGAGGAATGATTGCTTGAAATCGTAGAAAGATCCATCAGCGATACTTGCACGGATGTCATCAACTAACTTTACGATAAAGCGTTCGTTATGAATGGTCGCAAGTGTATTTGCCAGCAGCTCATCCGACTTAAATAAATGGTGCAGGTAGGCGCTCGTATAGCTTTGGCAGCTATAGCAGTCGCATTCACTATCAAACGGTGTAAAGTCATCTTTGTACTGAGCACGGGTAATATTAACCCGACCAAATCGCGTGTACAGCGCACCATTGCGCCCAACGCGAGCAGGCGAGACGCAGTCGAACGTATCTGCACCGTTTTCGATACATTCAAAAATGTCATCAGGTTCGCTAATCCCCAGCATATGTCGTGGCTTGTCTTCTGGCAGCTCCTCGTTCATCCAACGAACGATTTCGCCGATATTTTCTTTGCGCAGCGCACCGCCAAGCCCATACCCGTCAAAGTCCATTGCGCCCAAAAACTGCGAACACTTGCGTCGTAGGTCTTCGTGATCTGCGCCTTGCACGACGCCGAATAACGCTTGCGGTGGACGATGCGATCGCTCTTCGTTTAGACGTTGGTGTTCGACAAGACTGCGCACCGCCCAAGGATGTGTTCGTTCATCAAGCGATTCAACCTGATAATCATAGTCATGATGTAGTGTCGTCAGCTCATCAAAAGCAAACGTAATATCCGCGCCAATACCGTGCTGGATTTGCATGGAAAGTTCTGGTGTGAAGTAGTGATAGCTGCCATCAAGATGTGATTTAAATCGGACACCATTATTATCAATCCACGCCAACTTATCCTTTTTTGCCAGCGGCTTTTCGTCAGTCTGGCCGTCCATGTCGATCACTTTCTTGAACCCGACACCAAGTGACATTACTTGAAACCCACCGCTATCAGTAAATGTCGGCTTCTTCCAATTCATAAATGCATTCAATCCACCCGCGCGGTCAATTAGTTCGTGGCCAGGTCGCAGATATAAGTGATAGGCATTAGCCAGTACCGCCTGCGCGCCAACCCCCTCAAGCTGCTCTGGTGTCAGCGCTTTGAGCGTCGCTTTCGTACCAACAGGAATAAACGCCGGCGTCTCAATCGTTCCGTGCGGCGTCGTGATCGTACCGGTGCGCGCCAAAGCGCCATCCAGACGATGGTGAATCTCAAATTCAAGAGCTTTCATCTGTTACTAGGGTATCACAGATTGGATTCGCGCGCTCACTTGCCAGCAGTAGTATTCCGGTCTACTATAAATGTAATTATGTCCGAGCAGTCACCGAACCATATATCCAAGTTCGACAAACACCACGACACACTCCGTGACATTCGACTATTGTCCGAAAGTATTCTTGTCGAACTTGATCAGGAAGAGGTAGGTGAATACGGCACTAGATCCATGTACTGGGACGACCATCAATCTGACTGCGAAGTCACGTTTGAAGTCGGAAGGAACGAACTGTATTACTACGTCGTCCTTCATTCACGCGAAAACGAAGAGTTTGTCGAAGGCTATAGCCTTGATACAAAAACATTCGAGGCATACACAATTGACGAACGCGGGCAGCCAACTCATCAACTACTAGACGGAGAAGTGAGTGCTGCCGACATTGTTCACGAAATACTCTTGCAAGCCCCAATTGATAGTGAGCGATTTCTACAGAAGAAAATTGATAATGAGTTTCAGAAAATTACCAAACATTACGTCCAAACTGAACCAGTCATCCAAAATCGCATCGATAAAAGTATACGTTATTCCGGCGTCCATCGAGAACGAAAACTACGAAAAATTAGCGCATACATCACAAATAAGTACGGTCTCGATACATCAGTCGCGAACGAGATCATTCGCGAACACACTCAATAAGACACTACGACAGGTCATCCAGATGCTGCCGGGAAATAGACGAGATCGTCAACCGCTTCGCGTGGTCGTTCATGAACGCACGTAGAATTTTATACGAATCAAGGTCAAACGGTTGCGACTGTGCGCTAAATGTCGTCTGACCAAATTCATCTTGTTCGATATAGCCGACAATGCGCCATTCATCAACCACAAAACCTTTGTATACTTCACCGTCATATGATTGTTCCTGGACGATCACCGGACTGTCGTACGGCCATACTTCAATCTTTTTATGCTCGAAGGCGAGAGCGACGCGGCGATTATAGTCTTCGGCACTTTCCGCACCGACGCAAGCACCGCGACACTTGCCAAGTTGGTATGAAAAACAGGCGCCTTTTGACTTTTCTAGTCCGCATAATTTCGGACAAAGATCATAGGTCTTTACAGTTCGCAGCAGCGATTCTTTTGCCATACCCCGACGTGGGTAAGTAGCAAGGATATCGCCACGCTGTGCGTCATCTGGATCGGCGAGCGTTTCTAAACCAACTGTCACATAGCCACGCTCGTCAACCGAACTAACCGCCACCGTCAGTTTGGTGACGCGGCGGAGCTTACGATTGTATAGTGGCTGCAGCGTCTTGATTAAATGTGATTCGAGTAGCAATGCTTCTAGTTCACCGCCAGTCGCCTGAAAACGAATACCATGCACCGACTGTGCCATCTTGAACTCTTTATATTCTTCGCTGTCACGCGTGAAGTGACTCATGACGCGACGCTTGATATTAACGCTTTTACCAATGTACACAGGACTGCCGAATTCGTCGTCGAAAAAGTACACGCCGTGCGCTTCCGGCAATGCGTCTATAACTTCGCGGTTGATATGCTTTGGAAGCGACGGATGGCGAAGTTGTTTTTGAAAAGCCTCTAGTAACGTTGCTTCATCAAAATTATCCCTGGCATGCTGCAGAAATTGCCACAGCACATGCGCATCGTCGTACGCCCGGTGACGGTCACTAAACACAAAGCCATGTCGCTCGATCAACGCCGCTAGTTTGTGACTGCGCTGTTCTGGATACAATGCGCGAGAAAGGCGAACAGTACAAAGCTGCTTTGGCGCAAAATCAATACCGACACGTCGAAATTCTTGCTTTAGGAATGAATAGTCAAACCGGACATTATGCGCGACGAACAAGGCACCTTCCATAACTTCGTACAGTTCATCGGCGACTTCATGAAACGTCGGCGCGCCCTGCACGTCGTGCGTCGTAATACCTGTCAGATTCGTAATAAAGTAGGGGATATCAATTCCAGGATTGATCAAGCTACGAAACTCCTCTGTAATTCGGCCATTCTCGACACGAATCGCCGCGACTTCAATCACGTGCCCACGCACATAATTCATGCCGTCCGTTTCGACGTCAACAAATACCATCGGTTGATCAAGAAGTGAAAGAGTACTGTCTATCGCCATTTAATTAATCCTAGTCGGTGTGCTAACTGCACAAAACCGGTTCTTCAGGTGAAATTTGCCTCGTCCGGATCAGGGCCAATACGCACGCCGGTTTCAAGTGAATTAATTTCAATCATATCCTGATCACTCAGCTCGAAGTCAAACACGTCACCGTTCTGCTGAATGCGCTCAGCATGCACTGATTTTGGAATGACGACCAGGCCATTTTGAATATGCCATCGAATGACAACTTGTGCTGGTGTTTTGCCGTACTTATCAGCTATCGTCTGTAGTAATGGCTCGCTCAGCAATGCACCGCCGCCACCGCCGATCGGACTCCATGATTCTACTTGGATACCAAGTCGACTACAGCATTCGCGCATGTCATTTTGTGGGAAGTAGGGGTGGAGCTCGATCTGGTTTACTGCCGGCGTAACGGCAGTATCTCGCATCAACTCCTCCAGATGATGCTCTTTGAAGTTACTGACACCAATGGCGCGGACTTTCTTGTCGGCATAGAGCTTTTCTAGCGCCCGCCACGAATCAACAAATTTACCCGCCGACGGAACGGGCCAGTGAATTAAATACAGGTCAACGTAATCAAGTCCGAGACGCTGAAGGCTTTTATCAAACGCCTCGAGTGCCTGGTCATATCCCTGATCGGCATTCCATAATTTTGTCGTCACAAACAATTCCGCGCGCGCTACATTACTCGCCGCAATTGCCCGGCCAACACCCGCCTCGTTACCGTACACCGCTGCCGTATCGATCAAGCGATACCCAGCATTAATCGCAGCAGTGACTGCCGCTTCTACTTCGGCGCCATCTTTTGACTGCCAAACCCCCAGTCCAAGCTGAGGCATCGTGACACCATTATTTAACGTTACTGTCGGCATAGTTTGCTCGGCCACAATACACATCCTCCAGTCATAGATTTAATTAACACTCTCTTTATTATACGACGACAGCGGTGGTATGATAAGGGAACTATGTCGCTCACGCATAATATCTTTGCCCGTGTTAATCGTCCGGTTGGACGCTCAACGCTTCAACACCTGATCCTGGCGTTCATATTATTTTGCATTCCCGTTTTTCTTTTCGCCTTTATTGCCGACGAAGTGCTCGAAGGCGATACGCTGCCATACGATGACAAAATCCTCCTTGGCATTTACCATCACGCATCTACCAGCCTCAATCATGTCATCGTCACGTTAACGCAATTTGGTGGAGTTGGCTTCGTGCTCGGCATCGCTATGGCAGTCGTCGGGGTGCTAATCTGGCGAGAAAAATGGCAATCAGCAACACAAGTAGCTGCTGGCGTACTAGGTGCAGGCGCCCTAAATCTTCTTTTAAAGCTCACCTTCGAACGTGACCGACCAAACCTTTGGGAGCACATCGTCACCGAAACAACATACTCATTCCCAAGCGGCCACGCTATGCTTTCGAGCGCGCTGGCATTTAGCCTTGTTGCGATCCTATGGCACACTAAGTGGCGCTGGACGGCCATTAGCATTGGTAGCATTTATATCCTTGTCATCGGCTTTACGCGCCTCTATCTAGGCGTTCACTATCCAACGGATGTATTTGCCGGGTGGCTCGTGAGCTTTGCTTGGGTGATCCTTGTCGGGGCGGTGCTTGGGGCAGTGCGACCTCGGTACCTTCTTGATAAATATTTCTTCAAGCGAAAATCCGTAAAATAGCAGCCGCATTTCAAGTTGTAAAAAACGCTTATGCCATTGACCGCTCAACGGATCCGCGGAGTATACTAATAAGTGGTCATGGAAGTACTGGTGGAGACCGTTTGCGGGAGGAACCTTTCTACTTACAGACCTTTTCACAATCAAAGTAGGCATACACACTAGCATTCTGTGCAAAGCGTCCCTGTCATACTTCATATTCAATCGCTACTTCAGGCAACAAGCTAATCGGCAGAGCGGTGCCAGCATTAGTACCTCGTAGCTAAAACCCTAAATTCCGCAGCTGACCAATAATTCTCGTTGTCAGTTTTATTTTTACTCAAAATTTAAAAAGAGTTTTCTCTAAGGGACAGGAATATGACAAAATCCAATACAATCAACACACCAGTAGCCATCACAAGTATGGGATTCGGACGCGATATGCAGGCCTACCCACGGCGCATGGAATACGAAGGAGGCACGTACGACTTCGTAGACGCCGGCCTGCGTATGGTAGTCAAAAGCGGAGAGCGCATTGCACAGATCCTCACAATGAGTGACGGTGCACGTGATTTCCGCCTGCGAACCGATAACCATGGTGGCAGCTGGACCCTTCTAAGCATCAGCTAGGAAGTGGGTTGAACAAAAAGAGGCTTTTCGTAAGCCTCTTTTTGTTATATTCTATGCAAAATGACCCATTACGAAATTCTACCAGTCGAACAGAGAATAGACTCAAAAATCGAAACACAATTCGATGGCCTGATTCCAATTCTTAATGATGTCTACGAAAAGAATGGTAGTTTTATACCTGAAGAGTCAATTATGGACGAACCTGGATTTGCCAACTTTGTCTCGGACCTCACTAATTTACTTTCAGACAACGACGGAGATCTACGTGCCGACTTCGCTTCACAACAAGGTATCTGCTTTGCAATTGGGGTCGCCCGCCTCATGCAGCCAAGCTCAGTGGGGCTGCAATTAAACTTCCCCCAATATATCAAAGAAGTCCGAGGGGAAGATGAAGCGCAGACTATCATTCATGACACGACGTCATTCCTAGACGACTATCCATCACTTGAGGGCCTGATCGAGGCGTACTTGCCGCAAATCGATCCCTCGGGCGAATATCCGGAAAGTGCGAAAACGATTACCGCACTTACATTCATGCTAATGGAAGTTAGCAATTCCAATAGCCATATCGAGCACACCCTTGAGGCGCTAGATTTCGACGCTTAATTACATCGCCTTCTTAACAACCTCCCGGCCAGTCGTTGCTGTGCGCGGATCATCGTCACGCTCTACGATCAGCGTACATTCTGTGATCAGCGCCGCCACCGCTCCCACCGCCGCGAGAGCAGGAGCAAGAACAGTTCCGACAATACCGATGGTTAATGGGAATTCGACTAGTGTTTTTTGATCTCTATTTTTGATGATGATACGACGAATATTACCTTCGCGGATTAGTTCTTTTACTTTGCCGACTAATTGTTCGCCGCTTACTTTAAATTCTTCTTGTCTGGTCATATAACCATCCTTCCTCCCGAGAAATCCTACATGCCTCCTCGGGATAAATCTTGCTTATTTCAAGCATCACGATACCTATCGTACCTACTTTTTGGGATCGAAACAGTGAAAAATAACACAACTATTTACAAACCAAAAACAGTTTCGTATAACTATAGGTAAATGGGGAACAAAACATACATGGAGCTCGGGGACTAAATGAAAAGGGGTGAATTTCAACCTGACGGTAGCTTTTCGCCCAAACAACTTCCGCCCCGTGACACGTGGCTCTACGATCCTTACGCCGATGGTCGCATGCCAACTCCGGTCGATTCCGAAACTGGGCTTGTCGATATTCGCGAGCTTATCAAACAAGTCAAACAGACAATAAAACCGACCTATGACTGGCAATCGGAAAAAAACGACGAACATCATCTATACTGGCCAAACAAATGGTATGATTTCGAGACGGAAAATGACACCGACCCTCAACGCTTCCGCAATCTCAGTAGCAATAAACTCACCACACCTCGCATTTTTCACAATTGGCTTCATATCGTCACAGAGCCAGTGGAGCCACCTGATGAAAAGATTATGAAGTATTACATGGAGGCGCACTATGCCGCCGAGGCTCTCAGTAAGTCAATCGAGAACGTCAGAGGACTCGCAAGGCGACGCTGGATAGAACCCGATCGTAGACTCCGAGGCGAGGACTATCACTACAAAGAATTCTTTAGAATTAAAGATCGAATTAGCGAAGTACCCCCAGAGATTCGCTTAGTTGATTTATCGGACTACAAGCCGCGGTCTATTGATGAAATTTCTGAGATCAGCCGGAGGATTAAACTCAATAAGTCTATTGGATCAGCAACCGTCCGTCAGGTAGCCGCCCGAAAAAGAGCAGATAGCGAAGACGACTCACTGACGGCATAATAATAACCCCGCACGTTTCCATGCGGGGTTATTATTTATACAGTTACTTTTTGCTTTTTCGGCTTTTTAACTTCTTTTCGTTTGTTTTGGCCTTTCGACATAAAATACCCATCCTTTCATATCAATTACGTAGATTTATTGGACAGATTAGTTCTTCATAGCGTCGGTAAAGCTCTCCTTGTGATTTAGTATACCAAAGTTGCTATACTAGATGTATGAAGAAGCTATACCGATCACAGACTGATAAGAAGATTGCTGGCGTCTGCGGAGGCCTTGCTGAATACATGAACGTTGATGCGACGATTATTCGCGTGATCTTTCTACTACTCCTAATACCTGGCGGACTCCCTGGATTCATTCCGTATGTGATCCTTTGGGCAGTTATGCCAGTCAAACCGCCAATCGACCAGTCGAAAGTCGTTGACGTCGACGAAAACGGCAAAGCAAGCTAACTCTGACATCAATTAAAAACTCCCGCATCACAGCGGGAGTTTTTAGTGTGGCAAACGACTACTTAGTTAATCGCGACGAGCTCAATATCAAATACAAGGTCTGAATTAGCTGGAATGTTCGGAGCAGGTGAGCTTGCGCCGTACGCCTGTTCGGCTGGAATAACCAAACGACGAGTACCGCCAACTTTCATACCCGGAACACCATTTGTCCAGCCTTTGATAACTTGATTCAAACCAAATGAAATTGGTCGGCCAAAATCAATTGAACTTTGGAAAATTGTGCCATCTGCAACCAGTGCACCAGTATAGTGTGCCGTGATTGTCGCGCCTGCAGGAACTTCGTCACCAGCTCCTTCGACGAGATCAATAATTTCAAGTGATTGTACGTTGTCGCGTGGTTCAAAATCTTGCAGCTTTGTGCCTTCGAGTGCCATTTTATGCTCCTTTTCAGAATTATCTACTCCTTTTAGTATACCGTATTTCTCTTGTGAAAATTTTTACGGACACTACCTGGAATGCTCGATACTATAAAGCTACAAAAGAGGAGACGTGAATGGATAATGAGGACACAGTGGTATACGAACTCGGTGGTGTGATTTACGAAAATGCAGGTGAATTTCTAGACGCACTCGCCCATGAATACAAAGTAGGTGATAAAGAACAGGTAGTTACAACACTAGAAGATTATGGATTTGATCTCGCTGATATTGGAGTGTAGCCATTACGCGCAACAAAAGTTAAGGAGTCGAAAATGAATTTACATCAAGCACAATCAGATGCATTGAACTTACGACATCGAGCTCAAGACGATCGACAACGCGCCGCAAGCGAACTACAAAAGTTTGAGCAATACAAAAGTGCAGGCGATGCGACGCATGCACATAATGCGCAGACCGCCGCCGATCGACTGAATAATGAAGCAGATCAGCTTGACGCGCAAGCAATACGCCTCGATCAAGACGCAAACAATATTGAACGAGAAGTAAACAAGCTTGAAAGCGAAATACATCATTTACAGCAAGAGATTAGTAAAAAGCATAATGAAATCGATCATTTAACGGGCAAAAAGGGTGGGCTGAACTTGATCTAAGAACGGCGTCGGGCGCGAAAAGCGTCGAGAGAGATGACATTATCCGTCGAAGATTCAAAAGGAGCCACGGCGAAGTCCTCGGGATCCTCATCTGGCATATGCTTGTAATCTGATGCCAGATCTCCAGGCCCCATCTCGTCTGCAAAAGACTCATTGTCGAATAGCGGCTGTTCAGCACAACTAACAAGCATTTGACGCAAAAGGCTCATCTCCTGTAAGCGCTCAGCCTCGGCACATACGTTAAAGCGCTGATCAGCATGGTTCAAAATAGATTTTAGACGCTCTGCGTGCCCATTACTAACAATAATCTCGACTAGTTCGCTGTTTTCATCTAAAACTCGTTCAAGTAGCATATGATTTGATGTAATTTCCGAATTGCCATTGTTTTTACCAAATTCCATAAAATATATTATACACCAAAATGCTTATTTTTGCAATAGTGCTTACTCTTATGACATGGTAGAATAAGAAAGATACCGTATAAGCCAACTGCCAGGAGGGCCCATGAGCACATTACAGAAAGCCGACCATTCGCTCGTCAGCATTGATCATTTCCGTATGGATTTCGGAAAAAAGACAGTCATCCGCGACCTCTCATTCGACGTACGACGAGGCGAGATTTTTGGCTTTTTAGGAAGTAACGGATCTGGCAAGACAACCACAATCCGCGCCCTCCTCGGCCTATACGAGCCAACTGCCGGCGAATTATTGATCGACGGACGACCATTCGATCCGAAAATGAGCGCCAGCAAACTAGGATACCTCCCAGAAGAGCGCGGCCTCTATAAAAAAGAATCAGTCATCGATGTCATGACATACTTTGCGCAATTAAAGGGCATCCGCAAAAGCGATGCGCGTAAATGGTCACTTGAATACCTCGAACGTGTCGATCTGGCCGACAAAGCCAAAACACGCCTCGACAAGCTATCCGGAGGCCAGCAGCAAAAGATTCAGCTGGGCGTGACTATTATGAACGATCCGGAACTCCTCATTCTCGATGAACCGACGAAAGGCTTCGACCCCGTGAACCGTCGTTTGCTAATGGACATTATCGACGAGCAAAACAAAAAGGGCGCAAGTGTCGTCATGGTCACACATCAAATGGAAGAGGTCGAACGACTTTGCCAGCGTGCGCTCCTACTAAAAGACGGCGTCGCTAGAGCCTACGGTACAATTGACGAAATCAAAGACGACTTTGGCGGCCAACGCATCATTTTACGCTTTAGCGGCGTACTACCAAATCGTCCACGCCTGTATACAATCACTAAGAAAGAGACAGCCTACGCTGAACTAGAGCCGCTCGTCGAGCCGCAGCGCATCCTGCGAGACCTCGCAGCCGTCGATGGATTAGCAATCTCGACATTCGATATTCAACGTCCATCGCTTGATGAAATTTTTGTTACAATTTATGGCTCGGAAGGGGAGAAATAATCATGCATAATTTTGGTACCGTCTTAAGATTCGAGCTCACCCGCACGCTTAAAAAACCGACATTCTGGTTTAGCGTCTTGTCAATTCCAGTGTTGTTCGGTGTTATTTTTGGCGTCATTTACTTCTCGAACAAATCACAAGATACCCGCGAACAAGAACTAGCCAAAGAGCCATTTAGCCTGGTCGTACTTGATGAGTCAAAGATCATCCCAGCGCAAACCCTTACCGCACTCAAGGCACAGACCGCAGCCAGCAAGCAGGCGGGTATCGCACAAGTAGAGCAAGGCAAAGTAGATGCATTTTTCTACTATCCATCAGATCTTAGCAAAAACAAGATTGAAGTCTACAACAAAAACGCCGGACTCATTGATAACAGCAAATACA
Source organism: Candidatus Saccharimonadota bacterium (assembly GCA_032153715.1). Lineage (GTDB taxonomy): Bacteria > Patescibacteriota > Saccharimonadia > Saccharimonadales > Saccharimonadaceae > SEAL01. The sequence continues at coordinate 122,082 of JALDYR010000003.1, read as the reverse complement.
CCACCTTTGCGACGCAATTGGCACAGAACTCAGCCGTTGCCGCCGTGCCAAACCCGAGCGTAGCAGCTGTCATGCAAGGTAAAGTTGAAACCACTCAGACAAACTACAAAAACGGCGAACAAATCAATCCAATTGGACAGCTCATTCCGCCAGCAATCTTTTTAGTCGTATTCTATGCGATTATTGTCCTGCTCGGAAACCAAATGCTCACTAGCACCACCGAAGAGAAAGAGAATCGTGTCACCGAAATGCTCCTGACAAGCATCACCTCACGCGCGCTCATCATCGGTAAAATCGTTTCACTGATCATCTTGGGGTTCATTCAAATCGCCGTCATTTTGGTTCCTGTGTTGCTTGTTTATTTCTTTGCCAGAGAAACGTTAAACATCCCAGATGTTTCATCACTCCTCAATAACATCCAGATCGAGCTATGGCCAACGCTGCTCGGCGCTGGACTGCTTGTGTCTGGATTCTTGCTGTTCACCGGACTTCTTGTTGGTATTGGCGCAGCGACTCCAACCGCCAAAGAGGCGAATAGTTTCTTTGGCTTTGTCATCTTGATGATGATGGTGCCATTTTACTTCTTCGCCATGCTTATGACACCGTCAAGCTCACCGGTAGTTGCGGGATTGTCATACTTCCCATTAACCGCACCGTTTACACTGTTGATTCGTAATGCGTTTGGCACGTTGCAGCCACATGAAGCAGTCATCGGACTCGTTATCGTCACCGTTGCCGGTATTATCGCAATTAGTGCCGCTGTTCGTATTTTCCGTTACGGCACCCTGGAATACAGCAATCGTATCTCGCTGAGTTCCGTCTTTGGCGGTAATAGTAAAAAGCAGTCCCCAAAGCAGTAAATCCCCTAGGCAAAACCCTTATGCTTTTAGTATCATAGGGGCATGCATAGTATCATTCCTGCGCTGAAGAGTATTTTTGAAGGCGAAATAAACACAACTGAACAAGTCCGCAAAACATATAGTCACGACGCGAGCATTTATGAAATGACTCCTGAAGCGGTGCTTTTCCCAAAAAACAGCATGGACATCAAAAAGCTGGTTCATTTCGTCGCTCAGCACAAGAAAGAATACCCAGCCCTGTCTATTACACCCCGCAGTGCAGGTACAGATATGTCAGGCGCCTCTATCGGCAATTCACTTTTGATCGATATGACGAAGCATTTCAACACACTCCACGGCGTCACGCGCAGCGAGCTCCATACTCAACCGGGCGCATTCATGCACGATATTGACCCCGTCACCGACGCTCACGGCGTTATGCTTGGCTGCGTGCCAGCAAGTCGCGCACTGTGCACAATCGGCGGCATCGTTGGCAATAATAGCGGCGGCGAGCAATCACTTCGCTTTGGCAATGCCGAAAACTTCGTCAAAGAACTAAAGGTAGTGTTCGCTGACGGCAAGGAATATACCGTCAAGCCGCTCAACAAGCGTGAACTTGATATTAAAATGGCGCAAGATGACTTTGAAGGCGCACTGTACCGCAGAGTTTACGAGCTGATTGAAGCAAATTATGACGAGATCAAGAATGCTCGACCGAAAGTCAACAAAAACTCGATGGGCTACAACCTATGGAGTGTCTGGGATCGTCACACAGGCATCTTTGACATGACACGTTTGATTACCGGTAGCCAAGGCACCCTTGGCATTATCACAGATATTAAAATGCACGTCGTACCAAAAGCACCGCATCGGGGCCTGCTCGTACTGTATCTGCCAAACATCAAGCAGCTTGGCACGATCATTAAAACTGTCATGGAACATCAACCAGCGACCTTTGAAGGCTTTGACGACATCACCTTCAGCCTCGGCATTAAACACTTCCGCCTCTTCCAAAAACAACTCGGCATGAAAGAGTGGGTGAAAACACAAGCGCACCTCGCGCTGTCGGTCGCAAAATTCCGCGGTCACTTGCCAAACATGGTATTAATGGTCGAGTTCGAAGGCGAGAGCGCCGATGAAGTCCGTCTGAAAATCGAAGAGCTTAAAAACAGTCTGACAACTTTTAACCTCAAGATGGAAATCGAGGGCAACGAAGAAGACAGTAAAGCATTTTGGACGATTCGTCGCGCTAGCCTAATGCTGCTGCGCCAGAAAGTGCACGACAAATACGCTAGTCCGTTCATGGATGACCTGACCGTCCAGCCAAAGTACCTGCCGGAATTCCTGCCGCAATTACGCAAAATCGTCCGCAAATACAAGCTCCCAGCGACAATTGCCGGGCATTACGGCGACGGTAATTTCCACATTATTCCGCTCATGAGCATCAGTGATCCAGCAGACCAAGCAAAACTCGAGCCAACTATGCGCGAAATCATTCCACTTGTCCTGAAATACAACGGGACGCTTGCCGGCGAACACAACGATGGTATGGTACGTGGCCCATGGCTGCCAGCCGTATTCGGTGATCATGTCTACCAATTATTCCGCACTACCAAAGATATTTTTGACCCTCAACATATTTTTAACCCGCACGTAAAAACAGGTGCGGCATGGGATTACAGCATGGAACATATCCGCACCAATAATGGTCAGGAATTAATTAAGTAAAAGACAGTTTTTCGATTTGCATAAGCATGATACGATAAGTGCATGCCTGCATATATTTCAGATGACTCTTCTCACACCAGCAACATCTTAAAGGTCATTTGCCTCGCCGTTGTTGCACCGCTCGCACTCGCTGGAAGCATCACAGCTGTTTATTTTGTATCAGCAAAAATACTCGACGAAAGAGCTGGCATAGCCGTCCAGGCGGTCATAGACCGCCAGGACAAGCGAATAAAGGATGTCGTCGCCCGTCACAATACTCATGACGCGCTATATACACAGCTTTTAGCCATCAAAACAGCCAAAGACTACACCAGTTTCACCGCAGCCCTCAAGACTGCGCTGGCCACCTATAGAGCAAGCATAGCAACAACATGCAAGTCTGATCCATTTTCGGAATTTGACAGCAAAAACCAGCAGCAGGTCTCAAAACTGCAGTACACAAATAAGCAACGCTACGACGCAATATCAAAGTTTGGCTTTTTCACCGAAAAATACACTAAAGCAGCAAACTGCGCTCCCGACGACGCTCGGCTCGTAGTAGAGGGCTGGTTATTTAACTATCTCACAGCCACACTAACAGTCTATAGCACAATCATCCCGGGCACGATGAAAGCCTCAGACCAAGAGACGAAACAAGCGATTGCCGACCTAAATCTAACCGACAAGCAGTTCGCCAATATTAAAGAACTCTACGGAAACGACACGGTTTCATTTCTTAAATACGCCCCTGTCGCAATGGATTTTATGCAAAAATCATTCAAAGCAAAAACGGCAGGTGAGATCAACGCCTTAGCAAACGAGATGCCGAGCGAAATGAAAAACTATAGCGACACAAGTGATAAAGCTATCGCATCGATTATCAATATCCAATCCCAACAAAACAAAAAGCTTCTTGCTACACTCAAGGACCGTTACGCTGCCGTCGATGTGATTGCGCATAACAATAAATCCATTCAATACACGCGAGACAGCTGGTTGATTGAACTGCTTCCAGTTGCCTTAGCCCAGTATGCGATAGACAATGAAAACTCATTTCCCGTCGAATCAAGCGCCAGGCCAATGCTAGAAAAGCTGCGTGAGAAAAAATATATTGATAATATTGATGATTTCAGCTCGTTCGCTTACACGAGTGACGGTACAAAATACACCCTGTCTGTCGAAATTAAAGGCAAGCAGTACCGCATTTCAGACCGCCAAAGTGCAACCGTCACCAGCAGTCCATTGGCAAGCGCCCAGGAGACCCTCGAACTCTAGTCAGATGCATTGCGGATCATCGCTAGATAATGTATAGTATAGGTACAATGAGCACGACAAAAGAAGAAGTGGGCTGCATTAATGCAGCGGCAGAAATCCTTGGCGACAAATGGACGCCGCAGCTTTTACGCTTCTTCTTGAACGAAGAGACAGTGCGTTTCTGTCAGATTCAAGACCTAGTTGGCGGCATCAACCCGCGCACTCTTTCGGCACGTCTTGCTCAGCTTGAAGACCACGGAATTATCACGAAGCAATACACGCACTCTACTACCCGATGCGAGTATCAGCTGACTGAAAAAGGACGCGACTTACTACCTGTGCTTCAGACGATGCAAAGGTGGAGTAACAAGTACGCTCCAGCAGCTGTTTAAATTATCAGTGAGATAATTTACAGCGACATATCAGTTTAAGGGTGTAGTATAAGGAATCATGAGGATATTAGTTGTTGAAGACGAACATAAAATTGCACGCGCACTCGGACGGGCATTAGAACAAGAAAGCTACGCTGTTGACGTCGTATATGACGGAGACGAAGGCTACGCGATGGCAACGACAGAACCATACGACCTCGCCATCATTGACCGGATGATTCCTGGTGAATATGATGGACTCGCAATCGTTAAAGCGATGCGCGAACAAAAGATTCATACTCCAGTATTGTTACTAACCGCCCTCGGTACGACAGCCGACAAGACAAAGGGCTTGGATAGTGGTGCCGATGATTACCTAGTGAAACCATTTGCTCTCGAAGAGCTCCTAGCACGCGTACGCGCGCTTCTACGTCGCCCAGCAGAGCAGCAAAGCGTTGTCCTGAAGGCAGGCGATTTAACGCTTGATACGACAACCTATGAAGTAACTCGCGCAGGTAAAGAAATTAAGCTGACGAGCAAGGAATTTGCGCTTCTTGAATACCTGATGCGCAACCAGGGCCGTCCGCTTTCAAAGGAAACGATCATTTCCCATGTTTGGGACTACGACGCAGATATCCTACTGAACACGGTTGAGGTCTATATCAAATACCTTCGCAGCAAGGTTGACCAACCATTCAAAACTCCTCTTATTCAGACCGTTCGCGGCTTTGGCTACAAAATCGATACGAAGAAGTAAAGCAAAAGTTAACTTGCCATGTTTGAATCTGCGACTCTTCGACTAACCGGCTGGTACTTGTTAATTTTAATGAGTATTAGCTTAGTCTTTAGTGTGTCGATTTATAACATTACGACCAGCGAGGTCGGCGACCGACTGCGCCAGCTGCAAGTACAGTACGAACATCCCGAGCTTGCCCCGCCATTTGACGGCCTACAGCCGCGCATCGATCGCTATTCCGATCTTCGCGTTGCACAGCGCGAAGAGGCTAATCGCAACATCCTCGCGGGGCTTGCGTACGTGAACCTCATCATTTTGATTGGCGGTGGCGTGCTGAGTTATTGGCTTGCTCGACGAACCCTCCGCGAAATCGAAGTCGTCCACGAAGCGCAATCTCGCTTCACCAGTGACGCCAGTCACGAACTTCGCACGCCGCTAGCCGCCATGAAGGCCGAACTAGAGGTCGCACTCCGCGATAAATCACTCTCAAAAACTGATATGAAAGAGATCCTTGAAAGCAACCTCGAGGAAGTAAACAAGCTCAGCCGTTTGTCGCAAATGCTCCTCCAGCTGTCGCGTGCCGAACACAGCAAGCTTGAAACCTCTGAATTATCGCTTCCAGACATTACACGCGAAGTCATGCAACGCGTCGATAAAAACGGATCACGCATTCAGCTAAAGACCACTGGAAACATTCCGACGGTATGCGGCAACGAAGCAAGTATCGAAGAACTGATTATGATCCTCGTTGATAATGCGCTCAAATACAGCCCGGAGTCATCCCTTGTCGTCATCCGACTTTCAAAGCGCGCTGGTAAAGCTTGCTTTGAAATCACTAATCCGGGCAAGGGTATTAGCGAGCAAGATCTGCCGCATATCTTTGATCGTTTTTATCGAGCAGATTCATCTCGCACCGGAGGTCAGCAATCCGGCTACGGGTTAGGACTATCACTCGCCAAGAAAATCGTCGAGATTCATCATGGCGAACTAAGCGCCACCAGCGCAGTCGACCACATGACAACATTTACGGTTCTTCTGCCAATTTTCAGAACCAGCAAAGCAAAAAATCAGTAAATAAAACTACACTACAGACATACTACTTAACTAAAAGGAGAAAAAGTATGAATGTAGTAACGCGGGGCGTCCGAAATGCCCTTCGTAGCCCGGTCCGTTCCGGGGCTATCGTGATGATGCTGGCAATCAGCATCGGGCTCATCGTGGCAATGCTCGTCGCAAGAGCAAGTGTCAACGCCAAAATAGACGAGGTGAAGGCAAGTACCGCAACCACCGTATCCATCAGCCCGGCTGGCATCCGTGGCGGCATGGGCGGCGGCGACCCTCTGACCGCCGATCAAGTCAAAACTATCACCGAGACAGCGCACGTCAAAAGCGTTGCTAGTACATTAACCGATCAGCTTGGCACGGATGACACGAACCTGACACCGTCACTCGAGCTAGGTAGCTTTGGCCAGCGCATGCAACGCTTTGAGAGCAGCTCAAATAGCACTTCAGACGCTGCAATGCCAACTCCACCAGCAGATTCATCAAGCGACTCAAGCCAGACAACATCACGTCCAGCGCCGACACCGCGTACAACCATTACTGGCACGACAGACGTTAACTCGGTTGCCACTGACGGTAGCGCACTCAAGCTGACAAGCGGAGCAACGATCGACGGCAGCAGCAGCGAGCTTATCGCTCTCGTCGGAAAAACTCTTGCCGAGAAAAACAGCCTTTCAGTCGGCAGTAGCTTCACGGCATACGGTAAAACTTTTACGGTCAAAGGTATTTTTGAAACCGGCAATACGTTCCAAGATAGTGGCATCGTCATACCGCTTGCCACGCTTCAAACAGCAACAGAACAAACTGGCGCCGTCACAAGCGCGACCGCAACGGTTGACAGCAGCGATAACGTCGCCAGTACCGTCACAGCGCTCAAATCAGCGCTTGGAGACAAAGCGGATATCACCAGCCAACAGCAGCAAGCAGAGACCAGCGTCGCATCACTACAAAGTATCAGTAGCCTTGCAACGACTGGCGTCATTGGCGCAACAATCGCCGCAGCCGTCATTGTCCTACTCACCATGACAATGATCGTCCGTGAACGACGGCGCGAGATTGGTGTCATCAAGGCAATTGGCGGTACAAACTTTAAAGTCATCACTCAGTTTGTCACCGAAGCGATCACGCTAACCGTCATCGGCGGCATCATCGGCATCGCACTCGGCATCCTGACCAGCGGCTCGATTACACAATCGCTTGTCTCTAACCAAGCAAATGCCGCTACCACCGAAACTCAACGAGGCATGGGCGGCCCTGGAGGTGCAGGCGCACGATTAACCCGAGGTCTGCAACAGAACGTTCAAAATGTCACCAGCACCGTTACGCCACAGACATTCTTTAGTGCCATTGGCATCACATTACTAATCGCAATCATCGGTAGCGCGCTTCCTGCATGGCTCATCGCTCGCGTTCGACCTGCAGAAGTGCTCCGCACAGAATAGAAAGGAAGCTCTATGTCATTAACCGTCCACAAGCTTAGCAAATCATTCGCAACCGACAGTGGCACCGTCCATGCGCTATCCGACGTCTCGTTCAGCGTCAAGACCGGAGAATTCGCCAGTATCATCGGAAAGTCGGGTAGTGGCAAAAGTACGCTCCTGAGCATGCTCGGCGCGCTCGACATCCCGACAAGCGGCGAGATTCACGTCGACAAAGTCGACATCGCCAAACTATCCGCAGGACAGCAGACAGCCTATCGGTCAAAAAAGATTGGCTTTGTCTTTCAGCACTACAATCTAATCCCGAATCTTTCGGCAACAGAGAACGTTATGCTTGCCCTTGAATTCGGTGGCATCCCTGTCAGGGAGCGGCGAGATAGGGCAATGGAACTTTTGTCCGAAGTAGGCCTCGAACCGGATCAGATGAGCCGTAAGCCATCTCGCCTAAGTGGCGGACAGCAGCAGCGCGTCAGTATCGCCAGGGCACTCGCCAATCATCCAGCCGTCATTCTTGCCGACGAGCCGACAGGCAACCTCGACTCAGAGACGGGTAAAAAGATATTCGACCTGCTCCACAACTTGTCGCGCAGTGAAAACACGACGATTATCGCCGTCACGCACGACCTGGACATCGCAGGCAAAACAGACCGAACATTTAAATTACAAGATGGAAAAATAGTAACCGTTTAGGCGTTAAAAAGCTCAAAAAATCATCGCCCCGCTGGTGTTAGCGGGGCGATTTTAACAGGGGCGAGGCACCATAACTAAAACGATTATGTTGTTTTTTTGAAATTTGTGAAATATTTCATATTTTTTTCAGACAATTACGGCATACTTGTAAACGTAGCCAGGAGGTACACCTGAAACACTCAACTAGAAAAGCTACAAACACATTAGAACAATCAAAAGGAGGATTCTGCTATGAACACCACCGAAGAAATTTATCTTAGCAAGCAAGGCATGAAAGAATTAAAGAAGGACGTCGCTAATCTTGAGCGCGACCGCAAGCATGCCATTATTGAACTACACGAACTTGATAAAACTGATGGCCACGATGAGCGTCTCGCACGCATCGAAAAGCTCGCACAACTTGAAACAATCGAGAGTGAGCTCGCTGACAAGCAGGGTTATCTAAAGGTAGCGAAATTATTCCCACGCAAACGCGATGCACTTTATGTTGCTATCGGATCAGTCGTGGAATTAATCGATAAAAGTGGCAAGAAAGTTCGCTACACGATCGTCGACAGCATTGAAGCAAATCCTAGTGATGGCCGCATCAGCTTCAAGAGTCCACTCGGACAAAGCCTTATTGGCAAAACAATCAAAGATACTATTAACTGGGGCGCCGGCATCAAGATGAATCAGCTGCAGTTGGTACGTATTTCGTAAGGTACCAGCATATATGGTCGCCGGTACCCCTCCGGTGGCCAACAAAAAACACCCCGCTCATGCCCACCCAGAGCGGGGTTTTTGTATTGTCTCGTCTGATATAATAGTCCTAATGCTTTATTATAAGAAAAACATACATACCGCTCTTTCTGACCTCGACACCAACGAAAACGGCCTCTCGAACTTTGCCGCTGCCGAACGTTTGCGCCTACATGGTCCAAATGCCATCAAGGTAAAAGGCGAGCCGCTCTGGAGAAAGCTCGTCGAGCCATTTGCGAACGTCTTTATGTTCGTCTTGTTCCTCGCTGCAGCGATCAGCATCTTTCACCATGATTACCTTGATGCGGTCATTATTGGCGTCATCATGGCGGCGAGCGCAATTATTTATTACGTTCAGCGTTTTTCAACCGAGCGCATCCTTCGCTCACTCCAAAAGCACAGCGCTCAATCAGTCGAAGTACTTCGCGACGGCAAGATGACGATGGTTGCTGTTGAAAATCTTGTCATCGGCGATATTTTCATGTTGTCAGAGGGCGAGAAGGTTCCTGTAGACGCACGCATCATCGTTGCCGACGGTGTCCGTGTCGATGAATCACTTCTCACCGGTGAATCACTACCAATCACCAAGCAGATTGAAACACTGCAGGGTGATAAAGAAATCTACGAGCAAACCAACATGCTATTCCAGGGCTCATTCATTATCTCGGGCGAAGTCAAAGCCGTTGTTACGCATACCGGCAATGACACCGCATTTGGCCAATTGGCCGCACTGACTAGCTCGTCCAACACCGAAAGTCCTGTTCAAAAAAAGATCGACAAGCTCATTAGCCAAATCATTGCCGTTGTCGGTGCCATGGCCGTCGTCGCGTTTGGGCTGGCCATGCTGCGCGGCATGGAAATCACCGCGACAGTGAAATTCGTCATGGCGCTGTCGGTCAGTGCCGTCCCTGAAAGTTTGCCCGTGGCAATTTCTGTCGTCCTTGTCCTTGGTATGCGCCGTATGGCCGCTCGAAAGGCGCTCATACGCAATATGAGGGCAATCGAGACGGTAGGCGCCATCACGACCATTGCAACCGACAAAACGGGCACGCTAACCAAGAACAAGCTTACCGTACAAGAGACGTGGCAGCTAGAGACACACCATCATCCGATCACTCCTTTCACGGCGCGCGTCATCAATCAAGGCTCGCACAAAATTCATGATCCGCTCGACACTGCTATTTCTGAATATGTTACACACGAAAAGGTGAGTGTTGCTCATATTAAAAACATTGCCAGCCTGCCGTTTGATCAAGCCATGGCAATGAGTGGTAATATTTGGCATCACGGCGCCAACTATACCCTCGACATCAAGGGCGCACCCGAACATGTCTTGCAGCGATGTGATCTGACAGAAAACGAACATGAAAAAGCTTTGGCGGCGCTCCATCATCTGACTGGACAAGGCTACCGCGTAATCGCGCTTGCAACGACGACAATCAGCAAGCCAATCGCGCGCTTTGAAGAATTAAAGAGACACACTTCATTTGAGTTTGTTGGGTTTGTCGCCGTTGCTGACGTCCTGCGTCCAGAGGCCAAACGAGCAATCGCAGCAGCATTAAACGCAGGCGTAACCGTGCGCATGATTACCGGCGACCACGCCGAGACCGCTTATCATATTGCGCATCAACTCGGCATGGTGACAAGCCGCGACCAAGTTTTTGATAGCCGCAAGATGGCTGTCATGAGCGACGAAGAACTATCAAAAGCCATTGCCGATATTCGAGTCTTTTCACGCGTCATTCCCGAGCACAAATTCCGCATCCTCGATCTGCTCAAACATCACAACATTACGGCCATGACAGGTGATGGCGTCAACGACGTGCCGGCACTTGCTGGCGCGCATGTTGGCGTCGCAATGGGAAGTGGAGCGCAGATCGCCAAGGATGCAGGTGATATCATTCTGCTTGATGATAACTTTAAATCTATCATCGATGCCATGCGCGAAGGCCGTACGATCATCGCGAATATCCGCCGCATGCTGTACTATCTGCTTGCAACTAATTCTGGAGAAGCGCTCACGATGATGGGTGCGCTAATTGTCGGGCTGCCACTACCACTTGTCCCAGTCCAGGTACTTTGGATTAACCTTGTCACTGACACGTCAATGGTAATTCCGCTAGGGCTTGAACCGGGCGAAAAGAATACCATGAGTCAAAAGCCAAAGCGACCAAACGCCCCAATTCTCAGTAAGCTAATGATTACGCGCATGGTTCTCGTTGCGCTTAGTATGGCAGCAACTACCCTCGGACTCTACGCCTACTTTAACGAACGAGAAAGCCACGGTTATGCAAATACGATCGCCTTCTGTGCGCTAGTTGTCATGCAGTGGTCAAATGCCTTTAACGCTCGCAGTGACTACGAATCACTCTTTAGCCGCTTGCGCGTCTGGAACGGCAAGTTTTACGCCGGACTCACTATTGCAGTCAGTTTGCAGATGCTTGCAATTTTCGGCCCGCTCCAGGGACTGCTGCATATTACACCAGTCCTCATTGGCGACCTTGTTATTACCGGCGTCATCGCGTTTGTCATTCCAATCATTCTGGTTGAAACGCACAAATTCATCAGCCGACGCGCCTTCCATAAAGCTTAGCAATCTATTGCTTTTTTATGATTTTCATAGTATAAATACGGTATCGTATCACCGATACGTGTCTAGTTGATTTTCAACTAGTTTACATGACAGGAGATAATGATGAGTAAGCGTTACGTACCCCATCCGTTCAATACGCCGCTTGCAAACAACGCTGTTGGACAAGCATGGCAGCTCACCGCAGCCAAAGGCAAAAGGGGCTTCACGAAAGCCCAACTCAATATCATCACGACGGCGATAGACTACGTGATTAGCGGCGATGTATCAGATAAAGGCATAGAAAGAGGTGTTAGCCTGCGGCCAGAAGAGCGGCTTGTTCTCCCGGCAGCAATCGACGCCCTCAAGCATGCCGAACTGTCCGCTCCTCAAAAAGAGCGTCTCGACAGAATCTGCGACCATTACTGTAAAACTGAGCGTCAGCCAGCCAAAGAGAAGGTGAAGTGATGAAGAATATACACACACCACGTCGTGACGAAGAAGAAGTCGACTGCATCATGTGCGGTGACGGCCAAATCAACTCGGACTCAGCCTGTATTTATCACAAATGATTCACGGGCGAGCCAGATTCTTCATCTCCTGTCTCGCACCCAAAGGTATTAATAATTTTATTGATGCTTCTGGGTGCGATTTTATTTCAGTCGTTTTGCAGCGCGACCAGCTAGTACCCACTGAATTACCGCGATGTTGACAATCACCAACAATGCCGGCCAACTGTTTTGCCAAGCAGGACTCGTAAAGTCAAAGAAGTCACGCGTAAAGCCAAAGCCGAAACTTATACTTGCTACAAATATTGCCGCCAAAATATACAATGTCCGCGCTAACTTTGCACTGCGATCATAAACGACATTCAGCATACGTGACGCCAAAAATACCAGATAGATACCAAAGAAAGTTGCGACAATCACTGTCGTCGTAGCGACACTTGCACTCGCATTCGGGTGTTGCTGCGACAAGAGCGCGTAGGTCACAAGCACCGCGATTCCTGATAGTACCGCAATCGGTAGCACCGCAAGGAGTGTATCTTTCCAGAATTGCTTTGGGTTGATTCGATGTGTTGGCGAGGGAGGGAAAAGCGTCCACATAATCGTCGGCATTGTCACCAGGAACATATTCATGAACGTGATATGGCGCGGCTCGAATGGGTAGACAAGTCCGATCATGAGCGTACCGACCAGCAGGACAATGCCGTAAATAACCTTATGAAAGAACAGGACGGCGATCACCTCAATAGCCTGCATGATGCGATTGCCAAGCTTCATACCCATCGGCAGGGAAGTAAAAGAGTTATTAAGCAGCACGATATCCGCCACGCGGCGACTCGCGCTCGCCCCGGCATACATCGCAACCCCCAGGTCGGCTTTCTTGAGCGCTAACGCATCATTGACGCCATCGCCAACCATACCGGTAAACTTTCGCTGGCGCTTCAGGGTCGCAACAAGGCGTTCTTTTTGTTCAGGCAGAACACGAGCAAAAATCGTCGTTTGCTTGACGATGCGACTCCAGGAATGATCTGGAATTTCCGCCAACTCTGCGCCCGTTATGACCTTATCGGCATGCTTGATACCGGCACGTTCAGCGACGTACTGAACCGTTGCCGGATTATCACCGCTAATCACTTTCATTATTACGCCCTGCGACTGCAAGAACTCAACCGTCTCGACCACGCCACTACGCAAGCTATTACTAAGCACTAACAATCCAATCGGCCGACCAGAATCAACGGCCAACTCTTTTAACGGCGTCACGTGATCATCAAAAGCCGCCACCAGCAAAACACGGGCGCCTTCACTCGCAAGTTCTTGCACTTGATCACGTTGCTCCGCTGACATTGGCGCCAGTTTACCCAAAAACTCCGGTGCGCCCATCAGCACCGTATGTGTCGCGCCGCCATTCTCCAGGCGCACACCACTAAACTTTCGGCTCGAACTAAAGGCGAGGATATCTTGCGTGCGGTATTCACCCTGAACCGGAAGAGCGGCAATAATTGCATCACCCGTGGTATTTCCAGCACTTGTTTCGACAGCAACAATGCCAATATGTCGCAGCGTGTCATCGTGCATCTTGCCGAATGGAATAAACTTCTCGTATGTCACTTCGGGCGCGGTGAGCGTGCCGGTTTTATCGACGCACAGCACATTCAGCAGTGCCATGGCCTCGATCGCCGACAGTTTTTGCGGCAGGACTTTTGCTGCCGCCAACTTAAGCGACCCAAACGCAAGCAAAAGTGAACTAGCCAGCAGTAGCCCTTCCGGAATGACCGTCGAGGCTCCGGCGGTGATTGCCTTGAATGTCTGCAACAAATCTTGGCCCATCGCTGAATAAACAATCCCAATCAAAACGGCAAGGCTGAGCGCCCCATACGTCAGAATGGTAATTGCCAGGTTAATGTTTCGCTGCAACGGCGTCAGCTCTGGCTTGTACCGCTTCAGTTGTGCTGTCATCGATCCAGCCTTTGTATCGGTTCCAACCGCCGACACCTTCGCAACCGCTGTCCCTGCGACGACGGCGCATGCCGCAAGAACCATGTCGTGCTTTGCCTTGTCGACCGCTGCCGACTCGCCAGTCAAAATACTCTCGTCCACCTCAAGTCCATGGCTTTCTATCAAAACGGCATCTGCTGGAATTTCGTCGCCCGCCTGTAGGGAAATCACATCGCCAACAACCAGCTGATCATACATAACGTCTTCATACGAGCCGCTCCGTTTTTGTCGTCGAGCCCGCGGCGCGCTCATTAGTTCGAGTTTTTTCAGAGCATTACGAGCTCGCACTTCCTGGATAACAGCAATCAACGTATTAAAGATAATAACAACGGCAACAAACCACGCATCCTGCGGATCGCCCAGTAATAGTAAGATGATCGAAAGCGACAAAATCGCAATCACGATGGGAGTTATAAAGTTACGGCGCAGAATATCCAGCAGATCAGTCATGGGTATAGTATAAGCGAATTGGATATCCGCGTCATTAGTGAAAGAATGTTCACTGTTTTTGAATAATGAAAAGAGCATAGTGAAGCTATGGATAGACAACCGAAACCCTACAAAGATTTTGACCTGACGAGAGTACATATCGTCGATAAACATTACGTACCACCAAAAGCGCGACGTCCGGATGAAATTGCCCGACGACACAGCTTGCCGCGCGGCACCGTACTACTTGAAAAACAACGCGACGGCATTTCAATTGCCAGCGATATTTTGCAGCAAGATTACGACCGACCCGACGAAGACTTTATTATCGAGACGCTTGGCGCTAGTGCGTTAAATGCCGGCTGGTACACATTCGCCCAAGGAGCACCAGTCATGCGTCGACGCTTGAAACTACCGGAACTTGCTGATGATGACGCCGACTGGCGCGAAACACGCTCGGGACTGCTGGTAAAGATTCGCGAAGGCCTGGTCGGCGCAACCCACATGGCAGAAAGTGTTCGCATATCACATGTGAATCGATTAGAAACCCATCGCCAAGCAGCGCTCCTTGGTCGACAGCTTGGTAACGTATCACTAAAGCTCACATCACTGCCGATCGCCAACGCGCCAATGGGGCAGAGCGCCTTTGATATTCAGGACGCCGCACGCCTGCGTTCACTCGACGCGCTGGAGACCGCCCGTACTTTTGCCGATCGCACACTTGGCCTTCATCCGTCGATCGCGCAGCTCGCCGATCCGGACAGTCCGCTGTCAGTTTACTGGCGACGTAACGCTCCAGACGGCGCCTATAACGCCTACGAACAAGCCCTCGAAGAACACCCGTATCGCCGATAGAAAGTAGGTGAAAAAGTATTCACTGCTTCATCCACCCTAAACGGGCATACTTAGAATATAAGAAGACAACAAGGAGAAAAGCAATGAATACGATGACTACTCAATATCGAACGTACGATCAACAAACTGTCCCGCAGGAGCTTCAAACATTTTGTGAAGTGTTTGCATGTTCGGTAGCATATCCGGTGCCGAAAAATCGGGATCCGTATCCCAGTAGTATTCCGCTAATTCACTGCTTTGGTGCAACTCTCCCTGAATATCAGTGCACGTCAGAAGCGTAAAATGAATAAAGCTTTCCAAACCGCCAGCGCGGAAGATACGGAAATACCCGTGACCATGCACTACGAACTCGCCGGTGAGTCCAGTCTGCTCCAAGCATACGTCCGCAGCTGTTTGCACCGTCTCTTTGTCGACCGTCGGCTGGGCGTTCATAAATCCCGTCAACCCAAGTAACGGCTGAGATTTGCGCTTGACCAGTAGCCACGCTCCGTCTTCTTTGCGGCGAATCGCTAGCAGCAGGATAGAGTAGGCGCGGTCAATCAGCCGACTTTGTTTCTTCAGAGCACCTTTTCCCACGCGCCGACCTTCACTGGTCAGCGTATACAAACCCTCTTCCGTCTTTGCGACATACCCCGCCGCAATGACCTTCTTTAAATGATAGTTGAACGCCTTGTTCTCAAGTTCGTCCGGCTTTAAATCAGAAAACCGCATCCCTTCGCTAAACGCGAGCGTATAAACGATGGTCCGTTGGATGTGGTGATCTAGCATGTCTTTAAGTATAGCAAGTCGTATCTCCTATGCATTAGACTTGCATAAAATAATTACAGATATCGTAAATCCGACCAAACTGTCTACTTGCGCCTGCCAGCCTCCGAGGGCGGTCAAGTTGTCGTAGACAACGACTAAACAACATCCCCACTACACGCAATCAGTGTGCAGCGGGGATGTTTCACATTAATGGTATAATTATCAACAATATGCAATTCGCAAAAACATCGCAAGACTTTATTCAGAAATTCTACACAGCGGCAATCCTACCCCAGTTCAGCTTGAAATCGGCGCAAAATATCGAATGGGAGAAGGGCGTGCCTCAAAGCCTATCAAACCCAAACGGTGATGTGCGCTACTTCAAATACGAAGACGGCGCATATGCGCTCCTATATGAAGATTACCCAACAGTATCCGAAGAAGAGTTAATTGACTCAATTACAACCCCAGGGAGAGAAACATTAACACAAATTCCGCTGATTGGTTCGTCTGATGAAACAGTCCTCCGCTTCGCACCCTCGCACACGCCATATAAATACATTCCCCATATCACTGGCTATTTCCAACTGTTCAAGATAATGAGCATCTAACTAGACCCGACTGCAAGCATAGGGTACGCTTAGTAAATGACAAAACCCGAGGTAACCCTGGAGAATTACGAAGCAGTTTACGACTACTACCTCGAACACCAACAGCCTCGCATAAAGGCGATGGCCGCATATGCATTTTTGGCGCTCAAATATCACCCTCGGATTCATTATGCCGAAGGAGCAAAAGAGCAAGCTAAGCAACTCGAAACGGGGAATACGCCGCTCCTTATTGCCGCCAATCACCCCACAAACCACAGTGATCAATACATTCTCGCTGCAACTGCCTGGAAATCCCCGCTACGACACCGCATCGGCCATATGCGCGTACTCGGCAAGGATGACTTATTCGAAAGCGACGACCAGCGTGACAAAGTCGACATGATGGGGACGATTCCTGTTTTTCGTGGCAAAGATCACGGTATGCGGGCAGTAAACGCAGCAGGGCAGCGCATGATGGACATTTGCGCCGAGCGCTTGTATCGTGGCGACAGTATCGCCATATTTCCCGAAGGAGAACATAACGAAATCAATCCAGAAACAGTCAATCGCGTTAATAGCGGCATCGGCCACATTGCAGCACGCGCCATCGAACTAGGTGCGCCACTTAACTTACTTTCTATCGGTATCGCGTACGACCAGCCAGGCCCTCATCCCAATGTAAAATCAGCCAGCGTCTTTATTAACGCACCAATTTCAACCAGTGACATTCCCGGCAGGCCAGCCCAAATTACACGGCTTGTAAAAGAAGATCTGCAGAGCGCCGTCGATAATGCGCGTCTGCGATATCAATAATCACTTCACTAAACCTTCTTTACGCCAAAAAAGACTTAGTGAAGCGCCAGAGTCGTATTTGACTCTGGCATCCGTATTTACACGGACTAAAGCCCCGTCAGATCGTTATTAGTCGCCGCCACCCCCGCTGCTGGTGTCGCAGGACGAACCGCTGTCATATGTCGTCGCACTGTCATTGGAGGTATGTCCTGCATCGACATGATGCTGCGCTGCTGGCGTGCATTCGCTCGTGCCGTATCCTCCTCGAGAGTCATCGTCAAATGACATGACGAAAGGCGACACATCATCTCGACGTCCAGCAGACCCAGTGGAGCGTCGCTCTTCAGAGGCCGCATGGGGCATCTTTTTGAGAACTTCGCGGTTCGGCCGAACGACAACTTTCTGTGTGGGCATAGCGCTTATATCCCGCCTAGTCACAGGCGCATAAGCCCTGGGCTGCAAGGCCGTGCGCCGTGAAGGAGGAACGTATGCGCCCGACGCCGACGAGCGCTTGCGCTTCATCCGCCTGAGAACCGCGCACAGTACCACGAGAAGGATAACAAAAAGAACGACCGCAAGATACTTCATCTTTGCTCCTTAGGATGTAAATGATCTGAGCGGAATGCTCGATGAGATAATAGAATATTTTATCACTATAGTCAATGGGGCGCACCACGCAGATTCATCACAGGACAAGATAAAGCCCCGCGCAGTAGGGCTATATCTCTATTTCCATACGAGCGGGGCAGGCTAATCATGCTTGCCTGTGAGGGGGATTTGCAGCGCAGCCGTGCCACGCTGGCTTTCGACGAGCGACTGCGTCGGCGTGGCGTACAAATTACTGCCACGCTCCAGACGCAGCAAATCATCCGGTGCCTGGTCGACGAACGCACGATCGCGCTTCAGTGCCGTTTTGTCAATTTCTCGGGGAGGAAGGTGCGTATACTTCTTCACGACTCCCATTATTCGAAAGTACTTCATGACCAAGCCCCAGTCTCCAACCCATAATGACGCTGGCGTTGCGCGCTCATATAGCCTGCCGTTACGTAGTGTTGCCGATTTACTACCAGCATCGCGCAGCTCGCTACCATGCTCTTCCCATAGATTAACCAAGATAGTCTTGAAGACAGCAATCTTCGCCTCGAGCTCTTCGATCAAAGGCTTATTCTCGTCTTTGATAGCCTGAATTCGTTCATCCTGATCCTTCCGAATGTCTGCCAGCTGGCGCACAGCGACACCCAATTCCTTCAAAGCATCATTCGCCGCAACAACCGCGCTTGATGCTTCGCGCATGTCCGTCATCGTTCTCACCTCATTGTGTAGGTACGACTAGCTACTTATATTATATAATCAATTGCCTTATGGGTGTTTTTATGCTATAAATATCCAGACGTACATCGTGCGTTGATCTTTTCGGTAAGAGCGAAAGAAGGTTGATATGGAAACATCCACCCCTCAAAGCCTCATCGGTAACACACTTGCTCGTGTAGCTGAAATTCACGGCTGCGACATCTTCCCACTACATGTAGTGATTGCACAGATAAACGGGGAGATCATTCACGAGCACTCACATGGGAAGCCTTGGAAGTATCCTCACGACAAAATCGCGATGCTGAAGATGGCACATAGAGTGCATGGAGGCGTCCCTAAAGACCGAGTCGAATATTTCCGCGACCAGCTCGAAGCAGTACAAGACCTTCGGCATTGGGGCGTTGCCTCGAAAGCAGGCATATTTATTGCCTGCAGCAGTGACCATCCGTGGTTCGCCGAAGCAGTCGCAACCTTCCACGCCCCTCGTCTGATACGGGAATCCTAGCTTCACCTCTTTGCCGAAAAACCGTGACATACGTCGCACCGCCCCGACTTCCCGAAAGGGGAGCGGGGCTTTTTTATATCAATTTACATATTGAAATTATCTTTAGATTATGCTATAAAATATTAGTGCTCAAACGAGCATTGCAGAAGGGAAATACCATGGAAATCCTCTTTCTTCCTCTCTTCCTCCTCGTCATTGTTGCAGGATACTTCCTCAACAGTAGCCTTCCGGACATCCTGAAGCGCCGAGACGACATCAAGCTCGAGATCGAGCAGGAGAAGACCAAGCGGGCCCAGGCGCAGCTCGAAGCCGAACGCATCAGGCAGCGCGCGCACGGATAACACCTCTCAAGCCCCGTCAGATAAGCAAATTGCTTATCTGACGGGGCTCATTTAATACGTGCGCAAATATTGTCAGCTTTAATAAAGCTAGTGTTAATATATATCTATGAAGATGTCCGACCGACATAAGCAAGACAGACCTCGCGAGAAACTGCAGGTCAAGGGTGCAACATCACTATCTGATTTTGAACTATTACAGGCATTGATCGGCAGCGGCAATAAACAAGCCGACGTATCGATAGTAGCCAAAAATACTTTGAAATTATTGCAGCAACACGGCAAAGACATTACATACGAACAACTGCGATCAGTTACTGGTATGGGCGCCGCCAAAACAACAGAGATTCTCGCCGCTCTTGAACTTTCAAAACGCTATTTACTCGATAGCGAGCAGCCGATCATAGATAGTCCCGACAAGGCCGTCGAACAGCTCGCCGACATCCGTGACAAGAAACAAGAATACTTCGTCTGCCTGACACTCGACGGAGCCAATCGGCTGATTGCGAAACGAACAATTAGCATCGGCACATTAACGTCTTCGTTGGTTCATCCACGCGAAGTCTTTGCAGACGCCATCACCGATAGGGCAGCGAGCATTATCGTTGCACATAACCATCCAAGCGGCAGTCTTAATCCCTCTACAGCCGATCTTGAAATAACAAATAGACTCCAGCAGTCGGCTATACTACTTGGAGTCTCGCTCAGATATCACCTTCTTGTCACCAAAAACAGCTACTGTGAAATTATATAAATCTATACAGTACACCCATACAACTGTATAGATTTATATATACCATTCTTGCTGTTGTCAAAAAGAATCAACAAAAAAGCCGCAATCGTTTTATATATGCTTGCCCGGAATATGTAAACTTGCTTAAAAAGTCATAGCCATAAGTTAAAATAGGGGATAGAATGAACAACACACCAAAGAATCAAGCAGCACTCATCTGGAATATTGCCGACATCCTCCGTGGCGGCTGGAAGCAGTATGAATATCAAAATATCATCTTGCCGCTCGTAGTGTTAAAACGTATCGATAGCGTACTTTCGCCCAACAAGCAAAAAGTCCTGCAGACGCACAATCAAATGGCCGATCGCGTATCCGATAGCGGCCTCGACAAGTTCTTGCAGCAGTCTGCCGGTACTCAGTTCTACAACACAAGTCCATACGATTTCGAAAAGCTCCTCGAAGACAGCGATAACGTTTTTACTAACTTTCAGACATATCTGGACGGCTTCAGCCCAAATATTCGTGACATCGTGTCGAAATTCGGCTTCGATGAACAGCTCAAAAAACTGAAGAGCAATAAAATCCTCTATCTTATCCTCAAAGAACTCGACAAAGTAGATCTCAGCCCCGATCACGTCAGTAACCATGACATGGGCTACATCTTCGAAGAACTGATTCGAAAATTCAACGAACAATCAAACGAGACCGCCGGGGAGCACTATACGCCACGCGAGGTAATTCATCTCATGACACGGCTACTGCTCGAACCGGATGCAGACAAGATTAAAGGCGATAGTAAAATCTTCGAAATCTACGATCCATGTTGCGGTACTGGCGGTATGCTCACTATCAGCAAAGAGCATATATTGCAGGACATCAACCCAGACGCCAAAGTGTATTTATACGGCCAAGAATTGAACAGCCAGACATACGCCATTGCCAAATCAGACATGCTGATCAAGGGCGAAAACGCCGACCTGATCAAAGGCGGTAGTGGCGAGCATAGCGAAGACAGTACACTAGCAAACGACCAATTCTACGACAAGACGTTCGACTACGTGATCGCCAATCCCCCCTATGGCGTGGACTGGAAAAAAGACAAAGACGCCGTCGAGGCCGAAGCTGCACGTGGTAGCGCCGGGCGATTCCCGGCAGGCACACCAGCCGTCAGCGATGCGCAGTTACTGTTCCTGCAGCACATGGTTAGCAAGATGCGCCCCGCGCATGACGGTGGTGGGCGAGCAGCAGTGGTTCATAACGGCTCACCACTATTTACCGGAGCGGCAGGCAGTGGCCCAAGCGAGATTCGTCGCTGGGTGCTCGAAAACGACTACCTCGAAGCTATCGTTGCTCTGCCGACCAACATGTTCTACAACACTGGCATCGCTACCTATATATGGGTACTGACCAATCACAAGAGTGCCGAGCGCAAGGGCAAAGTCCAGCTGATCAATGCGAGTGGCATCTTCCACAAGCTCCGCAAAAATCTCGGAGACAAAAACAAAGAACTTACATCCGAAGATATCGAAACTATTTATAGTCTCTACAATTCATTTACCGAAGGCAAGCAGAGCAAGATCTTTGGCACAACTGAATTTGGCTATACGCAAGTAACAGTCAACTGGGATGAAGACGGCAAAAAGCAAAAAGACACCGAAAACGTGCCGCTCGGGCAAGATATCGACGAATACTTTCAACGCGAAGTACTACCACACCTGCCAACTGCCCATCTCGACCGCAAAAAAGACAAGATTGGCTACGAAATCCCATTCAACCGTTACTTCTACGAATACACACCTCCGCGCAACCTCGACGAAATTGACAATGATCTACAAGCAGTAACAAAGGATATCCTGAAGTTGTTGAACGAGGTGACGGACTGATGCAAAGCACAGCTAAGAGGTTTGGCTCTCAGTGGCTTGGCGAACTACCTAATGAATGGAAACAAAGCCGAGCAAAATTAATTTTCACTGAACGTAAAGAAAAATCTCTCCCTGCAGACATTCATCTTACTCCTTCTCAGAAACACGGTGTTTTACCTCAAAGTGAATACATGAAGATAACGGGCGGTAGGGTTGTTTTGAATCTTACCGGTGCAAATAATATGAAGCATGTTACATCAGGTGATTTTGTAATCCATCTTAGAAGTTTTCAGGGTGGAATAGAATATTCAAAATATAACGGAAAAGTCAGCAATGCCTATACCGTACTAGAACCGTCGAGCAAAATAAATCATAATTTTTATCGGCATGTCCTAAAATCACATGGTTTTATATCTGAATTATCCCGAACAACAGATCAATTGAGAGACGGTCAGTCTATAAAATTCAGTCAACTTGATTTGCTCAAATTTCCCGTGCCAGACCTTGATAAACAGCAAAAAATCGCGGACTTTTTGGACACCGAAACAGCCAAAATCGACAACCTCATCACCAAGCAAGAGCGCCTACTGCAGCTACTCGAAGAAAAGCGCCGCGCTACCATCACGCACGTCGTCACCCGTGGCCTCGACCCACACGTCGAGCTCAAAGAAACCAACATCCCCTGGCTCGGCAAGATTCCTAAACAATGGGATATAACTTCGATTAAGCGCATCGCTAAACTAAAAAGTGGGGG
The DNA here is from genome assembly GCA_032153715.1 of Candidatus Saccharimonadota bacterium. Taxonomy (GTDB): domain Bacteria; phylum Patescibacteriota; class Saccharimonadia; order Saccharimonadales; family Saccharimonadaceae; genus SEAL01. The sequence goes on along the minus strand of JALDYR010000003.1, from coordinate 99,257 downwards.
AAATATTAACTCCGAAGAAATAAATAGCGAAGGTAGGTACCCTGTGTACGGGGGAAATGGCCTCAGGGGCTATACGCATTCATACACGCATAGTGGCGATTATGTACTAATAGGTCGTCAAGGAGCTTTGTGTGGCAATATTAATTATGCGAATGGAGAATTTTGGGCTTCCGAACACGCGCTAGTAGCGAACCCTATTCAAAGCTACGACGTAGGATGGTTCGGAGAACTACTGCATGCTATGAACTTAGGTCAATATTCTGTATCGGCCGCTCAACCAGGCCTCTCGGTAGATAATATTAGTAAACTAAGAATTCCAGTTCCCAGTATAGAGGAACAGGAAATAATTGCTCGATATTTAACTCATCAGAATAATAAAAAAGAAGAATTAGATCAGAAAATTCAAACCCAAATAGCCCTCCTTCGCGAACGCCGCACCAGTCTCATCTCGCACGCCGTCACTGGTAAAGTGAAAATCACTTAGTATATATAATGAAAATCATTGACCGTAATAAAACTCTACGCTACTATAGGGGTATATTTACCATATAGGAGGTGTTTATGGCACAGATAACCGTTTCCATCAGCGACGAGCTAGAGCAAAGTCTGCGTTCATTTGCAGATAAAAGCGGATACGCAACATTGAGTGCGCTTGTAACAGATGCAATTCGTGACAAGTTAAAAGGCGACAGCCCGGAGTATTGGCAGAGAGTGAACATGGTGCTGCAACTAAAGAATAACCAGCTTCTTGAGACTCTAATAGGAGATAGAGAGTTAGTCGAGGGTCGGGATTGGCAAATGAGCAGTACATACGAGATACTTCAGTCCGGCTATGCGGCAGATTATCGTAGTGCATTTGAATATGTTAGTCGAGATGAACTATCAAAAGAAGTTGCTCATTCGGTTTACGATATTCTTGACGTATATCGTGATTTGCAGTGGGCGGTGCGTGAAATTGGAGATGACAAGCTTGCTAATGACGTACTGTTTCCAGGCTTTGACGGTAATAACGACTACGAGCGACTGGGCTATGCAAACCATCTCATACGAAATGGTCGCTGGGAGATGATAAAGCCAGAAGGTGGCATACGTAACTCGCATGGCGCGGAGCCAGACTATCAGAAAATGGTCGAACGGCACAAGGAAGTGCGGAGTCAGAAAAGAAGCGAAAGCTATGATTATAAGCCACTGACGCGTGCAGAGGTCGAGTATATCATGAAGGGGGATCGCTAATGGACACTGAGACAATCACCACGCGTTCAGTTGGCGTTGACATTGCCAATATAAATGAAGACTTTGTACTCGATGACAGTCCACGCTCTCGAACAGTTTTGCGCGCACAGATTCACGCCGGCGGTGCAAGAGGCGAGATCATACGGTTTCGAAAAGGAGTTGACGGTACTCTTGAGGAAATTGTGCCTACAAATTTCAACTTGCTCCATGAAAATGACGGCATAAAAATTCCTCTCGATACAGCTGCAGCTGGAAAGCTCAATGAGGCGTTTACGCGGCTTACTGAGCTATTAGCACAGCAAGGTGTGCAGTACGGCATTAACCAATTCACGATTAACCCGTCCGGCGCATTGGTCATCACAGATGAGAATAAAGCTTCGATTATACGTGGATTGATCGAACATGATTTAGGTGAAGAAGTGTGGGAGCAAATTTCAACAGGAAACCCAAACCTTGCATCTCGCCTTGCAGCAGCGCAACTGCAAGAAGAGCGAGAGAAGGTGCTGGCTGAATTCATGAGAATGCTTGAAGACGAAAATCTTGGCGAAGGAGACTGGCAGGACTTCTTTGAAACTCACACTTGGATTTTTGGCTACGGCCTGCGCTATCAGATCTTGCGCACCGTGCAGTCACAGCCGAATTACGGTGGCACGACTGTTACTGGTCGTGGCGGACAGCGTGGTGACTTCCTGTCGACTACAGAGGCAAACGTGCGCTTCACGACGCTCGTAGAGATCAAAAAGCCTCAAGAAGGATTACTCGGCTCAACTCAATACAGAAATGGCGCGTGGAGCATAAGCAGTGAACTTGCTGGTGCAATTTCGCAGGTACAGATTAATTGCTCAACTTGGGAGATAGAAGGTTCACGTACGGATGCCAACCGCGAAGCTATGGCGACTGATGGAATATATACAATTAAGCCGCGTGGTATCGTCGTAATCGGCAACCTCACAGAGTTAGATAGCAGAGAAAAACGAAGTTCATTTGAGCAGTTTCGAAATAATTTAGCCAATCCCGAGATAATCACATACGATGAATTGTATGAACGTACACGATATATCGTACAAGGTAATGTCGGCATCGATGAATCAGTAAATGAATCCACGAGCAATCTACCAATTAACCTAAATACTGATGAATCTTGATATACCCATTACCAAGCTATTTTCAATCTGATACGACTGCTATACTAAATACACCATGAACGAGCTAAAAGAAATTAATTTTGAAAAATACATCACCGACTATTTAGTCGACGCAAATGAGTACGCACTGCGCGGAGCAAATGAATCACGTGTGCCAGCAAAGGATAAGGATTACGATCGTGCGCTAGCGATCGACGTCGAGACTATGCGCCAGTTTATCGAATCAACACAACCGGACGAATGGCAACGACTCGTCGATTTGTACGGGACTGATGACGCAGCGTTACAATTTGCCCGACGCGTCGACCAAGAATTGACTGGCATTGGTGTATTGCAAGTCCTGCGCGACGGCGTGACCGACCGCGGCGTGCACGTAGAGTTCATGTTCAAAAAGCCAAATAGCGCTATCAATACAGAGCATTTCCGTCTATACAACCAAAACCTCTTCACTGTGCAGCGTCAAGTCTATTTCAGCCCGCGCGACGAACGATCTGTCGACATGGTACTTTTTCTAAACGGCCTACCTATCATCACTATGGAGCTGAAAAACCAGCTGACTGACCAGAACTACAATCACGCTATCCACCAGTACCGCACCGACCGTAAGCCAACCGACAAACTATTCTCATTCAAGCGCTGCTTGGTGCATTTCGCGGTAGACAACAACCAGGCATATATGACGACCAAAATCGACGGGCTACGCACGTACTTTTTGCCGTTCAACAAAGGTCACGAAAACGGTGCGGGTAATCCACCAGTCGAAGGTAAATTTGCAACACACTACCTATGGGAAGACGTTCTGGCGAAAGACAGCGTGATTGAACTAATTAGCAACTTCATGCTAGTGCAAGTAGAAAAGCGCAAAGACAAAAAAACCGGGCGCGTCACCAAAAAAGAAACACAACTTTTCCCGCGCTACCATCAGCGCGACGTGGTGCGACGACTTATTGCCAATGCGCACCAAAATGGTGCGGGCAAAAACTATCTCATCCAGCATAGTGCGGGCAGTGGCAAGTCAAATTCCATCGCCTGGACGGCTCACAATCTCGCAAACCTATATGATGACAATGACGAAAAGGTGTTCGATAAAATCATAGTTATTGTTGACCGTCGCATACTCGACAAACAGCTACGCAAAACCGTAACGCAATTCGAAAAGCAACGCGACGAAGTAAAAGGCGCGGCAACATCTGCCGAATTAAAAGAAGCCCTCCAGGACAAGACAAAGATAATTGTCTCCACACTGCAAAAGTTCCCAGTTATCGTCGAAACGATGGAACATTTGCACGGCAAAAAGTTTGCCGTGATCGCCGACGAAGCGCACAGTAGTCAGAGTGGCGAAAGTACCAAGGCGCTCAAACAAACGCTTGGTAACCTTGAGACCGCCGAAGCAGAGGACATAGCAAACAAAGAGCGGGAAGACCCAGAAACGCAACTGGCACTACAGGCGCAAGCCGCTCGCGGCAAGCTGCATCATGTGAGCTTTTTTGCCTTTACTGCGACACCAAAAGAAAAGACTCTAGAGCTATTTGGCCAGCGAGGTAGTGATGGTCGTTACTATCCATTCAGTCTGTATAGTATGAAACAGGCGATTGACGAAGGCTTCATTATCGACGTGCTCAAAAACTACACTACACACAAGATGTATTTCGAACTTGCCAAAAAAGCAGCCGAGCGGGACCCGGAGTTCGAAAAAAGCAAAGCCTATCGTCTTGCGGTTAGTTACGCTGACTTACATGAATCGGGCATCGAGAAGAAGGCCGAACTAATGACCGAGCATTTCCGCTCACAGATCGAAAAACTCATCGATGGCAATGCTAAAGCTATGATCGTGACCAAATCACGACTACACGCCGTGCGCTACTACCAGGCACTCCGTGACTATTTGGCGCAACGTGGCTATCCGATCAAAGCACTTGTCGCATTTAGCGGTGAGATTAACGGCGAAACCGAAACAAGTCTAAATGGATTTCCTGAAACTCAAACTGCCGAAACATTCGATGAACAAGACGAGTACAAGTTCCTGGTGGTTGCCAATAAATACCAGACTGGATTCGACCAGCCAAAGCTTGCAGCTATGTACGTGGACAAGAAACTGGGTGGTGTAGGTGCAGTCCAAACACTCAGTCGCTTGAATCGCACTATGCAGCACAAAGCTGATGTCTTCGTACTTGATTTTGTAAATGCCGCCGACAACATCCAAGATGCATTCCAGCCGTACTACACGAGTACGATACTGTCTGAATCGACCGATCCAAACATTCTGTATGACCTCAAGCGCGATTTATTAAATGCTGGCGTTTTCTCGATGGAATCAGTTAAGCAACATTACTCGCTACTTGTGAACAAGAGCGACACCAACCAAGCCGTTGTTGCCGGACTTCTCGATGAAGCGGTCGACGTATTTACGAAACTAGATGAAGATGATCAGGATGAGTTCCGTGGCAAAGTAGATGATTTTGTGCGCAAGTATAGCTTCATTGCGCAATTATTCAGCTTCGGCGATGCTAATTTGGAGCAATTTTATGAATACACACGCAACTTGCGTAAAAAGCTGCCAAAAGCCAAAGAAGAACTGCCACAAGGATTGCTAGACGAAATTGACCTCAGTAGCATAGCAATCACCAAAGGCACAAAACACATAATAGGTCTCACCGATGGCGAATCGGAACTTGAACCGATGACAAGCAACAGCCGCGGCACAAAGCCGCTCGACGAGATGGAGCGATTGTCACTCATCATTAAAGATATTAATGCTCAGTATGGACTGCCTGAAGGCATGGAAGTTGACGGCATTGAATTAATCACTCGCGTCAAAGATCGAGAGGATGTCAAAAAGGCAATTGCAAATAACCCTCGTGGCGCCGCTATGACACACTTCAGTGAAGTCTTCGAGCAAGAGTTGATGAGAATGTTTAGTGAGCGTGCAGACTTCTACAAGACACTCGACGACGATGCCGCTCTTAAAGAAACGATCGCCTCCAAGATATTTGACGAACTCTATGCAAATTCTGTCAAGAAATAACTGAAGCCATGACAGTAAGCGATTTCGACGAAAAAACAATTCAGCACCTAAACTACTACGTCTATCTATTACTTGATCCAGGAACAAAGCAACCATTCTATGTCGGAAAAGGGAAGGGTAATCGAGTGTTTGCACATCTAGCTGATGCGCTCGACGAAACTAATCCAAGTGGCATGAAGTTAGATACTATTCGCGAAATCTATGAACGCGGGCTAGCGCCAGATCATTTGATTGTCCGTCATGGACTAACTGAAAAGGCCGCATTCGAAATAGAAGCATCACTCATCGACGTCTTGCAGTTCATGAAAACAAAGAACACTAATATTGCCGGTGGACATAATTCTATTGAAAAAGGATTAATGACGGCTGATGAAATTAAGCGCCTATATAACGCACCGTTGCTTGACCACATCGCCGGAGATTGCGTCATCATTAATATCAATCGAAAATACAAACGCGGGGCAGGTAGTGATGATATTTACGAGGCGGTCAAAGAGGCGTGGGTAATATCAGACACTAGGTTATTGGGATTAAAGTACGTACTCGTTGAGTTTCACGGATTAATCGTCGAGGTATTTGAAGTTGATGAATGGTATGATAAAAAATTTCATTACACATCCGGCAAAAAGAAACGCAAAATGCGCGTGCGTCGAGGATTCATCGGAAGACAAGCGCCCGAAGCTATACGTACTTTATATCTTAACAAGTCTATCGCACATCATAAAAAACGCGGTCAAGCTTCGCCTGTCCGATTTAAGTTGCCTTAGCCTCTGGTGATATCTGGGTTATTCGCGCGCTCAAAAAGCGTAATGTATTGCTCGTAATTTTTACGCATTAGCCGGATAGCACCACTGTCGGCGTGTGGATCGCCAAGTCCAACACCTTTTTTCGTACGAATAATACGAAAAAGCGAAGGGCCGCCTGACTTTTTCGCGAACTTACCTAGGCGATATTGAACAATGTCACCGACATGGAGTGGCTTACCTGATCGATCACAAAATTCTGTTTTATCCATATATTGACATATAATATACTAATTTATGAATTTGTAAAAGACGTCATAAAAAACGCCCGCGCATATTTCAGCGCGGGCAACCGTTCTCGGTCAGCGAATCCTAGCGACAACTGCAGCGATGGGCATTGCAGCGACATTTATTGCCGCCGAATAGAACCTTACCGATGAAGAACGCCGCAATGCCAAGCAACAACAAGCCAACAAATCTATTTTGTTGGCGGGTTTTACATTTCTAGACGAAATGGAACTATTTAAAAAATTTGTCTTTCAATCCGCCAAGTACACTATTGAAATCAAAGTTCCTTAGATCGCTCATGTCCAACTTGCCGTCAGCGTTGTGATCGGCGACTTCCTTCAACTGGTCGATGATAGGGTTATTGTCTCCATCTTTTAGCGATTCGAGGTCGGTTTTATCAACCTTACCGTCACCATTTGCATCTGCTTTGGCTTTGATGTCATCGAATAAACTCATGTGCACCTCCTTCGTTACTTTTATATTATAACAATTTTACAGATTACTTATGCTTGCATATGCTCTATAAATCTATTTAAATTACTCTTATCACATTAATTCAATGTGTGTTTCGCTCCTTTACACAAGCAGGTGATGAGAATGGCACGCGATGCCGAACTTGACCGTCTGAAGACGGCGCAGAACAACGCATTTCAGCGCAAGCAGAATGCCCACGAGGCACAGCAGCGCGCGTGGGAGCAACGCTCAAGTGCACGCGAAACGCTCAATCGAGCGCACGAGGAAAAGCAACGAGCCTACTCGGCTCAGGATGCCTCTTGGCAGGACTACCAGCGAGTCAAGTCCCACAACGATTCGCGCATCGACTCACTCGATACACAGCAAGAAAATGCCTACCAAGAGATGAAGCGAGCCTTCGACAATGCAAGCTCTGCGCATGATCGACGCGATGGTGCATCCGCCAGAGCATATGCAGATGAGGGACATCGCCATAAAGCCGTAGCGCAAGGTGCGGTCAGCGAGCGGCGTCGGCTTGTCGAAGAGAATAAAGCAGCTCGGGCTACACACGAAGCCACAAAGCCCGCGTTTCAACGTGCCAAAGATCAGTTCAATGGCGCAAAGCGAGATTTCGATCATGCCAAATCCGAGCACGAGAAAAAGCAGGCTGAATTCAAGCGAGCCAAGGCTGACTTTGACCAGGCAGCTAAAGCGTTCAAGGATCGCCTCGAAAAGGTACGAGCTGAATCAAATCGACGAAAGGATGACAAGCGCGCAATCGCCGAGCAGGCGGGCGTGCCGTTTCAGTATCGTGACAATGTCTGGATCTCGAAAGACACTGACGGCAACACCAATATCTACTTCGGTGGAGTTGGCAAGGCGAATGGTCCAGGACATGGTCATTACGTTCTCGATCGCTACGGAAAGGTCACATATAAACGAGACCCATTCGACCCACACGGTGGACATAATTTTGAGCGCGACCCAGAGGTCGAAAGAAAGCTTGCAGCCGTCGCCCTCGAAGCGTTTCGTCGTGATCGATCAAGCACAGGCCCGCGCCAAGTCCAGTATCACGACGGGCCCGTAACGGTAAAGGTAAGATCCGGGTTTCACAGAGATACCGGCACGATCGCCACTGACGTTATCGTCATTGATCGCGTTAATTCACCCGGTGAACACCTGCACCTCATTCTCAGCGAACACGATGGACAAGTCCTGTTTAGCGAATGGCGTAAGGATCACTAGCAAGTGCAAGGAGTGAAACACCCCACGAAAGTGGGGTGTTTTTCTTGTGATAATATATAGGAATGAAGCAAGCTCCCATAATGGAAATTCTGAATCAACTTGATGAAATTATCCGCAACGATCATCATGAACCTCCGTACATACTAGGGGGCTACATTGTTGGCACAACAATCGTCAGAGATGATATCGAATCAATATACGAAGAATATCCTTCTCTCGAATACATCGCAGAGCTTGGTGCGGATCTTGAAACAATAGAAGACACTAGCATAGCATTGCCTCTCCTTGAAGAAATTACGGCGCGTCTAGCCAAATTCAAGACAGAGCTAAATAATCCTCTCTAGCCAGGGGCTATTATCTTTGTTCCATTGTCCGTGTGATAGTAATATTTTATAATCACCTCAATGGAGTTTCATTTACGAGCGCGAAGTGAAGATACACTAAAACCTGTCTATCAATTTGATGGTGATGAGGTGGTTGAGGCCGAGTCATATGAACAATGTATGGCCAATGGCTACATGTCGACACTGAGCTTTGTCAAGGGCGGAGCCGAAGCGCTCGGACTTGATCTGGACAATGAAACGGTCGAACGATGGAAGAGAGTTTGCAATGCAGCCTATCTCATCGATGACTTTTTAGATACTGCCCCAGACATACAAACTGCGTGCAACATGTACGAGGCAAGTATGGCTAGGGTATTTGAAGCAACCAATGAACAATTGCTGAACGATTCGAGTCTGCCACCAGGCACAGACAAACGCCTACAGCCAGCAATCGTCCTGTTGAAAAATAGTGTCGGCACATTGTCGGAAGGGCGGGTAGCGCAACTGAAAAATGCGGCAGCGACAATCAATGATATTGCCAGACAGAAGCAAAGTTGCGACGATCCAGCCCAATACGTTTCGTTTTTAAAACGTGAAGCTTACTACACAAGCATACTCATTACCGAATCTGCATCGGAAGAGGTGAGGCGGCAAGATGCATACCCTGAATTTATACGGTGGTGGCAACACACGATGGCATTGGCCATTCTAGGCGATACGGCCATCGACCTAAAAAAAGACTACGAACAGGGGGTTACGAAAGTTGCGCCAACAGTACGCAACATCGCAAAAATTGCCTTACATGGTTATTTGCCTGCACACGCAATGATCCATACAGTGCCCCAGCGCCGAGCAACGATCAGCAGCCTGATCGAACGCAGCAAATTTTACCGCACGTAGATTTATCGACCTGAAAATAAAACGCCCGCGCATATTTCAGCACAGACGGATAAAAACTAAAACTGCTTCAGCAGGCGCAAAGACGATATCTTTGCGCCTGCTGAAGACCTAACCTGTTAATGCCAGCACTCGCGAGAAGGCTAGTGTCTTACGGTCGCGGAACCTTCATGTACTTCAGGTAAACTGCGACGGAAACTCCGATCGCAAGTACAACCCACACCCAGAACGGAATGAGTGCAACTATCGCGAACACGATAACAAACGCGATCAACACGACAGCCATCTTCTGCAACCAGCTCAACGTACTCTCCTCTGAGAATAGATCTACAGGACGTCGCTACTATACACTGATTGCTAAATCCAGTCAAGAATAGGGCATTAAACCGATATTCTAATACAATATTATTGACTATTTATTAATTAACTGCTATAAATATTCAGTGGCATATACTTGCCATACAGCACCTTTTCAGGAGGAATTGTGGGAATCTCTTTCGCAAAGAACAAGGTTTCGCAGCTCGTCAATGACAGCAACGTTCCGGTCACAAGCCTGACTGTCGGCGTCGGATGGGACAACTCCTCGGGCGGCAAGAAGGGACTCTTCGGCAAAATCGCCAAGATGAAGGGCGTCGACCTCGACCTGGCATGCCTGGTGTACGACGAGAATGGAGCCGGCGTTCGCATCTGCGGCTTCGACTCGAAGACGCTCTACGGAGGTGCGCTGGTTCACACCGGTGACAACCGCACCGGCAAGGGCGATGGCATCGACGAAACGATTCGCGTGGACCTCAACAGGATCCAGGAGAATGTTCGGTCGCTCGTCTTCACGCTCAACGCGTTCAAGGACGGCGTCTCATTCGCTCAGATCGCCGGCGCTGACTGCTTCGTCATCGACAGCAGCACCAATCCGGAAACCCAGCTCGGAATGTTCAGCGTTCCGATCGACGACCGCACCAAGAGCACCGTTGTCATGGCGAAGGTCGTCAGGGCAGGAGCAGGCGAACCCTGGAATCTGACCGTGGTCAACGAGATGTCGAGCAACAGCTCGGATCCGCAGAGCCAGCTTCGGCTCGGCAAGCAGCACGCCGTGGCGTAACATTTCACCCTGAAAGGCTACAAGGTCACTTCCGCTTCGGCGGGGGTGGCCTCTTTCATTTGAGATTTATATGTAATTTAACTTACTGTCCATTCCTCGTTTCCGCCCTACAGTGAAATATATGCCCACATTTGAGCGTATTCCAAAAACTCAATCGCGGTCAGAGTTTCCTATCGGCGAGGTCGAACCTGAACGCTTGATGCTGGCGCACGAAAAACTTCACGAATTTATGACCTGCGAAGATAATGAGGAGCGTTACGAAATGCTCGAGGAATTCCGACATAAAGAGCTGAGTGACTGGTATATCGAGCAGCATCAAGTTCACAATCACGCCGCCGTCATGAGCCTTGGGTCAGTCTGGGGTCACAGAAAAGTACCCCTTGATGCAGCCTATGGCGCCCAGCAGTTTTACGCTGGATTTGGTGGCACGCTTGCTATCATCCGCTACGCCGACCTGACACCGACCGACTTTTGCGACTTTTCGGCGCAAATAACTGAAATGGAACAGTACAAGCAAAGCGATATAGACCACTTCAGTCGCGAATCAATGTACCATTTACGCAAGACGCACTTCAATCTTCATAGCGTACTATGGCCACTGTCAGAAACAATTGCCAGCACTTACGGAGTGCACGAAGATGAGCAAAGTAAAATCCTGCTACACGCCGGCGTCGGCCTGGCATACCTGATGACCACCGCAACACAAATGGAGCACGCCTATAGGCAAGAGTTGCGAAGTAACGCCAGGATTCGCAGACACCTTGCCATCTTTGCGCTCGAAACACGAGACGACGAGTGGGGGAGCTAAAATAAAACGCCCGCGCATATTTCAGCGCGGGCAACCGTCTCGGTCAGCGAGTTCACTTATTACGACTTTGCGACACTACCTCTCAGTAGTTCAAGAAGATCATGTAATTCTTCTGCGGATGCATGTCGCGCTCCAGCCGGTATTTTTTGCTCCTTCCAGAATTCACGCAAAAGACGAATTCGCCCCACCTTCTCGTCATTCAATGGAATGTCGTGCCGATAATAGCCGTCAATGCTCGTTGCTACGGATGGGGAGTCCCTGTCAAAATGAAAGAACCTGTTAGTAACAAAGACGTTGTCGTGCATCGACTGCGGATCGTACTCGTGATCATCCTCCTTGTGCACAACCATGATTTGATTAGTCGAATCCCAGAGAAAAATACGAAGCTCGCCATCCGATCGATCAACTGGCAATCGTAACAGACTATGGTCGTGATTCTTCATGGCAGATGAGAGATCCAGCTCACTGATAATCTCCAGGATGCGCTCACGGTACATCATGTAGCGTGTCATTTCGGAATGCTGAAAATGATACGCCTTGACATTCAAGTAGTACGTTCGCACCACCCAATACATGATGCAAGTAAACCAAACTACATTTCCACCACCTATAGCGACGATAATTGCGGGATTACCAACATGCACACTCAGCAGCGCGAGTGTTATCATAAACACCCACAATCCGAGTCCCCATGCCACTCTGGAAAAGCGTGGCCGTTCTGTCTGGTACATCAAATCTCCTTTTATAGAGGTGTGAACATGTTTTATTTTAAAACATTTTTAAATAAAACACAAATATATGTCATTCGTACATATTCTAAAATACAAAAGTGCTATACTCAAGATACGTAGGGGGTGTAGTATGGATAGCCAACCGGACATAGATCTCTCGGAGCAAGCTAGAAAGATCAAGATGAACTTTCGGCTTGTCGCTAGTCTTGCAGCAGGCATCATCGCTGTCGGCACCATTTTTTACCATTATGTCGAGCATTTCAAGTGGCTCGACTCTTTTTATTTCAGTGTTATCACTCTTGCGACAGTGGGCTATGGAGACCTGGTTCCGCATACAGATATCGGAAAACTTTTCACAACAGGATACGTCTTGGTTGGAATCGGCATCTTTGCGACTTTTGCCAATTTGCTCTTAAAAAATAGTGCTATTCGCCGCGAACAAAAGCGACACCACTCCAATAACCGCCAATAGATGTGACACATATCACACCGCTTCTGTGACCGCGCGCACTGCTAGCATACTCAGCTGAGAGTACTATGAAAGGGTAAGAGTAACGGAGGGTATGGTATGAAAAAAATGAGAGTAGCAAGCCTAGCGATATCGGCATTTGCGATTAGCGCTTTAGGACTTGCATCGGTAGCGCCTGCGGCAAGCGCATACAACTACCGCTATAACAATAATAACTGGAATAATAGGTACGACAATAACAGGTATAACAGGCACGACAATAATAACTATCACCGAGACTACAATCGCTATTCAGGCGATAATGCCCGTGGATGGTTCCATGGCCGCTACCCACAAAAGAGGGTCGTCTATGTTGTAGTTGTCTACAGAGTTAGCAACCATGACGTCTACCGCGTCCACTGTGATGACGGCAGCTGGGCTGACTACGATGGATGGGATGGTCGCGAGGTTAACCGTCGAGTCTACTAGTCTCAAATCTCGAATAATCAGTTAGAAGTTTGAGCCGTTCGGCCGGATGAGAGAGTAAATCTTCGCATCCGGCCGAATTCGTGTTTACACGCTAGCTATCGGTCGTCTGTCCAATCAGATAGTTACACTTGGTATTGCCGCCCCAGATTGCGCGGTTGCCGGTGACACCGTCAATTGTCGGACACGCACTTTGCACGCCAGGATAGACGGCATCAATATAGACATCGGTTCCGCTCCCGCCGCCGTACGCATAAAATAAGCCGCGCCGCCAATCGGTTGCGCTATTTACGGCCGTTGTAAATGTTGGCGTCGGTAGTGTACCAGTGACGTACGGTGCGATTTTATTGTTAAATGATGTCTGCATGACATAGCCCGTACCGGTCGTAAAGCGACATTGCGCCGTACCGGTTGTGTCAGTCCCCGATTCGCCATATAGGTAGCCCTCACCTAGGCATGTCCAACCAGTTGGCCAGCCACCCGTATCAGCTTTGTATAATCTCAAAATCTTCACCCATGAAGAGAACGCCGAGACAGTACGGTTAGTCTGCGCACGTTGTTGCACGCCATTAAAGGCAACGATTGTAATCGCTGCCAAAATGCCAATCACAACAATCACGATCAACAGCTCGACGATCGTGAAGCCATGTTGTTTTTGAAGGCGCGTCCCGCTCATGCCTATTATCATAGCATCCAGGTACACCTTAGGCCAGATAGAATACCACTTCACTAAACCTTTCTAGCTGAAAAGCATAGGGAAGTGCCAGAGCCGTAATAAAACAGCTCTGGCGATCGTGAGGTTATTTCACGAATTGAGCATCCAGCCTTGGTAATGGAATCTTTCCTCTAATCGTTTGTTTGGAGTGGGTGACGGGGCTATGAAACGTGACGAACTTTATACCATCCTTAATGATGTAGTTGCGCGAAGCAGTCTGGGCGTGTCGTCCCGGCGATCGTCGAGGGGAAGTGGGAATTTCGGAAATAAATGCAGTAACAGGGGTAGGGTTGTAGGATGTCTCTTGCCATTTCGATGAGGGTCGTCTGATTGCCGCATGCCACGCCGTCGCCCATGCGATCCAAGCGATCGTAGTCAGTACAGCAGTAATGTACAAAATAGTCTGCATAGTCAAAACTAGCTCCTGAATAAAGGTTCCGAGCAGGATTGCTCAACATTTTATAATAACATTTTTTAGCATAAGTATCAATATCATCACCCCTTAAGGCATTGCACACTTGTCTATAAGGCCGTACAGTGAGAATGTCATGGCAACACCCGATCGTATACCGCAACCATCGCCGAACGCCGACTTTCCAGTAGGTGACCTTGACGGCGAGCTAGAGAGGAAAATGCTTGGGCAAATTCAGTCATTGCAATACGGGAACGTGGCCGAGGTCCATCAAAAACTTTCACTTTTTAGATTTAATCAGGCCGAACGCTGGCGCACCGACAAAAAGCAAGATGAGAACAACGCCGGCATGAACTCGCTGGCTGTCAACTGGGGTTACACAATGATGGGATACGAGTCAGGATTCGGCTCGAGACATTTTGTTCTTGGGTTTGAAAATACAGTCGCTTTCGCCGACAGACATTCACTTTTTCCTACCAAATTTCATGATTTTACAGAACAGATGAGAGAAATGAGGGGCTATGATAGCCACCAAATTAAAAGTTTCACTAACGACACCAGGCATGCCATGCTCGTCTCGCACCCAAAACTCTATGGCGTCATTTCACCGCTATCGATACTTGTTGCAGGTACGTTCGGCCTTCAGAGCGACCCACGTGCGCAACTACTCCTCGATGCAGGTGTCGGACTAGCCTACACCATGGGCGCTATCACGCAAATGGAGGAGGGGCTTAAAGACGAACTGGACGACAACAACAAAACTGCGGAGCATATAGCCGCTTTTATTCGCGAGATAAACGAAGAAGATCAGTAGAATCTACACAGTAGAGTGGCCGCATCATGCATATTGATGCGGCCACTAGTTACAGTTACAATCCCGAAATGAGGACAGAGAACAGCGCGCCGGCTAATGCCAGTATCTGGCAAAACATTCGCGCGGATCGCCAGGGTTCTGGCCCTGTGATCCCCCATAACCCACCATCATGGCAGCAATACGTTCATCGGCCGTGCCGTGACTGTTAGTTGCAACATAGGGATCACCCGAGACCTTTAGCGCACCTACCGCTTCAAGCATGTCGCCTTTTTCCAGAGTGCCCTTAGCGTACTGCGACGCCGCCCAATTGCCGGCAAAACAATCAGCGATCAACTCAGCATACTTGCCACTGGGGCGGGGATGCTGACTTTGAATCGACAGCTCGTCTTGGACGTGATGGCCAAACTCATGAGCAATGATCATCGCCGCCGCAAAATCACCGGGGTTCTGGCTCTGCTTGCCAAAGATGTCACCAGTCCACGCCTTTTGCAGGGAGGTGATCGGAATGATCAACGACCCTTGGTAGCGAGTATTATTGCTCACGATTACATCCAGCGGGCAGTAAAATGCATTGGATGTCGATGCCGTGACAACCGCTTCTTTCTGAGTGTCGGGGTCAAGGCACTTGCTCTGAATTGGTTGATCTTCGGGAAAGACCATCCTAATCCAAACGTATGGCTGCTGAAAGCCATTGGCGTAAAACCACCGAGTCCACATGGTGTTTGCACTCTCGACAACCCAGTCGATATATTCGGCTACTGTATAACCATAGCCGTTCGTGTTAGGCGTCTCGACACGAGGAGGTCGCGCACCTTGTGCTGCCTGAGGGATTGTAGTGGTGCATTTCTGAATATCACCCGTGCTCGCACAACCGCCGCCGCGCGAGCTTTGCGTCGGCGTTGGTGGCTTGGTTTTTGTCACTGCAGTTGTTTGCGCGCGCGACGTCGTCGACGATGTTGCAATGTTATCATTTGCGACACCGCAGCCCATCAATAGCGACAACGCAATAGCAAGCAGTAACGCGACTAGCTTTCTCATCGTCATATCCTTTCCAGGATTGTAACTGTGTGAATGTGCATGTAGCTTTTACTACACTGTACTTTTAGTATGACCGAATATGACAGAGTTTACAAATATTGTATAATACGTCCTACGCTCACTAGATCAAGGAGAGGTCGTGTCAAAACCACGCAGAGGAGTCCGAACCCTCAAGCCAGGCCGGTGGATCACGCTTCCGGTACGCAAAAAAGTACAGCCGAAGCCCAGCAAAAAGAAAGAGCGACAAAGACAAAAGAAGTTGAAAATGCAAGCAGTGAACGAACAACACAAGACATACTCAACATGTCCGCACTGCAAGCAACGCGTCGAGATGGGTCCTGGAGGAAAATATTACCTCCCGCACAACTTACCGAACTCAGCAACGCCTTGTCCACTCTCAAATTTCTAATCATGAGCTTGTCCGACTCTTTCACGAGGGTCGGACATTTCATATTCCAGAAAAATAGAAAACCCGCCTTCACGTGAGTCATTGCGACTCACGTGAAGGCGGGATGATGAGGTGTTATCCGTCGCGGGGATCGGACGGGAACGGCCAGTCAGGCTCGTAGTCGATCTGCTCCTGAGTAGCGTATCCCCTGTACACAATATCGAGATCCGAAAAATCGTCATCTGGGCTGGGGTGACCGCCACACGCATCGTAATAATATTCACCAAAGCGTTTGTAGATTTTACGCCTGGCATCATCACGCTTTATAGCAACGACCTCGTCGTCCGTTCGCGTATTTCGCGCGTTCGTCATCATTCCATGCGGAATGGGGACCCGCACAACCTGCAAATCTTCACGAATGTTCATTTCCCAAAGTCCATGACGGCCAGAACCCATTGCTGAACCAACACCTCTCAAATAAACAAGACACCGGACGTGTCTATAGATATATTATATCATGAATTATAAAATAATAAATAGACATGCCTACAATCAGGCACCGTCGCCACATCGTAGGAAGTATGCTATGATTTAGCCATTCCGGGTGCCAAATCTGGAGGTAGAAATGTACAGAGAGCATACACCCAAAGAGCTTCACGAGCGTGCAGCCCTGAAGGGACGCATACGAAAGGCGCGCATCGAATTCGGCGCAGGTAAACTGACCGGAGAAGAGTTTATACGAACAGTAAGCCAACTCGTAGAGCAGATCCGCTCCATGGGCGACCTCACAGACATGTCAGCCTTCGAGGATGACTGTAAAGATATATCGACCGTGGATGCTCAGCAGGAGCCCACCGAGGGAAAGTAACTTTAGTAAAATGCAATGCTGCATTTCCAGTCCACCAACCACATCAACTGGCACCCGGATGAGCCCTTAGGAAACTAGGGGCTCATTTACTTTTTAAATAAAAAGCGCCCAACACCATGGGCACTTTCTACTAAAGCTCAGCATGATGCGGGCGGGAAAGGAGCGGGTGTGTCGGATGATGACGAAACATAGCCTTGCAGGTAACGTATCCGTATCAATGCAGCGTTTGCAATGCGACCTCGGCGAGTCCACATGTCCACCGATTTCAGATACGCATCAATCGCGTTGAAGTCTGTGCCGCATGAAATAATAACTTGCGCCATCTCCTCATCAATCAGGTCGAGATGCCCCTCGACAAATTCCTTGATGCTCCCTGCGAGACGATCCTGGATCGATACCTCAGACATGGTCTCACTCCTTTGCTAGGAAGGTGCGATAGTATACGCCAGTGTATACGAAAGTATCTGATATAGCAAACAAGACGCCGGTGTAGCGTCTTGTTTGATTGAGTGTGGAGCTCTAATTCTTATTTGTCTTTATCGAAGACCAAGTTTGCTGGTACACGCAGGCCATGCGCCGTAGCCTTGCGAAGCGAGAACTTTTTCTGCGATTGCGATTTGCTGTTCGCGAGTTGCCTGGTTAGCAGATGGGGCATAGGCGCCACCACCGTGACCGGTCCAGGTGCTAGGTGAGAACTGTAGACCGCCCTGGTATCCGTTACCAGTATTGATCGCCCAGTTGCCACCGGATTCACATTGTGCAATTTGATCCCACGTACTACCGCCGGCGACAGGTGCCGCAGCCGAGGCAGATTTAGTGTAGGTTCGCTGTGGAGTAGGTTGCGCTGCAACTACTGGTGAAGCAGTTGAAATGACGCGTGAGGCAAGCTGTTCGTCAGCTGCCGGAATGCGGAAATTCTGTCCCGGATTAATGACATTTGGGTTCTGGATGTCAGTGTTTGCATCAAAAATACGCTGATATGTCGTATTATGTTCCTGAGCAATTTTTGAAAGACTGTCGCCTGGCTTGACGGTGACCATGTTCGACGTAGGTTGGTCCATAGCAAACGCCGACGACCCGCCAAACAGGGCAACTATGCCCGCCACTGCAACAGTGGTAAAAATTACTTTAGATTTCATTCATTTCCTCCTATTCAACCCGTGAATTTTCTGATTAAATACATTGTGGGTTAATGTGCTTATGGCACACTGCCAAAAAACACACAAATACCATCGTAACGCAGCATAAGCATGTTGTCAATATTTGGCATGTGCGTGTTTTTTTCGTCTAGATAAACACCATCAATAAAAACATAAGCGTTGTCTATTACACTACATAGCTTATATGATAATCCTCTGAATATACCAGGTATTTATCTGGTTTTTTTATTTAGTTTTAGCTGGTAATTATTTTTCCGTGACCCCGGAGCGCTAATATGAAAAACAGCTGTTTTGTATTGTGCTTTATATATTAAGGTGGTGTGGTAATCATAATAAATCTTGCGGTTCATTAGGTGAGTATTAGCTGTGATATGTACGGATTCATATTTACAAATATATTTGTCAAGTCCACAATACATCATATAAGTCGGGAGGATGCAAATATGGGATATAGGTTTATGTCAAATGTATCAAAGAGATCCGGAATTCTCATCGGGATGCTGGCAATGGTCATACTGCCGCTGCTCACTGTCCTAAACAGCTTTGCAGCAGGACCAAACTTAATCGCTAATCCATCAGCAGAAACCGCCGGTACGCCCACAAGCGTGCCGGCGAACTGGACTCAGGGGGGATGGGGTACAAATAACTCTACCTATACCTGGCGAACTGACGGCAAAGACGGCGCGCGTAGCCTTGGTATCAACGTCGCCAGCTACTCGAACGGCGACGCCAAATGGATGAGCTCGCCGGTCACCTTGAAACCAAATACGCAGTACAAATTATCTGATTGGTACATATCAAATGTCGCCACCAGCCTAGAACTTTCCTACACTAGCACGACTGGCGCAGTTTCGTACGCATGGCTCGGGGACGTCACCGCTAGCAACACCTGGAAAGAAGCATCAGCTACATTTACGACGCCAGCCAACGTCAAGACCGCAACATTCTACCACCTGATCAGCAGAGTAGGCAGTCTACAGACTGACGCCTACTACCTGGAAGATTTATCTACGCCACCAACCGGCACGCCGCCAACCGTCAGTATTACTACGCCAGTAAATAACGCGACAGTCAGCGGGACGCAGACTGTTAGCGCCAATGCTAGCGACTCAACTGGCGTCGCCGGCGTGCAGTTCAAAGTCGACGGCAATAATATCGGGGCCGAGGATACCACTGCGCCATACTCCGCCAGTCTTAACTCAACAACCCTTACAAACGGCAGTCACAGCATCAGCGCCGTCGCCCGCAACACAGGCGGACTGACCGCGACCGCGACAGCCACCGTAACCGTCAACAATACAACCACGCCGCCGCCAACCGGCACCAATTTCATCGTTAATCCATCTGTCGAAACAGCTGCCAACGCCACCACGCCAGCCAGTTGGTCATCGAATAAATGGGGTACGAATACGACGCAGTTTAGCTACCTAACGACTGGTCACACCGGGTCTCGCAGCGTCAAAGTTACGACCAGCGGTTACGTAAACGGTGATGCCAAATGGTCCTTTGCAAACGTTCCGGTCACGCCAGGTAAAGCCTACTTGTTTAGCAACTGGTATCAAAGCACTGCCGATACCGAATTAAATGCAGCGGTCACCATGACGAACAACAGCATACAATATTTCTCACTCGGCACCGTACCGGTATCAAGCACTTGGAAGCAATCAAAAGCAATATTTACCGCACCGACAAATGCAAAAAGCGTCACTATTTACCAAGCGCTCGCGAAGAACGGTAACGTTACGACCGATGATTACTCACTCACAGAATACATACCGCAAGGTTTCAACCAAGGACTTGTCAGTATCACCCTTGATGACGGCTGGCGCAATCAACACACAAATGCAGCCCCAGCCCTCGACGCGCGCAATATGGACGCAACCTTCTATCTATTAACCAACACTGTCACGTTCCCGGATTATATGACCGTCGCACAGATGCAATCACTCAAAGACCGCGGCCACGAGCTTGATTCGCACACCATTAGCCACCCGCACTTAACACAGCTATCGGCCGCCAATCTAACGAACGAATTAGCCGGGTCGCAGTCGCAACTACGGACGTGGTTCGGAGCGGCCGGAGTCGCCGATGACTTCGCCAGCCCGTACGGGGAATACAACTCGAACGTACTAACTGAGATCAAAAAATACTACCGCTCACATCGTTCAACTGACGTCGGATTCAACACCAAAGATACTATAGATATCTATAACATCAAGGTCCAGAACATCCTCAGTAGTACCACCGCCGCGCAAGTTAATACATGGGTTCAGCAAGCAAAGAATGACAAATCATGGCTCGTCCTGGTCTATCACGAAGTCGGTTCACCACTTCAGGACCCAACCTACGGCACCAGCACCACGATGTTCACCAGCCACCTAAACGCGATCCAAGCCGCCGGAATTCCAGTCCGAACAGTGGGGCAGGCGATTGCCGAGCTGGTCCCTCAGCTATAGGTGCATAGAAGCACATGGAAAACCCCTTAGACCGTTTAAGTTTAAGGGGTTTCGCAATTGGAGGTTAATGAATTATTTGAGGCGTATCTCTAACGAAAGTTATTGACCCGAATGCGGCTCCATTGCACTAAAAATAGCCGTCACTTCAGCATTCAAGGACTCCGCTGAAGCATTCGGTGTCTGTAGCATAATGGCGGTGTTTCCTATATTAACGCCGACGATGTAGTCTTTTATATATTTACTAATATTAGTTCTACAAATCTCTCTGCCTTTATCATCTTTACCAATAACAGTACCAGACCAACTTCCTTCCGCCGGCTTCGAGCATAGATTGGTGTAGCTAAAGATACTATCCTTCTTCATTTCACGAACCCTAAACTGGATCCTGCTATCTGTAGTAATGGTATAGTTGGCCTCTACTCTGTCGCCATAGTTTGTTTTTGTTATAGGCGTAATTATATAGCCCTTTGGCGTATATACAGTGTACCGTGCAAGTTCAGCCGCTTCTGCTTGCTTCTTTGCAATGTTCTTGCCCACTTTAGTAGACGGATCTCTTTGCGCACCGGATGGCGCCCCGTAAGAACAATTACTATAGTCACTGCCAGGGCGTATTCCATAGCCTTCATCACCTGGTATTCTGTAATATTTTCCAGCCAATTCAAGAGGCTTATCTTCACATTTCAGGTAGTAATACCCGTAGGCAAAAAGATTGGACCATATAGCTATAGGAATTAGCGACACGAGAAGAATTAATATGACCCATTCAATTTTTGACTTCGTAGTCATACCCCTCTTGGGGAGAGTGAGGGATGATTTTTTCGTCTTTTTATTTAGCATATTATAAGTATACTTAAAAATTCTATTTCCAGAGCCTATAAGTAAAAGTTCTATGACTATCTAGATCGCTGACGAAACAGCAGAGCAGACAATTATTTATCGAGTACGGGAAGCTGACCAATCTTAGTAAGTAGATCGTGAATGCTACTATATTCAATAATCTGATCCGTTACAAAACGTAGCGAATTTGAAGGTTTCGTACCAGCCTTATAAAAGCAAGCAACTGGCACACCGACCACGCTCGCCAAGCCAAGCTCAATACCTTGTCCAGTTGATGGATACGACACTTCCGCCACAAGAATGTCGGTACGCTGCAATTCTTCTTTTGCTAAAATGCCGGCATTTTTCGGTTCATGCGGCAGAAAGAATTGATGAGCACTAGCGAGTGCAGACTCTTTGATCGGCGAGTACAGTTCGCTGTCGTAGTCATAATTTCCAGAGTGGGATATATAAATATTCATTGTATCTATAGTAACAGTTGAAAGATTAAGGGTAGGGAAAATAGTTAACACTAGTTTTTCTGGCGCGTGCGTATTTTCGTATGGTATAATATTAAAGCTATTGGGCTGTCGCCAAGTGGTAAGGCATCGGTTTTTGGTGCCGACATTCGGGGGTTCGAATCCCTCCAGCCCAGCCAAGAAAATCGTCTGACCATTTGGTCGGGCGTTTTTCATTTCCTGGAACGAAGAATTTGAGCACCCGAGTGCGCATTCGGGGGGTGAAAACTGCCAGCGACAGTTTGAAAGCGATCTTCCGGTAACAATTCATCGTCAGTTGCGAAGTCCCGGGATCACGGAACGTAGCTGAACCCCTCTGCTCGTTCCACTTATGCAGATGTTAAGATATAACATATGGAAATATATATCATTCTCGCTCTCGTATTCACTGCCGTCTTCTTGTTATCGATAGTTCGCTCTAACGCAGCAAGTAAACGAAAAGTATTTAAAAACAATGAGTATTCGTATGCAGCTAAAAGCTCGATCATGACGGGCACTGAGGGTGACTTTTTCTTAAAGCTTGATCAAGCAGTAAAAGAACGTTATTATGTTTTTCCGCAAGTACACCTTTCTGCATTGCTCGATCACCACGTAAAAGGCCAAGAATGGAAATATGCATTTAGTCACATTAACGGCAAGTCAGTGGATTATGTATTATGCAGTAAAGCAACTCTTCGACCAACATACGCGATTGAGCTCGATGACTACACTCACGACAAGGCAGATCGTCGTAGGCGTGACATTGAAGTAGAGCGTATCTTTAAAGAAGCTAATCTACCCCTAGTTCGGTTCAAGGATAGAGATATATCCGAAAGTGAAATCATTCAGACACTTGTAAATGCAAGTAAATTAATCAGTACCGAATGATCCTCCTGAAGCCCACCCCTTAGCGGAGGTATTAGACATCATATTGCTTCCACCAAGCATCAGTAGGATAATTCTTAGCCTTGAATGCGACCGTTTCGCCAATTTTTGGCGTTATGATAACTGTGTCAACCTTCGCGCCGGCCGCAAGCGCACGCTCTACTGGATCAGTCCAGCTATGTAGGGCAAGCACAAAAGCGCCCCAGTGCATAGGAATCATGCGTTTACCGCGCAGGTCTAGATGTGCAGTAACCGTCTGTTCTGGCGTCATATGTATAGTTGACCAATGCGGGTCATACTGGCCGCACTCGAGTAACGTGAGGTCGAACGGTCCATACTTGTCGCCAATTTGTTTGAAGTGCGGCCCATAACCGGTATCGCCACTAAAGAATACGTTCGTATCATTTGCGCGTACAACCCACGAACACCACAGTGTTGCAAAACGATCTGTTAGCGTACGACCTGAAAAATGGCGGGATGGAGTACAGGCTAGTGCCAACCCTTCAAAGTCGCGTTCTTCCCACCAATCCAGTTCAGTAATTCGCTCTGCTGCAACGCCCCATTTCCGTAGGTGGGCGCCTAGGCCGAGCGGCACGAAAAACATTGTCGTCTTGGCGCTCAGCTTCTTGATCGATCCGTAGTCTAGGTGATCGTAGTGGTCGTGCGAAATAAGCACTGCGTCTATATCGGGCAGGTCCTCGGGATTCGCCGGCAGCTCATTACTAAAACGCTGCGGACCAATCGCCGGGAACGGTGAAGCGGATTTTCCAAACATTGGATCCAACAATATATTCTTGCCATTGATTTGCAGCAGGAAAGCAGAATGCCCAAACCAAGTGACTTGCGCTTGTTTTGTATCGGAAACCTCCAGATGCTCTGGGATCAAGGGGTGCGCAGGCTTGCTACGAGGCGTACCCTTTAGCTGATCGCGGATAATCGATATCATGCCGGCAAAACTCATCTCCATCGAGGTAGGGATCTGATTAACGAACTTGTTCTTCACGAAGTTAGGCGATTGCCGCTTCTTGCTCGCTGGCGTCTTGCCGCCAAAGGGTGGATATACCTGAATGAATATATAGATACCGACAGCGATACAAATTAGTATAAAAATAACAGTCATTACTAGCAGTATAGCAAGCAGAGACAAGGAATAGTTAGGACATAACTAACACATGACCGACTTTGCTATAGTAAGACCATGACAGAAACAGAATCAGTCGCGAAAGTACTCCTCGTCAACGAGCTAAACCAAGCGCTTATACTGACAGTAGGTGAGTATAAAGCCCACCCGGAAAAATCATTTAAGCCTGATTTACCAGGAGGCCTTGTCGATGCAGGCGAAACGGAAAAAGACGCCGCGATCCGCGAAGTCCTCGAAGAGACCGGTATCGCCATCACCCCAGGCGATACGACACTCGCATACACAGAAACCAAATTTTATCCAGCAGAGAGTAAATCTGTTCCGAAATTGCTCTACGTATCTTTCCTAAAAACCACCCCCGCAGTTACCCTTAGCTGGGAGCATTCTGCCTATGAATGGACTCCGCTCGACCAATTGAAACAAGGCATTGAGCTGCGTCCATTTTACAAAGAGGCGATTGCATACTGCTTTGAACATCAGCTCCTCTAGCAGCCTCCGCCTAAGTAGCTACATCCCAATAATCCGCTGCTTCTTGGCGGCAAATTCCTCATCGGTTAATATCCCTTTGTCGTGTAGTTCGCCAAGTTTTTCTAGCTGCGCGATTTGTGCGTCAGTATCATCTGGCGCGACATCTGTTGGCGAATCAGCCTGTTCTTGCTCGGCATCTTGTTTGGCCCAGCGCCTACCTTGTCGGCGAGACACTCGATTTGACACAACCGTTGCCGTACCTGCCACCGCGGCAGTGCGGGCGACTCCTCGTAATAATCCCATTTTACACCTCCTTTGCGTTTGCTAATTCTTCTGCGGCATCCGGATGGATCCGTCCATCTGCAATCAAATAGCCGCCCGTATCAACGAGTGCTTGCTTTAGTGGCCGAGCCCAAAGTTGCTCGATCACAAGCAGACCTGCAGCAGTATCATTATCTAGCAGCTCGGCCACCTCGACGACATCCTCTTCTGTTATCGCCTCGATATTTGTCGCGTTCGCCCTGACGTAATCGACAACATACTCATCGTCGATATCCATAATGTCGAGCATCGTGACTTCACCCTCCTTGTCTTTGATAACAACCGACAAGGCAACGAGAGCGATCACGCCATCATCAATCGCTTCGGTTAGCGCTCTTAGAATACTGCCGTCAAACCTGTTCCCCTCAAAGCCGACAATAATATAATCAATTGGTCCTTGCATGTTTCGTCCCCCTTCTACTACGAGATAGGCCAAGTTGGAAAGCTGCGTAGTACGTTATTTTTACCTAAATCATTGAAAATTCGTAAGCGACTTAACCAACAGCGGCTGGCGGCGGCATGTGTGAACGTGCGGTTTTGTCATCTGACAAATATGCGACGATGATTGCAAGCGGGAAGAAGAATAGGCTAAAGATAAAATATCCTAAAAAGCTATGGCCTTTGCGCGCTGCAACCCGAGCCGGCCAAAAGGCTAACGCGATCCAAACGATCAAGAAAATCATCCCCCAAATAACGCTGATTGTAATCCCTAGAATTGGAAACTCCCACATAACAACTCCCTTCCATGCATACTATGACATCTTTAGCGTACTCCGTACTATTTGATGCGTCGGTAAGATATTGTACACACAGACACAGACTTTGACCCCATATCGCTCATGCTCTATAATCCTTACATAACCATGCGGGCACTTAATAAAACAGACCAAAAGAAACACGATCGAGGCTTTACGATTGTCGAGTTACTAATCGTGATTGTCGTGATTGGCATTCTGGCAGCAATTACTATTGTCGCTTTCAATGGCACGCAGGCTCGGGGGCGCGACGCAGGGCGTATCGCAAAAATCAAAAGCATCGCCAAGGCAATCGAGCTGTACAACACCGATAACGGTAGATACCCGCCAATACTCGATGGCAGAGGCACCGAGTCTGTATGTGGATCGCCGACCGACAACTGGGGCCACTGCGACCGCAACAAAATATTAGCCGACATGCTCGCGCCATATATAACTATCGATCCGGTGTCTTTATCGAATGCAACCCAAAGCAACTATCACTATCACTACACCAGCCAGGACAGCGACAATTATCAGACCTATGGCATGCTAGTATATCTGGAAGGTAATGGCGGCCAAGACGACGGAGGCTACTACTCAAATGCCTTTGAAATAGGTCAGAAGCCAAGATACTGCACCTCAAAGTATACCGGCACTAATGCGATCTGGACTGCGTATCATAGTCAATGCAATGGTGGTGACTGATACGCCGGCAACCTATGTCATACTAATACTATGAAAATTACCGACTCCATAACGATCAAGGCATCAGTAGAACAGGTCTTTAAAACCTTCACTGACCTTGATAAAGCCGCAGAACGAATCGAAGGCATCACTAAAATTGAGATCCTTGACGGACCCGCCATCATGCAAATTGGTACGAAGTGGCGTGAAACACGCGTACTGTTCGGCAGTGAAGCAACGGAAGTTATGTGGGTGACGGAATTAACCCCGAATCAAGGCTATACAGTTGAAACGAGTTCGCACGGAGCTAAGTACATTACGACATATGGCTTTACACCTGAGGGCGACACGACCGACGTACAATTTAGCTTTGAAGGCATCCCGCTAAACACAAGTGCACGGATCATGAGTATCTTTGGCAAACTATTTCTAGGCGCAACCAAAAAAGCCCTCCAC
Organism: Candidatus Saccharimonadota bacterium; assembly: GCA_032153715.1. GTDB lineage: Bacteria > Patescibacteriota > Saccharimonadia > Saccharimonadales > Saccharimonadaceae > SEAL01. The sequence goes on along the minus strand of JALDYR010000003.1, from coordinate 72,477 downwards.
AAGGATCTAGAGAATTTGAAACAAGCGGCGGAGCAAAAGTCTTAGTCTACGCCAAGAAATTTACCGCCTCGATATCCATGCCGTGCCACTGACAACATATCTTTGATACAATAACCCCATGTACAACGACTCCCTCTACCGAATTTCCTTCAAATGCTTTATTCAAGACGAGTACGGCAATGTTTTAGTCGCCAAAGAATCAGACAGGGAAAGCTGGGACTTACCCGGAGGCGGTATCGAGCACGGCGAGAGTATTCGCTCGTCAATTGAGCGCGAACTATGGGAGGAAGTGGCCTATTCTGGAAACTTTTCATACGATGTCCTTACGGTCGACGAGCCTGTAAAGCTGCAGTCTCGTGATGTCTGGCAAATGCGCATCGTCATTAACGTAAAGCCAGAGAATCTTAACTTTGAAGTAGGCGAGGAGGCGGATCAAGTCACCTTTATCAATCCAGCAGATCTCAAAGATTCAGAGCACGAGCCGGAACGTAAGGTCTATAAGTACGCACAGCTAACGAGCGCTGCATACGCATCATAATAGCTATGAAAATAGCCCAGGAATACCTGGGCTTGTGGTGGATAAATCATCGATGCTTATCCACCAGAAACAGGGGAGCTACGAGTAGTCAGTACGTCCTGCAATCCTGCCTGACGAGAAGCTTGCCGTTGCCGGTTCGCTGGGCCGACCCCGCGTATTGTAGAATCCGGCTTCGCGTTCAGCTCTGACGAACTCCTCTTCAGTCACCTCCTGTTCGGGACTATCTCCTCGAGTAATAAAATATCGAGCATTACCACTGGTCATGACAACCTCCCGTTAGCGAATCGATGACCCATATATTATATCATAAATATTATAAAAGTACAATTCTATGCAACACGTTCCATATTTCGTATAGTTAACCCATGACAAAGAAAACAACAAACAATCAGACTCTCAAATTAATCGCCAGCCATACGCTCGTGGTCGCAATTGCCACTAATCCATATTTGATCTATCTGATCGCAGACCTCTACAAGATTACAACGAACGACACGACAGAAGTGGTCGTCAATCAAAGCCTCGTTGCGAGCATGTCGCTTATTTCAGGCGTTGCACTGCTAATTTCGATCGTAACATTTAGCGCTTACATCATCAGAAAAGAGAAGTAGTGGGGCGACAGCTTCACTAGAAAGAAGATTATATGTTGGAATTTGTAGGAATTAATTACTGGGCAGTTGCAGCCGTATGGGTACTATATATGATCGTCGGAGCCTTTTGGTATTCGCCAGCAGGCTTTGCCAAGCAGTGGACTAAATACACAGGTATCGACATCCTAAAAATCCCCCAAGATCAGGCTACTAAGATTTTAGGTTTTATCGTCCTATCCGCACTCGTGCAGGCATTGACCCTTGGCGTTGTTATACATTCGCTCCAAATCACCACTGCCGTCAATGGAGTCATTGCTGGCATAGTTTTATGGCTTGGCTTCACTGCGGCGACATCTGTTGGTGTGACGTTATATTCTAAACGAAGCTGGAAATTCCTCTGGCTTAACAGTAGCTACTTTTTGGTCGTAATGACTATCGGATCGCTTATATTGGCAATCTGGCGGTAATCCCGACTACCAGCAAAGTTCTATACACAAATTAAAAGACTTTCCAAGGAAGGTCTTTTAATTTGCCATAAATCTCCCTAACCGGTCACTATACCGTGAGGACGCTTTCATGTTGCTTTGTTATTATAGATATAGAATGATGAAGCAGAAAACTATACGTTCGAAAAAGCCAAAACCCGTCCATCACGCGGAGGATTTTGATCTGGACGTACTGTCAGGCGACGATGATATGTTTCGCTGGTTTTTATTATCATATCTTTTTGGTAAGCCAATTCAATCAAGTGTCGCCGCGAACACCTGGAAATTATTCATTGCGCGCAAACTTGATACACCGTGGGCGATCCTTGAAACCCCACATCGCAAACTAGTCGGACTGCTCGATGAAGGAAAGTATACCCGTTATGACGAAGTAATGGCCCGCGCGCTACACACATGCATGGACCAACTAATCCGAGGATACGAAGGCTCGCTCATCCTAATGTTGGAGAGCAGTATGGACGAAGAAGAATTTTCAAAACGATTGCAAAAATTGTACGGCGTCGGTCCAAAAACAGCCGAGATATTTATGCGCGAAACCGAAGAGTACTTCGCGCGGCGCATAGAGTAGCGGGCCTATACTTGCAGTATACAGCTAACTATTATATGATCTTGCCAGGAAGCTCACTCTATCAGATGGAGTTGTCGTGAAACAAGATGTCAGTACAAGAACTGCCGAGGTGACCGAAACACTCAAACAGCTCACCTCGGAGATGCCAGGCCTGATTCGCAACTCGGAAGGCTCGGAACTGAGAGATCTACTGAGTGCTATTAAGCAGCTCGACCACGTAGTAAAGCAAGAAACCGTCGTCGAGCTCACCAATTACGGAGTGTAAGCCCCGTCGCCCTGCGTATGATCACGTGGCAAATGCCCTAATCATACGTAGGGCATTTGTCTTTTCAGGACATCGTCACGGCGCACATTACGTAGCGGCAACAGCAATCGAAAATCCTAGGATTTAACAGAAAGAATTAATGCTTCGCCACTAGCTTTTGGCGAATTCACTGCGGTGCCAACTTTCGTAATAGTCAGTACATCGTCGGTGTATGATTTCATGCAGCCGTAAATGTCATTCATGTCATCGATATTTGGGTCAAGCCATAGCTTTTCATCGCCAGGGGTCAAAATAACGGGGCGACGAACTTTAGCATGAAGCGTCGCTGAGTGCGAGTCCATCGTAACAATCGAGAACGTACTGTGCGACTTGCCGTCCGGGTCGGTCCATGACGAATGCACGCCGCCAAGAGCAAAGAGACTCTGGTCTTTTGTACGGATAAAGTAGGGTTGCTTGACGCCATTCGTGACGTGCCATTCATAAAATCCATTCACCGGCACGATGCAGCGCTGGTGACGGATTGATTTTTGCCACATAACTTTATCGAAAATCGTTTCAGATTTGGCATTAAAGGTTTTATAGCGAAAGACACCGTTCATATCCTTGGCGCCCTGTGTCACAAAGCCCCAGTTCATACGCTCGGCAACAATGACACCGTCGCGGCTTAATACAACCGGAGCAAGCTGCGTCGGACTAACATTATAGTTTCGTTTTACACCAGCAGGCACGCCGTTTTTTAAATTAAAACGGTCGCGGAGATTTTCGATTTCGAAGAGGGCATAACGCTCAGACATCTGTCTAGTATAGCGCAGATGGACCATTTACTGTAATCAGCCCTTTATTTAATAGCGATACAGCGCGTATGCCAGATGCGAACCAGGCAATTGCTCGACATCCATATTGACGATACGGCCATGCTGATTCCAGGTTTTGCGCGCAAGGTCGTCGATTGCTTGACATTCGATTTCACTTGGAAAAGCGATTTTTCGCACTGACCTTACTAGATCATCCACTGTATCTGTCGTCATGCGACTCATCCCGACAACCAGCGTATGGATTCGACCATTTTCGGCAGCATTTTTGATACTTACGATCTCGTCGGACGCAAGTTCAGATTTGTCGTTCCTCAACTGTTGATGCGCTGCCATATACTCCTGGCGCTTTGGTTCGACGACTTTCTCGTTCACGATACGCACAGCAGTCGGAAATAAATCATGCGCACTATGTTCGTCGTGATGACCCGAAATATATTGATCAAGAATAAATGGATAGTTAATCAACGGGCGATAGTCAGCCACATCACCGCTCGTTCCAGCGAGAATAAGTGGCCGATCCCTGTCGACGTCAGCCAGCAACCCCTCGTGGATATGTCGGAAGTAGCGCTTACGATCAGTTTCATGAATAGAGTTACTGTCTTTGGCTTGATACGATTGCTGTTTGACGAAGTGAAGATCATATTCGTCACCCTCGAAAAGCAGCGCCGAATCTTGGGTTATTGCCACTACATAAAAAGGCGTCGAATCGCTAAGCAGTCCATACATTGGCGCAAGATGGTAATGATCATCAACCGCCACGTACTCATCAGCGGCCATTGGTACGTCATACACCTTCAGTTCGCCAGGCCGAGCACAAATAAGCATCGTCTCGGTTCGATCCTTCCAAAACGAATCCTGGCTCGATAGGTTAGTGCATTGTTTGGCAAACTCTACGTTAAATGGGTCATATTTATCAATGTTATTTAAAATATCCGACGCTTTGCGTACGAGGTTTTTAAACCGTACTCGATCTTCGCGAATGTGCAACAATGTTGCTGCACGGTGTGCTGGAAGATACATTGTTACTGCCGGACTTGGTTCTTTTGCTTGAAGCTGTTTCATCTCATCTGCAGTCACTTTGTTCATGTAATTCCCCCTTATTACCAGTGAACCGCCTTTGGCCCGCCAGTGCAGTTAGGTTTTTCACGCCCGGCCATTGTCACGTAGTTTGCTATGATAAAAAGATGGTCCATAAAGACGTCAGTATTCATCTTGTCGTGAAATCACGAAATAACGAGACACCCGGCTATCAAAGTGTCGTATTTGAGCGGCCGGTCAACTTTGAGTTTGATTCTGGTGACTGGATTGATATTGCTATGAAAGGCCTCGATCATAACGGCGGCAAAACATATTCACTGGCGTCATCTCCCACAGAACAAAATCTCCGGATTACTTTCCGCGAGGGCCTCAGCCCGCTCAAGAAAACTCTTGCATCAGCGAAGCCAGGCGATGCGCTGACTATCACGCAATATGGCAACGATTATGGCTTTCAGCTGCGCGCAAATCGCGCAAGCGTTCTAATCGCTGGCGGGGTGGGGATAGCGCCGTTTCGAAGCATGCTGAAGGAAATGTTTGATCAAAACAGCAAGAATCACGTACATCTCATTTACCTCAATCAAACCGCAGACTTTTTATTTCAAGACGAACTCGACACCTGGGCGCGCACATTACAGAACCTGCGAATCGATTATATTCCAACAAAAGAACTGAACCGCAAGAAGCGCGAAAAGCTACTGACCACCCTGATCAATAATCCTAATCAGCAATTTTACATCGCCGGGCCGACCGGCATGGTAACTAGCACCTCAAAGTTACTAACGAGTATTAACGTCCACGAACGCGATATCAAGATCGATAGCTTTGGCGGATATTAAGTTGTAAATAACTTTCCTATTTTCTGAATTTTTGTTTAAATAATAGTACCTAGTAATTCATCGGGCACGTTCTCGATTGTTGAGTGAACGGAGTACCGATCGACATCAAGGGGTAGGTCATGACAACGACGTTAGGGTCTGGCAAGTCGCCGAAAGTCGTTCCTCAGGGAGAGTTGAATCCGTTACAAGTCAAACTGCGCGATAATGCGGTGGAGGTGAGTCGAACTATTCAGGGGCGTTACATGGGACGTTACATGGGACGTACCGTGATGCGGCGACTCGAGGCAATACTGACACCTTTCGGGAATTACGGACAGACATTCCGCGTCACAAGAAAAGTGGACTATCTGACTGTGACATCCGACGAAAGCGTCGAAGTTCTCGCTCAAAAGCTTCGACTGATCATTGATGAACTCGCGATACTCACCAATGTGCCAATTCAACGATCACTTAGACGGACGGGGTTTGCCGCGTCCTGGGAGATCAACGATCAGGCAGAAGCAATTGCCGTCTGCCTCTTGACCATTCAACTACCCGAAGGAGCAACATACAACAGCGACGAACTGTTTCTCTACGTCGAACGTGCGCCAACCTGTCGGTTCGGCATCACAACCCTCGCTCGGCTGGTTGAGTGGCATCTCGCGCTGTACCTCAACACTCCTTATTCGCCGTGAGCGTATGGCCACTCATCACCAGGAGGTGAGTGGCCATACAGCGAACACACAAGGCTTCTTCGGAAGTCTTTTTTCTTGCCCCGAACCCTTAGACCATAAGTGCTATACTGAAAATAGTAAGCAGGAGTGACGCAATGACAAAAGACAAGTCAGTAAAGGTTATCTACCAGCATGGACCGTCAGGCTTCGTATTCTTCACGGCATTCGTCGGCGCGTTCGTCTACTTCCTTCGGGACGCCCACCATTTTGGCGATTTCTTGTTCGCATTCATAGAAGCAATCGTATGGCCAGGCATTGCCCTCTATCACGCGCTACGCCTCCTTGGCGCCTAGAATACTGCCATACCTGAAAATACAAATTACTATACATGATATAGTAACTATGCTATACTAATGAAAGTAACATTGCAGAACAGCGCATGCCAGTTGCAGATGTTTCTTGATTAACATAAGACCACAAAGGAGTTATTACTCATGTCAAAAAATATCCTCGTAGTTATCGGAAGCGCTCGTACTGGCCGCGTTGCCGACAAGGTGCTTGATTACGTTCAAGCCGACATCGAAAAGCGCGACGACGTTAATGTGACTGTTGCCGACCTTGCAGCACTCAACCTGCCGTTTTACAACAACGAACAGCCAGCAATGTCACCAGACCACGTTCAAACAGACGAAAATGTTGCCGTATGGAGCGGGCTTGTAAAGGACGCGGACAGTGTTGTCTTCATCACTCCAGAATACAATCACACGCTGACTGCAATTCAGAAGAACGCCCTTGACTGGCTATTTACTGAATGGAATGACAAGCCTGTCACTGCAGTTGCTTACGGCTGGACCGGTGGCTCACTCGCCATCGCGACACTGCGTGAAGTACTGACAAATGTCAAGGCTGATATCCAGACCGAAATGGCGCAACTTGGCTTCATGAAAGACCTCAATCCAGATGGCAGCCTTCTTGACGAAGCAGGTGTTTCTGCACAAATCGCAAAAGCAATCGATGAAGTACTCGAACCAACTGCAGTTGCAGCCTAGTTCGTAAGCTACACGATATAAATAAGACACTCCCTCCAGAGTGTCTTATTTATATTCGCCTACAGTTGGATGTAATCCTTTAGGCTAAAATTAAACATTTGCCGGCTTTCATTCCATATCCCCGAGCAAGTCTGAAGTGTTAATCTTGGCCCTCCCTGATAATTAAGGACAGATACATTCGTCGGCGTTACCATTTCGGTATTTTGGTATATGTATGTAAACACATATCCCGCATCTGTCGTAACAACAGCCTCCGCACCAGACTTGATACGAGGAAGATCGCCAAAAATCGTCTTGCTATTGTGACCGTAAATTAACGTGCTACCACCTCTGGAGTTAATAAGATTAGTAGGTGTAGCATAATACGCAGCATCCTCAGACAGCGTCCACTGTCCCGTTGTGCTGTTATATATGCCGTCATTCACCGTTGTGTGAATCCCTAAACTAGGTACGCTAATATATCGCGGTCGCCCTTGGGCTATGGATTGATCTTGCTGTAACATCTGAGGCGCATACGAGCTAGCAGTAGGTGCTGCCGTGTCAGACTGAGCACCTATTCGTTCCACAAACAAAGGAGAGAAGATTGCACCGGCAATCCACAAAAATGAAGCAGAGATAAAAATAACTTGTTTATACATATACATCCTCAGCCAGCCAACCTCTCGGCAACTGCTATGAACAAAATAATATACTAAACATGCTAATACGTAAAGTATAGTTTATATGATTCATGATGCTTATACTAAAATGAATATTTGACTATATGTAAAATATAGTTGACAAATATACTACAGGCTGCTATTGTTCATACAATTACCAGAGGAGATAATAATGTACACTAATGCTTCACTAGCAGGAAACCTCGTCCCACCTGCCGCCGCAGTCGGGACGGTCGCTGTACTCCCAAATACAGGAGTAGAGTCAATCACAACAGTCGCAGTCGCGCTATTCATAGGCCTGTGCGTCTGGGCTATCATCTACTTTTACAGACTACGACAGGTTAGTGCCGATCGATCATTGTAGACCGGGATAAGTACTTTTCATGAAAAAGCGATCAACACCACTTAAAAAGCGTCTTGAAAACGGTGTCTTGAGTGCGTTTGCTCTCGCACTCACCGCACTACCAATACTTTCAATAGGTTATTTTGTTCATGGTGCGTTTTTTAGTGATCCACGCAAAGTAGTAGATCTACAGCATATCGACAGCGCAAGCGCCCCCCGACTGTTCGATGAGCCTATTATCTCCGTCACCTTCGACGACGGATGGGAGTCGGTCTATACAAAAGCAGCCCCGCTCCTGCAAAAATACAATATACGAACGACGCAATACATCTTGCCCGGCGAATTTAAATCACATAGCTATCTATCACTCCAACAGGCTCATTCGCTCAAAAGCGCAGGCCACGAAATCATGTCGCATACAATGTCTCACCGTAATCTAACGACACTCGACAGCACCCAAGCTCAGTACGAGCTCGAAGAATCAAAGAAGCAGCTTATCTCTAATGACCTCGCTTCGTCCAGCGAGATTCACTTTGCCGCACCAGAAAGCGCCTTGAATGAAGCGGTTGATCAAATAATAACGCGCTTCTATTTATCAAGCCGAAATACATTTGGAGACATCCAAAACGGTATTGATGCCAATGATGTAAACGTAAAAGGCGAGATGTTTAGTCGCTACAATATCATCGGCTATTCAGTACGGCCCGAAACAACCACCAGGCAAATCAATGAGGCATTGCAATTTGCGAAAGCAAACAACGGATGGCTCGTACTCGTGTATCATCAAATCGACGACACAAAAGAGACTTATTCCGTTAGCGAACATGCGCTTGATGATCATCTGCGCATCATTAAAGAAAGCCGCATAAAGACGGCACCACTCGGTGAAGTCCTAGCCAGCAGTGAGGAGCGGTAATTATGCCACGTTCACATATCAAAACAGCATCACGCACTACTTCGTCAACGGAACCTCTAAATGCTCGCGACTACGCAAAGCATATCGCTCAGAGCATAGAAAGCAACAAGAAACGCGCATCACGTATTGCGCTCATTATTCCTGCCTACAACGAATCGCTCGTGATCGCTCACACTATCAATTCAGCGATTACCGCAGGACTCAATAAAGCTGACATTTTCGTCGTAGATGACAGCTCGAATGATGGCACATCGAGCATCGTCAAGTCCATCCTAGGCCAGCAAAACGTCATGCGTGTAAAGCGGAGCGGAAAAGGCCTTGCGATCAGCAAGATTAACAAAGCCCTTCTTTTAACAAAAAGATATCGCTGGATCCATATCGCCGATGCAGACGGTGAATTTGATACGCGCTATTTTACTGAACTTCGCAATAACCTGCGTGTGGAAAATGCCGCGGCAACCGGATATGTCTCAAGCTTACCTGGCGGCTACATCAGCAAATACCGCACCTTTGAATATACGATGGGCATGGAAGTCATCCGACGATTTCAATCCATGGCAAAAGTCATCTCGATCATTCCCGGACCAACATCGGTATTTCGAAATGATGTGTTCGACCAACTGGTATTCACAAACCAAGCCCTCTGTGAAGATTTCGACGTGACACTACAAGTGCATCGAAATCATCTCGGTTCAATCCAGTTCATCCCAAGTGCAATTGCACGCACCCAAGACCCAGCTACCTACAAAGACTTCATCAAGCAAATATCGCGCTGGAATCGTGGCGTACTGCAGATGTTTTTCAAACATAAAATTGGCCTTAGGCCTTCGCGAATCGACACCTACTTAACGTACCAACTTATGCAAAACATTCTCTTTTTCGCGATGTACTGCATGTGGATTCCATTCATTACACTCCAGAGCAACTCGACTGAGTATCTCGCATTGTCATTCATGTCGGATGTCCTCCTTGTATTTGGATTCGTCCTCTTTGCAGCAGGCAGGACCAAGCAATACGACATTATTGCAGCATTTCCAATCATCTACGCATTACGATGGGTAAGTCTGTTTATCTTCGCGAAAAGTCTCTTCGAGGTGGCCATCCTTGGTCGCTATCGATCAGCATCTGGACTCTGGGAAACGGTGGCGCGTCGCAAACAAGCTGCCCTTAGTGCATAAGATTAAAATACCAAATTCCAGTCACACAAGGCGACATTCCACTCAATCATTCAGCAGGAGCGCTTCTTTTAGTACGCCTCGTCGCGCATTTCTTTCTTGGCATCACGTGCTTGCTGAGTTATCTTTTTATAAGACTTTTTATTGTCATAGCGCTCGCGTACGTCATTTTTTGCTTTGAGATTAACAAGTTCGTTTTTCATTTTGAGGTAGCTTGCGTAGTGACTATCACTTAGCGTGCCGTCCTGAAGTGCCTGTCGGACGGCGCAACCAGGCTCACTTCCATGACGACAAGTCGTGTATTTACACCGACTCACTAGCGCAGCAACGTCATCAAAGTTTTCATCAAGTTCGTCCTCGGTGCCCCATAACTGCAGTTCGCGGACACCTGGCGTATCAACCAGCAGACCACCGCCCGGCAAGACAAACAGTTCACGATGGACCGTCGTATGCTTGCCCGTCGCATCAGAGCTGCGCACGGCTTGCGTATCCTGAACTTCACGACCCAGTAGCTTGTTTGTCAGCGTCGATTTGCCAACACCAGATGATCCCAGTAGGATCGCCGTCATACCTGGGCGTATATAGCCCAAAATTTCATCAACACCCGAACCAGTCGTGGCGATCGTAGTAATAACGGGGAGGTTAAATTTGCCAAGTTGATCGGTGTACTGGGCAAGATCATCCATTTTGTCTGCTTTGTTCAATACAATAATAGGACTGATATTATCAGTGGAAAGCTGATACAAGAATCGCTCAAGACGGTTAATACTAAAGTCGTTATCAAGGGAGAGAAGGACAAAGGCGACGTCAACATTCGCCGCAATAACCTGCCGGACCGTCCGCTTTCCAGCAACCTTGCGCGCGATCTCGCTCCGGCGGGGAATGACAGCCTCGATAATATCGTTGCCGCTATCCGACAATCGAACCGCAACCCAATCTCCAACCTTTGGTATATTCTCGCGGTTAGAGTAGTGCGCTAATTTTCCTGTTAATTCAGCCGTGCGAATCAATGGTGTAGCGATTTTCAACGAAGTACCAAAATCGGCGACAACACGCGCCGGCCGCAAGCCTTCTACATCCATCCGTTCCCATTGCTGGGCAAATTCCTCAGTCCAGCCAAATTGCGTTAGTCGTTCCATTACCCCTAGTATGACACCAACGGATCGTCTAGGGAAATAGGCGTATAATAAAAAGTACATAAAGGAGGTGTTCATATGTTGAAAGAGAGTAGAGCGTTTAGCGGATTTTCAGTCAACGACCTTGCAAGCGCAGAAGAGTTTTATGGTAACGTACTAGGGATAGAAACCGTTCGTGACCAGATGGGACTTCAGCTAAAAATCACGGGCGGTAATCCGATTTTTGTCTATCAAAAACCAGACCACACCCCAGCAAGCTATACCATCCTAAATTTTCCGGTTGCCAATATCGACCAAACCATCGATGAGCTGACCGCTAAGGGGGTAGTATTCGAACATTACGACAATATGCCCGCCGAGCAAGACGAGAAGGAAGTGTTGCGCGGTGAAGCCGACGCCGGCACGGGACCAGATATTGCTTGGTTTAAAGATCCGGCAGGGAATGTCCTCTCGGTACTCAGCAGCTAGACTTACAACACTAAGCGGAAACACTATCGCACCTTCCGTCGACCACTGTTTTATGATAGAATTGCGCTATGATCGCAAGCGTAAACACAAAGAAAATATTAATCGTTGATGACGAAAAAGACCTATCTAGCCTCTATAAGCTACGATTTGAGGCAGAAGGATTCGAGGTCTTGTACTGCGAAAATGTCGATATTGCGCTAAAAAACATTCATGACTTCAAACCAAATCTTGTCATGCTTGATCTGATGATGCCGCATCTGAGCGGCTTAGATGCGCTTGAACTCCTTCGAAGCCACATCAAAGCAAATGACATCCATACCGTCATCTATTCAGCCCTGTCAAAGCCGGGCGATATCGAACGCGCGAAACAGCTTGGCGCCGATGACTATATTGTTAAATCCAACACATCTTTTGCTGAAGTAATTGAACGGATCAAAACGATCGTCAACAGCCCGCTGCCCACCACTCTTCAATCATAATATTCCGGATATACACCTATGAAAAACCGCTCAAGCCTCAACGAAAAGTTAGATAATTTTGAACAAACTACACGACAAATACGCTGGGCAACCCTTGCAGTAATCCTCGCGACGTTCCCGTGGCACAGCCCGCAAGCGGTGTATGTCTATAGTGTTGTCGCGCTTGTGGCCGTCTACAATGCCATTCTCTACCTGCCATTCCTTCAGCGAGCAACCGCGCTTCGATCACCTGTGATGACCCTTATTCTTGACGGATTGTTTGTTGGCGTATTTTTGGCACTTATAGGCAATCCTAGTACGCCGTACAGCGCACTGCTGGTCTTTATGGTCATTATTGCCGCTTACTTGCATCGTATGGTCGGCGTAATCGTCGTTTGCGCACTCGAAGCAGTAGTGCTGTTTATCGTCACAACGTATCCATTATTTCCATCGATTACACTTGATACGCCACAGATCATCGCTATTACAATATACGCACTGCTAGCATTCGGCTTTTTAGTTGCGCGTCTAACGCACGCCGACAAAGTAGAGCGCGACACCCTCCGGCACTTGCGACAGACAAGTGACCAGGAACGATTACGACTCATGACCCTCGTTAACAGCCTTAATTCTGCGATCTTTGTCACTGACAGCAAAGGAAAAGTGATCCAGCACAACGAAGCAGCTCGCGTACTTGCCAACATCCAAGACAACCACCATCACCACTTATCAAAGCTTCTGCCGCTCTTTCGCCGCGCCGACCCTAAAGCGACACTTGTTAACATCCTTAGCGACAACTCGAGCGTCCAGCATCGCCGCGACCTGAGCATCATGTCGACCGATGATAGAAAAATTGACCTTGAAATCAACGTTACGCCTGTCCAAGTTCAAGGCAAAGCCACGGAATACATCATCGTCTGCGAAGACATCTCCCAGGAACGCACCTTGGAAGAAGAGCGAACTGAATTTATCTCTGTCGCCTCGCACGAACTCCGCACACCGCTCGCCATCATCGAAGCAGCACTCGAATCAGCACTCGTCGTCGACAAGTCCATGTCAGAGCAGGGCAAAGTACTCCTTGATCAAGCGCACCGAAACACCCTCCAGCTTGCTCAAATCGTCAAAGACCTCTCTATTCTCGCCGAAGCACAAAATGACAATATCCCGGTTGATCTGGTGCAAATTGATCCAACTCATATTCTTGAGGAGTGCGCTATCGACTTCGCACCGCAAGCGGAAGGGAAGGGCATGACGCTCAAGCACTATGTCGAACCCGCTACGCCAACTGTCCTTTCTACCGAGCATCACATTCGGGAAATCCTGCAAAACTTCCTAACGAATGCACTGAAATACAGCCAAGAAGGCACGATCACTTTGCGTGCAGAGCCGGCGAAAAACGGCGGCATATTATTTAGCGTGCAAGACCAAGGCATCGGCCTCTCACCAAGCGATCAAAAGATGCTGTTCACAAAATTCTTCCGTGCCGAGAGCTATTTGACACGCGTGACTGGCGGCACTGGACTAGGACTGTACCTATGTATGGAGCTCGCAGAGCGTATGGGCGCCAAGCTATGGTGCAAGAGCGACCTTGGCAAAGGGTCGACATTCTACCTCGAAGTACCTCCTCAAAGTGAGTTGAAGCGAGATCAAGGGAAGGTTGTCGAGGCGCAAGTCGCCAACCTTATCGAAGACCTGTAGGCGGAAAGCCAATGTTCCTAAGAGGCTGAAACCGTTACTGGCCTGGGTGCCTCCACGGGAACGATGCGCTCTTCAAAGCGATAGACAATACCCGTCGTCAGTACAATAAAACCAATGACACTTAGGATGTCAGCAGTCATGTAGATCTGCCATGAAGTTGCAACATCGTGCATCGGACCAGAGGTCATAACAATAAACAGCCCGCCTCCTAAAAGAAATGAACGCACGCGCGCCTGTGGGTTGTGAATACCGTTAATAATCATCAGCACAGCTGCCGGAAGAACACTGAGCGTTGCAAAGATACCGATCAAAGCCCCAACTACTGGCGCAACGTTAAAGAGGATGACACTACGAGCGCTGTCATATTCTGGCAACGTGCCAAAAATCATCGTTGCGATCGTGACAGCCGTAATGACAATCGTTGCAAACGCGCCGATCATAACAGCGTACTTTTGCTTATGCGCCAGTCGCGGCACCATTGAAAAGGTCAAACGGAGAACATACGTAAATGCGATATACGCAAAAACGTGCCCAATAATATACCCCCAGGCCATTAAAATTGGAAACAGTGACGGATTAGTACTGAGCGCAAGTTGCGGCAAAAACAAACAGATACAAAATAAACCCATGTGAAGGAAGAAGTTCTTTAAATAGCGGATTTGTTGGCTAACGACAGTAGCGCTTTTACGGATACGCTGGCTAACAATTGCCCATGAGGCGATCATAACGAATGCTCCGAATAGTGACATAAGTGCAGTAATTGACATAATAAATTCATTCTACAACCATTCACACCATAAACACAAGCTCGTCGCTAAATGAAAACCCCGCCAGTGACGGCGGGATTATTTCATCCTTGGTCATATGACGGGGGAATGCAGGGATCAATGGCGATAACGTGCCGAAACTCCTGCCTGACGATCGAATCGAGTCCGGCATATCGATTACCAAATAGATCGACCGAGAGCTCCTCTCGAACCTTGCGCTGCGCTGCCTGGATGCGCTCGCGAACCTCACTCAGTAACGCCCTGTGCGATTCAGTTTCGGTATACAGCTCATCAGCAGTCAAAACACAAAGAGCCTTGTACGAATCAAGCGCCGTACGATAGCGTTTAACTACCGAGTCGACCTGAGCAGTCGGAGAGCTATCACTACATTGCCAGCAATACTTCGCATTTAAATAGTGGTGACCCTCCAGCATACGCTCGAGCATGAAACTGCCTTGAGTAATTTCTCTTTGCCTGCACATCTCGAGTTCGTGCGCAAACAAAAGTGAAAAGATCTTGTTATCTTCAAGCACTGACTCAACCATGATGTCTCCTAAAGGTGCGTGGCCAAGGCCAGATAGTGAATAATACTATATCATAAATCTTTCAGTCATTCAATGCCTACAAATCTACTATTTCCGCACAGAACAACGCGCGCTGAAGTAAAGAAACGGTCCACACAACCCGCCTATCATAACGATCAAACTAACCAGTCTAATAAACATCACCCCTATCACGCATCAATGATTTCCAGTATAGTAGAAGAAGATATGCGTGATGTTGTGACTGATATCGATTACATTCAATTATTCCGCTCATTGCCTGGCCGGTATCTGGTTATGGCACCAAATGATCCCGAGTTTACGATCATCGAAGAGAATCGTGCCCACGAAGAGATAGCCCTTGCAGACCGAGCGGACGTTGTCGGCAAGCCGTTCTTTGATGCATTCCCAGACACTTCAGACTATTACAAAAAGTACGGCATCAGTGAAATTATGGTGTCATTTCGTAAAGTCCTTGAAACACGCCAGCCCGACACGATACAGACGCTCAAATATGCCATCAAAGACAAGGACGGAGAGCTACAAGAACGATGGTGGAGAGCGACCCACTATCCACTTTTTGATGGTGATAATAACATTGTGGCAATTTTTCAAAAGACAAACGACATCACCGATCAAATCCTATATGATGCGCGGCTGCAGCAAACCCAGTATCAACTTGACGAAGCGATGGAGATCGGCCAGATCGGCACATGGTCACTCGATATCAAACATAATATCGTCACAGCTGACAAAAATCTCGCACGCATGTTTGGCGTCCCAGAAGACGAGGTAGATGCCGGTCTTTCACTACAAACATTCACAAATGCCATTTACCTTGATGATCAACAAGGTGTCATCGAAGAGATCGAGCACTCTATTAATTCTGGCAGTCCTTACGAAAAAGAATACCGCACCATTAGCCGAGACGGTACTGTTAGATGGGTCATTGCCCGCGGCAAAGTTTATGTTGATACTCGGGGTGAGCCAGAAAGTTTCGCTGGCATCATCTTTGATATTACCGAGCGAAAAAATGCCGAGCTAAACCTTGAATTTCTTGCACGCGCCAGCGCCGAGCTTGCTTCATCACTTAACTACAGGCAGACCCTTCACAATATCGCCGAGATGATCGTCCCCGATGTCGCCGACTGGTGCAGCGTAGATATCGCTAACGATGAGGGCGTGTTCGAGCAAATCGCCCTAGCGCACAAAGATCCGACCAAAATCAAATGGGTAAAGAAATATCAAACGCATACCCGCACGACCCTAGACGACACAACGTCTGGTATTGCCCGCGTAGTTCGCAGTGGCAAGCCAGAGTTCTATCCAGTTATTACAAAGGAAATGGCAGAAGCATCAGCAACTGACGAAGAAGGGTTGGAGCTAGCGAAAAACTTACAACTCTCGTCCGCGATTGTCGTACCTTTAAAGGTTCGCGACAAAGCCGTTGGCACACTTACGATTGTCACTACCGAGCACAAGCGCCACTACACAGAAGTTGACCTAGCGATGTTCGAGGATCTGGCGCGCCGGATTTCACTGTCGATGACCAATGCTCATTTCCTTGAAGAGACGCGCGATCAGGTTGCCGAGCTGGAGCGTTTGCAAATTCAATTGCAGGCCGCCAACGAAGCACTAGAAACCCGCGTCAAACGGCGCACGGCACAGCTAGAAGAGACGAACCTGCATTTACAGCGTAGCAACCAAGAGCTACAAGACTTCGCGTACATCGCATCACACGACCTTCAGGAGCCGCTTCGTAAAATCCAGGCCTTTGGCACGATCCTCGAGGAGGAATACGGCACGACACTCCAGGACGGACATGATTACCTGACGCGTATGCGTAGCGCTGCTGCCCGCATGAGCACCCTGATCGAGGATCTGCTAGCATTTTCACGCGTCACAACTCAGGCGAAAGAGCTCGAAAAGATTGACCTAACCGAAATTGTCAGCGGCGTCCTAGAAGATCTCGAAACCCGAATCGACGAGACAAAAGGCACTGTGACAATTAACAAACTGCCTGTCATCCAAGCAGATCCGCTCCAGATGCGCCAACTCTTCCAAAACCTTATTGGTAACGCCCTCAAGTTCCATCGCCCAGAGGCAGCCCCGGACGTCACTGTGAACACCAAGACCATCACCAAAGGCAAGGTGAAATTCTGTGAAATTCGCATATCCGATAACGGGGTTGGCTTTGATGAAAAATACCTTGACCGCATCTTTGCCGTCTTTCAGCGGCTACACGACCGGAACAGCTATGCAGGCACCGGTATCGGCCTGGCTGTCTGTCGTAAAATCGTCGAACGGCACAAAGGAACTATTACCGCCACCAGCACCCCAGGAAAAGGATCGACATTTATCATTACACTACCAATTACACAAAACAAGCAAGGAGCTTCAGCATGACAACCGATAAATCCCACATTACGATCGTCATGGCAGATGATGATGACGACGACTACCTCCTGACGCAGAAAGCACTGAAGGAAAGCAAACTCCTGAACAAGCTTCACCGTGTCAAAGATGGAGAAGAGTTACTAGAATACCTGCGACACGAAGGCGACTATACAGATGTCGACGCCTACGAGCGCCCTGGCATTATCTTGCTTGACCTCAATATGCCACGCAAAGACGGCCGCGAAGCACTCAAAGAAATAAAATCCGATCCAAAACTCCGTAATATTCCAGTCGTCGTCTTTACTACCTCAAAGGCCGAAGAGGACATCTACAAGACCTACGAACTTGGCGTGAATTCATTCATTACCAAACCCGTCACGTTCGACAAACTTATTAAAGTAATGCAAGCGCTCGGAACGTATTGGTTAGAAATTGTCGAGCTGCCAACCGCCAATGAATCATAATAAAACCCCCATACGAGTCCTGCTGATCGACGATGATGAAGATGATTTCTTTATCATCCGTCGCTTGTTCGAAAAAATCCCTAACGAAAAATTCGAACTAGACTGGGTGGATTCAATCGAGGAGGCGGCAATTCAAATAAAAGCAGGCGAACACGACGTCTACCTCGTCGATTATCGGCTCGGCGCCAATACCGGCCTTGAACTGCTCGAGGAAATTAATTTATCAGCGCGCAGCCAGCCCTTTATTATCCTCACCGGAGCGGGGGATAAGCAAATCGAAACGACTGCTATGAAAATGGGCGTGGCCGATTACCTCGTCAAGGGTAAATTCGACGCCGACCTCTTGTCGCGCGTTATTCGCTATAGCCTGCAACGTAAATACATGGAACAACAGCGCATCAAAGAACTGCTCGAAATCAACAATTCGAAAGATGAGTTTATCTCACTTGCCTCGCATCAGCTGCGCACCCCGGCCACCGCGGTCAAACAATATATCGGCATGGTGATGCAGGGATTTGCAGGCGACATCACTCCGCAGCAAAAAAAGTTCCTGAAACACGCCTACCACAGTAACGAGCGCCAGCTAAAGATTATTGATGATATTCTGCGAATTGCTCGGCTGGACCTGAAACGCATCAAGCTCGCCAGTGAAGAGTTCGATCTGCGCGATGTGATTCAGGATGTCATTGACGACATCAAACCGGACATCAAAAGCAAACAACAAACTATCACGTACGAAATTCCCGAACATGCTATGCCAATCACCGCCGACAATTCCTACCTAGGCATGGCCATCAGCAATGTTATCGACAATGCCAGCAAATACACCGAAAGCGACAAACGCATTACCGTCACCGCCACTGAAGCTGCGGGCTATTACCGTATTGCTATTACCGACGAGGGGGTGGGGATCGCCAAGAAAGACATTGATAAATTGTTTATTAAGTTTTCGCGTATCTCGAATCCGCTGTCGATCGCGGCGAATGGGACGGGACTCGGCCTCTATTGGGCAAAAGAGATTATTTCACTCCACCACGGACACATCGAAGTTGAATCTTCACCCGGCAAAGGAACAACCTTTACGCTGATTGTCCCGATTCACGCGGCAAAATAAAAAAATCCCCTGAAACCATGTGTCGACTGACACGATTTCAGGGGGGTTGCAGGGATAGAAAGGTGAGTCCACAACGGGTCTCGCGGGGCGCCATCGCATTTCTGCGTGCCCGGCCATACAGCGACAGATCTATGATCCGTGCCAGTAATTTTGCGTCATCAACTGCTACTACATGAAACTCTACTGCGTAGAACTGGATATTGCGGTTGATAGTGCAACATTCAGAAACTGCAGGAGTATTACAGGTAAAACAGTGAACCGTAGTACTGCAAGTAGTGCGGTCGAACGAAGTGCGATTGTAGCGCAGCTGGTCACGAATGACCAGAGAGCGCATTTATCACACGCCTCCAAACATGGAGGTGAGGTTATTCACACTAGTCTGAAGCTGTGTTCCGAGGTCGGCAGAAACTGCACCCGAACTCACAACATCATTGACCATGTTCGTAGCCGTAGCTGCGAAGTCAACAACCGGTGCTGCAGGAGTGTCGTACGACATGTCCGGGGCAGAGTACACAGGTTCGTCAGCCATATAGGCCGGCGTCTGCTGTGTCCACGTTTCCGTGACATCGCTCACGATCTCGTCAGCCCACGTCTGAAGCGGCTCAACGATCTGATTGAACTGCTCATTCACATCCGGCAGTGCATCTGCAATCTCGAGCGGCGCCGGAAGTGATTCCAGAGACAAGTCGGGTTGCAAAATATCACGCGGAGTCGGCAAGTCTGATTCGACACCAGGCGTCCCTTGCGGAGCGACCTGATTAATCAAAGCTGACTGCTCGGGCGTGATACTGAAGTTCGGATCGAATGTCCGCACAATGTTCTCGGCGAGAATCTCAGTCGCGTTACGCGTCTGACCGACGTAATAGGTTTCGTTACCCACTACGGAGGTCTCGATTTCACCGTTGAAATCACCGTACGTCGTGCCCGGGCCGAATGTGCCATAATGATAGCCCATACCGGCAATGCAGGTCACGATACTTGCTGGGTGCTCAATGAAATTGGGCGTTGACGACCAGCAGTCGCCCTCAAGGACGAACCTGTAGGCACTTGCATCTTCCGGCAGCGGTTTGACATCACTGAATTCGATACCCAACAATGGAATGTCGGGAACGACATCAGCAAACGAACCAACGCCATTCGGCGCACCCGTAACGACAGCTTTCGCCGTCTCGCAGACGCCGGATTCGACCGCCTCACGAGCAGACTCAATCGCCACGTCGCCACCTTGTGAATGCCCGGTAAAGACACATTCCTCCGTGGGAGGAAGTGCCGCGGCCTTTTCAAGTGCCGCCTGGATACCTATGTCTCGCGATTTCCCGTAGGCAACCGGACCTGTGAGGGATCCATCAACTGGACCCTTAAGGATCGATGCAGGGTATTCAGTGAACGTGATCGTCGTACCGTCAGGCAGAATCTGGTCAGGCTTAGCCTGGCCGCCTCCTGTACCTTCTGTGTAGATTACCGTTTGGTGAGCGAGCGGCTTTGACGCCGGGCGCTCGAACGACGCTTGTGTCAGCGCCGCCGTAAACGGGGTAGGAGTACCGTTTGTGCGATCATAGAATCCCGCAGCCTGTGCCTGAAGTGGCGACAAAATCGCCAGCAGCGCAGCGAGAAGGATGACAACAAGGCCACCCTTCCTGTGATTGGGTTTCATGACTCTTCTTTCTATTCGAATTGTTAACCATGGAGCGAGGCTCGCAGGGTTACTTGCTTATTTTCCGACAACGTTTTATGGTTGAGAAAATACATCATGAACTATATCACAGATAATGTTTTTTGTAAAGAGTATATGGTTTTTCTACTACTGTAATTTACAAACACTAGCATTATTGACTTTTTATTGTAGTTATGCTATAATTCATCTGTACGATAGAAGTACAAGAGCACATATTTCGTTCTTTTACAACCCGCCACCGAGAGGCATATTATGAATACCATCAAGCGGATACTTGTATCCGTTGGAATCGCAATCGCAGGAATGCTCGTTTACGCCGGCATCGCCAGCGCCGACGAGATCAACATTCCCGGACTTGGATTCACAATCCAAGCTCCGGCCGAAATTGCGAACCCCGTCAACACGTTTGTCGGGCAACTGCCCGCCGAACAGAAGCAGGTCGTTAGCGATCTCGCATCGCAGATTCCGACGCAGATTCCGACCATCCCGATCAACATCGAGGCTCCCGTACAGGACATCACTCCGGACGCTCCGGCGCCCGCGTTACTTCCTCCGAATCTCGACAAGGGGATCACAGCAGGACTGACCAAGTCTCTGCCGAATATGGTCGAAGAAACACTGCAGCCTGTACTCGATACTGCAATCAAGGTAGGAATTTCACCGGAGGCATATGCGCCCCCAGTCACTCCTACTGATCCGAATGAGCCCCTGAGCGTTCAGCTTCAGCAGGTTCAGAATCTGTTCGTATCACGACGAGTACACGCCGATCCCAGCTACTGCAGCAAGATCATCTCGCTTGAGAGTCAGGTTGCATGCAGCCTGGCAATCATCGACGAGAACTCGGGCAACGGCCCCGCACCGGCAGTCACATTGATCGCACCGTTCTCCTTCAAGCTTGACAACACGAATGGAGGCAAATGCGGATATTACGTACTGTCGAACAACTACTGCAATGACGGCATTCACGTATCACCAGCAATACTGACCGCCATGGCGCAAGGCGTTGGCTATGACCAGCCGACACTCGCACAAACCACGGGCGTTATTGCCCATGAACGTGAGCACGCCATGCAGGATCAGCGAATGGCAGAGAACGGCCAGAGCATGTCTGCCTTTGTCAAGGCATCACACGACAACACCTTCAGCCTCGAACAAGGCGCCGACACAGGCGCCGGCGTCACTATCGGAAACGCGCAGAGCAACGGTGTCTTCACTCAAGATGACATCGATAGTTTTGTCGCTCTGATCCGAAGCACCAGCCCAGATCACCATGAGGTCACTCATGGAAGCAAGGACGAACGCCAGGGAGCAATCGAAGATGGTATCGGTGTTTCACGACTGATGCAGCAAGCGCAGCTGACTACGAACTAGTCGGCCGGCGATATACTTGCAAAATGTACCCTCGGTGGGAAAGCCGCCAGACTCGGAGTTTACACTCCCCAGAGTCTGGCGGCTTGCACCAATTTCTATCGTACATTTTCTCTTGTTCTTGAATTCGTTCAAGGGCAGAAGAGAATGTAGTTCACATTACACGCACCTCGACAATCAGGAGTTATTGTGTTTCGTATCGCATGGCGAATCATCTGTTTCGTCGCAACGATTATCGCTGCCATCGCCCTCGGAAGTAATGTCGGTTCCGCTCAACCATTGAGTATCCCGGCCTTCCGCTCGCACCAGCAGCGACAACCGCCAGCGCTATGCCGTTCGCGGCAGAGCAAATTAATCCGAACATGGGACTGTGTGACGCAGGCAATGACCTGCGAACACTCAGCGCATGCGCGGCAGCACTCGTCGACGGAACGTTACAAGAGACCTTTGGTCCGAACGCAACGTTGCCAGAATATCTATACATCCAACAGGATGCTATGGCGCTGACGCAACTCGGACGCGATCCGCGAGACGGCAGCATAGTCGCATGCGGCTACCTGGCCGGCGTGATCGAAAACCACTTTTGCAACAGCAGCATTCACCTCGGTGAGGCCAGCCTGCAGGAGTTCTATTCGACACCCGTCGACCCGCGCCTTGGCGTTGCATTCATTGCCGCACACGAAGCGGGCCATTTCATCCAGACAGACACGGGGAAGGTGAATCTAACCCCAATCTTCATGGATGTTCGAATCTTCACGTACGAGCAGTGGAGCGACTGCTTCGCCGGTGTCACGCTTGCCAAATGGGTAGCTCATGGCTACTTTCCGGCGAGTGCCATCGATCAGATCACCGATCTGGTCAATAGCATGGGGCCCGGTGAATCGTCGCATGGCACTCCGAATCAACGCATTACCGCGGCACGACACGGCTATGACCACGCGGACATTGCCATCTGTGGCAGCCCGAGCGTCGGCTACCAGCCCTAACTCCTCAAACGAGCCCAGTTAATTAAGTATTACACTTAATTAACTGGGCTCTTAACTTTTTATGCGAGATTGAATTGATTACTGGATGCCGTTGATATCATGACCGCCAAACTTGGCACGCATCGCTGCGAGCAGCTTGGTAGAGAAGTCGACATCGCCCTGCTGCGAAGCTAGGCGAACATCAAACGACGCCTGAATGGCTGGCATTGGGATATTCATTTCTTTGGCAGTTTCAAGTGTCCAACGTGCTTCGCCAGATTCGGCGACAACACCACTGATATTTTCCATATCTGGGTTTTCGTGAAGTGCCTGGCGTGTCAGGTCGTTCAGCCAGCTCGTCACAACACTTGACTGCTGCCAAACGTCACCAGCTTTTGCCAGGTCGAGCTCTTTGTACGGACCTTCGCGAAGGACACGATACCCCTCGGCCAGCGACTGCATCATGCCATATTCGATCGCGTTATGTACCATCTTGACGAAGTGACCCGTACCAGTGACGCCAAAGTGCGCATGCCCACCACGAGGCAGGGAGAGTGTATCAAGTACAGGGCGTAGCTTTTCATAGCTCGCCGGATCGCCGCCGACCATCATTGAAAAGCCGTTTTCTAGCCCCCAGACACCACCACTTGTACCGATATCCATCAGTTCGCTGCCGGCCACACGAACACGTTCTGCACGCGCAGCATCGCCACGATAGTCGCTATTACCGCCGTCAATAATAACGCTGCCTTTTGGCAAAACTTCCAACCATTCGTCGATTTTTGCATCAATAATATCTGCCGGAAGCATAATCCACAGAACGACCGGCTCGCCGTTAAATGCGTCAACAACATCCTGGTCCGCGTAGGCAGGAATCATACCGTACACTTTCGCTTCGTCTACCTTTTCAGGACTGCGGTTATGTGCAACTACCTCATGTCCCTCGTCGTAAAGTTTCCGTGCGATTTGTCCGCCCATGCGGCCAAGGCCTGAAATAGCAATCTTCATCATATCCCTCCGTGTTTAGTCTGTTTTTATTATACCTCTCAAACTCCGGGTCTTTGTGTATTTGAGGTAGATTTATTACTTCGTAGTATCTGCACGCTACCACTTACAACGCCGTATATACCTACGATCAAGAGGCCGCCGCCGACAATATACCTAAACCATGGCAAGCTAATCACGCCAAACGCGCGCAGAAGCATAAATGCGCCTAAAAATAACAGCGTCAACGCCACTAGCGTAGCTGTGGAATTGCGATGCATCTTGATCTCGCCAGAGGGCATTTGCTTGGGCTGGCTTGTTACGGGTAGCAAAAAGAGGCCCGAAAAAATGAGAATAACCGGGAGCCATAACGTCGAATCACCGACGGCAACAACGCCCGCCAAGATGACTCCACCGACAAGCAGCAAGAAAAGGCCGCCAATTAAAATCATATATTGATCAAGGTGTGAGTTTACATTAGACATATTGTCATCCTCCTATTTTTATAATGGCGTCACGACCGGCGGCTTTTTAAATGCAGGCTGTTCGCGATATTCTGCATATACATCGAATGTTGTCGTCAGGATAATTGCAATCAATGGCCCATAAATAACCCCCAGGAAGCCAAAGTAATACAGGCCGCAAAATACCGAAAGCGTCATAATGGCCGGCAAAAGCTTGGCATGCCTCGGTACTAAACGTGGGCGTAAAAAGCTATCGATATTACACACGACAAGCAGGTAAATGATCAGTAGCCATAGGCCTTGCCAAAATTGACCCGTTAGCATTGCAACGATACCAATAGGAATCATCACGATGCCACTGCCGAGCGGTATCATACCAAGCAAGGTAAAAATGAAAACGAAAAATAAGAAGTAATCTTGCATTCCAACAAGAAAGAGAAGGAGGGCACTTGCTACTGCCGTCGTAAAAGCGATCAAAAACTGACCTTGCAGGCTTGCTTTGACAATCGCTCCAGCACGCTCAATATAAAGCTCGTTCATTGGTTCATGAAACGGACTCAGCACACTAATGATCCGGCGAATGGTCTTGCTGTATAGCAAATACGTATTAAACAAAAAACCGTAAATCACTAGTGATGTCACGAGCGAAGGAAGACTCGCCGCAAAACCTACGATCATCCTTGCGAAAGACTTGATTAGCTCTGGAAGCGTCTCTTTTGCGAAAACATGAATGCCCTCCGGCGTGACAACAGGATGATTGTTATTAAAAGGGGCAAGTGCCACATTGACCGTGTCTGCGACTGGATGACTCGTGCTACTCAGCGCTTCACCCGATTTTGTACTGAGGGATGCAAGAGTATTTGCGAAAGCAACACCCTGACTGACGACAATAATCAGCAGTATCGCTAAGGGGATAACGACGACCGCAAAGGATGTCAACATCGTCAAGGTCGCGGCAATTCCGTTTGGCATGCGACGAGCAAACACGCGGTAGAGCGGAGCAAATATATATGCCGTCAGCGCTGCGATACAAATGGCAGCGAGAAACGGCTGAAAGAAAATAAAGGCTCCGACAATCGCAATAACACCAATAACAAACCAATTTGGCTGAGTTTGTGACGATGACTCGCTACGCATATCGTGACCCTCCGGCTATGTACTTATTATAGCAAATAATACAACTTATCCGCCCGTGTGTTTTGAACGCGTCACCTCTGTTACAAACGAGCGCCGCCGCGCTAAGAAAAGATTACACCTCAAAACTGTGATTTTTTCAACTAAACATAAGCAAAATTTGACATTTAAAATTTTAAGGCGAATAATAAAGATACACTATAAGGGAAGGAGGGCGTATGGCGAGAGTACAACCGACCGCATGGGTAGGATGGATATATTTTGCGAGTGCAATGCTCATGGTTGCAGGAGGAATTCAAATGATAGCCGGTTTGACCGGCATTTTTTATGACGATTTTTATGTCATGACACAAACGGGACACCTACTGGCGTTTGACTACACGACCTGGGGATGGACACACCTCCTTATTGGCACCGTTATGATCGCAGCAGGAGTCGCCCTTATATTCGGAAAATTATGGGCACAGATTCTTGCGCTCATTATCGCCGTTCTGTCAGCGATCGTAAATCTTGCGTTCATTGGCACTTATCCGCTTTGGTCAATTACCGTTCTGATTATTGATGCCTTCATTATCTATGCGATCACACTTCACGGCAATGAGTTAAAGGAAAATAACTAAACAAGGAGAGCAGTATGGCAGTAAATAATCAGGTAACGGGCTGGGTTGGATGGGTGTATTTTGCAGGGTTCATTCTACTCATCAGTGGTATTTTTCAAATTATCGCAGGCCTCGCAGCACTACTAAATCAAGACTTCTACCTTGCGCAAAATGGCACTGTCGTTGTCTTTGATCTAACAACCTGGGGATGGGTCCATGTCATCCTTGGTATCATCGTTATGTGCGTCGGCACAGCACTTTTCAGCGGCAAAGTATGGGCGCGCATCATTGCTGTCATTCTTGCCTCGCTTAGTTTAATTGCTAATTTCGTCTTTATCAGTGCGTATCCAATATGGTCAATCACCCTCATAGTGCTCGACGCTATTATTATCTACGCACTAACGGTTCATGGTGGCGAAGCAGCCATCGAGGCAGAGGAGTAGATTATGGACACTACAGCTACGAAAGAATTAGCCTACCTAACGAGCCAGTGGTGGGTCTTAACCGTTCAAGGTATTGCCGCGATTTTATTTGGTATTGCCTGCGTATTTTGGCCTGGAATATCCTTAGTGACATTCATCTACTTGTTCGGGGTTTATATCCTTGTCGCCGGTATTCTGGCAATGCTGCAGGGGCTTTTTGCGATTGGCAGGCGCGGCACGTGGATCCTGACAATACTGCTCGGGCTCGTTCAGCTTGGCATTGGCGTCTATCTATTGAAACATCCAGGCGTGTCCTTTGCAGTCCTCATTTTACTCGTCGGATCAATCCTTGTACTGTACGGAGTGTTCGAAATCGTCACCGCGCTCTCTGACAAAGATCGATCAGCAACCGGAAAAATGCTTGCGATACTCGCTGGAGTTATTGCGCTCCTAGCTGGTGTCTTTACGTTCTTTCAGCCAGCAGCAAGTGGCGTAGCGTTCGTATGGATCGTCGGCCTGTTTGCGCTCATCAATGGTCCAATTTGGATTGCTTTATCACTCGACGTCAAGCACGCCAACGAAGAGCTGCTTACTGACAAGAGACGGTAGTTCGGCTACTGTCGCTGCAATACGAGTGCCGTTCGCGAGGGAAGGTAAAGCATTAACTGCGGATTATCCGTACCCGGCTTGGTTGAGTAGGTAAGTGAAGTGTCTATCCGGTCATAGCCACCATATACAGCATCATCACTTGAAAGGACCACCTTGTAATCACCATCCGCCGCAATAATTCCATAATCGGTAAACGACTGGGTTGGATGGAAGTTATAGACAAATAGTAGATCGTCGCGAATATAAGCGAGCACATGATCGACGTCATTAATCGTCATCCATTCACGTTTACCCGACACCGTTCGAACCGTGTCGATCATCGTTTTATCAAAATCCCCCAACCAGTGGTATTTCAGCTTGGAATTGTCGACCAGACTCCACTGTCGTCGAGCATATTTGTACGACCAGTCGTTTCCTTCTCGAGGGAAATCAATCCACTCCGGATGACCAAATTCATTGCCCATAAAATTCAGGTAGCCACCATTATGCATGCTAGCTGTCAGCAGGCGAATCATTTTATGCAGCGCAATACCACGATCGACAATCAGATTATCGTCACCAATTTGCATATGATAGTACATTTCTTTGTCAATCAAACGAAAGATGAGCGTCTTGTCGCCAACCAATGCCTGGTCGTGCGATTCGGCGTAGCTGATAGTCTTTTCCTCGGGGCGATGTTGCGATAGCTCATGAAACAAAGTGGAGACTTGCCACTCCTCATCCTTCTTTTCTTTGATCAGCTTGATCCAAAGGTCCGGCACACCCATCGACAAACGATAGTCGAATCCCATGCCGCCATCTTTGATGCCACCTGCCAGCCCCGGCATGCCGCTCATTTCTTCGGCAATCGTCAAAGCATGCGGCTTGACGGCATGAATCAGCTCGTTCGCAAGTGTTAAATAGGCGAGCGCGTCTTTGTCCGTATCGGCAAAGTAATCATCATAGCTTATAAATGCTTTTTCGAGACCATGATGCGTGTACAACATACTGGTGACGCCATCAAATCGATACCCGTCAAAGTGATACTCGTCCAGCCAGTAACGAGAATTTGATAGCAAATAGTGCAGCACTTCCGGCTTTCCATAGTCAAAGACACGTGAATCCCAGGCTTCATGATTACCGCGATCTCCTTCGTGGAAGTATTGTGTCAACGTGCCATCAAAACGACTCAGGCCTTCGTTTTCATTTTTGACCGCATGTGAATGAACCAGATCAAGGATCACTGCGATTCCCATACCATGCGCTGCATCGACAAGCGCTTTTAGCTCGTCAGGCGTACCAAATCGTGAACTCGCCGCAAAGAAATTCGATACATGATATCCGAAACTGCCGTAGTAGGGGTGCTCTTGGATAGCCATCAGCTGAATCGTATTGTAGCCATCGGCGGCAATACGGGGCAGTGTGTCGCGCATAAACTCGGCGTAACTCGTGACTTTTTCGCCTTCGCCCGACATACCAACGTGCGCTTCGTAAATAAACGGCGCATCGTCTGTCGGTGTAAAAGCGTCGTACTGCCATTCATACGACTGCTCGGGCGCCCATACCTCCGCATCAAAGACATGCGTTGCCTCGTCCTGTACGACATACTGCGCCCATGCGGGGATACGCACGCCGTCGCCACCATCCCAATGAACATGCAACTTATATTTATCACCGTGATGCAGGGCGTCTGCTGGCAATTCTATTTGCCAAACGCCATTTTCTAGGCGCGTGAACGCAAAACGCTCGTCATCTTTCCAGTCATTCAATTCACCGATTAAAAAGATTTGGGTCGCATTTGGTGCCCACTCGCGAAACACCCAGCCCGTATCGGTACGATGCAAACCAAAATAGAGATAACCAAGCGCAAACTCGTCAATCGTCTTGTCGCCAAGCAGTTTTTTGCGAATCTGCGCCGTGTAATCAATCCGCTCCTGAATCGCCCCAGCATGTGGTGCTAGCCAGGGGTCAATCGAAGTCAGTTTTTCGCGGATAGCCATTACCATTATCTTAGCATAATAAATAGCCCGCACAGAGATGGCGGGCTATTAATTTTCTTCGGTTTAATTTTAGTGCTTTAAGAACTGACCAAACACATCGTTTGCTTGGCTTTGAAGATTACCGAGATTGTTGTTCGTGGCAAAGTCATTCACGACTTGTGACGCCTGCTCAAAAACTGGCGCTACTGGCTGAGCAGCAGGGGTTTCTGGCACGAAATTATCGAACACCTGTTCAACTTGCTCGAAAACCGGAGGAACATAGGCTGGTTCTGCAGCCACTTCAGCCGGTGTGGGTGTCGTCCATTGCTCGACGAAATCTTGCACAGGCGCAGTCCACTGTTCGACTGGATTTGGCATTGGCGCAGGAACTGGTGCGGCTTCGACAGGAGCAGGTGCCGGAACATTAAACTGTTCGACAAAGTTTTGCACCTGACCAGCCAGGCCGTTGCCTGCTGGCGCATTTTCAACTGGAAGTGGGGCAGGGATTTGGAAATCAGGAATATTTGGAATATCAAGCGGAATATTGTAGAACTTTGCAGTACTTTCCGCCAAGTCAGCCGCTGCCGAAACAGCCCCGATCAAGTTAGGTTGTGGTGCCGACTTGCCGATTTCACCTTCTGGTCCGATCGCATCAACGAAACGCTCTGCCTCTGGCGACCAAAGCATACCGTTTGCCTGCGCCGCATGGCCGTAACCACTCAATGGATCATGAACGGTGACATACGTTACGCCGTCTTCACCGACAAAACTCGTATTAAGTGGATTCATCAGTTCGGCAGTCGAGTAGCCGTGTGTACCACCAAATGCAGTACCGAGCCCCTTGCCAAGCTCGGAAACAGGATTAAGGCTGCCGCCGTTAGCCCAGAAATCACCAGGCTTGCCGTATGACACTGCGCCGGCAGGGATTTCGCCCGCCTTCGTATCAATACCAAAGGCATCAAAAATTGGGCTGGTTGCTTTTACGAGCGGGTTGTTAAAGAAGCCGCTATTGGCGTTGTTCGGACCACCGATAAGCGCCACGTCAACGTTGCTTGGCGTAACGCCGCCATTTTCAGCAGCAAGGCGATTGGCGGCAATTGCCGCACCCTGAGTACCCTCGGAGAATCCCACAATCTCAACAGGTCGACCACCGGCAGCCTTGACCGCATTATATGTACCTTCTGCGCCAATCCGTGCAGATTCATTAAGCGTTACTGTGTCGCCAGGTACTGGGGCAATTTGCGCAGGAGAGTTGATAAGAACGCGATTGTCGTGACCACCAAAACCGGGTGTCATATTATTTAGCCATCCACTACCCGTGTCGCCACGTCCACCATTCAAAATACCTGTTTTAGCGTGAGCGGTCAGGGTAATCGCGCTGCCGACCAAAACACCTGTTGCGATGGCAGTCCGCGCCAGCCAGCGCTTGATTTTTGCACGACGAGGAGATTTGGCGTCTCGTTCAGCCTCGGCATCGGCAAATTCGTGCATCTTTGAGCTTACTTTGCTGACTGCTTCATTAGCAGTAACTGTTGAAAGAGCAGAGTAAAAGCCAAGCCTTTCACTAATACGCTCTAGGCGTGATTTAGGCTTTTCGACTTCAGGCGTTGCTTCAACCGGAGCGTCTGCATCCGATTCTAGTTCTTGCTCCCATAGACCAAAGTCTACCTCAACAAGAGGCGAATTAAGTGGATCTGTTTCCTTTAGTGTAGTCATAATTATTATCCGACCTTACGTAAAAACTAATTTGATACCATATTACCATATATTTTATATAAAGTCAATATTATTAAATTATATAGCGTTTCATGTCGCATTCAGGCAAAGTAGGGTAGAATGCCTAGTGATGAATAAAGAATCTCGATTAGACGACCTGACACCAACCATGCGCGAACATGTCGCAGAAAACATGAAAGAACGCATCTACGCGACGATCACCCTCTTAGCAGTTATTGCCGCACACTGGCAAACCGCCGCTCACCATAGCGTTCGTGGCACCGTCCTCGCCATTGCCGGGGCAGTTGTCGCCTTGTGGCTGGCCACACTTATTTCTGCTCGTATGTCATACAGGGCAGTCCATGGCGAGAGGGTAGATAGCAAAGAATACCGACGCATTGTCTTTACGAGCTCTGGCTTACTTGCGCCAGCCCTCATGCCAATCATTATCGTCCTCATCAGCCTGACCGGACTATATACCCTCCAAACCGCCTTGCTGATTGCGATGATCGTACTGCTACTATCACTCTTCTTTCTGTCGTTTACCGCTGGGCTAAAAATCTACAGTAACAAGTGGCGATTGTTCAGTGTCAGCATGCTAGAAATGTCGCTCGGAATTGGGGTGATTGCCCTGAAACTCGCTATCGGCGAATAGCATATACCGCTAACGATTGCACATCGCACCACGGAGCGCTACTATATGTGCATTATGTCGCCATACTCGCACGAATCAGATCGCTTAGTCAGAGAAGATCATCTTAAAATATGTCGTTACATGTCAAAATATGCGACTATGCAAATTCTCGCAGAAAATTTCACACTAAAAGAATACGATCTCCCTATCAACAAAGAAGTGATGAATCTCTCCTCCTTGATTCGTGATGACAGAGAAGTCTTTCTTAAAACCCTCGACCAATGTTCTTCACCTGGCACGAGTATCGCGATGAACAATGCAATTGCCGCCCTTGAGCTAAAGCCGGACAAGTTCCGCGGTCGTCATATTATCGCCCTCGATGAACTTTGCGAAAAAGATCCGGCAAATCGCATTGGCGGAATCGTACTAGAAGTCTGTCGCGAAGAAGCGGCTCCTTTTTACGCAAATCTAGCATATAAAAACCTTGCGACTATTGCAGATTCCTCTGCGACACTATCAAGTACTGACCTTATTGGTTGCATCAATAAGGCTGCGAATGATGCCGAGTTCTGGACACATCTTGAAACCTCCTCCGTAGACACACGACTACCTCGGATGTGACAGATGTCGTGTATTAATGTTAAGATAAAGTGATGAGTAAAAAAGTTCTTCCTATCGTTGAGGTTACCCTCGACAAAATCGTCGGCGGCGGTCAAACCCTCGGCAGCCTTGATTATGGCAAAAAATTATTCGCTTGGGGTGGTCTGCCTGGCGAAAAAGTAAATGTCCAGCTAACTAAAAAGAAGTCGAGCTTTGTTGAAGGCGTCGTCACAGAAGTGATCGAACCAAGCAGCGAACGCGTCGAACCAAAAGACGAGGGTAGCTATCTATCGACGAGTCCATGGCAAATTATGACCAGCGACGCCGAGCAGCACTACAAGTCAGCGCTCATCGAAGAAGCGTTCGAACTGCATGATATCGTGTTGCCGTCAACAATCGAAGTATATACTGATGGTCGCGAATACGCATACCGCAATAAAATCGAATTTAGTTTTTGGTGGGACAAAGAAGTCGGTCAGCTAGACCTCGCATTCTTTCGCCGCGGCACTCACGGCAAGATTCCGGTCGATGGGACCAGCCTGGCACATCCAGCGATTAACACTGCGGCGCATGCTATCCGCGACACGCTTCGCAACCGCGATATCCAAGCCTTTAACCTCAAAACAGTCATCGTCCGCTACGATCAGCAGGGGAATGTCGCCGCACAACTATACGTCAAAGACGAAATGTTTGACGCCTTTACAGAGCAAGAGCTCAATGATCTACAGATTGCCGGCTTTGAACTAATCTTTAGCAACCCAAAAAGCCCTGCAAGCGTCATTACGAAGCGCCTACAGGCCTGGGGTCAAACAACGCTCACTGATACCATTCTGGACGTTCCGTTCACGTACGCGGTCGAGGGCTTCTTCCAGATCAATATTCCAGTCTACGAGCAAGCACTTCTCGATATGAAAGAATGGGTGGAATCGGGCAAGCCAACTGTCGACCTCTACAGCGGCGTTGGATCAATCGGCCTGACCATTGGCGGCGATAACGTCACTATGGTTGAAATCAACGAGCATGCTGTTCGCGAAATGGAACGAAACATCACCGCGATGGAGCGCGAAAAAACTGCCAAGGCTATCCTCGCACCGAGCGAGACCGCACTCGAACACATCACCGGCGACAGCACGATCATCCTCGATCCGCCACGCGCTGGTCTACATGAAGACGTCGTCAACAAGCTGCTCGAAACAGCGCCTGAACGCATCATCTATCTATCATGCAACCCTGTTACGCAGGCTCGCGACGTCGCTCGTCTGGCAGACAAATATGGCATCCGCCATCACCGCGGCTACAACTTCTTCCCGCGCACACCACATATTGAACACCTGGTTGTGCTTGATAAAAAATAATCTTTTATTTTAAGCCATAAAATCATTGACATGTCTATTAAATAGGGCTATGATACGTCTTGCGTCTCTCACAACGAGAGAGCAGTAGAGAAGAGTGTTTTACAATGCCTCATCCGCTCGCATTCGCGTTCATGTCCTTCTTTTGCGCTATCGCATTCGGCGGGCCGACAGCATGCCTCGGATACAGTCTTCATCGGCAGTACAAATAACCACTCATTTCACCGGCAGACCTACGGCTGCCATCATCTAGCTAAATAGCCGGATGAGAAGCTGGGCGAGGAAACTCGCCCAGCACCGTAGCTTTTTTATTTGAAGCAATATTTTTGACAGCTACACATACAGTTGTTATATTTAACTTGTTCGCAGCCATCGCACCAGGAGAGGTATGCAATGCACCTTCGCAGATCTGTGCAGCTTACTATCGTTCTCGTCGCACTCATAATGCTCGGAGGATGTACTCAAGAGGAAGCCTCGACCAAGCAGTTTGGCGGCGAGGTTTTTCTGTCGCAAAAAGTTACAGAAAAGGACGTTACCGTCTACGACTACACGAACAATCCGATCGATGTCCGTTTTGGCCTCAACGCCGAGCAATCCGCTGATTTTTATCGAGCTCTCGGCGGCGATGAATCGTTCATCCACAAGAAGGGCCGTGAAATCGTCGTATACATTACAGAATCAACCGCGCACAGTATTGCAAGCGACGCAGTGATGCGCGACATCAGTAGCGACCTCCTCCCAAAAATACCCCCAACCCGTAAGGTTATTTATTCGGTTGGGTTAGTCGAGCTGTATCATATTTAACCCCGCACCCATACTCGCGAGAACCCCCGCTCGCTCGAGTTAGAGTGGCGGGGTTTTCGCTTTATTATGGTCACATATTGCGCACTTTATACGCGTGGTGTATCTTTAAAACAACAGCACTTTAAACAAGAAAAAAGATGAAACTAAAACTCAACATCAAACAAACAACAATCATCGCTACAGCAATCGTTTCGCTCGCCGTCCCAGTCGTCGCCCATGCCGAAGAAAACACCGGCAGCACCAGCGGTCGCACGTCAGGTGAGCAATCACAAATCACCTCAAAGACAACTGAAAGTACCGAAAGAGCAACCCAGCTAAAGAAGGCTGAGGAGCTTGCAAAACAAAAACGAGCCGCTGCCGAAGCCGAAATCAAGCGCGCACGCGAACAAGCTCAACAAAAAGCCGCAGAGAGAAAAGCATCTGCCGAAAAGAAGCTCGACGACACCAAGCGCAAAGTCTGCGACAAGCGCGAGGGCCAGATCAACACCATCATGAACAAGATGGATACTCGCCGTCAAAGCGCGTTTGACCGTATCACCAAAGTTTCCGAAGCAGCCCAAGCTTTTTACACGAAAAAGAACTTGACCGTTGAAAACTACAGCACGCTCCTCGCGACCGTTACCTCGACCAAAGCAGCAGCCGAAGCCAGCATGAATGACCAAAAAT
Organism: Candidatus Saccharimonadota bacterium; assembly: GCA_032153715.1. GTDB lineage: Bacteria > Patescibacteriota > Saccharimonadia > Saccharimonadales > Saccharimonadaceae > SEAL01. The sequence continues at coordinate 37,532 of JALDYR010000003.1, read as the reverse complement.
CAGTCCCGACATTTTCATGTGGATCTGATCAGCCAAAAACCGAACTACAGACCTTCAAAGACAAGCGCTCTGCTAGTATCGCAGCGATGAAGGCCTACCGTGAAGCAGTCAAAGAACTCGTCAAGGCCGTCAAATCTACTGCTAAAGCAAGCGAAGCAAAAACATCGACAACTCAAACAGGAGAACAGTCATGAGAGCAATGAGCCGAGGATTTTCACCCATTGAAGTTATTATTGTCATTGCCGTCATTGCAACTATCGGTGGACTCGGATATGTGGCATATAACAGCTTTAGCTCGAAGCAACCGAAGGCCGATGCAAACGCCAGCACAGCACAGTCGACAAGCGACGAAGCAGCACCTGTCAAAGTAGAGTCAACCAAGGATCTCGATACCGTTACAGCGCAGCTCGATGAAGTAGCTATTGACGACAGCGACACAGATTCATTTGATGAAGCCGTTGACGGATTCTAGATATCAAACCAGCCCGATAAATCCCGCGCTAATCGAAGCGCGGGATTTTCCTTTATGCGATATACTTATCATTCCATCAAATAAATAGTATAGTTCTTGCATGGGCAACTTAAAAAAGTGGGGGAAGCGCGTTTTATTGGCGGCGACGATCATTGTCGTCACAGCGGTAGTCTTGTCGACTATATTCATCCTCGTTCTTGCATTTCTCGCCGGTGAGCCTACCGAAGGAGAAAAAAGCTGTGCAGCCGAGATGCCCGGTGTCGATGTGGATCATATTGGCGTCATGAACAGAGATACGGAGGTTACGCTACGAGAGCACGGCTATGTACCCGACGGGACATGTGGATTCACGACAGCGTCCCATAGCAGCTTCCCGATCGCGATCGGAAGGTGCGAAGGCACTTACACACACAATCGTTATAGTCCACCAATAGCCTATGTCATTACTGCAAGGCCAGACAACCCGGCAGATCAGTACGCCAGCATATATCTTGATTCGCTAGAACAGCTGCCAGACGTCGCCGACCTGATCGCAACAGACCCTCGCTTCGCACACTGCTAGCATGCCCACCTGGCGTCAACATCCTTCAACGGATGGTGGCGCCCTTATTTTTTAGCTGGTCTTGATGCGGCGATAGGCAAAACGTGTGGCCGTACGCCAGCCGCTACTGGAATCGGTGTCAAACTTTTTAATTTCACCGTCTTTGACTTCGTGAATCTGCACAAGGGCAGGGTTGTACGACGCAAGCGTACGATAAAAAATAATATCCTCTGCTGTCGGATTGCTACGACCAGGAAATACGTCGCGAAACTTTTGACGACCAACTTCGTCGAAATAATCAACTTCGCCCTTTGGCGGCAAATAGATCTCCGCCCTCAATCCCATGCGCGTCACAATCTTTTTGATATCACCAAGCACAAGCTTTGAGTGCGCCGTAATGTAAACAAATAGCTGCTTTTTAGCTGTCAAAAAAACTGTCGCTTCGCCAGTGTGACTGACGGGAATTTGCCGCACGATTACTTGATCGATATCGACACTCAGCCCAAATCGCTCTTTTGCAATTCGTTCTAGGGCAAGGTCGTCGTAGATATCTTCGTTCATAGTTAGGTGTATTATACCACGTTTCCTTAAAAATTGTGGACAAACACTCGTACTTATGCCATAATTTGCAGACTACTTCACTCGTTCGAAAGGGCACATCGTGAAAAAGAGTACCTATCTTGACCTACGCAACGCTCTAGCGCGGCTAGGTGAGACAACGTCAATCAGGCAACGGACGATGATTGCCATCACGCCAGCCGGCCATCCACGACACTGGCATCGGCTCATGCGATTTGCCACACAAACACTACTCGACCTGAGTATAGATGAATCGATCAATGATCAGATTTTGCATTCGGCGCTCGATCAACTTATGAGCACCAAAACGACCGATGCAGTCAGCTGTCTAGAGCGATTAATAGTCGAGAGAGAGGATGTATTAGATGCCTTCATCTCCCAGAAGAGAGAACACTACCAGGTAATGTTCGAATTGTCGTTCGCAGAATCACTCAGGATGACATATATTGAGCTACTCAAGCATTCTCTCCATGAAGTAGACAATATTCGTCGAGCCGTCCGTAAAGACGACTATCTTGACGGTGATGCGGTCGCCGCCGCCCTCAACCTCAATTAACCCCACACCCGCTCGCGAAGAAAACCCCACTCGCTCGAGCTAGAGAGTGGGGTTTTCAATTTTATAGACTTTATGTAAAAAATATGCTGTAATAATGACGTGACGCAAGAGGTGCGCGCACGTTAACAAAGGGGTTGATCTAATGAATCAAAACACCCGACTAGGAGTCCTTGCGGCCGCGATCGTAGTTGCAGTTGCAGGTATTGCAGTTGTCGCATCATTGGAAGACAGCGTCGAAGCGCCATGTAACGAAGACGTAGTAAAGACCTGCGAAAGCGTTACAGCGTCAACAACCAGAATCTTTCATACGACAACATTTATGCCGCGCACGACAACTACTATCGTACGGCCAACTACAACCGTAGCTCGGCCGACGACAACAGTTCCAAGGACAACAACGACAACGGCTCCGACCACGACGACAACGGTCGTAGCGACGACAACAACCATCAAACCTACAACGACAACTCCTGCACCCACTTATGCCCGAGCCACGATTACGGCAGGCGGACAGAGGAAGTGTGGCGGAGTAGAGTTAAAAATGGGTGAGTCGTCAACCGCGTACGGCATGGCCGTCAAACTGAAACCGTCAGGAGGAAATAATAGTCCCGCACTGGAGTTTTCAAAAGCTCCTGATCAAGGAGGCTTCCTATTCAAGGATGTCGTCCTCGTCACCACAGAGGCAAATGATTTCTATGGCTACTCGACAGGGCTTACCGGCAACTTGGTCGGCACGGCAGCGGGCCAGTACATGAACTTTGACATCAGCCTCGGCGAGTCGGTCAAGTACGTCGTTTTCTGCGACGGCTAACCCCTCTCATCGCGTCATGCGACGGGTTCTTTCACCCCGAAAGAACCCGTCGCAAAATCCTTGTGAAAATCACGCTAAAATCATATTTACTTTCACACATGCCGGCAGTATACTTCGTACACAACTATTAGGAGTTTTAGACCTGTAATGAGTCACGCATTTGAAATGCACCCACCAAAGCTTTTTATCGCCCCTCACGACGACAGTGAGGTTTTTTTGTCGGAAACTTTTGCACTTCGAGAAGTCGACAAAATCAAGGTCGTCTCGTCAGATCGTAATTACGATCGCGACGAGGGCATCAGACTTGATCAACGCATATTCACAATGGACGACGGCACCATCTACAAAGCTTCTACCATGCGGCCTTCGGAAAAAGCGATGAACGAAGTGCAGAACATTGCCAATATTGAAACGACTGCTTGGACAACCAATGAGCGCGGCATGAACGAACGCCGCCAGCGCCGACTTGCGCGGCAAGGCTTCGCTACAACTATCGTTAGCGTCCCTCAAAACCTTGGCTATATTGGAACCTTGACGAATAACGCCCATAGTGGACTTGCGATTCATCAGGAGCTAGCGGCGCAGTATGACTTCAATCCGAACCACTTTACCTCCCATGGCGTTTCGCGCGCAGCAATGATTGGATATGGCGTCGTCGACTTGGCGCCGCTTTATAACACTTCGCCAGTCTACAGCGACCATATCGTAGCGTGTTTTCCGCATGGCCTCGACCCCGAAACCGACCTTGCCGATTTTATTGACCTCCCAAAGAATGAATTTAGCACTGTACGGTCACTTGGCGCGATCCCTCTAAGGGCGTTATTTCACTATCCACGCACAATTGATTGGAAACTTCTTGATCAAATCCGTCAGATACAAGAAATCCCAGGCTTACTTAGCGGGGCAACGGGCAGGCACGCGAGCGCGATGCCAGACGACACGTTTGGCTACGCCATTGCCTATGAAGGCGACATCATCAGCCAGGCTAGGCGCTGGAAAAAACTACTCGCCAATAAAACAAACTTTATCATTGAAAACGTTGCCGGCGGCGGCCACGCCAGCTGCGTAGGTGAAGGTTCAAACACCGACTGGTATGGACGCGTACAGACCATCTCCGAGGTCATCCGCTCACAGCCAAACATTATCAAATGCGGCGGAACAGCGATGCGACTTGCAGCAGCCGAACTAAATCCCGTCTTTCAAAAAACACCCTCTCATACGCCCGCAGCATAGTAGACTCATTTGCAGTTAAGCCGCCTGATGTTATAATAAGGTGTCCGTAGTTGGAACGAACAAAGGAAAGTTTTTGTCTCTCAAGACGACCACTCGCTATTCAATTCTCGCTGATGATCTCAATGAATTGGATCGAACACATCTCGAAAGACTGATGAAGAATACTGGCAAAGTTCAGCTCATTCGACCTCTAATCTTTCAGGTAGAACACCCCAATCAACGCTACAAATTGAATGTCGAGTTGCTCGACAATCAAGTTATCACGCACCAACCCGCGACAGGGAAGGGGCGCATCGTAATCGAGCAGGCGCTCGTTGGGGGAAGCAAAGACTGCGTCCAGATCTACCCAGGCGAAAATACGATCGCCATCGGTGCATACAAAAGTAGCGCCATAAGTGGTCGAAAATCAGGTTCGGGCTCGAACTCGAGAGAATAACTATGTTTTAACATGGACGCTCATCCGCGGAAATTATCTGCGGATGAGCATCATCCCTGAATATCGATAACACGTATCGACGTGTTATTTTTAGCTTTCAGTATACATTGACATTTTTATAAAAATTGTTATAATATTGCTATCTTGTCCGTCTCAAAGAGAAGAGAAAAGATGCACCCTGCCACTAACAACTCAGCCATCAACACTCTGTTTCACGATGCGCTTCATCTTTACGCAGAAATGCTAAAGACTGAGAGGTCAATTCACGACATATTAGTCGTAGAAAAATCCCCGCAAGGCTTCGCCGTTATCGTGTACGCCAGTGAATGCGCGTACCGATTCGCTCAGCAGAACAAGACGCGGTCGTACACTCGTGCAGAGATCTGGAAGCAGCTCATCTATAACGAGTCTGAGGAGAGATTCCTCAGAAAAGTCCGCGACGAAATCGAGAAGAGTGAAACGTTCAAGCACTTCACGCACGATGAGCGCTTCACACTTTGGCCGATGTTATACATGGAAGAATTTGCGCGCCTCGTTTCATTGGATATAAGATCCGCCGAAATGGCACTCGTAGGCGCCTAGCCCCGCACTAATCTCGTAGCACCCCGCTACTCGAGAGAGTAGCGGGGTTTTTGCTTTTTCTAGAGTATAATAAGGGCAATGGATTTCGAGACTCGCTACAAAAAGCTAAACGATGCACAGCGCAGGGCAGTCGACACGATCGAGGGACCGGTCATGGTTGTTGCTGGACCAGGCACAGGTAAAACTGAACTGCTCAGCATGCGTGCTGCGAATATCTTGAAACAAACCGACACACTTCCGGAAAACATCCTCTGCCTCACCTTTACTGAAAGTGGCGCCGCTGCTATGCGCGAACGCTTGGTGCAGATCATTGGTAAAAGCGCCTACAAAGTCGCCATTCACACCTTCCATAGTTTTGGCACCGAAATTATCAACCAGAACAGCCAGTTCTTTTACCAAGGTGCAAACTTCCGCGCCGCGGACGCGCTCAGTAGCTACGAAATCATTCGTGGCATCTTTGACGAGCTTGACTACCAAAGCCCGCTCGCAAGCAAGATGAACGGCGAATACACGTATCTATCCGACACACTGCGCAGTATCAGCGAGCTCAAAAAAAGCGGCCTGACGAGTGACGAGTTGATCGCCGTCCTCGACGCCAACGACATTGCGCTCGATAGCGCCGAGCATGCGCTAACCGACATCTTTGCCGGCCGCATCAGCAAAACCACCGCCGGGTCACTACAAACAGTGATCGAACCTATTCGCCACGCCGGCGACGAGGCACCGCTGCCGACTATTACGCCACTTTCGCGCGTCCTCGCCGACAGCCTACTCGAAGCGACCGACTCGGCAATTGAAACAAATTCAACCAAACCAATCACCGCATGGCGCAACCAATGGATGAAGAAAGACGAGTCAGGCGCTTTCGTCTTTAAAACCCGCGACCGCCAAGCAAAGCTGCGCGCACTGAGTTTTGTTTATTATCAATACCTTGCACGCATGCAAGAATCAGAACTTTACGACTTTGACGACATGATCCTGCGCGTCGTTCATGCCATGGAGGTCTTTCCAGAGCTTCGCTATAACCTACAGGAAAAGCATCAGTATATTATGGTGGATGAGTTTCAGGATACCAACATGGCGCAGATGCGCATCATCCATAATCTAACAAATAGCGAAAGCCAAGGCGACCAGCCAAACATCCTTGTGGTTGGTGACGACGACCAGGCAATTTATAGCTTCCAGGGTGCCGAAATCGGCAACATCGTCAACTTCCGCGACATTTATGCGAAGACGCAGCTGATTACACTTGTCGATAATTATCGCTCGGCGCCAGTTATCCTCGAAAAGGCCAGGGAAGTCATCACTCAGGGTTCGGATCGCCTCGAAACGCACATTCCAGAACTAGATAAAACATTGACTGCTCATCGACCTGGAAACGACAGTCATGTCACACTTGTCGCGCACGAGCACATTAGCGACGAACATGCTTGGCTCGCGCATGACATCAAGCAACGTATCGACGCCGGCCAAACGCCGTCATCGATTGCCGTCCTTGCACGTCGCCACTACGAACTGGTTGAATTATTGCCATACTTTACCGACGCCGGCGTCCGCGTTAACTACGAGCGCCGCGACAATGTCCTCGACCTCGACATCATCAAACACATCGAACTGGTCGGATCGTTGCTGATCGCGCTATTCGAATCGCGCCACAACGACGCCAACGCCATTCTTCCAGAAGTACTAGCGCATCCTGCCTGGAATTGCGATCCAATTGACGTTTGGCGCCTCAGCCTTAGTGCGCAATCAAATCACCAGCCATGGATGGATACGATGGCAACTATGCCAATGTTCAAGGATATCCATACCTGGCTACTGTCGTCAGCTCAGATGATCAAACACACACCACTCGAGCGCATGCTTGATCGAATTATCGGCTACGAGGCAACAAGCCGGAAAAGGATGATCCCTTCATCCGCCGACTTGACCCAGCTGGAGCGACAGCAACCAGCACAGGAGGCGAATGAAGCGGATCGTTCTTCTTCGAAAGAATACACCTCGCCACTCTTCAGCTACTTCTTTAACCAAGAAAACCTCGAACAAACTCCCGACCTCTACCTGACGTACCTCGAGGCACTCCGTACTATCCGTAGCAAACTGCGCGAATATCGTCCGACCGAAACGCCAATGCTGCAATCATTCCTTGAATTTATCCGTTTACATCGCACACTGGGCAGCACGATCGAAAGCATTCGTCCGCAAGTCGGTCAGCTGGATAGCGCCATCAACCTAATGACCGCACACAAATCAAAAGGACTGGAATTTGATACCGTCTATACGATTGGCGCCATCGACAGCGCATGGGGTGAACGCGTCCGCTCGCGCAGTAGCATGATCAGCTACCCAGAAAACCTCCCATTAGCGCCAAGTGGTAATACATTCGACGAACGCCTGCGTTTATTCTTTGTCGCGATGACCCGCGCCAAAAAGCAGCTCTACCTTAGCTATAGTCAGCATGATACCAATGGCAAAGAATCGCTGCGCGCCAGCTTCCTGACGGGCGAGTCATGGCAGGCAGAAGCGCCACAGGTTGAACATACGATCGAAACGCTTGAACACGCCGCCGAGCTACGCTGGTATCAGCCGCTTGTCGAGGTAGAGCAGGGGACTATGCAAGAATTACTGCGCCCAATGCTTGATAAATACAAGCTAAGCGCCACCCACCTAAATGCGTTCCTCGACGTTACGCACGGCGGCCCGCAAGGCTTCTTGCTACAAAACCTCTTGCGCTTCCCGCAAGCAATCAGCCCGCACGCCGGCTACGGCACGGCAATTCACCGCACGCTACAACGTGCACATTCACACCTAACTGCGACCGGTCGCCACCGCGCCGTCGAGGACATCCTGAGCGATTTTGAGCAGTATCTGCGCGACCAACACTTAACTGACGGTGATTTCCAAACGTTCCTGCAAAAGGGAAGCGACACATTGCAAACCTTCCTACAGGAAAAATATATCGAATTCACCCCCGGTCAAAAAGTCGAACTGAATTTTGCAGGGCAACATTCCATCCTTGGCGACGCCCACCTAACCGGATCGCTCGATCTGGTTGATATCACTGATCACACTATGACCGTCACTGACTATAAAACCGGTAAAGCCTCGCGCGATTGGAAAGGCAAAACCGACTACGACAAGATTAAACTGCACAAATACAAACAGCAGCTGATGTTCTACAAGCTCCTCGTCGAACATTCGCGTGATTACGGCAACTATACTGTCGATCGCGGCGTACTGCAATTCGTCGAGCCAACACCAGGCGGTGAAATCCTCGCGATTGACGCGACTTGCACCGACGAAGAACTAGAACGATTCACGGCGCTCATCCAAAAAGTCTGGCATTGCATCACGTCACTTCATTTGCCAGACACAAGTAATTACGAGCAAAGCTACAAAGGAATTCTGCAGTTCGAGCAAGACCTTCTTGACGAGAAGTAAAATAGCCGATATAATGTCAATGCTCTGAGGTGTAGTGTCTATGGTCAATTATTGGCGGACACTCCTCGAGTGTTCATTGATATTTGATAGATACTACTAGGTAAACGCTTAAACTTTGTTTTGGGTGCGTTTGTCTAGGTCTTGTGATAGTGAAGCAGTTTGAATTCTCATTTCGTGGACGAGGTCGATTTATCCCTTGGACTCGTGGCTTTTGAGATAAAGCTGTAGCCCTTGAACAAGACCACCTCCTTGCAAGGGGGTGTAGCTCAACTCGGTAGAGTCAGGCGTTTACGCGCCCGGTTGCAGGTTCAAATCCTGTCACCCCGACTGGACGGCGAAGTGCGGAGCCTAGTGGGAAGACCGTAGTCTGATCAGAGCGCCACTTTGATGAGAATACGTCGCTTCGCGCTTCGTCGTCCTGCCAACTGTGTCTACACCTTCGTACGACACAGTTAGTGGCGCATCCGCGCCAAATCCAATTGTCCGCACTAGATAAGGTAAGTGATCACAATGGCGCAATGCAAAACCTGTCATGGATCTGGCGTTTGTCAAGGATGCAAGAAAAACCCGCAGGGCTGCAGTAACTGCTACACGAAACGAAATGTTGCCGGCGGCTGGGGCGGCACGTATGGCAATGGAGACTGCGCCGTATGTCGCGGCACGGGCAGCACACGCTAACTATCTTCCAAAAGGAGGTGCCAAGCCGATATCGACACTGGGTCGATAGCACTTCGGTGCGGGTTCAATTCCCGCCATCTCCGCGAGAGAGCGTGGAACTGTAGGCAGTACCGGAATACAGTGACCCCCTCTCAGGGGTTAGAGCACTGCGAATGCTCTGACCTCGCCGGTGGCGTGTCTGGGATCCGTTCCCCCGACGAAAACCCGGGCACGCCACCCCGATCTATCAACTATCAATCCACGGCCACCCGAAAGGGTGGCTTTTCCTTTTTAACTGAACTATATGCTGCGTGTACTTTGTGGCGACAAAGTATCAAAACGCCTTCTTTTCGGGTCGCCGAAAAGAAGCAAAAGACTTTGTGACAGCTTCACTCCTCCGGGAAGTCTCAATCGATCTAGACGGTCGCTGCGGAACTCCCTTCGGTCGGTCATTTTTCATTTTTCTAATTATTTAAAAATGACTTGTCCTCGCGATCCACTCCATCTATCTCGTTTTCGTCATCTCGGGTCGCTGTAGATGTCACGGATCGTGAATATCATAAAATCAACTTCCTCTCGCCATTCTGAAGCTCACCGAAAATCACAAAGCGGGACTGGCCGAATCATCTGCGAGGACTAGTCAAAATCAAATAAAAACGATATAGATTTTGACCTCCCGAAGGGAGTTCCGCAGCAGCGGCCGGGCTTGATTCGGGATATCCGGATGAGGTGAGGCATGGTGAAATGTTTTGCTTCTTTTGCTACCCAAAAGAAGGCTCTTTAGTACTTTAAATCCCTAAAGTACACAAACACATCACCTCTGTTAAATACACAAGAATCATGATATAATAAAAGGATGGAGAAGTGGATTGAAGAACCTGACTATAAGGTCACTAGAGAAAATCGCGCAGAATTCGATGCGTACTGTGACTCGCTGCGCCTTGGCAAAACAGCCCTTTCTCAGGTAAGTCAACCAAATCAATTTTACGGCGACACCCCGGTCGTTCTTCAATTTGTTGACCAGCCACATTTAGATGACACCACTCAAGACACCAACGAACAATAATTATGCACTCATTTTGGAACGATTTACCAAAACCTTTCTATATCCTTGCCCCGATGGAGGCTGTGACGGATGTCGTTTTTCGCCATGTCGTGGCATCGGCTGCAAAACCCGATATTTTCTTTACCGAGTTCACTAACGCTGCCAGCTACTGTAGCCCGAAAGGCGCACATAGCACCCGTGGCCGCCTCGCATTTACCGCAGACGAACATCCGATGGTCGCTCAAATTTGGGGTAATCAGCCAGCGCACTTTGCGCAGATGAGCAAAGGTCTTGCTGAAATGGGCTACAAGGGCATCGATATTAACATGGGTTGTCCCGATAAATCCGTCGTGCGGCAGGGCAGTGGTAGCGGCCTGATTTGCAACAACGATCTGAGCGCCGAACTGATCGCAGCAGCAAAAGAAGGCGGCCTACCAGTCAGTGTCAAAACCCGCTTGGGTCGCACGCAAATCGACGAGTGGAAGCCATGGCTAACCCACATCCTGCAGCAAGACATTGTCAACCTAACCATCCACCTGCGCACTCGCAAAGAAATGAGTAAAGTTCCAGCCCACTTCGAGCTTATTCCGGAAATCAAAGCGCTGCGTGATGAAATCGCCCCACAGACACTACTGACGATTAACGGCGACATCCTCGACCGCCAGCAAGGTGAAGAGCTTGTCGAACAATATGGCGTCGACGGCGTCATGATTGGCCGCGGCATTTTCACGAACCCATTTGCCTTTGAAGCAGAGAAACAGTCGCACAGTCGCGAAGAGCTGATTGGACTTTTAAACCTGCAACTTGACCTCCACGACAAGTATTCAACCGAGCTCGAGCCACGTCGTTTCGAACCACTCAAGCGCTTCTTTAAAATCTATATCCGTGATTTTCCTGGCGCCAGCGAACTACGCGACCAACTAATGCACTCGAAATCAACCGACGAAGTTCGTACACTCCTCGCGTCGCACGACCGCCTTCACCAAGAAGCGCTTGTAGCTTAATAACAGCTTCTTTGCGGCTGGCATCAACCATAAACGCATTGCGGCCACCTGTCATTTCCTGTATTAATGGTAATAGAGGAGAGAGACATTATTAGACTTCAAAAGAAACTACCCCTGTTGATTACTTTTGTTGGCGCACTAAGCTTGCTTGCTTTGATACCGCCGACATTTAATGAACTATCGGAATCGAAAACTGCACATGCGCTGACTGCGCCGAGCAGTCCACTAACACCAACAAGCAAAAAGCTCTACATCGACACGGACAGCACGCAGGCAACCTATACGCGCAGCAATCCTTCGGAGGCGAACACCTACATATCTTCACAGCCCGCCGCAAGATGGTTTGGCGGCTGGAGTGACGTGCGTTCGGACATCTCGAGCTATGTACAGCGTGCAGCGACTACAGACGCCGCCCCGGTTGCCGTACTCTATAACATCCCTCACCGCGATTGCGGGAGCTACTCGGGCGGCGGCACGAGTGACAACGCCAGTTACCTTAATTGGATCAAGCAAGCAAGAGAGGGTATCGGCAGCCGACCTGCCATGGTCGTCCTAGAACCAGACGCCCTCGCCGGCATGGACTGCCTGTCCGAAAATGACAAAAAGCTTCGCCTAAGCGCAATCAAGCAAGCCGTCGATATCCTGCAGCGTGACAAGACATCAGTCTATATCGATGCAGGCAACCCCGACTGGCACTCGGCAAGAGAAATCGCGAGTCGCCTGCGAGCAGCAAATATCTATAAGGCAACTGGCTTTAGCTTAAATGTATCAAATTTTCACACGACAGGCACAAATACCAGCTACGGCAAATCAATCTCGGCATTGGCCCACAACAAGCACTTTGTCATCGACACCAGCCGAAACGGCAACGGTCCAACCGAAACGAATGAATGGTGTAATCCACGCGGCCGCACCTTTGGTAATACGCCAACCTTTTCAACCGGCCAAACCCTGATCGACGGCTATCTATGGATTAAAACCCCAGGCGAATCAGACGGCGACTGCGGCAATGGCGCGCCAAAAGCAGGTGAGTGGTGGCAAGAGTACGCCGACGAACTATACAGCCTAAAACACTAGATAACAAAATTATAAAACCACCCTGACTAACGAGGGTGGTTTTTAGATAAATCAGCGTCCTAGTTCAGGACTGTGACGCGCATCCCTGGGCCACACAGTACGCCAGCTGTTGCGAGGTTGTAATACAGCATGGCAATCCGCTTTTGGCGCTGCTCAGCCACTCCAGTCTGCGAGATCAGACGTGCGCCCTCATTAAATGACCACTCATCGACGTTAAACGCCTCGTAATCATCGCCAAATTCAGCCTGGATAGCATCACGATCGAGTGTTGTGCCTAGACGGCGGTTAATCACCGCAATAACTTCCGTGTGTGCGCCCTGCAGAACATCGACACAGTCTTCGCCGCCTTGCTCTTTTAGATTTGCAAGCACTTCATCACCAGCAGAGAAGTCCGTTCGCGCTGCAGCGTTATTGATAATCAACGCATGGTCTTCATCACTGATCTCATAGCCAAGTACACCGGTTGCGACCGCACGCAGTTGGTCAGCACCTTGCGCCATGTATGCGTAAATCGCAGGCAACTTGTCGTTCGCACCGCAACCGCTTGGTGCGCCGTGTAGATTAGCTGCCGTGTGGCCACCAACGGAATTGCCAGCTTCCTTCAAGAAGCGTAGCGTTTCCTTGAACTGACCAACTGTTGAGCTGTCGCCGTTAAGCGCGAAGTTCTTTGTCGTCAGGTCGTCAGCCACCATCAACGTTTCGCTACCGCCTGCAGAGTTCGGCATTAATGCGCCGTGACCACCACAGCGACCATCGATACACTTGCACGGAATAACTCCGTTTGTTTCCGCATGAAATTCGCCCGATCCAACTCGATTCGTAAATTCCTCGAGGCGTTCTTGCTGGTTGTCGCCAGCTTGAATCACACCCGTTCCGAGCTCGTTAAGAGTAATAAAAGTAACACCTGTAGACATATAAATAATTCCAGATTAGCGTTTATAAAAACCTCGTTTTATTGTACTCCCATACACCCGCAATGCAAGCGGTGCTATACTATAAGTATCATGGTAGACAAGCAACGCTATATACCTGATTTTGCCAATGACGGCATCCCTGTGATTCCGCCAGAGGTGATCGAAGCGTTCAAAAACAAGCCACTGAGCCTTATCGACGAGCAACGATACATCCAACTTCATCGAGCCGACCTTGCACGCTGGCTGTATGGATCAGCCGAAAAGAACTGTCACGAACCCGAACAAAAACGCGCCTATCTACTGGGCGCGTTGTCCGTTCTAGGGCTTTTAAAATTCAGTAAAGAAAATGCCGATGTCGTTCAGCTGCTAGAAAGGCTATACAAAAGTGAATCGTATGTCGACGAGAGTCACACTGATCCGCCAATAACGGGGTAGTATTTACTTATTAAAGTATTTATGCTATAATAATTGAGTATGATGTAACAGTCATCGCCCACTTGGAAACCCCAAGTGCGTTCACCACCTAAGGAGAACACATGCGCAAGCGTCGTATCATCGCAGGCGGTATCGTAGCGGCAGCAGTCGCTGTGGCCACCATCGTGGTCACGCAGGCTGCTATCGTGCAGGCACAGCCGGCTGAAAATGAGTTCGCAAATATGCGACTCATCACCCCAACGTGCGAAGATCACCCAAACCGAGTAGATGTTTCAGGCGTCTACGGCGGCCACACCGTGGCAACCGTTACACTCGAAGAGTACGACGCCGACACCGAGTCCTGGCAAATCGCCGCAAATGACGGCGTCAGCGTCCAAGTGAACGGCCATAGAGTCGATGGACACCTGCAGACAACGGGACACGCCACTCTGTACTACGGTGACGTCTTCCAGATCACCCAGTTTCGCAATAGCGAGGAGGGGTATGGAGATGGCAGCGCAGAAACATACCGAGTGACGGCTACGTACGGGGCTGGAGAAGACGCCTCTGTTATGGTCAGTGACACAAGCGTCATCTTTGCAAGCAGAGGCATGTGCGAAGAATTCGCAAATGCCGGCGCCTGATCAGTAATTCTCCTTGTTTCAAACCCACCGGACACATTGTCGAAAGACATAGTGGCACTCCGGTGGGTGCTTTTTTATTCATAAAAAATACTCCCATAGGTTGGGAGTATTTTCTTGTTTAGTAGATAGCTTAGCGTCGGTGGCGACGGCGTAGTCCTGCAACCTTCAGGCGAACCGCATGGCGGTCGACTAATTGGTGAGCCTTTTCAAGCTCGACCTGGTCTTGGGCATTGTCGCGCAGTTCAATCGCACGCTCAAGCGCGGCCTGCGACTCGGCTTCGATGATATCGTCACCATGGTCAGCTTCATCAACCAGTACGCGCATTGCACGCTGCGAAATCTCGATCACACCGCCACTGATGGCGAAGTATTCAAGATTTTCGTCGCCTTTTTTGTAGCGCACTGCAATCGCACCAGGCACAGCCAACGTCACTAGTGGTTCGTGGCCTGGAAAGACCGCGATTTCACCAGCTGCCGTTGGCAAGATGACTTCGTAAACGTCGTCATCTACCTTGGTGCCAAGCAGTGTGATTAGTTGAAGATTCACTGGGCGTTAGTCCTTTTTCGCTTTCTTTTCAGACAGCTTGTCAGCCAGACTGCCGTTTACCATGTAGAACCAGTCTTCAGGCTTGTCGTCGTACTTACCAGCAAGGATGTCTTTCGCGTCGCGGATTGTATCCTCGAGCTTGATGTAGACACCTGGGTTGCCAGTAAATTTCTCGGCAACATGGAATGGCTGCGCGAGGAAACGCTGAATACGGCGAGCACGAGCAACAGTTTGCTTCTGGTCGTCGGAAAGTTCTTCCATACCAAGAATCGCAATGATGTCCTGAAGCTCTTTATACTGCTGAAGCACACGCTGAACCTCACGAGCAACCGCGTAGTGCTCTTCGCCAACGATTTCTGGATCGAGGCTGCTTGATGAGCTATCGAGCACGTCAACAGCAGGGTAGATACCAATTTCTGTCAGCGCACGGTTCATCACAATCGTTGCATCAAGGTGAGCAAAGGTTGTAGCTGGAGCTGGGTCAGTAAGGTCGTCTGCTGGAACGTAGACAGCCTGCACAGAAGTGATCGAACCCTTCTTTGTCGAGGTAATACGCTCTTGGAGCGCACCCATTTCCTGCTGCAAGTTCGGCTGGTAGCCCACAGCTGAGGGAAGGCGACCAAGCAGTGCTGACACTTCGGCGCCAGCCTGGGTGTAGCGATAGATGTTATCGATAAAGAGAAGGACATCTTTACCTTCGTCGCGGAATGTTTCCGCCATCGCAAGGCCTGAAAGGGCAACGCGAAGACGCGCTCCAGGCGGCTCGTTCATCTGGCCGAAGACAAGTGAAGTTTTATCAAGCACCTGTGCTTCTTCCATTTCGTAGTAAAGGTCATTACCTTCACGAGTACGCTCACCAACACCAGCAAACACTGAGTTACCTGAGTGAAACTTTGCAATGTTGTTGATCAGCTCGGTAATAAGGACGGTTTTACCGACACCCGCACCAGCGAAGAGACCCGCTTTACCACCCTTTGCAAGTGGCGCGATAAGGTCAACAACCTTGATACCTGTTTCAAGGATTTCAGTCTTGTTTGACTGCTCGGCAAGTGATGGGGCAGGGCGGTGAATTGGCGCACGCGCACCCTTTGGTGCCGGCTTGCCATCAATTGCGTCGCCGGTCACGTTAAACATGCGACCCTGTGTTTCTTTACCAACAGGTACAGTGATTGGTGAACCTGTTGCAACCACTGAAGCACCACGCTTCAAGCCGTCAGTTCCACTCATGGCGATCGCACGAACAGTACGTTCGTCGAGGTGCTGGGCAACCTCGAGCGTCAGCGTTTCACCGCCGCGGTCAGTTGTCAGCGCATCATAAATCGCCGGCAGTGACCCTTCTTTAAATTCTACGTCCACGACCACACCAACGACTTGGATGATCTGGCCGGTTTGTTCTGTCTTACTCATCATATTCTCCTTAATTCCTAATCGTTCAATGCTTCCACGCCGCCACTGATTTCCGCAAGCTCTTGCGTAATTGCACTCTGACGAGCTTTGTTCATCTCGAGCGTTAAATCATCAGCAAGGTCACTCGCATTATCGGTTGCGTTCTTCATGGCAATCATACGCATGCTCCATTCACTGGCTTTTGCGTCAAGCATCGCCTGGAAGATCTGCGCGCCGACCAATCGGTAGGCGACACCATCAAGCACGGTTTCAAGATCCGGTTCGTACTCAGCTTCGCGAATTTCATCGCTCACCTCGGTCACTTCGTAACCGGCAGGCATCACGCGCTGAATCTTTGCAGTTTGAGTCATACTGTTGACGAATTCGGTGTAAATGATATCAACCGCATCAACTTTGCCCGCTTCAAACTGATCGCGTGCCGTATCGAGAATTGCACGCAATTCGGCGCCAGCTGGATGGTCTGGAAGGTCTTCGTAGGCACCGATAATCTCAGTGTCTTTAATGCGCGTCACAAACTGCGTTGCACGACGGCCGACGGCAATTGTCTTGTTCGCAATACCTTCGTCGTCATCGCTCTTTAGCTCGCGCGTATACAGCTTCATAATATTGCTATTGTAGGCACCAGCAAGCCCCTTATCTGCAGCAACCACAATCAGTAGTCGCGATTTCACCGCTTTGTGTGTCACAAATAACGGATGCAGATCAGTCGTACCCTGACTTGCTAGGTAAGTCAGAAGTTCGTTTGCTGCGCGCGTGTACGGCGCAGAGGCCTTGTCAGCCTCTTGCGCACGGCGCATCTTGCTTGCTGCCACCAGCTGCATCGCTTTAGTAATCTGCTTGGTATTTTTTACCGAGCGGATACGCGATTTTAGTTGCTGGGTTGAAGCCATAAATTAATTACCCTTCAAATCCTTTTGCAACAGTTTTTGCTGTTTTTTCGATCAACGCGTTTGTCTCGTCAGCTGGCTTGCCACCCTTGTCGAGTTCGCGCATTTCAGCCTTGTGATCAGTCCATAGACGAGTCAATAGGGCAGTTTGCGCATCTTTGATCTTTTCGACAGTAACCTCGTCAAACAGACCCTTGTTTACAACATAGACGCTCACAACTTGTTCCCAAATACTCATTGGCTGATATTGTGGTTGCTTCAAAAGCTCAGTCAAACGCTGGCCGCGGCCGATTTGCTGACGAGTTGCCTCATCAAGGTCGCTACCAAATTGCGCAAAGCTGGCAAGTTCGCGGAACTGTGAAAGACCAAGCTTCAAGTTGCCGCTCACACCCTTAACCGCCTTGGTCTGCGCCGCACCACCAACACGTGACACAGAAAGACCGGCAGAGATTGCTGGGCGAATACCCTGGTAGAACAAGTCTGTTTCAAGGAAGATCTGACCGTCAGTAATGGAGATAACGTTGGTCGGAACATATGCTGAAATATCACCAGCCTGGGTTTCGATAATTGGAAGCGCTGTCAGTGAACCTGCGCCGAGGTCATCAGACAATTTCGCTGAACGCTCAAGTAGGCGAGAGTGTAGGTAGAAGACATCACCTGGGTATGCTTCACGTCCTGGTGGACGACGAAGGAGGAGTGACATCTGGCGATACGCAACCGCGTGCTTTGTCAGATCGTCGTAAATCATCAGCGCGTGCTGTGAATTGTCGCGGAAATATTCGCCCATAGCTGTACCTGCATATGGCGCAAGGTAAAGCAATGATGCTGGATCAGATGGACCAGTCGCAACGATAATCGTTTGATCCATAACGCCTTCTTCTTTGAGGCGATCAACCAAACGGGCGATCTTTGAAAGCTTTTGACCAATTGCAACGTAGACGTTAATGACGCCGGTCTTTTGGCGACCTTGGTTAATCATCGTGTCGATTGCAATCGCTGTCTTACCAGTCTGGCGGTCACCAATAATCAACTCGCGCTGACCACGACCAATAGGGAACATTGCATCGATTGAAACGATACCAGTCATCAGTGGTTCGTGGACTGACTTTCGTCCCATCACGCCAATTGCTGGGCGTTCTACGAGGCCTGTTTGCTTTGTCTTAATTGGTGCGCCACCATCAAGCGGGCGTCCGAGTGGATCGACCACGCGGCCAAGCAGCTCTGGACCAACTGGAACTTCCAGAACAGTACCTTTTAGCTTCACCTTGTCGCCAGCTGATACTTCAGCATCGCCACCAAGAAGCACGGCACCAATTTCGTCTTCCATCAAGTTAAGTGCAAACGCTTCAACCACGCCGCCCTTACTTTCAATTTGTAATACTTCGCTATAGCCAGCTTCACGCAGACCATGCACCCATGCGACACCATCGCCGACACGAGTCACGATACCAACGCGCTCTAGGCCATCGTTCGTCTCTAATTTTGCGATAGCATCGCGCAAATCTTTCGAGAGTTCTGTTACTGATACTTCAGCCATAATCTTCCTTTATCCTTAAATCTTAGTTGCCTTTAGTTGCGTGAGTTTGCGCCTGAGCGTCGCATCGAGTTCGTCACTTGGAGTATTGATACGCACTCCACCGAGAAGGTCGGGGTCAATTGTTTCGCGAACCTGTACTGATTTGACGCCACTGGATTGCTTCAAGAAATCAGTCACCGCAGCCTTTGCGTCTTTGCTCAGTTCACGAGCAGCAGCCACGTCGGCGACAAGTACGCCGCGAGTAGCCAGCGCGTCTTCGACATCGCGAACAATTAATTGCAGCTCGCGCGTTCGACGTGTATCAAGCAGGTACGCCGCAAGCTTCGTTGCGACATCTCGCTTACCAGCAAGCAATTCGTCAGCGTAGTAGCTGGCGATCTTGCGACGGCTCAGACGAGTAGGCATAGACTACTTCGCCTCCTTAACAGCGCCGGCGATGATCTTGTCATCAACCGAGTTTGTCACTGTTTTGCCGACAACTTTTTCTGTCGCCATAGCAACCAGGTCGATCGTTTCATTATGAAGCGCTTTCTTTGCAGCAATCACATCTTTTTCGATCTGTTCTTGAGCCGTCTCGACGATCTTGTCAGCGCGAGCCTTGGCTTTTTGCTCTGACTTTTCAATCGCAGCATTCGCTTCTTCCTTGGCAGTTGCAACGATTTCACTCGCTTCTTTGCGAGCTTCTTTCATGAGCTGTGCAACTTCGTCTTTTGCTTCACCGGCTTTTTTCTCGGCCTCGGCAGCAGCTTTCGTGCCAGCTTCGATCTTTTCCTGACGTTCGTCAATAATACGAACAAAAACAGGATAGACGAACTTCGCTAGCAGCCACACCAAGATCAAGAAAGCAACGGTCTGCAAAACAAGCAGCGTCCAGTCGATACCAAGCGACGTAAAGATGTCGCTGCTCTCGGCTGACTCTGCTGTCGTACTCGCAAGCGTCTTAAATGATGTTAGATATTCCATGTGAATAGATTATCCTTACGCCTTGGCGATGAATGCAACGATGATACCGATGATCGCGAGGGCGTCAGCGAAGACGATAGCTGTAATCATCAATGTACGGATGTCTGAAAGTTTTTCTGGGTTACGGCCAAGTGCGTTAAGCGCAGCTGCACCAATCAAACCGATACCAAGTGCTGCACCAAGTGCTGGCAATGCGTATGTAAGGCCGAATGCTAGTTGTTCCATTATTTGTTATCTCCTTTTAATTATTACCTAAATTATACTGACTTTACTCAGATCATTCCAGTTGAGCAGCCGCTTTGGTCTTATCAACAGGGGAATGATCAAGTGAAGTTGTGTTCGGCTCGTCGTGGCCGTGGGTCTGGATAGCAAGGGAAGTAAAGATCAGCGTCAGCACGAAGAAAACGTAGGCCTGGATAAAGCCGATAAACAGCTCGAATGCCATAAAGAACGGCAGCGCGACACTGGCAAGGTAGCCAGTCAGAACGCCAATCACCATCAAAAGCACTTCGCCGGCAAACGCGTTACCAAACAAACGAAAACTCAGGGCTACCAGGCGCGAGAATTCACCTATGAATTCAAGAATACCTTCAAATGCACCAATTGGATCCTTGAACGGGTTCTTGAGATAGCGGCCAATATTACCAAAGGCACCGTGCTTTTGAATCGCATAGATCTGCGATGCGACAATCGTAATAATCGCTAGTGCGAAGGTAAAGTTCAGGTCAGCTGGCAGTCCACGGAAAAGCGGCGTACCGTTCCACGAAATTGCGCCAACGCCAGGTAGCACGCTCACCCAGTAGGTCATTAGGACCGTAAAGAACATTGTCATGGCGAGTGGGAAAATCTTGCGGGCAATCTTTTTGTCGCCAATAATTTCTTCGGCTTGTTTCAGGAAACCTTCAAATGTCCACTGCACCAAACCGACAAAGCGATTGTATTGGCCACGCTTTGCTTTGTTTGCCGCATAAAAGAGCAGGGCAAGCATCACGACCGAGCCAAGCACGCCAAGAATCATACTATTCGTCACAGCAATCGGGCCGATATGAAAGATAGCTTCGGGCGCGAGGCTAATGTGAAGGTCGAGTGCTGCAAAATTATTCATCATATTATTTATCCACTTTCTTTAATTGACGCGCTACTAGTATTCCCGAAACAGCCGCTCCAAAAGCAATGCCTGCAATCGTGAGCCACGGCTTGGTTCCCCATGCCTTGTCGGCGTATACCCCAAGAACAGTGAAGCCGATCGTTGGGATGAACATCCGCCACGTCGTATCACCGATAGTACCTAGCAATAAAACGACCGTCGATTTATCCGGCGGCGTCGGTGCTTCACCCTTATCTTTTGGTGAGGTGCTCATCTGGCTATATAATAACAACTATAAAGGATTTTCACAACCATGCCACGCAAGAATAAAAATGTAAAACACACACCGTTTCAGTTCGTTAATCGCGAGGCAGGAAAAAAGCGTTTTACTACCGAAAATGAAGCAAAAAAAGCCGCCGATTATCAGATGTTACTCAAGCCCGATTTGGAACTTTTCGTATATAAATCTGATATCGACGGCGGTTGGTATCTGACGCGAAATCAGTCAGATCACCGGTAGAGGCCTACTATCGACCTGAAGGCAATCGCTTCTGAACGAATCGTGTCGTGTCAGGAAGCGACGTTGCCAAAGTCTGAGTATGGCCAGAGTTGTAGTTGTGCATATCAACGTTTTGCAAACGCAGGTGCATATCAGCAACATGCTTCCAGGTAAGTGGAGCAGGGACGGTTGTATCGATGACACCCTGAGAAATGAACACAGGAGTCGTATAGCCGCTCACTGGCACGCCCATGTAGGCACGGAGCTTTGGCAAAATGTTTTGATCTGCCAATTGACGAGAGAAAACCTGATTCAACGATACGCCGTTAACGGCAGCGGACATTTCCTCAAGTGACGTGACCGGAGCTTTCGCCATTAAATCACGACCAAGCGGTGTCAGGTAGCTGCTGACGTTCGCTTCAGGATATGTCGCATTGAGGCCTGCAATCATGTAGGTGACAAACAAAGTCAAACCACTCAGCGGCAAATCTGGCATCAAAGGTCCAGCAATTGGCGCAAGGTTTTCGATGTTAGTCGGAGGACCGCTTGCGGCAATACCCTTCAAAGCGAGCTCAGGCGCGTACGTCTTGCCATAAACACCTGTAACGAGGGCTGCATGACCACCTTGTGAAATACCGGTGACAATGTAGTTCTTTGACAAGTTAGGCAGGACTGCGCGTGCTGAACGAACAGAGTCAACAACGTTGTAGGCTGCTGATTTGCCGTCAAGATACTGCATGATGCCTGGCGTACCAAAGCCAGCGTAGTCGGTATACGCAACCGCATAGCCTTGGGCAAGCCAGTGACTGACGTAGTCCGCATCAACATCGAACATACCGCGAATTGACGGCGCATCGACATCCGCCATACCAACGGTACCGTGCGCATATGCCATAACCGGCCATCCCCCAACAGGAGCCGTGCCAGTTGGAAGGGCGACAATACCACTTGTAACTGTTGCGCGACCTGCTGAATCCCTAGATGTATATGTCAGGCGCTTGATAACGCTGGCATTCTGAATATTCTGACCCTTCGCAAATGGCTCATTGGTTAGCACCGTACCTGGCGCCGCCGTTACCGTCGTCAGGGGTAATATCGGCGCGGCACCTGCCGACGTAATCGCAATAACACTCGTCAGGAGTACTACAGCTGCTGCAGTAATAGTTGCGACAATTGTCGTTTTCATATTCAAACGACCACTGTTTAGCACGGGTAAATTCATACGCTCAATCCTTTCACATTTAATCTCGTAACCGAAGCATACCACTTTTTTCAGCAAATATAAAGCTAAGCGTTTTAACAGGGGTTGTACACCACCTTAAACTTCACTGATCCACCATGACACCGCAATAAAATTGGTATAATAGTATACATGGGGTTTGACCTAAAACCCCAGGAGCGAAAGGATTCCGAACCTTGCCGTTTGACAGTCTCTACACTCTCTTTGCGGCTATTTTTGCAGTGAGCGCGATGTTTTTTATCGTCAACAATTATCTGCGAAAACGCAAAGACCCATTCAGTAATACACTTCTTGGCGCAATTGCCAGTGTAACGATTACAGCTATGGTTGTACTGCAATCTTTCGAGATGAATACACCCATATCAATCTGTTTGATTACACTCGTCGTTCTGCCACTGGGGCTAACGCTTGTTGCATTCGCCCTGACAGATACTAATCGAGCCCCGTAGGCTCACCCTGTAGAAGGCTTTCCTTCCGGGGTGAGCCTTTTACCTTTTCATGGAGTATAATTAGTTTATTGTACGAGCTACAGTATTTTTGATATACTAAGTATAGCGAATTAAACGAGGGAATCTATGAGCGACACAGCAAATCCACAAATTACTATATACAGCACTACTTGGTGCGCATTTTGCCACACCGAAATGCAGTGGCTTGATAAGCTTGGTATTCCATACGTTGCCAAAGACATCGAGGCCGACAAAGAAGCCTACGAAGAACTGATGGGTAAAATCGGCGGCGAATTCCGCGGTGTCCCAGTGACTGACGTTGCTGGCGATATTATCCTAGGTTTTGATCGACCAAAAATCCAGACCTCGATCAAGACACATAATATCGAACCGATTGCAGCATAATCTTGTAGCTACACTAAAAAAGTCCCGGCAAAATCCGGGACTTTTTTATTTTGCGCCGACTTGAATCACTTCGCCGCCAAGTGCGTTACGAAAGTAGCCGTCGTGACTGACATATAGGGTAGCGCCAGAATACTTCGCAAGCGCCGTCTCTAGCTCTTCGATTGATGGCAGGTCCAAGTGATTGGTCGGCTCGTCCAAAATCAGTAGCTGTGGGTCGTTTGCAAGCATACTAATCAATTGGAAGCGAGCTTTTTGGCCACCGGATAGCTTTGACAGAGGAATGTTACCGTCACCTTCATTAAAAAGGTAATCGCTCATCAAACTGCGAACTTTTGTCGTTGAAATCGACAGGCCGCGGTCCAGATGCATTCGCTCGATCGCTTCACCAAGTGGCAAATCAAAGTACGTCGGCGAGACTTCCTGCTCATAGACACCAATGCGCATTTGCTTGTCGAGTGTCATGTCGCCATCAAAGACGGTCGCCGTGTCATCGCCCAAGATCGTCTTGATCAAGGTCGTCTTGCCGGCACCGTTACGGCCGCGTAGTTCCATCGCTTCACCTTCACGAAGGTCGATGTTAATTCCCTCAAACAGAGGAGCGTCACCATAACCAAGCGACAGGTTTTTAACATTCACAAGGATATGCTTGCTCCGCGATTCGTCGTCTTTTAGGTTCATACGAATATTTTTCGCCTTGAATTTGTCGTACTGCGCAGCAACTTTATAGTTGAGGTTTGCTGCTGATTCTTTATCGATCCAGAAAGTTGGCTTTTCTTTTGCCTGTAGTTCGGCTAGTTCTTTGCGACTGGTTTCTTCGAGGCGTTTAAACTTCTGAATCGTTCCAGGGTTGCGTGACTTTTCTTTCAGGCGCTGGTAATCGATTACTTTCGCTTTCAAATTCACGATGCGCTTTTCAATCATCTCAAAGTCATTCATCTGTGTACCAGTGCTGACGGCATTTTGCTTCAAATAGGCATCGTAATTACCTTTATAGCTAACACTGTCGCCGTCCTTAAGCTCCACAATACGATCCACTTCATTCAATACGTCGCGGTCGTGGGTAATCACCAGCATGGCTTCACGCGCCGTCTTCATCCATTCGACATACTGAGCCTTCGCAATATAGTCCATGTGGTTGGTCGGTTCGTCGACAAGCGCTAAATGCGCGTCAGAGTGCATAATCTTTACCACCTCAACCAGGCGCTTTTGGCCACCAGATAGAGTAGAGAACTGGCGATGCGCAATGCCGCTTAGCTGGAAGTTATCGAGCTCACGCTCAATTTGCTCTTCGATTTGATAAAATCCCTTGTCGTCAAACCGCATCAACGCCTGAGTGTATTCGTCGATCAGCTTCATATCGTCGCCCATCGTTTCAGGGTAAGTCTCGATAATATGCGATAGCTGCGGGTATTCTGGCAGACCAGCAAGCACATACTGCAGCACAGTCGTATCGCCCATGTCATGGTGCTCCTGCGCTGTTGAAACAACCACTGTGCCGCGCTTGAAAATAATATCGCCCGTAAAGTCTTTGTCGACACCAGCCACAATACCGAAAAGGGTAGACTTGCCGACGCCATTACGCCCAATAACGCCAACTTTTTCGCCATCATCAATAGAGAACTTGATTCCGGACATCAAGAGTTTAGGACCGAACGATTTTTCGGTGACGGTAATATCAGCGATCATATCTGTTTAGTATACCATAGCTATTGACAATTAACACATAATTTGTTATAAGAATAACGTACATTCGCCCATCCGTAGAAGGAAGTATTATGTACTCAACCACGATTGCCACCATAGTAACCGTCTGCGCCGTTGCATACTTTGCAAACATCGCTCTCGTGGCCTACCAGATGAAACCCCATGTTTCATCAAACAGTGGCCCAGGTGCGGGTGTGGGATATGCCATCATTGCAATGGCAGGAGTCATACCATTCGCAGGAGGAATGTTTGCCAGTGTCCAGATCTTCAGGACAATTGGTCTTTCGACCGCGGCTTGGCAGGTAGTCGCCGTATTCATCGGAGCTACCGTTGCCGCCATGGTCATCATTCCACTACAGAAGTGGTGTTACGCACGTCCGTAAGGGGCATCGCGAACACACCAGATCAACTGTCGCCGGAAAGGTTCGCCGAAGAGATTCACTCTTTAGCTCAATCCTCTTCGGCGGCCTTTTCTTTTTTGCAAAAGCGCTATAGACAAAATATACCATCCGTGATATAAAGATGGTATGACGCGTCGGTAACTACCGACTCATATGCGCCACGGACATGAAAGGCAATAAGATGAACCTTCTCTCTGGTTTTTTTGCTGCTTTCAAGGTTTGGTTCATTGGGATCGAAACTACCGAAGCAGAGCTGCAGCGCAGCACAATCAAAGGAGCCGAGAACAGGCTCTGGATCGTAGATGCAGCCATTAGCCTGGCAGAAGACGGCCGGCCGGCCGCCATGGTTGCGTATATTGAGCGGCACAAAGACGAGCACCCCTCAAATCGCGCCGACGAATCACTGGAAGACATCCTGGCAGAGGACATCTCAACCCTTTCTCAGAGATACGGCGAGCGTTGTAGGCAGCGCGATGAGCTCATTGCACTCATCAATCGCCTCAAAGCTACGCTACCGCCAACACAGCGGCACGCCGCAGCCTAGTCCATTACGTGCCCCTACTACTGCTTTTGAAATAACAGTAGTAGGGGCACTTTCTATATCTATAAGCTATACTTATTACAAATGCAGAACTTTCTTCAGCGACTGAAACGCTTCGCCCACACCAAGCTTTTTCGCTTTCTCGTACTGCCAATACTCATCCTCGTCTTGATCGGATCAATCCTATCGACGTTCGAATCGTT
The DNA here is from genome assembly GCA_032153715.1 of Candidatus Saccharimonadota bacterium. GTDB lineage: Bacteria > Patescibacteriota > Saccharimonadia > Saccharimonadales > Saccharimonadaceae > SEAL01. The sequence goes on along the minus strand of JALDYR010000003.1, from coordinate 11,256 downwards.
CATCTTTCCAAAGGTCGCCAAGCCCCAATTTGGTGTTAGTTTTTCAGTCATGCGCGCCGAAGAACTGGGTCTTGATTGGCGCAAAAACTTCACTGCGCTCCTTGACGACATGCAGATCAAACACTACCGACTAATGAGCTACTGGGACCGCCACGAAATATCGCGTGGCGAATATAACTTCGATGAACTCGACTGGCAGCTGAACGAGGTAGCCAAGCGCGGCGGCACTGTCAGCCTCTCGATCGGGCTGCGTCAGCCTCGCTGGCCAGAGTGTCATCCGCCAGCATGGCTCGGCAGCCTGCCACAGTCAGAGCAAGACGCGGCGCTGCTCAACTACATTCGCACGGTCATCAGTCGCTACGAAAATAATCCAGTCGTCGCATCCTGGCAGCTTGAAAACGAAGCGGTTAACAGCTGGTTTGGTGAGTGCAAAACACCAAACCGTGCACTGATCAATCAAGAAACAAAGCTCGTCAAAGAGCTCAGTCACAAAAAACTATTCATGAGCCTCAGCGATCAGCATGGCCTGCCGGTATTTGGTGAACGCCCAGACGCCTATGGTTTTTCGGTCTATCGACGCGTCTGGATTAACGCAACAAATAGTTACGCGACGTATCCAACGCCAATTTGGTTTCATCGCCTGCGAGCAGCAACAATCACCCTGACAACTGGCAAGCCAATTTTCATTCACGAACTACAGCTTGAACCATGGGGACCGACAGATACAAAAGATTTATCGCCGGCTGAACAAGCGCGCTCAATGAGCATCGATCAAATCGGAAAAAACATTGAGTTTGGCCGCCGCATTGGCAGCGACGAAATATATTTATGGGGCGGAGAATGGTGGTATTGGTACCGTGAACACTACGATAGTTCGGTTTGGGATACCGTTAAAGAACAGCTTCGCGCTGCTTGATAATATCAAGATATAATCGTTCAATCTTTTTCGTCTGAGTACGCTCACCGTATCGCCTGGCGATCTTTTTACTGTTCGCGCCAAATGTCAGGCGCTTGGTCGGTGAATCAAAGAGGGTAGTGACATGCTTGGCGATGCTCGTCGCTGTATTCCTGGCGATAAAGCCATTCTCGCCGTCGATCACCACCTCGCTCAACTGCGGGTCAACGACGACAATCGGCAGACCAGCGTGCGCCGCCTCGTGCAGTACAAGCCCCTGCGTATCGGTTAGCGAAGGAAAAACAAATACATCGGCAGCCGCGTATACAACTCCAAGCGTATTGCGCGGCAAGCGGCCAGTAAAAGTAATCCGATCGCCAACACCAGACTCCGCAGCCAACCGTTCCAGCTCTTCACGATAATCAAAATCGCCAACATACATCAGACGAGCCCGCGGGCATTTCTTGATGACTTTTTTAAACGCCTCGATCAGAATTGCCAAATTCTTTTCAGCACCCAGACGGCCGACATACAGCATAACTTGGTCGTCATGTTCGACACCCCATTCTGCACGAAACTCGGCAATTTGATGCTTGGTAGCGCGTGGCAATGCGTCGACACCCGTCGGCAGTAGTGATACATCGTAATGATAGCGTTTTTGCCACGACTCAAGCTGCTTTTTACTCTTACGACTGAGGGCGATCACGGCGTCACACCGACTATAGACCAGGGACATAGAGTTTTCGATGACATGACGGTTCCAGCGAGTGACGCCACGATGCGGCACGTAGAAACGTGCCAGTGTCATTGCGTCCTTGCCACTGAATTTCACTGTAAATGGTAGTGTTGTACAAAAAGTGAGCATTATCGGCAACACCATAGGGTAGTGGCGCACATATTCATACAGATCAGTACTATGCTGGCTCACCAGCACAGCGCCCGTACGCTGCGCAGCGTACACGCCCATCAATCCAATTTGCGTCGGGGTAAAGAAGTGAATCACATCAAGCTCAAGATCGGCAATCGTCCGCATCGCAAGTGGCGGAAAAAACATCGATAGACGATTATCGTCAAAGACGCCAGTGGGAAGACTTGGAAAGCGAATAACATGATCATCGCCCTTAAATCGCTCCTCGCCCTCAACCTTTGGGCAAAAAACAAACACTTCGTGACCGAGCGACTCTAGGTGTTCGCGGGTAATATCAACCACCGCAACAATACCGTTTGTTGCCGGATGATAGGTGTCAGTAAAGAGTCCAATGCGCATAATGCAGTGATTCTTATTATACCAAATCTCGCGGACGTGCGGGTCAAAAGTAGGGCAGTTTGCTATACTACTGACAATGAAATCGACAGAACATACGCTCGCCCTCAGTGGCCATACCGTCCATTACTGGGAATATAACAAGAGCAAAAAAAATGCCATCGTGATGATTCACGGCTTTCGCGGCACACATCACGGGCTTGAGCGAATTGTTGAAAATCTATCAGAATTTCACATCATCGTGCCAGACCTTCCGGGATTTGGTGCCAGTGAGCCGTTTACTGACGACCAGCACTCTGCCAGTCGCTACGTGAAATTTGTTCATGAGTTCGTCGAAAAACTCCACCTCAAAACCCAGCCAGATCTTCTTGGTCATTCATTTGGCAGTATCGTTGCCGCGCAATATGCTGCACAGTACGCTAGTACAATCAACAAACTCATTCTCGTCAATCCAATCGGGGCGCCAGCCCTAGAAGGCGGCAGTGCGGCTCTTACGCAACTTGCAATTGGCTATTACTGGCTTGGCAAAGTGCTACCGGCACGTGCTGCCAAACGCTGGCTGTCGACACCGCTCATCGTCAAGATCATGAGCGTTACAATGGCGAAGTCAAAGGATAAAGACATGCAAAGATTTGTACACCAGCAGCACCTGGAGCACTTTTCAACATTCGCGAATGCCACTGTCGTAGCTGAAGCATTTCGTGCCTCTGTTGAAAACGATGTCTCGCACGTCGCCGATAAAATCACCGTCCCAACGTTACTGATCGTTGGCGAGCAAGACGATATCACGCCTATCAAAAAGCAGCATGTACTTCATAAAAAAATGCCGTCGAGTTCACTCCACAGCATTTCTGGTGTCGGCCACCTGATTCACTACGAAACACCTACAGAAGCCGCTGAGGCAGTGCGCGCGTTTTTGTCGAAATAACCTGATCGTAAATTTCTTCAAAACGATTCAAAGTATGATTAATGTCATGCGTACCGGCAATTGCCAGACTTTCCTTAGCGTACTGAGCACGAAGTTTTTTGTCCTCTAGAAGTGTCGTTAGCGCCGCAGCGATCCCGTCAACGTCATCTTTTTCGCAGATAATACCATTGCGACCATCCTGACATAATTCAGCAAGCGCACCCGCATCAATAGCCACAACAGGCTTACCACTCGCCATTGCTTCAAGCGTGGCGATACTTTGCAGCTCGGCCGGAGAAGGCATACAAAAAATGTCACCGACCTTGTGAAGGGCGATAATTTCATCGTCCGACACACGGCCAGTAAAGGTCGTGTGTTTTGCGATATCCAGTTCGTATGACAGGTTCTGTAGATGTTCGCGATTCGTACCGTCACCAACAATTAATAGGTGAGCGTCAGATCCGGCGCGGCGGAGCTTGGCAAACGCCTCGAGTAAAACATAAAGGTGCTTTTCCGAATCGATGCGTCCGACATATGAAATAATCGGCGACTTCTTAGGAATGCCAAAGTGGCTATATAGTGTGTCTGCCGCCTTCGTCGGCTTGAAACGACTGAGGTCAATACCATTACTAACCGGCTCGACTTCAACTGGAATGCGAGAACCACCGCCCAGCATCTCGATTGCCGCCTGAGTTGGCAGCGTGACATAGTCAGCCTTGGCGAAGAAACGAGTGCCATATTGGTTCAGCACAAAACTAATTGACTTCGAGACTGGCGCAATCAAACGCAGGTTATCGAGTAGGTTATCTGGAATTGCATGGTTCGTGGCGACGATTGGGATTTCGTACTTGTTGCCGTATTTCATAGCCGCAATACCGATCCACATCATCATCTGAATATGAATAACATCCGGCTCAAACTCTTGAATAATATCCTGGACTTCCTTGTTTGGCATCGGAGAAATGCGGAAATTTTGATAAAAAGGAAAAATTGTCGACTTCACACGTTTGACAACATGGTTACCGTCATACTCGTCGTAGGCCTTGCCGGTTTGGCTTGGCGCTATCACTAATACCTCATGGCCACGATCACTGAGTCCCTTAGCAAGGTTTCGACTGAATGTCGCGACTCCATTGATGGTCGGCCAATGCAAATCGGCAGCGATCAAAATCTTCATATTACCTAATTATACCATGGGCTAACCGTGATAAACTTTTTATATGAAGCTGTTTTTCGATGCCCGCTATATCCGTACTGACTTTCATGACGGCATCAGCCGCTACAGCGCCGAGCTAGGGAGTGCTCTTGCGGCGCTAACACCAGTCACATTCTTGATCTGCGACAAAGTGCAGCTAAAATCACTGCCTGAACACGCCAAGTATCTCTTGATCCACAAGCCAACCGATGTCCGCGAACCATTAACATCAGTCATCCTAAACCGCTACAATCCAGATGTCATCTTTTCACCAATGCAAACAATGGGAAGTGTTGGTCGACAGTTCAAGCTTGTCCTAACGCTTCACGATTTGATTTATTATCGTCATCGTACGCCGCCGCATCACCTCAATCCGCTAATCCGTCTTGGTTGGCGCGCGTTTCACCTGACATACATGCCGCAGCGCCTCACACTAAACAACGCCGACATCGTTGCCACTGTCAGCGAGACCAGCAAACAAGAGTTCGAAGCCATCAACCTAACAAAGCGTCCGATCGTCGTTACGCCAAATGCACCGCAAAAGCTCAGCGAGTATTTGTCGACACCTGTCAAAATCAGTGCAGCGCCAAAAAACCTGGTCTACATGGGATCGTTCATGGGCTACAAAAATGTCGAGACATTGATTCGCGGCATGGAATTCCTGCCTGGTCGCACCCTTCACTTACTAAGCCGTATCCAACCAGAACAAAAAGCTGAACTGCAAAAAATCATTCCAAAAGGTGTAAACGTCATTTTTCACGGTGGCGTCAGCGATCAACAATATGCTGAAATTCTTGCCAATGATGCCATCCTCGTCAGCGCCAGTCGCAGCGAGGGCTACGGCTTGCCGTTAGCCGAAGCACTTGCCCTCGGTGTGCCCGCCGTCGTTAGCGACCTAACAATCCACCAAGAGGTCGCAGGGAAGGGCGCGCTCTACTTTAACCCTGACCATCCAAAAGACTTTGCCAATCAAATTAAAAAACTCGACGACGCGACAGCCACACGAGCGCTTGTCGAAAAAGGCAAAGGACACATTGCACAGTTTAACTGGAAGACGTCAGCGCAAACACTGCTTGACGCTATTCGCAAGCTCTAGAAAGTACAAAGGCCCGTTCTTTCGAACGAGCCTAAGCACTTTAAATCCTGATACCGGTAGTGATGTAATGAAGCGCGGCATCGACCACAGCGTTTGCCGTGACCGGGCGTTCCGCAAATCCAGCGTGCGTCAGGTCTGCAGCAATAACTTCAACCTTGTCGCCACCAGCAGCAACGAACTTCAGTGAAGCCTGTGGCTGCGCCACTGTCTCGTTATTACGATCACAGCGGATGTATGCCACGCGGTTGAACCCATCGAACATCTCCGCCGTAAGCCGAGGGCGTGCTGCCATATAGGCCAGCTGATCCCGATAAATCGAGAAGGGGAAGCTGCTCATGGCGAGTAGCGCCCGCTTCTTGACCTGTGCGTTGTCTAGCTGCGGTTCGATATTTTCGTCCCTTGGAGGCACGAGCATGGCGTTCAGCAATTTGCCTCCCGGATAGTTAAATCCTTTTCCAGTCGGAAATGCTCGCAGCGAAACTGCGGCAATGTTACCACCGCCCAACATATCTGCCGCACCCGACGGACTATCGACAGGTACAAAATCAACCAAGCGCCACTCCCGTTTCGTTCGACGGAGTTCCTGCTGGACATCCAGAGCAAGTAATCCGCCCTTGGAGACTCCGAAAAAGATGAGGTGCTCATAAACGGTCGCTTCATTCTTCAGTTCGCTCGCAAGTATCCGTACGGTCTTCCGAAGGTCGAACTTTTCTCCGTGGTAACCAACAGTCCGCACGTCACCGTATTTTTGCAGGGTCCCGAGAATAGGGTCGAATGAGTTTTCACTCGCCAAAATTCCCGGAAGTGCAAGAATGAGCGTGTTCTTGTTTTCACCCAAAGTCCGCGAGAGCGTCGTTCTCGACTGTAGCTTTCGCCTCGTCAGGAGTGCGTCAATCCATACGCAGCAAGCGACCAATACGACGCCTCCGAAGAGGACTGCGAGCACCCAGCCGAGCACGATTGCCAACCACTGCCACCATGACAATGCAGCCACCACCTTCTATTTGGTATCGTATTTTCAAAGTGCTTATATTATTATATCATAAAACAAGCTTTTAGTAAAACACTTACCGTCGTCAGCCATAAAAAATACCCGCCTGATAAGCGGGTATTTTCCAGTACGTGCGGAAAGTTTCAAACTACGTTACTTGATCGTAGTCCCAACCGATTCGCCGGCAACGGCGCGAGCAATATTACTCTCGTCAAGTAACTTCAAAACAATAATCGACTGATCGTGATCGGCGGCAAGGGCAATGGCTGCTTTGTCCATCACTTTCACATCAGGCTGCTCGACGGCTTGCTGCAAGGTCAGCGTATCAAACTTTTTGGCATCTGGATTTTTATGCGGGTCGCTATCATAGACGCCATCAACTTTTGTTGCCTTCAAAATAACATCGCAATCCATTTCAAGCGCTAAACTGACTGCCGCCGTATCAGTAGTCAAATAAGGGCGACCGATACCGCCAGCCGCAATCACGACACGGCCTTTTTCGAGGTGCGACAAAGCGCGACGATGTGTAAATTGATCAGCAACTTGATCAGCTTTTACGTTTGTCAAAGCACGAGCTGGCAAACCCTCGGCATTAAAGACATCCGCGAGCGCCACCGCATTCATAATCGTCGCCATCATGCCGATATTGTCGGCCGTCACGCGCTGTACGCCACCGCCAGTTAGCTGCGCACCACGAGCATAATTACCACCACCAACCATCACGACAATTTCTGTGCCGTGAGCGGTTGCTTTTCGGATTTCGCCAGCAATCCACGCCGCGCGCTCGGCATCAAATCCGCCGTCAAATTTACCTTGTAATTGTTCACCGGATAATTTCAAAAGAACTCGTTTATACATATGTATTTAGTATAAACGAGTTTCAGGCATCGCCAAACTATCGAATGTCGTCAAAGCGCAGCTTGTGACGTGTCGCCATCAAGTGCTGCACCCAGAAAGTAGCAAACCCAGCTAGCCCCGCAACAAAAGCCACAAATGCGATTGCAAACTTCACAATTGCCACTTCTGATGGAACAAGTACAAGGAGGAGAGTGATAGCCAGTAGTCCAACAATCAAACTAAGGTATTTTGTGAGTGCCAAAGTTTCAAGATTCGCCTTACCACCGGTAATCTTAATAAACTTTCGCGTCACAAATGCCGCAAAAAGACTGCCGTAGTGCACCAAGCCCCACACGACAATTACGAGGGCAACCATCAACACAAATCGGAACGCTTCGTGACCCGCCGTTGAGCGCTCAGTCGAAAGTGCCGATCCGAACTCTGTGAAAAAGATTGAACTATCTGTCGAATAAAATAACACGATTACCGTCTCGATAAGCAGCAGCCAAACAAAGATAAGTGCCGTGTAGCCAATCGAGCCAAAAATATTTGCGATGAAACGATGAGGATTGTGTGTTTTATTTTTCTTCATGGTTACGTTTATTCTAACTCTTTTTCTTGCAAATGAAAAACCGCTCGTTCCTCGATTCGCTGGATTGCGAAAGAGTACTAAAGCGGTTGATCCTACTACTTGAGCGATGCTTCCGGTATGATGCAGAAATTACGCGGATCCCACCGAGGATGAAGCCATCGTGGGTCCGGATTCCGGATTCCATCACATGCAGCCAAAAGCAACCACGCAACGACGAGACTGATGACAACCCAGGTGTGCCATGAACGCTCGAATAGCAGCGGAACACTTCCGTAGATCAACGCACCCGATAGCACGGGGTACACAACAAGATCGTGGCATATTTTGGACGGACTCTTGAGAGCCTCGGGGACGCCGGCCTTTCTATATTTGCCGCCGTCAATCACGTAAAACGCAAGGCCAAACATCACCCCGAGAAACCCCGAAACAATCACCCACCACAACTGATTGTAGAAGTGACTTTCGCCATAAGGAAGATCACGCCAAGCCATAGCACTGACCGCCAAGGCAGGGGCGATACAAAGCGGATCACCGAACAGAAATGCCCACGACTGATTTTTAAAACTCAAAACCAAGCGTGGCATTCTCCCCTCGGCAAACACGGCCGACAGAAAAATTCCAGGCGATACGATGAGAGACCAGATCATCACAACGACGGAATGACCCGCCGATATGTCAATCACCAGCATCATAAACATCAAGCACACCGTGACCGCGTACGTGATATACACATAGCGCTGCAATGAATGCATTTTCATGCGACGCCTTCCCGAAAATAATAGGATCGTTCAAGCGGATGCTTGAATTAAGTAATTTATACGTTATTTATGTAAAAATGTCAATAATTAACTGGGGTGAGTTATGGTATACTAAATGAATCATGGCGCAGAAAAAGAAGAAATCAATTGCGAAGCCGTCAGCCGTCCTTAATCGTAGGGCGCGGTTTGATTACGAGTTAGGCGACGATCTTGTTGTCGGGGTTGCGCTGACCGGGCCCGAGGTGCGCGCCGCACGTGACGGCCATGTTCAATTAAAAGGCTCGTTCGTAACAATTCGAAACAACGAACTATGGCTCAACAATGCCAGCTTTAGTATTCGCCTGCAAAAAAGAGGTGAACCAACTGCCCGCACGATCGACACCGAACCGCGCAAGCTCCTTGCCAAGCGAAAAGAAATCGAGACACTCCAAGCCCACAAACAAAGCGGCATGAGCATCGTTCCGACCAAGCTCTTGACGAGCGGCAAGTACATCAAACTCATTATCGCTCTCGGTAAGGGTAAAAAGACTTACGACAAGCGTGAAACCCTGAAGCGCCGCGATCAATCACGCGAAGCCGCTCGCGCAATCAAGCACATTTAGCGGATACTCGCATGATATAATTGGTAGTAATGAAAATCTACTCCTGGAACGTCAATGGCATCCGTGCCGTCAATACCAAAGGCGCACTCGATACTTTTATCAACAAAGAAGATCCTGATATTATCTGCTTCCAAGAAACAAAAGCGCATGAAACACAGCTAGACCTGGAGTTTCCGCAGTACAATAAATTCTGGAACAGCGCCGAGAAAAAAGGCTATTCCGGTACGGCAATCTGGAGCAAAAAAGATCCAATCAGCACCTACTATGGCTTTCCCGAAGAAGTCATTACTGAATACAAACTCGAATCTGACAAATACGGCGACGTATCAAATGAAGGTCGTGTCCTGACGGCCGAGTTTGAAGATTTTTACCTGGTAACCGTCTATACGCCAAACAGTAAAGGCGACCTGACACGCCTGCAGTTACGCCATGAAAACTGGGACCCAGCATTCTTGTCATACGTCAAACGGCGCAGCAAAACAAAGCCAGTTATTTTCTGCGGCGATCTAAATGTTGCCCATAAAGAAATCGACCTTGCTAATCCAAAACCAAATGTTGGCAAACACGGCTTCACTGACGAAGAGCGCGAAGGCTTTGATAAAATGCTCGAAGCAGGTTTTGTTGATACCTACCGTAAATTTTTCCCGGACAAAACCGACGCCTACACCTGGTGGACCCACTGGGCGAATGCTCGTGCCCGAAACGTCGGCTGGCGCATCGACTATTTCCTCGCCTCCGAGCAAATTGCTGACAAGATCAAAGCTGCTAATATTCATCCAGATATCATGGGCTCTGATCACTGTCCAGTCAGTATCGAGCTTTAGCTTTTACTACCACTTCATACACTTGCGCTTTCTGCATAGTGAGCGTATAAATTATATTTACCATGAATCATATCCGCTCATCTTCACCTGATGGAGGGCGCCCGAAAGAGCTAATCCTTTTTGATGTTGATGGTACGATCCTACCTGATGTACCCGACGAACTGAGCGGCCGAGCCTTTCGACATATGGTCGAGAACGACTTTATTACAGTCGAGGACGAAGAGCTGGAAGAGTTAGAACGCCTGCGGACCCTCTATGCCAACCAAGAGCTTGAGAGCCCGCGCGAATACCTCGATCCATTGATTCGTACATTTGATGCCAGCATGAAGGGGAAGTCGCGCGCCGACCTAAATCGCATTGCCAATGAACTCATCGATGCGGAATACGATGACGCATTTCCTGAAGTCGTCAATGAAATTCGCGAGTGGCAAGAAGCGGGCGCGTACATTGGACTTATTTCTGGATCACCCGATTTTCTCGTCCAAGCATTGAAGCGAAAATTGAATGCAGACATCGCAACCGGCACGCGTTATTTTTATCAAAGCGGTCATTGCCATCGCTATCGTGGATGCGTGCCGCGCAGCAAAAACAAGCATTTGATCGCTGAAAGCATGTTAGTCGATTTGACTCAAAATCGTCTGCGTGCGCTAGGGGAGTTTGCTATCAATTGCAAATATCATCGACCAAAACTTGAGCAATTTAATTTGGGCGATCGCTTTGTTTTACGTGGCGGATATGGCGATACAATTAACGATTTGAGCATGCTGGAAATGTCCCACGAACCCGTCGCAGTCGCTCCAAAACCAAGCTTGCAAAAAGCCATCGATGGACGCGAACATTGGCGCATTGTTACGCCATCGAACAACCCCGCCGCGTAACATCAGTTTGACACATACAGCTAATAGTTCTATCGTAGAATAGTTCTCGTCGTCTAAATGAAAGTAGGCGTCAAATGTACCTTCATCGCCCATCGACTCAGCCGGAGCACTTCTGGACAATCGTACCGCTCGAGGAATATGAACGTGTTCGTCTTCAGCAAGACGCAGGAGGAACTCAATTGTCTAGCCGAAGCTTTGCGGCAAATACCAGTCACTGCAGCTGGCGTTCTCTGTTCAGACACCCGCATCTCAAGGGTCGAGTCGGCTCGTTTACGTCCAGCGAATACGAATCGTTCAATGAACCAGCCCTTGCCAAACGAATCACGCAGTACTTCACTCAGACAAAGAGTGCGGATATGCTGCTACCGGCCAATTACGACGCTGACTATCTATCACCACTTGATGCCGGCATACGAG